>JAFSPA010000010.1 GCA_017443145.1 Paludibacteraceae bacterium
GCGCTTATTGCTGTTCTGGCAATGTCTGCAAAACGCTCAAGTGCCGTTTATCATTACCGATGAACTGCGGCTCTATTATTATCGTGGCATTCAGAATTGGGGCGATATCAACGGCTATCTTCGTGACACCTGTCTCACCGCACAAGACAACTATAAGGCGTTGTTAGAGTATTTCAAAATAATGTAGTACCTTCGACCTACTCCCCTAATTTTCCGTTTTATGCACTTTTTATGTGAAGCAGTATTTCGGCACGCCCCTTCCCCTATGGGGTGGGTTCCCTCCGAAAATACGTTCGCACTAACGTGCCAACTCCAACTAAATCGTTAAAAAAACTCAATTATACAAGCATAAATTGTTTTTTTTTACCAATTTACTTGGTACTTCCATTTTTTGTTGTAATTTTGCAGGCGGAATGAGAAAACAGTGGTTATATGACCTATGGGCTTGGATGATGCTTATCGCTTTCAGCTCAATGTTGTTTGTGAAAGATACGCACTATCTCTATCATCGTCATTGTGCACATCACCATTCTTATTGCGAAGCATCCTATGTATCCGATGTTGACTCGGACTGTGGCGATGACGATTGCGTTATCTGCCACTTCCAGATTGCTAAGGTTGCCAAGCCAAGCTATTCCATCTATCTCTGTCCCGCGATTCTCGTTCGGAAGATAGAGACGGTTCCTGCCCACCACTTTCTTTCTGTTTCATTCCGTTCTATTAGTCCACGTGCGCCGCCCGCTGTGTAGCTGAATAATCGCTTCGATAAACGAGTCGAGAGCGATTAGACTGCGACATTATGTTAACACAAAAACGGCGAAGAATGAATGTAACAATAGTTTTAAGCGCCGTGTTGTTGTCTGTGAATAGTGCAGAGCCGATAGATACAGCCTTGCTGCATTTGGACGAAGTGACTATTACCGCATCCCATCAGCATACGAATCCAATCAGTTCGCAGAATACCATATCAGTAGATGCCGATTATTTGCTTAGTGAGATTCCGGTCTCGTTAGCGAAAGGATTGGACGGCATAGCCGGAGTGCAAGCTTCATCGATTGGCTCAGGGCAATCCAAACCCGCTATTCGGGGATTAGGATTCAATAGACTGGCAATCATTCACGACGGAATCCGTCACGAGGGACAACAATGGGGCGATGACCACGGACTTGAGATAGACAGGTTCGCTATTAACCACATAGAAATTGTCAAAGGTGCCTCGGCACTCTTGTACGGCTCCGATGCTATCGGAGGCGCTATGCTACTATCGTCGTACGGCAAACCGAAACGAACATTTGGCGGTTCAGCCTGCGTGTTCACGCAAACGAACAATCTGCTTTTCGGCGTATCTGCACGATTAGAAGGCTACAAGGAAATACAAAGGGACAAAGTACAAAGTACAAAGGAGTGGTTCTATTGGCGAGTGAATGCTACCTACCAGGACTATGCAGATTATGCGGTTCCGACGGATAGCTTTGAGTACTATTCCTATCGCATCCCTTTGTACAAGCGCACCTTACGCAATACCGCAGGTAGAGAAGCGGATGGTTCGCTCACCTTTGGCTATACGAAAGGGAATTGGCACACCTGCTTGCGTGTCTATGAGACATGGGCAAAGAGCGGCTTTTTCGCCAATGCCCACGGATTGGAAGTGCGCCTGTCTGCTATTGATTATGACCGTAGCCGCAGGGATATAGACCTGCCGCGACAAGAGGTGAACCACTTGAAAGTGCTTTGGCATACGGCGTATAGCCATGACCATTGGGGAATAGAAGTGAACGCAGCATGGCAGCATAACCTGCGACGAGAAGAGTCTGAACCCGTCTCACACGGCTATATGCCTACGCCGCCTAACAGCTTGGAACGTCAGTTTAGTAAACACACCGCCACACTCAATGCTACAGCCCGTTGGCATGTCGCACCCAGGCACACACTGCGGTTCGGACTGCAAAATGAGTTGCAGCATAATAGACGTAGCGGCTGGGGATTTATTATTCCGGATTTTGAGCAATACCGCGTAGGTGCTTTTGCCGGCGAAGAATGGCGAATAAATACCTCCTGGACGCTGCACGCGGGCGTACGATATGACTTCGCGCACACCACCATCCATCCCTACAACGATTGGTATAAGACACCTGTAGGTGATACGGCGGTTTATATGGCGCGCTCGGAGGCTATAGATCGCGATTTCCACAGCTTCACCTGGTCGGCTGGAATGCGGTATGCGGCTCACGGATGGGACGTGCGAGCCAATATCGGAAAAGCCTTCCGAACGCCGATACCTAAAGAATTAGGAGCGGATGGAATCAACTACCACATCTTCCGCTATGAAGCCGGAAATGCCGACCTGCAACCGGAAGAGAGTTACCAAGCCGATATGTCCGTATCGTGGGAGAATCACTTCGTGCGCATTCAAGTCGATCCTTTCGTTGGCTATTTCCCCAACTATATCTACCTCACGCCGACTGCCGATTACCGCGAAGGACTTCAACTATATCGTTACACCCAAGCGCAAGTGATTCGAACCGGCGCAGAGGCAATGGTATCCGTTCGACCATGGCAATATTTGGACATTAACCTGCAAGGAGAATATCTCTTTGCCCGTCAACTATCCGGCGACAAAGCAGGATACGGACTACCATTTTCCCCGCCGTGGCGACTTATGCCTGAACTCAAATTCCATTGGGACCCCATGGTGAAAATGAGTAAATGGCTCGGCTATGCCGGCGTTAACGTTCGTGTGTGCGGCGCGCAATACGACATCGTGCCACCGGAGAAACCCACTAACGGATGGTGGACGCTCAATCTCAGTGCCGGACAACAATTCGTACTCACCTCCTGTACACTCCATCTCACGCTTAAAGCGGAGAATATATTGAATACCAAATACTATGACCACACCTCATACTATCGGCTGATAGACCTCCCCGAAGCGGGATGGAACCTGTCGGCGATGCTGAGCGTGGATTTCTAAAACCAATACATAATAATGAAAAATAATATATTCAAGTGCCTTAATATGGCGCTAATAACGGTAGCAGCTACTTTTATTTTTACTTGCTGCGAAAATAAAAGCAAAGACACAGTGCCGCCGCAAATCACGGAAGCTACTTTCCTGCCGGCAGATTGTGACATCTATTACTTAGGGGATACTTTGTTGGTACATTTCGACTGCTCCGACGATACGGAGTTAGGGAATTATAATATCGAGATACACAATAATTTTGATCACCACACGCACGGCACTTCCGACGTTGATTGCGATGAAGTGGAAGGCGAAGAACATCACCATGAAGAAGGTGAGGAGCATGAACATGAGCATGAACATGTAGAGGGTGCGTGGGTGTATAACCAAGATTTTGCTATAGAGCGCGGAAAGAAAGCGGCAACCATCGACCTCGCTATTCCCGTGTCGGAAGATGTGAAGGAAGGAGATTACCATTTCATGCTCCGACTCACTGACCGCGCCGGTTGGCAGGCTATCAAAGCTGTTCCGATTCACCTTAAGACACCATCAATATGAGAATAAGTTGTTAGTCTATGATAAAGAGAAAAATCGTACTGTTCATATTACTATTCACTTGGGTAAGTGTTGGTTTCGCCAAGATGCACATCCACACGGATGCGTCCGACTACCGTGCGGGTGAACGTATTTGGTATCGAATACATGTGTTAGACGCGCAGACTTTGTTGCCCGATACGGCGACATCGTTGCTCATTGTCGAATTGATTAATCCGCAAGGAACGGTAACCAAGCGCGCGAAACTGCTTCGTGACAACGGCGTGTTCAGCGGATACATCGATATCCCCAACACAGCCGAAGCAGGACAATATCTCATCCGTTCCTATCCGCGCGGAATGGACGATATGAATAGTGCCGGCAAGCAGATGGTGTATATACATGGCAAGTCGCAAGAGGAGCAGCCTTCAGGCGACACATACCGCTCGTCGGAGGACAGCATCGAAGTGCGGCAAGTGGCTATGCCGCTGGTAGTTAGTTCAGAGAATGGGACGTATCGTATTAGCATTAGTACGGACTCGTTACACCCCGGCGAACGGGTGATGGTCTCTGCCTCTAT
Organism: Paludibacteraceae bacterium; assembly: GCA_017443145.1. Lineage (GTDB taxonomy): Bacteria > Bacteroidota > Bacteroidia > Bacteroidales > Paludibacteraceae > Colicola. The sequence continues at coordinate 4,077 of JAFSPA010000010.1, forward strand.
TACGGACCGATACGCTATCGCAAAGCACCCTCAGTGGAGCATTCTGTACACGTTCAGACACCCGCCATTCGTCGATCCTACGCTTCGTGAGTTGACCGAAAACGGAAGTGTCAAAGGGGCAGCGCTTATGCCTATTCGTCAAAGAGGTATAAACAGCGCGATAGTTAATATGATTATCCCAGGAACACATGGTTATGCGGTGGATACGACGGATAATGAGGGTCGATTTGCTTTTGCTGATGAATTGGTGCCGGAAGGGATGTCGGTCCTACTGACTGCGTATAGACCGGACGGAGGACAGAATGTGTATATCCGAATCGAAGAGGAGACCTTTCCTCCCTATGAGGGAGTCGCTCCCGCATTTATACCATTGAATAGCTGCGCGCCGGTAGCAAAGGCAGAGCTGAGTGACTTTACAGATAGCGTGCTATTAGACGAGATAGAAGTCAATGCCAAACGTCTTGTTCGTGAATCGCGCAAAGAACTATATTCGATGCATCAAGCAGATGTATCGTTCGGCATGAATAAGATAGAGGAATATAGTGCGACTTGCTTGCATGACTTATTGCGTCGCGTGCCGGGAGTCTCGGTAGTGAACGAGCAGTGTTTCATTCGCGGCGCGCACTCTATCTATGCCAAAAATCCCGCTGCTATAGCTATCAACGGAGTGATCCAAGAAGACAACTATGACTTAGATATCATACCGATGCAAGATATAGCGCGGCTGGATATCTTCAAGTCGGGAACTACTGTTATTTGGGGCGCACGAGGCGGTGCGGGAGTTATTTCTATCATCCTCAAAGACGGCAGCGAGATACCCAAACAGACCGACCAGGGTAACCTGAAAAAGTTCACTCCGCTTGGTTGGCAGTTACCGCAGGACTTCTATGTGCAACCTTATATGGAGAGCAGCCGGCGCCCCACAACATTGTTATGGATACCCGATGTGCAATCGCAAGTGTTGACTTTTACTACTGATGGACACCCCACAGTCTATGACGTGGTTATAGAGGGCGTCACCTCGAACGGCAGATTGGTTCATGAAGAGAAGGAAATATATTAGTATCTTCTGGTCGAATTAATGTTTAACGTTTAACGAGTTAACGAGTTAACGTTTAGCGTTTAGCGGGAAAAGTGCAGGTTTTTGACGAAATCTGCACTTTTTATTTGCATATATGCAAAAAAAGCAGTACCTTTGCGCGCTGAATAGAATATTGAATAAAATATAACCAACTAAAATATCACGATTATGAGAAAAATGTTTACTATTCTGGCAGCTGTATGCTGCGCAATGAGTATGATGGCGGGCGACGAAGAGGCACGCCTCGACAGTATTTATTTCTACAACAACGCGGAGGATAACCTGACAGGTCGCGAGCTTCACAAGTACGACGGCAAGGGTAACCTGGTAGAGGTTTTAGTGGATGAATGGAACGGTAGCGCGTGGGTGGCATACGTCAAACAAGAGACTACCTACAACGAAAACGGTGACCAACTGTCTGTTACGACCAGCGAATATGACGGAACGAAATGGACCTATACAGATAAGTATGAGTCTAAGTACAACGACGCTTTCAAGCAGACGGAGTTCACACACTATCAATGGGGAACAACTGACTGGACGCCGTTTTCCAGAAACCTGTACACCTATACGACGAATAACCAGATGGCCACAGAAACTTTCCAGCAATATGTTTCGGGCGCATGGAAGGATCAGAGTAGAACATCCTATGCGTACTACAGCAACGGCACGTTGAAAAGTAAGATAGTTGAGAACTATAAAGATGGTGCGTTTGTTAACTACAGCAAGGTCTATTATGAGTACAACAGCGCTTTGCAGCAGACTCTGGCGGAGGCCTCCCTGTGGGATGCGACCAAGACCGACTGGGTACCATACTACAAGTATATGAGATCCTACACCGATGGTCTGCTGACGTTAGTGCATAGGCAGGACTACAATAAGAGTAAGAGCGCGTGGGTAGATGATACCAAGGTTTCTATCTCCTACACGGACGACGGTCTGGTGAAAGAAGAGCTGACAACATCGTACCTGTCAAGCACTTGGAGAAACACCACCCGCATACAGAACACCTACGATGCGCAAGGTAACAAGACTAAGAAAGCGCAACAGTATTGGGATGCAGATAACGGTGTGTGGTATGACTACTCCGAATATATCTGGCTCTTTGAACTCAACGGCGCTAAGGTGACAGAGACCTACCGCTACTATTCCACAGGAGATAAAAAATGGCATTTCTCCTACGCTAATGTGAACTACTACACCCTGCCGGGAACAGGCATTGAAGCCGTCAGCAGTCAACCCTCAACCATCAGCCGCAAGATTTTCCGTGGCGGACAGGTGTTGATTGAGCGCGGCGGAGTGATTTACGATTTGAAAGGACAAGTCATTGAGTAATTAATGCGAGAGAATATGAAAAAAAGTGTATTACTATTGAGCCTTTTGGCCGTGATGGTAGCAAGTGTAAGTGCCAAGAAACCAGTGTATGTGCATATTGTTGGCGACGAGACTGCAGCCGAGATGACGGCGATGGAGGATATGAATGACTCGGCCGCTATAGGCTGGGGGCAAGTGCTCCGCGACTATGTGTCGGATATAGAGGTTATCAACCGCGCCGTGCCGGCTACCACGAGTCGGGCGCTGCTCACACAGGGCGACTGGAACGACATCATCGCCAATGCCTCACGGGGTAGTATCCTGCTTATTCAGTTGGGTCATCACGAGTACGACGAAGCCAACGGCCAGACTTATTCGACGCTTGTAGAGTTCGAGAATAACCTGCTGACGATGGTCGAGACGGCGCAGAAAAAGAAACTGCGTGTCGTTCTCCTTACTCCGACCACCAAGCGTTTCTTCTACGACAATGAGTACTATCCTCGTCACGGCGCATATGCGGAGGGTGTACGCCGCGTGGCGCAACAGCAACATCTGCCGCTTATTGACGTGGAGGCAATGTCCCGCGAAAACGTGGCTGATGCCGGTGAGGACGCTTCCGCCGTATATTTCGCAGCCGGAAAGGATGTGGAACTCAGCGAGGAAGGTGCTCGAATGGTGGCACGCTATATCGCGGAGCAGGCCAAAGAGCTGAAGATAAAAGGCCTCTATACAAAATAGCAGCAAGTCGCAAGTCTCAAGGTGACCATAGGCGTATTTGACATAGAGATTTGGGAGTTGTGCGTGCTGGGCGTGTTCACGCTCGCGTTTGTGTACCAGGTGTACTTCTACGGAAGGTATATATGGGTACGCCGTGGGGGAAATAGTGAGAATGGTGAGAATGGTGACGCGGCGCTTAATGGTGAGAATGGTGAGAAGCCGGGTGTGAGTGTTATTGTCTGTGCTCGGAACGAAGGCGCTAACCTCAAGGCGTATATGCAGAGTCTGCTTACGCAGGACTATCCGCGTTTTGAGGTGATAGTGGTCAACGACGGCTCCGAGGATGACACGCAGGCGGTGATAGACGAGTACGTGGCACTCGATAAGCGCGTGCATACGACCTTTGTGCCGAAAGGTGCGAGAATGCGGAGTACGAAGAAACTGGGTCTGACGCTGGCCGCCAAAGCGGCACAATACGACTACCTTTTGCTCACGGATGCCGATTGCCGACCCGAGTCCACCAAGTGGATCAGCTCGATGATGTCGGGCTTTGGCGAAGGGAAAGAGGTGGTGTTAGGCTACGGGGCATACTTCCGCGAGAACAGCCTGCTCAATAGCGTCATACAGTACGAGACGCTGTTCAACGGCCTGCATTATATGGGCGCAGCCGCATCGGGCAAACCGTATATGGGTGTCGGACGCAATCTCGCCTACCGCAAGGATACGTTCTTTGCGCACGGTGGTTTTTCGGACCTGATGAACGAGAGTGCAGGGGATGATGACCTGTTCGTCAATAAAGTGGCGACGAAGCAAAACACGTCCGTCATCTACAGGTGCGACAGCGTGACATGGTCTGTGCCGAAGACGACGTGGAAAGGTTGGTGGCAGCAGAAGCGGCGACATCTGTCCGTGTCCAACGGATATAAAGAGTCGTCGAAGCAGCACCTGTTGCGGGAACCGCTGACGCGGGGACTGTTCTACGTGCTGTTCATCGTGATGATGGCGTGCTGCAACCCGCTGGTGATGAGCGTGGCATACTGCCTGTTCGTGTTGCGACTGCTCCTGCAAGTGAGTATGCTGAACGCGGCGGCGAACCACTTCCACCAGCCGAATATAGGAATCGAGCTGCTGTGGTACGATATGTTGCTGCCGGTGGTGACGGGAGTGATGTTGATGATGCCGAAAAGGAAAGATATTTGGTAAATAAAGAGATATGGAAGAACAAAAATTGAACATTAACCTCACGCCGGAAGTGGCGGAGGGTGTATATGCCAACTTGGCGATAATAGCGCATTCGTCGTCGGAGTTCGTGGTGGACTTCGTACGTATGATGCCGGGTATTAAACAAGCGAATGTGAAGTCGCGTATTATCCTGACTCCCGAGCACGCGAAGAAACTGCTGTTTGCGTTGCAGGAGAATGTGAGCAAGTACGAGAATCAGTTCGGCAAGATAAAGATTAACGGCCAACCGAATCCGGGATCGACGATTCCGATGTCGTTTGGAGGTGGCGAAGCATAAAAATAACAAACCATAAAAACACAAAGATTATGAAAACATTTCCAGCAAGTCAATTGATTATTAATGGCGATGGTAGTGCATTCCATCTGCATCTGAAACCTGAGTTCTTGGCAGACAAGATCATCCTTGTGGGTGACCAAGACCGTGTGAACATCGTAGCATCGTTCTTCGACGAAGGCAGTATTGAGTGCGACGTGCAAAGTCGTGAGTTCCACACGATTACGGGTAAATACAAAGGCAAACGTATCTCTTGTATCTCGACGGGTATCGGTACCGACAACTGCGATATCGTGATGAACGAGATAGACTCTCTTGCTAACATCGACTACAACACACGCGAGGAGAAAGCTGTTAAGCGTCAGCTTGAGATTATTCGTATCGGCACCTGTGGTGGTATGCAGGAAGATATACCTCTGGGCACGTTCCTGGTAAGTCAGAAATCCATCGGCTTCGATGGCGTATTGGCATTCTACCACGACCGCGATAAGATTGCGGACCTGGGCTTCGAGAAAGCGCTGGTGGACTTCATCGGCTACCCGAAGAAAGCGGCTGTGCCTTATGTGGTAGCAGCTAACCCCGAACTGGTTGACCGTATCGCGAAAGACGATATGATGCGCGGTTGCACGATTGCTGCCAACGGATTCTACGGCCCGCAAGGACGTAATCTGCGCGTGGATATTGCTGTGCCGGATATCAACGAGAAGATTAGTGCTTTCCGTTACGAGGGACAACGTATCACGAACTATGAGATGGAAGGTAGCTGTATCGCAGGTCTGGCACTGCATATGGGCCACAAGGCGATGACCGTTTGCTGCGTGATTGCACAACGTAAGGTTGAGGCTGCTAACACCGACTATAAACCAAGAGTAAAAGAACTGATTAGAACCGTTCTTGAGAGATTCTAAACGAATGAAGAAATATGGCATTATCTTGTGCACAGCGCTCCTTGCGCTGTGTGCTTGTGAGAAAAAAGCAACTAAATTCCAATACACGGTGGATAAGTTTTACGACTTAGAGATACTGCGTTACGACGTGCCGGGCTTTGACGAATTGAGCCTTCAGCAGAAGCAACTCGTTTACTACCTGAGCGAAGCGGCATTGCAGGGACGCGATATCTTGTTTGACCAGAATGGCAGATACAATCTGCGTATCCGTCGGGCATTGGAGAGTCTGTACACGAACTATCCATACAGCCGCGAGGCAGAGGAATTCAAGGCGTTTGAGCGTTACCTGAAACGGGTGTGGTTCTCCAACGGTATTCATCACCACTACAGCGAGGATAAGTTCCTGCCGGAATTCAGTCAGGAGTGGTTTGTGGCAGCGTGTGAGCAAGCAGGAGTGGAGTATGATGCGGCAATTTTGCCGGTGATGTTCGACCCGAATGTGATGCCGAAACGCACCAATCAGGCAGCAGGACAGGACTTAGTTGCTACGTCTGCCGGTAACTACTACGGCGAGGGTGTGACCCAGGCCGAAGCGGAAGCGTGGTACGACGCGCATAAGGATAACTCGCCCGAGCCGAAATGGATTGGCCTCAACTCGCAACTTGTGAAGAACGAGAAAGGCGAGATCGAGGAGCGCGTGTATAAGGTTGGCGGTTTGTACGGACCGGCATTGGAGAAAGTGGTTTACTGGCTGAAGAAAGCGTACGAAGTGGCAGAGGACGACGAGCAGAAACTGGCGATTGAGAAGATGATTGCCTTCAACGAGACCGGTGACCTCCGTCTCTTCAACGAGTACTGCATTGCGTGGGTGCGCGATTTGAATAGCCGTGTGGACTATGTCAATGGTTTTACGGAGACTTATTCCGACCCGCTGGGTATAACCGGTACGTGGGAGAGTATGGTGAACTTCAAAGACCTGGAGGCTACCAAGCGTACGCAACTGATTTCTAATAACGCGCAGTGGTTCGAGGATAACTCGCCTACCGCCAAAGCGTATAAGAAAGAGGAAGTGAAAGGTGTGACGGCGAAAGTGATTACTGCCGCTATGCTCGCCGGCGATTGCTATCCCGCAACGCCTATCGGTATCAACCTGCCTAACGCCAGCTGGATTCGCAAAGAGTACGGGTCTAAGTCCGTGACGATAGATAACCTGATGCATGCCTATAATGAGGCGGCCAAAGGTAACGGCTTCAACGAGGAGTTTATGATTGACGACGAGATTCGTGAGCTGTATAACCAATACGGTGCTATGTGTGGCGACCTGCATACGGATTTACATGAGTGTGTGGGTCACGGAAGCGGTAAGCTGATGCCGGGAGTAGGTAAGGATGCGCTCAAAGAACATGCTTCTACTATTGAGGAAGCACGTGCCGACCTGTTCGGATTGTATTATCTGGGAGACCCGAAACTGGTGGAACTGGGCCTGCTGCCTAATATGGATGCGTACAAAGCCGGCTACTACCAGCAGATGATGAACGGCGCAATGACGCAACTTGTTCGCATCGAAGAAGGCAAGGATATTGAGGAAGCGCATATGCGTAATCGTCAGCTGATTGCTAACTGGGTACTGGCGAATGTGGACCCGAAACAGCCGGAAGTGGAGATAATCGAGCGTGACGGCAAACACTACCTGCGCGTGAATGACTACGAAGGACTGCGTACGTTGTACGGACAGCTGCTGGCTATCATTCAAGGTATCACGTCGGAAGGCGACTACGAGACCGCCAAAGATTTTGTGGAAGCGTATGCCGTACGCGTTAATCCGGACCTGCATCGCGAAATACTGGAGCGCTACAAAGGTCTGAACCTCGCGCCATACAAAGGATTCGTCAATCCGGTGTATAAAGTGAAGACGAATAAGGACGGCCAGATAACCGACGTGAAGCTCGACTTCACCGAAGGATATATCGAGCAGCATTTGCGCTACAGTCGCGACTACTCGAACCTGCCGGATGTGAATTGATGAATGAAAAGTGAAAGGTAAGCGAGTCGGATATACTATTGGGTGCTTGTTAGTGGCCATGCTGAGTCAGGCCGCTGTGACACGCGTGACGGGTGTGACGATGGATCACTCGACGGGTGAACCGTTACCTTTCGTACAGATCATGTTCGACGGCTCGACTATCGGTACGACCAGTGACCTGGACGGTAACTTCGTTATCAGCAACGAGCGCGGATTGGTGTCACTATCCTTCCGCAGTGTGGGCTATAAGACAAAGATAATGACCGTCAAACCCGGTAAGTCGCAGGAACTGTTCGTAGTCCTCGAACCCGAAGTGTATGCGTTATCGGATGTGGTGGTCAAACCCGATAAGACCCGCGAGCGGTATCGCCGCAAAGGTAATCCCGCGGTTGAACTGATTAAGAATGTTATTGCCAACAAAGACAAGAACCGCGTCGAGTCGCAGGAGTCGTATAAGATGGAGACGTACGAGAAGCTGTCGATGGCGATAGAGCCGTTTGACTACGACCTCGATAAGAACCGCTTCTGGCGCGACTTCAAGTTCCTGGAAGAGTATGTGGATACGATGTACCTGGAGCGCGGAGTGCTGGTGGTGGATAGCGGCAAAGTGAATGTGGACAGCGTGTCGATTGGCAAAGACTCGGTACAAGTGAATGTGGACAGCGTCGTGCTGATTCGTAACGCCGAGGAAGCAGCCAAGCAGCAGACAACGATACTGACGCTTTCTCTGCGCGAGACGTTGTCCGACGACTATGTGTCGGGCTTCCCGCGTAAAGAACGACATGTCATCACCGCCAAACGATGGGAAGGACTGGACGAGCTGTTCGATAACGGAGGTATGTCGCACAATATCAAGGCGATGTTCCAGCCGGTGAATATTCTGCAGAACGACGTCAACGTGATGCTGAACCGCTTTGTGAGTCCGCTATCCTCGTCGCTCGCTGTGAGCTTCTACCACTACTATATCATGGACACGGTGGTGATTGAAGACACGCAATGTATCGACCTGGCGTTTGTGCCGGTGAACAGTCAGAGCTTCGGCTTTACGGGACACCTGTATATAGTCAACGACTCGTCCTACGCGCTCAAACGCTTCAGCATCAATATCCCGCCGTCGATTAACCTCAACTGGGTGAGCCACTTGAGTATATCGCAGACGTTCTACCAGTTAGATAACGGCTTGTGGGCACCGGAAGATATCAACACGCATGCGCGGTTTGCTATCACCAAAAAGTCCAAGCATAATATCTATGCCCGTCAGACGCGCCACTTCGAGAAGTACGAGTTCGGCGCAACCATACCGGACAGCCTGTTCTACATGTCGGGAAATACGATTACGCTGCCGGGTGCGGAGAAACGTCAGCCAGCGGAGTGGGATACACTGCGACCGATACGGCTGACAGGCAAAGAGACGCTGGTGGATAGTCTGGAGACGGAGCTGATGCGCGTACCTAAGTTCCGTATATTGGTGAACACGGTGGAAGACCTGATTCAGGAGTTTATTCCGACGAGTAAGATACGTAATGCGTCCAAATGGGACTTCGGACCGATCTTCAACACCTTCTCCTACAACGAGCAAGAAGGTTGCCGTATTCGCGTAGGCGGTATGACGACGGCTAATGCCCATCCGCGGTGGTTCTTCAGCGGCTATGTGGCATATGGCTTCAAGGATAAGATGCCTAAAGGCGGCTTCACGCTGCTGCACTCGTTCCACGACAAGCCGTATCACCCGTACGAGAGCTTGCGACATAATCTGTCGCTGTCCTTCAGTTACGACCTCGAGGAAATGGGTCAGACCTATCGCGTGTTGGATCGTGACCATATATTCATGTCCATCAAGTTCAACTACGACCCGAAGCCGATGCAGTATATCGCGAAGATACGGTTTAAGTACGAGAAAGAGTACGCTAATCAGTTCTCTATCATCACGTGGTTTGACTTTATGTACAACCAGCCCAACGGTTCGTCAGGTATCGGTAATCCGCAATGGGCGGCACCTCGCTACGGTGAACTGAACCGTAAGAACGATGCGCTACTGTTGCGCTATATCAAGCATAACGCGGACGGTACCGTGACGGAGACACCGTTCTACCACGACTTTATGTGGACTTTCCAGCTGCGCTACTCGCCCGGAGGCTTCATCTACAACGACCGCCAAGGTATCGAGTCGCCGTTTAACCTGTGGAAAGATGCGCCTGTGTTCCGCTTTACCAACGAGATGGGATATATCCTGGAGGATAAGTTCTTCTACAACCGTATTCAGTTCTCGGCGGAGAAGCGCTTCTGGCTGTCGGCGTTCGGACACTTGGACGTTATTGGTGACGTAGGCTACCTGGCAACGGCAAAAGCACCCTATACCAAACTGTTTGTGCCGGTGAGCAACCAGTCTATTCTGATGGACCCGAAAGCGTTCTCGCTTATGCAACCGATGGAGTTCCTGATGGACCGCTATGCTTCGCTGCATATGACCTACTACCTGAAGGGATGGATATTCAACCGTATTCCGGGTATCAAGCACCTGAAGCTGCGCGAAGTGGTATCGTTCCATATGCTTGCCGGATACCTCGGAGACCGGAACAACCCGAACAAGACTCCGGGACTATACGAGTTCCCGGTATCGCATATCGAAAACGGCGAGAACGTGTATGCCCGTACCGACTTTGCTATGCATAACAGTTCTGGCGAAATCAAGTACTCCTATATGCCGTATATGGAGATTACCGCCGGTATAGAAAATATCTTCAAGCTCTTCCGTATCGAGTATGTGCGGCGTCTGACACACCTGTACGCGCCCGGAACAGGAGCTAAACTCGGACCGTGGCAACGAAACGGTATTCGTATCACCGTCCGCGTAGCTATGTAACTATTGCTGATAAATGATAGCTGATATGAACATCATTAAGACACCGATTGATGGATTGCTCATTATTGAGCCTCGCGTGTTTACGGACCAACGCGGTTATTTTATTGAGACCTATAACGAGAAGCGTTATCGCGACGCCGGCATCACGGCGCAGTTTGTGCAAGATAACCAATCGTGCTCTACCTTTGGTGTGGTGCGCGGTCTGCATTTCCAACGTCCGCCCTACGCGCAGGCTAAACTGGTGTGCTGCACCCGAGGTCGCGTGCTCGATGTGGCAGTGGACCTGCGCAAAGACAGTCCGACGTACGGACAGTGGTTCTCCGTTGAATTGAACGAAGAGAACCATCGCCAGTTCTTTATTCCCAAGGGCTTTGCACACGGTTTCTCCGTACTCAGCGAAACAGCTATCTTTACCTATAAATGCGACGACTTCTACCATCCCGAAGCCGATGGAGGTATTCTACTGTCCGACCCTGCGCTCGGTATCGATTGGCAGATACCCGAAGAAATGCGCATCATAAGCGATAAGGATACAAAACATCCACTTTTGGCAGACTTGGATAACCCCTTCTGATATGAATATACTCATCACAGGTTGCAACGGACAATTAGGCACAGAGATGCGCAATCTCAGCGCACAACATGCAGGCCATCGCTATTTCTTTACGGACGTAGCGGAACTCGATATCACCGACCGCGAAGCTGTTCAACGCTTTGTGGCAGAGAATGCGATTGAGGTGATTGTTAACTGTGCAGCCTATACGAATGTGGATAAAGCGGAAGAGGACGAAGCGACAGCTCGGCTGATTAATGCGGCAGCGACGGAGAATCTGGCACTGTCGGGAGCAAAGATAATCCATATCTCGACCGACTACGTGTTCTCGGGTGATGAGACATCGCCTTGTCGCGAGAGTGATGCAGTGGCGCCGCGAACAGCTTACGGACGGACGAAGTTGGAGGGAGAAGAATTGCTGTTACGTGCTTGCCCTCAAGCAGTTATTATTCGTACGGCCTGGCTCTATTCGCCGTATGGCAATAACTTCGTGAAGACGATGCTGCGGCTGGGTAAGGAAAGAGATGAGCTGCGCGTAGTCAACGACCAGATCGGTACGCCGACGTATGCCGAAGACTTGGCAAAAGCTATCTATACGGTTATTGAAGCGCCCGAGTGGCACGCTGGTATCTATCACTTCACGGATGAGGGTGTGTGCTCCTGGTACGACTTTACGGTGGAGATACTACGGCAAGCGGGAATAACGTGCAAGGTGACGCCGATTAAGTCGTCCGAGTATGCCTACAAGACACCGAGACCACATTACTCCGTGCTCGACAAAACAAAGATTAAAGCCACTTTCGGCATCGCTATTCCCGAGTGGCAGGAGAGTCTAACCCATTGTTTACAACGCCTATGAAACAGATATTGGAGTTCTTAGCGGACTTGACCTATAATAATAACCGCGAGTGGTTTGTCGCCAATAAAGCGCGTTACGACGAAGCGCATAAGCTCTTCCTCGATTTCTCTGCGCGGTATATCGAACGTCTTGCGGCAGAAGTGGATCCCGAGCTGGCAGGGCTGCAACCGAAAGACTGCGTGTGGCGTATCTATCGCGACGTGCGTTTCTCGGCAGACAAGCGGCCCTACAAAGAGTGGTTCGGCGTCTTTCCGGCTATCAAAGGTGGTAAGAAATCGCTCCGCGGCGGATACTATGTGCATTTCCAACCCGGTAATTGTATGTTCGCCGGAGGTATATGGAATCCGCCTGCCGACTTACTCAAAGCGTTGCGCGTAGAGATTGAGGCAAACTACGAGGAAGTGGAAGCTATCATGGCGCAGCCGGGTTGGCAGAAGTACTTCGGTGACTTCGATACCGACTGGATGCTCAAGAAAGTGCCTGCAGGATTTGACCCGAATTTTGTGCATGCCGATTGGCTCAAACGCAAGATGTACACGTTCTCTACGCCGCTGACGGATAAGCAGATGTGCGCACCCGACTTGCTCGATAGCGTAGTGGACATCGCTAAAGCTGCCAAACCAATGAACGACTTCTTGAATTATACGTTTGAAGAATACGGCGAATTTACGCCACGATGCTAACCTTGGTCCCATAGTTCAATGGATAGAATACGGGTTTCCTAAACCTTAGATCCGGGTTCGATTCCCGGTGGGACTACAGAAAATGCTCAAATCCGGGTTCGATTCCCGGTCGAGTCACATGATCCGAGTTCTTAGCCCTAAAGGGCACGATTATTGCTAAAGCAATTTTCGATTCCAGAGCAAATCACAATATCTGTGTTATTAATCATTTCCAATTTAAACTGGTCCCACGTTGTTTGGAATTGGGTGTGTGACTCCTTAGTTCGTATCCTTCTGTTCCCGAAGGTCGCCCGAAGGTCACCCGAAGGTCGCCCGAAGGTCGACCGAAAATGAGCCGTAAGTGAGCCGTTTGTGAATCGAAGGTCAAGCGAGACCATTACGTGACCATAAAATACTACAAGAATTCGCAACAAATAACAACAACCTAATTTACAAAAAATGCAGATTTTACAGCAAACTGCACTTTTTATTTGCATATATGCAAAAAAAGCACTACCTTTGCAGCGGATATAGAAAAAAACTATTAACGATATTATATAACTACTTAGAAACCGACGGGGCGATGGAATATAACAGCCGGAAAATAACATGAAAATAAAGAATTTACTTCTTCTTGGTTTCTTATTGACAGGAGCAGTAATGTTTGGTGCAGAACTTATGGATACCGATGGCATCCCTTCTAATTGTTATTACCCTGCTGATTTGGAACTGTTCCCTTCGGAAATATACGGAAATCAACAGCTCAACAGCATAGTTACTATTAATCAAACGAATAAACTTGAGTTGACTTTTGACACAAAAGGAAATGTTAAGAAAGGATTGTTGTACGTTTTAGATGAGCTCTCAAAAACATGGAGCGAATATGCGCAATTTGGGTACACTTTCGATGCTAACGGCAATCTCTCGAATACAATATGTAAAATTAAACTGCTCGACAATGATTGGATGAATTATCGTAAAGTTGAGTTTATGTACAATGCACAAGGGCAGAAAACACAGGAAATTACCTATGATTGGAACGAAAAATGGGAATACTTAAATAAGACAACTTACGAATACGATAATACCTATAATTATCTAACGCTTGTAACCTTCTATGAATACCAAAGCGCAATGGAGGTGTGGCAGAAGTTGTGGATTGACAAATACGAACGTACTTACAACGCAGCAGGATTAGTAATCTCCTATGTATATACAACATCGTCGACATCATCTGTATGGTATAATGGCTTTATGGAACAAGTTGAATATGACGAGAAAGGACGGGAAACTTGTTATACAGAATTATACTGGGAATCTAACAAATGGGAAAATAGATATCGAACAACCACTGTTTATGTCGATACCGACGAAGGAACGACTACTCTATCAAAAGTTGAAAAATGGGACGAAAACCAAGAGAAGTGGGTAGAGTATAAATATTATGCGTATAACTTGGACAAAAATGGCAATGAAATATATTACTCAGAGGGCGGTTTCCGAAATGGTCAATATGAAAATGGACTCTATACACGTACTAGCACGTATGACAGTAACGGACATCTGCTGAAGGTCGAAAGGGTTTATAAGTATGATACCGGTGATAGCCTGACTGAATATACCTACGACGAGTACGGCAACCGAATATCTGAAATACATTCGGTAGATGGTATCATTCAGGAAAATACACGATGGAACTTCAGTTCGCCTTCAGGATTAATAAATATGTTCTCGGATAAGGAAAACACCGCGACACGTAAAGTGTTGAACAATGGACAAATCCTCATCCTTCGTGGAGACAAAATCTACAACATAAACGGCGCGGTATTGCATTCAGATCTGTAGAAGTGCGATGAGTATGACTGACAAAACCCCCGAGTTTCCGGCCTTAGCCGTCGATGCAGCGTGCTCCGGAAACCCTGGAATAATGGAGTTCCGAGGAGTTGTCGCTGACACCGGAACCGAAGTGTTCCGACGTGGACCATTCCCTCATGCAACGAATAATATCGGCGAGTTTCTCGCACTCGTACTCGGCTTGGCGTACCTAAAGAAATATAATCTTCCTTGGGTGCTCTACACCGACAGCGTTACTGCGCTCGCGTGGGTAAGAGAAAAACGCTGCAAATCGAAGTTAGATTGGAACGAGGAGAATACGGATTTGCTACTGATGGTTCGGAAGGCAGAAGAGTGGCTGCGTGCTAACACCTGGACGACAGAGATACGCAAGTGGGAAACGACCCTCTGGGGCGAGATCCCTGCGGACTTCGGAAGAAAGTAACTTTCGACTTTCGACTTTTTACTTTCGACTATTGTTTCTTACATCCTTTGAAGGCATTCTTGCCGATGATAGCTTCTTGTGGCAGCATAGGCTGTCGCAGGCTTTCGCAGTCGCGGAAGGCGTTGGAGCCGATAGACCGGATGTCGGCAGGCCAACGGACGTTACGCAGGTTCTTACACTCCATAAATGCATCCTCGCCGATAGTCTTGACGCTGTCGGGCAGGATGATCTCTTTGAGCTGACGGCATTGGAAGAAAGCGCCGTCGCTAATAGTAGTGAGTTCTTCGTTGAGTGTCACTTTGGTGAGATTGAAGCAGGTGGCAAAAGTGCCTTGATCCAGCACGCGCAGATGCGGCGGTAGAACTATCTCGTAGAGCTTGCGGCAGTCCATAAACGCCTCCGCCTCGATGCGGTGGATATTATCCGTAAGGCGGATAGTAAACAGCTCCTGGCAGTTGGAGAAAGCGTTCTTGCCGATGCGGAAAAGGGTATTGGGCAAAGTGACGCGCTCGAGGGAGATGCAGTTACGGAACGTCTCGTCCTCAATGGCATAGAGCCCTTCCGGCAATGCTATCTTCTGCAAGTGCGAGCAGCCCTTGAACGCAGCCTGTTTGATGGTGGTGACGGACGCAGGGATAGTTATCTCACGAATGGCACTACATCCTGCGAAAGCACCGTCACCGATGACTTCCAAGTCTTTGGGTAGCTGAATAGTCGTAAGCCCTGTGCAGAGGAAGAAACAGGCGGTAGGCAGCCCTTTGATACGGTTGGATAGAGTCTGCTGCTTGAGACTACGACAGCGGGAGAAAACTCCTGTGCCGAGGAAAGAGACATTGGTCGATAGGGTAGCCGCCTTGAGCAGTTCGCACTCGGCAAAAGCCAAACGCTCGACGCGCTCCACCGAGGTAGGGATAATCACTTCCGTCAAAGCAGCACACTGGTAAAAGCACGCAACGGGAATAGTTCGGATGCCTTCCGGCAAGGCGAGTGACTTGACTTGTTTGGCCTGCCGAAACGCTCCTGCAGCCAACAGACGAGTCGGCACTTTGTCCTTAAACACGAACTTAGCGGGCGCGTTCTTATTGACCGCAATCAAGCAACCGTCGATATAGAGCGCTCCTTTCTTCCACTTCTTGTCGTTGAGCCAGATACCGGTATTGAGGAAAGCATCTTGTCCAATCCAATTCACAGAGGTAGGGATGATGACCTTGGTGAGATTCTTACAGTCGCGGAAGACGTCGTTGTCGATGCGAGTGAGGGTAGAAGGCAGTTCGACGCGCGTAACGGTCTTGTTGCCCTGAAACGCTCCTGCAGCAATCAGGCGGGTAGAGGCCGGTACGACATAGCGCGGGTGGATAGTCTTATCCGTTGCGATAAGGCAGCTGTCGATAAAGAGTACACCATCTTTCCAGTTCTCTTTATTGAGCCACAGACCTGTTCCCTCAAAGGCGTTACGACTCATATATTCCATCGTCTCGGGCAGCACCACTTCGGTCAGATTCTTACAACCCTTAAAGGCGTTCTCCGCCACACCGATGACGCGGTAGGTCTTCTGTCCGACAACTATCTCGGCGGGAATAGCGAGCGTGAAACCGTCTTTGGCGTTAGTGCCGACCCGCGGATTCTGCGCTACCTCTGCTGTGCGAGCGATGAGGTCGATGGAGTAATAGAGGTCGTTGTAGATAGCCTCGTCGGCAAAGGTTGGTGTGAGGCATAGGATGGTGATGAGAAGAGAGAGGTACTTTTTCATGACTGGAAGATATGGTGTATGAGTTGTTGTCCTTTAGTATGGTTATCGTAATGCGCAGAGAGGGTAGCAACACGCAGTTGCTTGTCCTCGGTGCTGACAGGGTGTGTGAAGTATTGCTGACAGAGGGTCACTATCTCGTCGGCGTTGTTACCGATATGGCAGAGTGGTGCAACGTCTGTGCCGGTGACCATCTTGTCGTTGACGATGACATGACGACCCTGGTAGAGCACATTGAGCAGTTTGAGTTTGAGGCCCGTAGCTTGTTCGGTGAGCAGTAAGTGTATCTGCGCGTCGGTAACTAAACGGTTCATCTCGGCGCTGTTGGGATTAGCTACCAGCGTCGCGTTCGGCGTGCGGGAGATGATATCGTCCAAGAGATGATGGTGGTACCTGCCGGCAAGGATAAACGGTATCTGCGGCAAGCGAGACGCGATATCGCGCAGGATAATCTCTGCCGCGTTGTAGTTCTCCGCCACATCCAAGTTGCCGTGGTAGAGGATGTATCTGCCTTTTCCGTCGGGGATGGAAACCTCGTTATTCGGATGGAAGGACGGTAGGTAGTAGGTTGGCACGTTGGGATAATGCTTACGGAAATGTGCCTCGTCCTGATGGGCTACCGCCAAGATGGCCTGCGCATGACTTACGCAAGACTCGAAACGACGCAAACGGATTGCATCTGCCCATAAATAGAGTTTCTTGCCCAACTGTCTGGCAGCCTTGGATAACGCCATATAGTAGTCGTGCTCAATATTGCTCTCGCGGAAGATTTTTGTCCGTTTTTGTAAAGCCGGGTGGCTGAGTAAAGCGCAGGAGACGAGACCCTCAAAGAGTATCGGCGCATCGTCCTGCAGCAAGTTAGTCAGTAGCTCGTTCGACTCGCGGGAACATACCGCAAAAGGCTTGCAGCGCAGCATCTGCATAAACGACATGTCGCGCTTGTAGTAATAGACCCTGCGGCAGAGGTTTTCTAATTGGGGATGATGCTGTAGTTCGCCCTTGTAGAAACAATGCAGGTCGATAGCCACTCCGGCCTGAGACAGCGCTTGGATAGAGTAGAACACATCAATCACACCGCCGTAAGTAGCAGGATAGGGGATATCGAACGAGATAATATGTACGTGGTTAGCAGACATCGTCAAAGATGGATTCAAATTGTCGGGCTTGGTATTGGCGCGTGAAGATATGTTTATCGGAAACCGTCTGACGGGTAAAGCCGTTGGCTTGCCAGATGGCGTATTGTTCGGTGAGGAAAGACTTTATCTCTTCGACGTTCTGTGCCGCGATACCGATACCTGTTTGTGCGATGAGCTTAGCGAGTTCGTCGTTGTCGGACGGTATCAGCATAAACGGTTTCTCAACGCCGATGGCCTCAAACACTTTGGTACCTAAGATGCCGTGTTGTTTTTCGGATGCCGGTGCTCCCAGTGCCAGGAGGATAGATGCCTGCGTAAGAACTTGGTAGGTCTTCTTGCGTGAAACGAAGTCGTGTATATGCAGGAACGCTTCTGCTCCGTATTGTTTGGCTTGTCGGGTAAGTGACTTGGCGAAATGCGGTTCGCAGTAGAAGTCCAGCGAGAGGTGATCGGCAATCGGTGAGTGGTAACGCGCCAGTTCGCCAACGGCTTGGAAGAGCAGTTGCGGTTGCCGCAGTTTGAGGTTGATGAGGCGTCCTGTAAAAGCAATGCTGAACGAGGAGGACGGTGTGTCTTTGGGTGCCATCTCGCGCTCGTCGTAGCCGTTATAGATAAGGGACATAGGCACAGGGACTTGTGCTTGCAGACATTGGCAGTGCCAGTTAGATACGGTCGTTACGTGTGCTGCGTGACTAAGGCACTTATTGCGGTGACGGATACAACGTCTCTCGTAGGCTTTGGCCAGTAGTCGCTCGAGGCCAAAGAGTTTAGGCAGCTGTGTGGTGAAATAAGGTGTCTTACCAAACTGCTCTGCTATATCGCGCACATCTGCTACGAAAGGTATATGCCACGCCTTACTGAGAGAGTAAGCTGTCTTGAGCGGGAAATAATAGAATGTCGAGCAGAAGATGAGGTCAAAGTCTGCCGCGCTGAATTGGGAGAGCAGGAGTTTGGTGAACTGCCGCTCTCGCGCGAAGAAGAGCTTGTCCGCTATCCGTTTGTTCAGATGCGTGAGGAAAGACAGGTCTTCGGGCAGATAGGTCATGTTGACTTGTCGGCACATGGTGGTCCAATACTCCTGTCCTGCGAGATTGTCGGAAGCTAAAGTGCATGTCCAACCGTCCTGCTGGAGGTAGTGAATCATCGACGTGAGCCGCGGTGCGAACGACGGCGCAAGGATAGCATCGGATAATATGAGTATGCGTTTAGGCATTGATGATCTTGAGCATTTTGGGGTATAACGCCTTGTGGTAGGTGTTGTGGAATATATGATTGTGCCAAAGCAGACATAAATCACCGTGGTGCATCTTCACTTTCGCGAACAGTTGCTCGCAGAGGAAGTAGGCTTCGTCCTCGGTGAGATTCATGTAGTTGTCGTTACTGAGCGTGCAATCCATAACGGTTAACGGATGAAGAGTTAACGATGTAAGAGTAAAGGTGAGCGGATTGATCCATCTCACGGCACGAGTAGTTTGCAAGCGGAAACCGGCTTGGTCGGCAAAGCCCATCGTGAAATCGTCGGTGATGCCGCTGTCGGCGAGTCGCTGCATCTGGTTGATGTCGCAACGCAGATAGTGACTACGATGGAGGGTGTAGTGCTCGGGATTGATGATGTCGCCATAGTAGGAAGAGTGCAAACCGAGTTGGGCTTTGTTGCGCTTGAGGTAAGTTTTGAGGCGCTTCCAGTCTTTTCCGCGCAGCTTATACTGCGGATAGTCGTATCCTTTTCCGTGCGTGTGCTTGACGAAATAAATACTCTCTGCTGTAGGAATAGTCTTGTCCTGCTTGACTATCCATGGAAACGTATAGGCGGGATCTAAGTGTATGTCCTCGAGCGCGTCTAAGACCGGATCCATACCGGCTATCAGCCAACCGCCAATGAATCCGCGCAGGTGGCGGTAATGGGCAATGGTGTCGATATCGTGCGTGAGATAGATGCGGTTGAAACCAGCTTGCGGTAAGGGCAGCTCGAGCATCTTTAGGATACCGCGCGCATATTCGTCGAGCAAAGGAATCTGCAGGTTGTTATGCTGGCCTAAGATAGAGTGCTTTGCGAGAAAACGTCCGTGCTCGTCGCGCTCGGAAACCAGCAGCTCCTCGGCGCGGGAGATAAAGAAGAACGCGGCATAGATGATGTCGTTGTGAATGATGTAGGTCTTGTCCTGTTTGGTCGATTGAATCGGGTCCATCGTAGGATAGACAATGTCCTTACCGAGGTGACCATTGGGGATGATCACTACGCGGTAGTTGGACCACAGTGTTTGGTCCGCGGTGTAACCGATCTGCTTGGCTGCTTTCTCGTCGCCGTAAGTCAGAAAGGATTTGAGGTAGTTTAGTATTCCTTCGTTCATCTTATTGTTATCTTTGTCTTCAGTTATCTTAATCGTCCGTGTATCGTCCGTGTATCGACCGTGTATCGACCGTGTATCGTCCGTGGGGAACTGGTGGCTACTCGGATAGTATCTCCCATTCGTAGAGTTTTTGTTTGATGGAGTGTTTGATATGTTCGTATTTGGCAAAGTTGTCCGGTGTTTGGTTGGCGGGATTGTTGAGGAGTGCTTCCATGTCGGCCTGTTGTTGCTCAAGGCGTGCTATCTCGGCTTCGGTGTCTGCAATCTGGCGCTCTTTCTTGCGTTTGGCGGCAGCTTCTGCCTTCTGGGCTTCGTAGTCGGCTTTAGAGGAACCAGTCGACTTAGGAGTATTAGGTTGACTGGACGGCCGAGAGATCTCGAGTTCCTGGAGGGAGGAAATCTTCTTTGTGCGCAGGAAGTCGTAGATACCGCCTATATGTTCGCGGACGTGTCCACCGCCGAACTCGTAGACTTTTTGCACGAGCCCATCAAGGAAATCGCGGTCGTGGCTGACGCAGATGACGGTGCCGTTGAAGTCCTTAAGTGCATCCTTGAGGATGTCTTTGGATTGCATATCGAGGTGGTTGGTCGGCTCGTCGAGGATAAGCAGGTTACACGGCTCAAGCAGTAAGCGAATCATTGCCAGACGACTCCGTTCGCCACCAGAGAGGACTTTGACTTTCTTGTCGCTGGCTTCGCCACCAAACATAAACGCGCCGAGGATATCGCGAATCTTTGTGCGTATATCTCCTACGGCAACATAGTCAATCGTCTCGAAGACAGTGAGGTTCCCGTCGAGTAGGGAGGCTTGATTCTGCGCGAAGTAGCCTATCTTGACGTTGTGACCTATCTTGAGCGTGCCGAAGTAGTCGAGTTGTCCCATTATGCAGCGTACGAGCGTGGTCTTACCTTCTCCGTTCTTACCGACAAACGCTACTTTCTCTCCGCGACGGATAGTGAGATTGACGTCTTGAATGACGGTGTGCGTGCCGTAATCTTTGCGCAGGTCTTGGATGATAAGCGGGAAGTCTCCGCTGCGGGGCGCAGGAGGGAAACGCAGGTTGAGACGTGACGTGTCTTCGATATCCACTTCGAGTCGCTCGAGCTTATTGAGTTGCTTGATGCGCGATTGTACCTGCACGGCTTTGGTTGCCTTGTAGCGGAAGCGTTCAATAAAGTCCTCTGTCTCCTGAATCATCTTCTGCTGGTTCATGTAAGCGCGCACTTGTTGGTCGTGACGCTCCTGACGCAAGACGACGAACTTGGAGTAGTTGACGTCGTAGTCGTATATGCGGCCGAGGGTTATTTCGATGGTGCGGTTGGTGACATTGTCGATAAACGCGCGGTCGTGGCTGACGACGATGACCGCATTCGGACTTGTTTTGAGGAATGTCTCGAGCCACTGGATAGACTCTATGTCGAGATGGTTCGTCGGCTCGTCGAGTAAGAGTAAGTCGGGATGACGAAGTAGGATCTTGGCCAGTTCGATACGCATTCTCCATCCGCCTGAGAACTCGCTGCAGGGTCGGTCAAAGTCCTTACGCTCAAAGCCGAGACCGATGATTGTTCGGTCCATCTCGGCAATGAATCGCGCCTCGTCTTCGCCGTGGAAGATAGTCATCACCTCTTCGCGTAGTGTGCGGTCGTCCTGAAAGAGCATGACCTGCGGCAGATAGCCGATAGTGAGGTCAGCGTCCTTAGAAATCGTACCTGCAGTAGGCTGATACTCGCCCGCAATGAGACGAAGCAGAGTTGTTTTACCGGCTCCGTTCTTACCCACCAAGGCGATACGGTCTTTCTTATTGACCAAGAAAGAGATGTCGTCCAGAATGGGTCGCGACGAGAATTCTATACTGAGGTGATCGATACTAAGCATGTGGCGGATGAAGGCTACTTGTCGAGCTGTTCGTAAACGGAGTTCTTACTGATGTACTCGGGCACTATCTCCTTCATCTTCTGTACGGTCATGAAGGGTTTATTGTGCGCAGTGAGCTCGATGAGTTGGTCGATGTTCTTACTTACTTCGTCGAACGGGAACTCGCGCACTCGAGCGACCATGATCTTCTCGTTATCGGTCGGGATAGTGGTCTCTTTCTGGTTGAGTAACTCCTCGTAGAGTTTCTCGCCGGGACGCAGGCCGGTAAAGGTGATAGGTATCTCTTTTCCGGGCACATATCCAGCCAAACGTATCATGTTCTTTGCCAAATCGAGGATTTTGACCGGTCTGCCCATATCGAAGACGAATA
This sequence comes from Paludibacteraceae bacterium, assembly GCA_017443145.1. Classification (GTDB taxonomy): domain Bacteria; phylum Bacteroidota; class Bacteroidia; order Bacteroidales; family Paludibacteraceae; genus Colicola. The sequence goes on from JAFSPA010000010.1 coordinate 26,310, forward strand.
TCTCGCCACCGTTGCCGAGCGTAGAAGCTTCCATAACGAGACAGCAAGCTTCGGGGATGGTCATGAAGTAACGAATGATATCGGGGTGCGTGACGGTGACAGGTCCACCAGCCGCAATCTGTTTCTTGAAGTACGGAATGACGCTGCCGTTAGAGCCGAGGACGTTACCAAAACGGGTGGTAATGAACTTGGTGCAGTTGGGGTTCTCTTTCTGCAGTTTCTTGAAGAGCGATTGTACGTATATCTCCGCAATACGCTTGCTGGTACCCATTATATTGGTTGGGTTGACGGCCTTGTCGGTAGATATCATAACGAAGCGTTCAACTCCATATTTGACCGCCATGTCTGCCATATTTTTTGTGCCTAATACGTTGGCACGAACCGCCTCGTTCGGGTGGCTCTCCATTAGCGGTACGTGCTTATATGCGGCAGCGTGATAGACCACATCCGGACGGAAGTCCATGAAGACTTCCTCAATGCGCTCACGATTGCGCACATCGGCTATGATAGGGATAAAGCGCGTGTTTGGGAACTTATTGCTCAAGTCCAGTTTGAGGTCGTGCAACGGCGACTCGGCTTGCTCGAGAAGGATGATAGCCTTCGGGTTGTATTTCTGCACTTGTCGTACGAGTTCGCTACCGATACTACCAGCTGCGCCGGTAACCATCACCACTTTCTTGCTGATGATATTGCGCACATTCTCGGTGTTGATCTTGATGGTCGGGCGCTCCAAAAGATCCTCAATCTGGATAGAGTCGATACGCACCATTCGTTTGATATCTGAATCCGAGTTGCCGTCGAACGCTGTGAAATAGGGCGTTGTGAGGATGTGGATATTGTTCTCGATAAGTAGTTGCAGGTCCTTGGCAGGATTAATCTCCTGCATCTTTATCGGTGAGACAATCACATGTCGGATGTTGCGGCTCTCCATATAGTCGATGAGCTTCTGGTTGAGCGGGAAGACGTGCATACCGACCAGTTCGAAGTGCTGTTTATCGTTCGGGTCGCAGATGAAACCGACCGGACGATACGGGGTGTTTCCGGCACTGCGGAGCATTTTCGCGATTGCTATACCTGCGGCTTTAGTGCCATAAATGAGCACTTTGGGATTGCCGGCAGAGTGCTGCAGTGTTTCGTAAAGTGTCTTGACGCCTACACGTAGGCAGAAGAGTAACACAAAAGCGACTAAAATATAGATGATAATCACCGTGTCGAGGAAATACTTTTGTCCAATTATAGGGCGAAGGATAAAGTTGTTGGTTAATAGCAACACCGCTCCGTTCAGGAGGACAGAGAACAAGATTTTGAGTGTATCCACAAAGGTGGAGTAGCGCAAGATACCGGAGTAGGTGTGGAAAATCCAGAAGCAGATTATTTGCACGCCAACGGTACTAAGGCACTGTACCCACAGGGTCATGTCTTTGCCGAGTTCTTGGTACTCAAACACTCCTTTACCGATGAGCACACTCACCCAGAAGGCTATCAAGCAGATGAGTACGTCCAGAAGGAGAACACTCCAGCGTGGCAGATAACCTAAGCCTGAAACATGGGAAAGCATGTCCGAATGACGGAGTTCTTTCATTTTATTTGTCAGCATCATAATAAATGTGTTTAAAATATTGTCCTGTATAACTTTTTTCGCATTTGGTTAGTCCTTCGGGTGTACCTTCGAAGACGATACGTCCGCCTTCTTCTCCGCCTTCCGGCCCTAAGTCAATTATATGGTCAGCTGCTGCGATAACAGCGGCGTTATGTTCGATAACGATGACGGTGTGCCCTTTGGATATTAGCGCATTGAGAGCATTAAGCAGTACGTCTATATCCGAATGGTGCAAGCCAGTTGTGGGTTCGTCGAAGACAAAGATCGTCGGATGGATATTGTCCTGCGCGAGGAAGGAAGCGAGTTTGACACGTTGGCTCTCACCACCAGAGAGCGTGGACGACGATTGTCCGAGCTGGACGTAGCCGATACCTACGTCTTGTAGCGGTTTGAGGCGTTGCACTATTTTCTTGCAGTTCGGGTCCTCACTGAAGAACTCTACGGCTTGATTGACGGTCATAGTCAGGATGTCGTAGATGGACTTACCGCGGTAGTGAACGTCTAACACGTCTTGTTTAAAGCGTTTGCCGTGACAGTGTTCGCACTCGATGGTTATATTCGCCATGAACTGCATCTCGATGGTTATTGTTCCTTCTCCCTGGCACTCTTCGCATCGTCCGCCGGGAGTATTGAAGGAGAAATGTGCCGGCGTGAAGCCCATTTGTTGCGCGAGTTGCTGTTCGGCAAAGAGTTTGCGTATCTCGTCGTAGGCTTTGAGGTAGGTGACGGGATTGGAGCGTGAGGAACGACTCAGCGGCTGTTGGTCCACAAACTCGATGTTCGACACTAAGTGTGTGCTGCCGCTTATACTGCCGTAGTCGCCTGTGCGTTCTGCCACTCCGCCGTAGAACTTCTTAAGCGCAGGGTAGAGCACTTTGCTCACGAGCGACGACTTACCGCTTCCGCTGACGCCTGTGATGGCTGTCATAACATTAAGCGGGAACTTGACGTTGATGTTCTTGAGGTTATTCTCACAAGCTCCGTGCAACTCGATGTAGTTATGCCACGGACGACGGAACTGCGGAATATGGTATACGAAAGGCTTGTTTTGCGGTTCGCCTTGATAGCATATCTCTCCGCCGTTTCTTCCGGCACCCTGTCCTATTTCGATGATGTAGTCAGCAGCGCGGATGATGTCCTCATCGTGCTCAACCACTACGATGGTATTGCCTAAATCACGCAGTTCTTGCAGCACGTGAATCAGTTTGGCTGTATCGCGCGGATGGAGACCTATACTGGGTTCGTCAAGCACGTAGAGTGAACCCACAAGGCTGCTGCCTAATGATTTGGCGAGGTTGATACGTTGTCCCTCGCCGCCGGAAAGGGTGTTACTCATTCGGCTGAGAGTGAGGTAACTGAGTCCTACATCCTCCATAAAACGGAGTCTGGAGCGTATCTCGATGAGCAGTTGTTTGGCTGCTTGTGTTTCGTGTTCCGTGAGCTCGAGTGCATCGAACCATTGGCGTAACTCGTCCAACGGCATAGCACAAATCTGACTGATAGACTTACCGTTGATTTGGACGTATTCGGCTTCCGGACGCAAACGGTTCCCTGCGCACTCGGGGCAAATAGCCTTTCCGCGGAAACGAGCTAAGATGACCTTATTCTGTATGCTGTTTTGCTTATGCTCTAACTCGCTGAAAAACGTGTTGAGTCCTTTGAAGTAGTCGTTACCGGTCCACAGCAGTTTCTTTTGTTCCGGAGTAAGGGCATAGTAGGGTGTGTGAATAGGGAAATCAAACTCGGCAGCAGTCATGATAAGCTGTTTGTTCCATTCGCCTAACTTATCGCCTTTCCAGCAAGTGATAGCTCCGTCGTACACGCTGAGAGACTTATCGGGCACTACTAAGTCCGGGTCGATACCCATTGTCTGTCCTGTTCCGTTGCAGGAAGGACACGCTCCGATAGGATTATTGAAGTCGAAGAGGTGCTCGCTTGGTTCCTGGAAGAGGATTCCGTCTGCTTCAAAATGCTCGGAGAAGAGCAGCTCTTTCTCGTTATCGCCGGTTTGTATATGCAGTTTGCAGGTACCGTGCCCCTCGAAGAAAGCTGTCTGTACGGAGTCTGCAAAGCGGTTTGCGGTGGCTTGTTCGCCATCGGTGATGATACGGTCCACCAGTAGGTAAGTCTTGTGGTCGAACTCCTCTAATCGGTCTTGTGTGTTCTCGGTGATACGCACTATGTCGCCATCGTGCCACAAGCGGGAGAAGCCTTCCGCCATCCAGATACGCAGTTGTTCTTCGATGCTGCGTCCACCTAACTGAATAGGCGCTAACAGATAAACCCGGCTGCCGATTGGCTGCTCCATCATCGATTCTACGACATCGCGTACCGTGTGTTTGCGCACCTCGTCTCCACTAATAGGCGAGTACGTGTGACCTACGCGCGCGAACAAAAGCTTCAGGTAGTCGTATATCTCAGTGACCGTACCCACTGTGGAGCGCGGATTACGATTGGTCACTTTCTGCTGAATGGCGATCGCCGGCGGGATACCTTCTATGAAGTCCACATCCGGTTTCTGCATTCTGCCAAGGAACTGTCTGGCGTAAGCGCTCAGGCTCTCCACATAGCGTCGTTGTCCTTCGGCATAGAGTGTGTCGAACGCCAGCGACGATTTGCCGCTGCCGCTCACACCCGTTATTACAACCAGTTTGTTCTGCGGTATATCAACCGAGATATTCTTGAGGTTGTGTGTACGAGCACCCCTGATATGTATAAAGTGCTCTGCTATAAGGCTTTATATTTGACTATGAGTTCATCCACTAACTTACGCGTTTCGGGATTGCTCAGGTCGCGCAGTTCGCGTGGAATCTTCGGCAGACGAATCTTCGTGCCGACAGGAATATCCGACGGATGTTGGACGGTGTTTCTATTGGCTTCGTATATGAAGACCCACATATCCGTTTCGTTGTAGTACTTGCGTGCCAAGAGAGCCAAGCGGCTTCCTTCGCTCAGACGCTCGGAACCGATAAACTCTTTCCACTCGTATGGATAGGGCAGGTTGCTCTTTGTTTGTGTCGGCTGTGCAGGTTCCACCACTTCGGGTGTATTGTTTTGATCCGTAGCCTCTGTAGGCTCTGCCACTTGATTCGAATCAACCTGCTCCACTTGTTCGGTTTGGGTGGCTTTGTTGTGCAAGTTCTCTACCCAACTGATGAAACGATTACCTACGAACAGGAACGCTGCGGCTAATAGGAGTGCGAAGATAAGGACGGTTATACCGACAACGAGCCAGGTACGACCTTTCTTCTCTTTTTTCTCCTCTTTGGTAGAAGTCATGATAATAGGCTCAGCTACTATGGGTTTGGGTTCTTCCACAACGGGCTGCGGCTCTTCGGCTTTGGGCTCTTCTACTACAGGCTGCGGCTCTTCGACAACGGGTTCAGCAGGTGTAGCTTTTGGTCCTTGACCTAAGTCGCCGAGGATATCGACTATCTCGTCAGCCTGTGCACCCAGTTTCTGCAGTGGTGTGTTGTCGTCCTCTATCGGTGACGCTTTGGGATTACCTAACAGTTCTTTGATAGACGACTCGGGAGCGAAGACAAGTTTCTCGTATCCGGGCAAGGTGAAGGCTTCACCCGTTGCGACGTTAACACTGCGACGCGGTGCTACACTCTGCAGTTTGAATGTGCCCAAGTTGGTTATTCGTACTTGTCGATCTTCGCGCAGTGCTTTGGTGATAGCAGGAATCAGAGCACTCATGAAAGCTGCTACTTCTTTTTCGTCGGCGTTGATGCGCTCAGCAATCGATTTACGCAATTCGGTCCAAGATAATTTTTCCATAACAGCCTCCTTTAATTAATGCCATTTAATAATTCTTTTATTCCTGCAGTAGGTCGCAAAATTAGTTGCTGTTTAGCAGGTACTCTGGTGCGTTCGCCGGTACGAGGATGTACAATAGTGCGCGCACTTTTTTCTTTCACTTCCAACGAGCCGAGGTTCTGTAATTGTACAGATTTACCTTTCAGCAAGTTCTCCACCACTACTGTTGTGGTAGCGCTCAACAACTCTTCGGCGCGACGCTTGGTCATACCTGTTTGAGTTGCGATTTCGGCAATTAGATCTTTTGTTAACATACTTTTCCGTAGAGGTCAAATTCCTCCGCTTTAGTTATTAATATTGTATAGAATTTTCCAATTTGTAGTTCGTTGTCATTCTCAATCAGCACTTCGCAATCCACTTCGGGTGAGTCAAACTCTGTTCGGCCGATATAGATATTGCCTTCTTTTCGGTCGATAACCACTTGCATTTTCTGTCCCACTTTCTGTGCCATGAGTTCGGCAGATATATCTTGCTGGATAGCCATTAACTCGCTGAGGCGACGTTGCTTGACTTCATCCGGTATGTCATCGGCGTAGTGTCTACTCGCATAAGTGCCTTCCTCATCGGAGTAAGCGAATGCTCCCAATCGGTCAAACCGCATCTCGCGTACCCATTGTTTGAGTTCTTCAAAGTCCTGCTCCGTTTCGCCGGGATGTCCCACCATGAGAGTTGTGCGAAGACAAATACCCGGTACTCGCTCGCGAATACGGCGGATGAGTGCATCCTGCTCTTCGCGATTGATATGACGACGCATTTTTTGCAGCATATGCGTTGTGCAGTGCTGGAGTGCGATATCCAGGTACTTACACACATTGTCGTGCTTGGCCATCACATCGAGTAACTCGTCCGGGAAATCGGTCGGGTAGGCGTAGTGGAGTCGTATCCAGCGTATACCGTCGATGTTGGCTAACCGTTCTACCAATTCCGGCAGCTTATGTTCCTTATATAGGTCGAGTCCGTAGCTGGACAGGTCTTGGGCAATAACGTTTAGTTCCTGTACGCCTTGGTCACGCAGCCATTCGGCTTCCCGTATCAGTTCTTCCATCGGGCGGGAGGTATGCCGACCAGTGATGAGTGGAATCGCGCAGTAGGAGCACATACGGTTACAGCCTTCGGAAATCTTGAAGTAAGCATAGTGGCCGGGGGTCGTTAGCGTCCGCTCAGGACCAGTTGTATTGTCTAGGTATTGTCTAGCATTAACCGGACTTTTCGGGGTCGTGATTTTGGAGGTGAGTTCTTCTAGTTGGTCAATTATTTTGATGTAGTCAAATTTGCCGAACCAAGCATCGACTTCGGGAATCTCTTCTATTAAATCTTTCCTGTACCGTTCGCTGAGGCAGCCCATGACATAGAGTTTGTCTAAACGGTCCTTTTTGGCTTTTTTGCGGAGGGCGTTGACGAGGATGGTGTTGATGCTCTCTTCTTTCGCATCGCCGATAAATCCGCAGGTGTTAATCACCAAGACGGGCGATGTGGGCACTTCGGGATCGAAATGACACGTCCAGCCGACTGTTTCCAGCCGTTTCATGAGCCGCTCGGTATCCACCAGGTTCTTAGAGCAACCCAAACTGATAATATCAATATCGCGTTGTATCAATTGCCTAAATCACTATGGAACTTAATACGCACCAAGCGGACGTGCAATTCGTCGTAGTCGTCCTCGCCTAAGTTCTGCATAGCTAATTTGATGTTATCGTTCTCGGCGTTGCGGAAGTAGTCGTAGATTTCTTCTTTCTCGTCGGGATCGACCACTTCGTCGATGAAATAGCCGATGTTAAGTTTCGTTCCGCTATAAACGATTGCTTCGATTTCCTCCAACATCTCTTCCATGGACATGCCGATACTCTCGGCCAAGTCGTCTAGAGCGACGCGTCTGTCGATGGCTTGGATGATGCTGATTTTACGAGCGGAGTTCTTAGCCACTGTTCTCACGCGCAGGTCTTCGGGACGGATAATCTCGTTTTCGTCCACATACTCTTTGATAACGCGCAGAAACTCGTCTCCGTAACGTTTGGCTTTACCGGCACCAACACCCGGGATATTCTGCAGTTCCTCAATGGTGATAGGATAGGAAGTTGCCATAGCTTCCAGACTCGGGTCTTGGAAGATGACGAACGGCGGCACATCCATTTTCTTACTGAGTTTGCGGCGCACATCTTTGAGGATAGAGAACAGCACGTCGTCCGCAGCGCATCCACCGGCACCGGCTTCAATCATAGTATCTTCGTCTTCGTCCTCGACTTCGATAGGCACCTCGAACTTAGTTGGATGTTTGAGGTACTTGCGTCCTTCCGCCGTGAGTTTCAGGTCTCCGTAGGACTCGATATCCTTGGTCAGATAGCCGCTGAGCATCGCTTGACGGATGATAGCGTGGAGGGTGGATTCCTCTTCGTCCTCTGCAGCGCCGAAATTCTCCAACTCGTTGTGCTTGTAGCTCTGTACGGCAGCTGTATGCGAACCTTTGAGGATGTCCACAATATGTTCTGCTTTGAACTTCTCGTTGAGTAATTGCACCGTTTCGAGGATGATACCGAGCAGTTCGGCAGCATCTACCATCTTATAGGTCTTGCGGCAGTTGTCACACATGCCGCAGTTGTCTTGCGTATAGTCTTCGCCGAAGTAGTGGAGTAACAATTTGCGTCGGCAGATGGTGCTCTCGGCGTAACTCTGAGTCTCGAACAGCAGCTGATTTCCGATCTCCACTTCGGCAACAGGTTTACCTTGCTGGAACTTACGCAGGCGTTCGATATCTTTCTGGCTGTAGAAGCAGACACAGTGTCCTTCGCCTCCGTCACGGCCGGCACGTCCGGTCTCTTGGTAGTAGCCTTCCAGGGATTTAGGTATGTCGTAGTGTACGACGAATCGCACGTCGGGTTTGTCGATACCCATACCGAAGGCAATAGTGGCGACGATGACTTGACATTTCTCCATTAGGAAATCGTCCTGGTTTTTAGTGCGAGACGGAGCATCCATTCCTGCGTGGTAGGGTAGTGCGTTGATGTTATTGACTTGCAGCGTCTTGGCCAGATCTTCCACTTCCTTGCGCGCAAGACAATAGACGATACCCGATTTGCCTTCCATCTGGCGGATGAACTTAATGAGTTCGCGGTCCACATCGTCGGTTTTCGGGCGTACTTCGTAGAAAAGGTTGGGTCGGTTAAAACTGGACTTGAAGATTGTAGCATCCAACATATCCAAGTTCTTTTGGATATCGTGCTGCACTTTGGGAGTTGCGGTAGCAGTAAGGGCAATAATAGGTGCTTTACCGATACGCTGCACCATCGAGCGTATTTGCCGATACTCCGGACGGAAATCGTGTCCCCATTCGGAGATACAGTGTGCTTCGTCCACGGCGTAGAAGGATATTTTGACGCCTTGCAGGAAATCTATGTTCTCGTCCTTGTTCAGCGATTCGGGAGCCAGATACAGGAGTTTGGTTTTACCTGCCAGCACATCTTCTTTCACAGCCGCTATATCCGGTCGGCTAAGGGAAGAGTTGATGAAATGTGCCACTCCGTCTTCTTCCGAGAAGTTACGCATAGCGTCCACCTGATTCTTCATGAGCGCAATAAGCGGAGAGATGACGATAGCGACTCCTTCCATCAAAAGTGACGGTAACTGGTAGCATAAGCTCTTACCACCGCCGGTTGGCATCAACACAAACGTGTCTTTACCTTCCATCACGTTGTTGATGATAGCTTCCTGGTTCCCCTTGAAGGAGTCAAACCCAAAATGGTGCTGCAATGCAGCGATTAAATCTTCATGTCTTGTCATAATGTCTGAGGCTGAAGCCCACTTTTAACATATTTTCCCAAAAATTAATGCAAAGGTAAGAAAAAAAAATGTAACTGCAAATTTTTTTACAAAAAAAATGAAAAAAAATCACTTTTCTCTTGCATATATTATTTTTTTGTAGTAATTTTGCGCCGTCAAACTTAAATTTAGTATCAATGGATAAGAGGGATTTGTCGTTAGGGCAACTATTTAACCTTAGTTTTGGTTTCTTTGGGGTGCAGATTGCGTATGCACTTCAGTCGGCGAATATTTCGCGTATTTTTGCGACTCTTGGTGCCGATCCTCACCAACTTTCTTTCTTTTGGATTCTTCCTCCGCTAATGGGTATGATTGTTCAGCCTGTTATCGGTATCTTGTCTGACAAGACTTGGTTTGGTAAGTTTTTTGGACGTCGTAAATTCTATCTGTTGATAGGCGCGCTTATCGCTGTAGCGGTGATGATTCTGTTGCCTAACGCGGGCGATTTCTCATTTGAGCAGCGCGTATGGCTGGGTTTGAACTCGGCGATGTGGTTCGGTTTGATGTCTCTTATGTTCCTGGATACGTCGATTAATATTGCGATGCAGCCGTTTAAGATGATGGTTGGCGATATGGTCAATGAGAAACAGAAAGGTACGGCCTATGCTATTCAGTCGGCGCTGTGTAACGCCGGATCGGTGGTAGGTTATCTTTTCCCGATATTCTTCACGTGGATAGGCATCGCTAATACGGCTGATGCGGGCGTAGTGCCTGATTCGGTTAAGTGGTCCTTCTATGTGGGAGCGGCTATTCTGATTCTCTGTTCGCTCTATACTTTCCTCGTTGTAGAGGAGATGGACCCGAAAGAGTATGCGGAGTTCCACGGACTCAATAAAAAGAAAGAAGAAGCCGCCGAAGATGGCGAGGAGAATACCGGTAAGATCGTACGCGCGTTTATCACCGTCGGCCTTGTTCAGTTCTTCTGCTGGGCAGCGTTTATGTATATGTGGACGTACTCTAACGGCGGTATCGCTGCTAACTGTTTCGGCTGGGACGGTGAGAGTGCTGCGCACGAGGCTTTCCAAGCTGCCGGAAACTGGGTAGGTGTAGTCTTCTGCGTACAAGCGGTAGGTTCGCTGCTGTGGGCTGCTTTCCTTCCGAAGTTGGAGCATTGGTTTGGCAATAAGGGAGCTTATGCTATTTCCCTGATTGTAGGTGCGATAGGATTTGCATCTGTGATGTTCGTACACAATCAGTACGTACTGTGGATTAGTTATCTGCTTATCGGTGCTGCTTGGGCTGCAATGCTCGCTCTGCCGTTTACGATTATCACGAACGCTATCTCGGGCAGCAAGCACATGGGAGCTCTGCTGGGATTGTTCAACTGCACTATCTGCATCCCGCAAATCGTTGCAGCACTCTGCGGAGGTCTGCTCCTTAAATACATATGCGCAGGCGCGCAGGTAGGAATGCTGACTGTAGCCGGTGGATTGCTTGTGTTGGGTGCGTTGTGTGTGGCGCTTATTAAAGAAAAATAACTTAATAATTAACCAAATATTTAACAAATGATGAAACACAAACTTTTATCGCTCGTTTTGATGACTGTTGCCGTGCTGTTTGCAACTACGGCTCAGGCTCAAATCTCTGGTACGGTTGTTGAGGCATCGACTGGCGAACCGATTATCGGTGCCAGTATTATCCAAGTAGGTACCACCAATGGTGTGATTACCGACTTTGATGGTAATTTTACCCTCAACGTCCAGGAAGGTGCTGAACTGCAATTCAGCTACATGGGTTTCCAAGCGCAGACTCTTCCTGCTAAGAATGGCATGAGAGTGCAACTCAAGGAAGACACTTACGAAATCCAGGAGGTGGTAGCTATCGGTTACGGTTCGCAGAAGAAAAAAGAAGTGACCGGTTCTGTAGCTTCAGTGAAAGCAGAGGACTTCAACGCCGGTGTTAAATCGAGTCCAGTCGGCTTATTGCAAGGTAAGGTTGCGGGTTTGAACATCGCGAAGACCAGTAGCGACCCGACGCAAGGCGGTTACTCTATCCAGATTCGTGGTTTCTCGACTTTGGATAAAGGTGCCGGAACCTCTCCTCTTTACATTGTGGATGGTATTCCTACCGACAACATCGCGAACATTGCTCCTGAAGACATTGCTTCAATGGACGTTTTGAAGGACGGTTCTGCTGCGGCTATCTACGGTACTCGTGGTACCAACGGTGTCATTCTTATTACCACCAAGCGTGCACAACAAGGTGAAGGTATGGAATGTGGTAAGACAACTGTAGATTACTCCGGTTATGTTTCCGTATCTGTTCCGCGTAAGAACTTGGGCTTCGCAACTCCGGAAGAGTTCCGTAACCTCGAAGAAATCTCCGGTGGCATGGTCGCTCCCTCCATCTACGACGACGGTTCCGGTCAAGAGTTCAATACCAATTGGCTTGACCTTACTCTCAGACAGGCTGCTGTGACAACTAACCACAATATCGCTATTTCCGGTACGACGAAGAACTTCGGTTATCGTGCTTCGGTTAACTATAAGTATGCGGAAGGTATTGCTAAGAACAACGACCGCCAAGAGGTTATCGCTAAGTTCGCTGCTGACCAGAAGGCGCTGCAAGGCTGGCTCAAGTTCCAATACGACTTGTCGTATATTCACTACAAGAACAACTATTTCTGCGGTGATATGAAGCAGGCTGTTATCTTGAATCCGACTTATCCTCTATATAGTGGTAGTTCGACGTCCGGTTATTTCCTGCCCAGCGGTTCGGGCCAATACAACCCGATTGCTTCGATGGACCAGAAAGAGAGCTATCAAAGTGGTAACAGCTTCCGTGGATCGATTAAGGCTACGGTGGATATCAAGCCTGTTCCGGGTTTGAAGATCAACGCTTTCGCCGCATTGGAAGAGGCTGATAACTACAACTACTACTATTGCTCACAGCTTTACGATACCGACCTCCAGGAGGCAGGTAAAGCAACTCGTAGTAACAGTCTTAATTTCAACCAGTTATATGAGGCTACGGTGGACTACGCAGGACAATGGGGTGGTCACACGTTGACAGCCGTGCTTGGTTTCTCGTACCAGCATTTCTACTCTGATGGCACCAGCATGGAAAACAGCGGTTTCCCAACCAATAGCTATAAGTATTTTTCGTTGGGCGATGGTAAGACCGACAAGAGTTTGATGAACATCAGCTCGGGTAGCGGCTCAAATACCTTGGCATCCGGATTCCTCCGTGTTAACTATAACTACAACGAGAAATACCTTCTCTCGGCTTCTATCCGTGCTGAGGGTTCGTCTCGTTTCGGTGACAACCACAAGTGGGGATGGTTCCCTGCAGCCAGTGTAGGTTGGCGTATCAAAGGTGAGGATTTCATGCGTGACCAAGACTGGTGTAACGATTTGAAGGTCCGCTTCGGTTTCGGTATTACCGGTAACGACCTGAGCAACAACCTGATGTCGAAACAGTTGTTGACCAACGGTGGTTCGTTCTGGTACAACAACGAGTGGATTACCACCTATACGGTTGACCGTAACGCGAACCCTGAGTTGCGCTGGGAGCGTAAGTTCGAGTACAATCTCGGTATTGACTTCGCAACATTGGAAAACCGTTTGAACGGTAACTTGGACCTCTACTATCGTGACACCAAAGACCTGCTTTGGGACTACGATGTTCCGACTCCTCCGTTCCCATATAACAAACTCCTTGCTAACTGCGGTGAGATTACGTCTATGGGTCTTGAGCTTGCTTTGACGGGTGTTCCTGTTAAGACGAAGAACTGGGAGTGGTCCTCGACTTGGACAATGGCCTTCAACGACAATAAACTGAAGAAACTCACAGGTGACGTGACACTTAATGGTGAGACCTATCCGCTCAACTACTCGGAGATGTTGACCGGTGGCGTTGGTGAAAACGGTCTGCAAGGTGTGAACACCCAGAAGATTGTGGAAGGTGAGTCCGTAGGTACATTCTACGGTTATAAGGTTACCAAGATTGAGAACGGTAAACTCTACTACGAGTGCGATGAGGCCGGTAACCCGATTAAACAGAAAATCGGACGCGCACAGCCTATCATGACTTACGGTTGGAACAACACTGTTCGCTGGAAAGACCTGGATATCACGCTCTTCTTCCGCGGTGTTGTAGGTAACGATGTGCTGAACGTTAAACGTTGGGCTTACGGTCCTCAATCGTCTCAAGGTTTGAACGTCTTTATGAAAGATGTCTATGGCCTTGCTAACGGTACAGGCGCTTATCGTCACGGTGACTTCTCTGACTACTACCTGGAGGATGGTTCGTACCTCAAGTTGGATAACATCACTGTAGGTTACACGTTCCGTTTCCCGGAATCGAAATATGTTCAATCGCTCCGCTTGCATGCAACAGCTGAAAACGTATTCACCATTAGTGGTTACTCTGGACAAGACCCTGAGGTTAATACCTCTGACGTTTGGAGTCCCGGTATTGATGGCGCTGGTTTCTATCCCACTGTTTGCAACGTAATGTTCGGTGTTAACTTGACACTCTTCTAATTGTATAACCTTAAAAATAGGATGGATATGAAAAAGATATTTATTATTAGCGTCATTGCTCTTGCAGCTCTTTCGTTGAACAGCTGTAAGGACATGTTAGAGGAGGAAGTCTATGGACAACCTACCGCGGACGAAATGCTCACTGACCCCAACAACGTTGCCAAGGTTGTAGGTCAAGCTTACGCTGAAGTGAAGTGGTTGCATGACCACTGGGGCTATTGGGGCATCACTACTATCTCATCGGACGAGTGCGTTAACCCGGTACGTGACCCGGGTCAAGACTGGAATGATGATGGTTACTGGAAAGGCTTTAACGACCATTCTTGGACAGCTAATGACCTTAGTTTTGAGTTCGTATGGCAATACTCCAACGCCGGTGCAGTGCTCTGTAACAAGATTCTGAGCCAGCTTGACGGTATTAAGGAAACGCTTGACCCTGCGGTATATACACAGTTCACCGCTGAGTTGAAGGTGCTTCGTACGTACTATTACTACACGCTGTTTGATGCGTTTGGACGTATCCCGTATCTGGATAACTACTCGTCTGCTTCTGTTCCGCAGAGTGAGACTTGGGAGATTTGGAACAAACTCGTGACCTGCTTGGAAGAAGAGGCTCCGAACCTGCCTGTTATCACGGAGAAGAACCGCGCAGAGAACTACGGTCGTTGCTCACAGGGTATGGCTTATACGTTGCTTGCTCGTCTGTATCTGAATGCGCCTTCTTTCGGTGTGACACCTGCTAACTGTGGTATCAAAGGCATCGAATCGGATCAAGACTTCTACAAGAAAGCTGTAGATGCTTGCGAACAAGTAAGACAATCGAAAGCTTATCGTATTGAGGATGATTTCTTCACCAACTTCAAGATTCATAACGAGAACAGTTTGGAGAATATCTTCGTTATCGTAGAGGATGGTAATGCCAACTTCGACTATCGTGACGCAGCCGGTAAGATGGCTAATAAGTTGCGTATCACGATGTTGACGCTCAACTACTGCCACAAGACCTGCTGGGATATGTTGGAGAAGCCGTGGAACGGATTCTGTGCTCCTACGGACTTCATTCAGACCTACGAGTACGGTGTAGATAAACGTGGTCCTTGTGACTCCGTACGTGGTACCCTTGCTTGCGACGGTTGGGGATGGTTCCTCGGCCCGGTTTATGACAAGAACGGTGTCGATATCCTGAAGATGACGGATAAGGGTAACCTGCCGGCAGTGATGACCTCTCTGGTTACGTCGCTGACCAAAGCTACCCACAACGATGGTGCTCGTCTGCTCAAGTATGAGGTGGACAAACAAGGTACCTGCAAATACTGCGAGAACGACTTTGTGCTGATGCGTTATGCGGAAGTACTCTATACGGAGTATGAGGCAGCTCTGCGTGCAGGCGGTGACTACTCGAAGTATTGCACAGAGCTGTTGGCTGATGCTGAGTTCCAGAAGATTCGTACTCGTGCAGGAGTGGCTCCTTACGCTTCGCTTGACCTCAACGAACTGCTTGTTGAGCGTGGACGTGAGTTCGCTTGGGAGATGCTTCGTCGTCGTGACTTGATTCGTTACAATAAATTCTCGAAGGGCGAGTGGCAATTCAAAGAGGCAGCAGAGGATAACCACCGTGACTGGTTCCCAATCCCACGTAAGATGATTGAGACCTCAGGCGGACTCTGGACGCAGAACCCTGGTTATACAACCGATAAATAAACATATATAAGTTCCGCTTATATATCAAAATAAACCAATTTATTAACTTAATTAAAAATCTTTTGTATGAAAAAGTTATTTTTAGCCTTTATGGCAGTTGCAACAATCGCAATGATTGGTTGTAAAAAAGATGAACCTACAAACTCTGGAGAAGGTGGAAATGACAATCCGACGCCGACTCCAACGCCAACCGACGTCATTCCTGACGGTTATGTTCAGATCTTGATCCAAGTTCCGGACGGCGAAGAGTGCCACGGTATCTACCTGAAAGGTTCCTTGAATGGTTCTGAATGGTCCGGTGAAAACACCTACATTGGTCTCGAAACAGCTGCAGCTGATGCTGACAATGCTATCAAGTTCGAGCGTATTGCTGAAAAGAGCGATTTCTTCAAGGCTAACTTCAAACTCGGTACCTATGGTTTGGAAGCAGCTGTTTGCCAAAAGTATCCTAATGATGGTTCATGGCAAGGTAAGAGCCTCAAGGTAAAACTCATTGCTGACCAAACCACTTTGGAAGGTGCTGATCAACTGGAACTCCCGCAATTCCATATTCCTGCAGGCACCAAACCTGGTGTTCTCGCTCTTAAGATTGGTGGCTGGGAGCATAGTGAATGCGTTAAGGCTAACGAGCCTGGTCAAGCTATCTTCACGATGAAGTCGAAAGTGGCTCTGCCTGAGGGTACGAAAGTTGGTATTACCGGTGTGAACCTCGAAGGTAAAGGTGACTGGGATCACGCTAATCCTATCATCATGACCAAGCAATCTGATGGTTCCTACATGGCAATCAACAACGTAGGCGCAAACTGCGTTTATAAGTATGTTCTTTGCTTTGCTGATGAAGCTGGCTTCCAAGACAAACACGGTCACGTTATCGACGGTGACGCTGGTAACCTCGTAATGCCTGTTAGCTTGGCACCTGTTGACGAAGTTGACGAGTGGCTCGAGTTCGACAAGCACTATCTGCCCGAAGATTTCGACAAAGAGAAACACGTTTGGGGTATCATTGGCGCTGCTGTAGGTGGCTGGGACGTTACTAACGATGTAGTTATGGCATATGCTGCTGACGAAGGTGGCTACTACGTAGCTGAGGCTGCTAATGTTGACATGGCTGCTGGTAATTTCAAGCTCCGTGAGAATAAAGCTTGGGATGTGAACTTAGGTTGGTCGGCTCTCAATGGCAAGATTGCCGGTGATGTTGAGAACTTCGAGGATGCAGGTGCTGATGACAACATCAACTGTAAAGTTGCTACCAAGTACGCGAAGGTTACCTTCAAGTTCAAATGGACCGGCTCCGCAGTTACGGATTACACTCTCACTTTCACGAAGTAATTTATTAACTATCGTAGGGGCATGCAACCCGTGTGCCTCTACGATAACTTAAAAACGAATTGGACAGATTGTAAATTATGAACAAAAAGTTTTCATTATTAGTATTAATATCGGCACTTTGCCTTGTCGGCTGTAAAACCGACACGGTGAACAGCTTCTCCTTTGAGAAGGACGAGGTGACAGTTGAAGCTACCAAATATGCCCAACTCGTTCTTAATGTTAAACCTTCAAATTCTGAAGCATGGATTGAATGGTCATCTTCTAACGAGAATGTAGTGGTACTGGCAGGAGGTAGTTCTTCCACTTTCGTACGCTCGGTTATGGGTGTGAACGCCGGTACAGCTGTCATTACTGCTAAAGTGAGAGGTGACGTTTCCAAATCAGCTCAATGTACCATTAAGGTGTACAACGTAGCAGCAACGGATATTAAGTTCTCGTGCAGTAAGTCCGACTCTACCTATATTTCCGGCGATGCCATTAAGATGACGGCTGGTAAGACGATGGAACTCAAGGCTACTGTGCTGCCTGACAACGCAAGCTTCAAGACCGTTACATGGTCGTCCTCCAACGACTCGGTGGCTTCTATTAACGAGAGAGGTATCATCAATGCCAACAAAGTGGGTACTGCTGTTATCACCGCCACCGATTATCTCGGCCAAGTGAAGAAGAGCATCAACCTTACCGTAGAGGCTATTCCTGTGCAGAGCGTTTTCATTATGGAAAATCCTGATTTCCAGAAACTCGAGGGCGAGACGAAGTATTCCATTACCAATACCTACGCTGTTCTTCCTACGATAGCTACTAACAGAAAAGTAACCGTTACCAGTTCCGACCTCAAAGTGGTGAAAGTGCTTAGTCCCGACACTATTTTGACCGTTGCTCCCGGTGAGGCTACTATCACTATCACGACCGAGGATGGCGGTAAGACCGGCTCCTTCAATCTCAAGGTGATTGAGACCGCTTTGCGTGGTTTCAAGATTGCGGTAGATACTATCCGGATGAACGTAGGTGAGAAATACGATATCCCGTGCGTCTTCACTCCTGCTAACGCTACCAATAAGGACGTAACCGGAACATCCGACGCACCTGCTGTCGTAGAGGTGATTGATGCGAACACTATCAAGGCTGTAGCTGCCGGAAAAGCGACTGTAGAACTCACATGTGGTACCTACAAAGCTTCCGTAGTAGTTGTGGTTAAGACTGCCGTAGAGAGCATCGCTTGCACCGAGGATACGAAGACTATCAAGGTGGGCGAGGAATACGAAATCGCATACACCATCTTACCTGCTGACGCTACCAACAAGAACGTTATGGTAACAATAGCTGACGATTCCATACTTCAATTAGTAAGCGGAACAAAGGTTAAAGCATTATCAGAAGGAAAAACTACCGTTACTCTGACCACAGAGGACGGTAATAAATCCGATAAGATCATTATCAAAGTTGAACCGGCTGAGTAATATCTCATAGTTCAGTTCGACTGCGAACATAAAAGAGAGTCCTTCGGGGCTCTCTTTTTGTGTGAATGTACATTATTTTAGTAAAAATAATGGTTTTTCTTGCAGATATCATTTTTTTTTTGTACTTTTGCGGCCAAATTGTAAAATGCATTACTATGGACTATAAGTATGAGCCTATGTTTCAACTCGGTAAAGACGAGACCGAGTACTATCTGCTGACCAAGGACTATGTGTCGGTTGGCGAGTTTGAAGGTCACGAGATGCTGAAGGTTGCTCCTGAAGGTCTGACGTTGATGGCGCAACAAGCGTTTCACGACGTGAGCTTTATGCTGCGCCGCTCTCACAACGAGCAGGTGGCTAAGATCCTGCGTGACCCGGAGGCCAGTGATAACGATAAGTACGTGGCACTCACTTTCCTGCGCAATGCGGAAGTGGCTGCGAAAGGTCAGTTGCCGCTCTGCCAGGACACCGGTACCGCTATTATCCACGGCGAAAAGGGACAATGTGTTTGGACAGGCTTCGATGACGAAGAGGCTTTGAGCGAAGGTGTGTATAACACCTATACACAGTGCAACCTGCGTTATAGCCAGAATGCTCCGCTCGATATGTACAACGAGGTGAATACGAAGTGCAACCTGCCGGCACAGATTGACTTAGAGGCTACTCACGGCATGGAATATCGATTCCTGTGCGTGACTAAAGGTGGTGGTAGTGCCAACAAGACCTACCTCTATCAGGAGACAAAGGCGCGTATCCAGAACCCGGGCACGTTGATTCCTTTCCTTGTAGAGAAGATGAAGAGCCTTGGTACAGCTGCTTGTCCGCCGTATCATATCGCTATCGTTATCGGTGGTACAAGCGCCGAGAAGAACCTGCTGACGGTCAAACTTGCGTCCACGCACTATTACGACAGCCTGCCGACAACGGGTAATGCTTCCGGCCGTGCTTTCCGCGATGTAGAACTGGAGAAACAACTGCTGCAAGAGGCGTATAAGATCGGTCTCGGCGCACAGTTCGGCGGTAAGTATATGGCGCATGACGTGCGCGTTATTCGTCTGCCGCGTCACGGCGCATCTTGCCCGATTGGTCTCGGCGTAAGCTGCTCGGCGGACCGCAATATCAAATGCAAAATCAATAAGGACGGTATATGGATTGAGAAAATGGATAACAATCCCGGCAGTCTGATCCCAGCTGAGTTGCGCAACGCAGGCGAGGGTGATGCTGTTCGTATCGACCTCAACCAACCGATGAAGGATGTCTGCGCTATTCTCACCAAGTACCCCATCGGTACGCGTCTTAGCTTGAACGGCACCATCATCGTAGGCCGTGATATCGCGCATGCGAAAATCAAAGCCCGTCTCGATGCTGGCGAAGCCATGCCGCAATATCTCAAGGACCATCCTATCTACTACGCCGGTCCGGCTAAGACGCCTAAAGGCATGGCTTGCGGTTCGATGGGCCCGACTACGGCAGGACGTATGGATCCGTATGTGGACGAGTTCCAAGATCACGGAGGCAGTCTCATCATGCTGGCGAAGGGTAATCGCTCAATCGACGTGACCAACGCTTGCCAGAAACATGGCGGTTTCTACCTCGGTTCGATTGGCGGTCCGGCTGCTATCTTAGCACAAGAGAACATCAAGTCCATCGAGTGCGTCGAATATCCCGAACTCGGAATGGAAGCTATCTGGAAGATAGAAGTGGAGAACTTCCCTGCTTTCATCCTTGTGGACGATAAAGGTAATGATTTCTTTAAGCAACTCAAACCCTGTGCAGGCTGCACAATTCTATAACCTATGCCGGAGAAGAGAGATAGTTTTTGGAAGCGGCTGCTGTATAAGTATCGCTTGAGTATTCTCAACGAGGACACATTTAATGAGATTTGGCATACAAGGCTGAGTCGTATGAGTGTGTTCGTGCTTCTCACGTTTTCTTTCTTCCTCACGTTAGGTATCTACTCGTTGCTTATTTTCTACACGCCGATACGTAATATCCTGCCCGGTTACTCGGAGAGTATTCGTCAGCGCTTGGTGGAAGAGACGGTGCGTGTCGATTCGTTGAGCACGACGCTCAGTGTGCAGACGCAGTATCTGTCCGTCATCCGCGATATCATGGCGGGTGAGGTGAAGTCCGATACGGTGCAGAGTCTCGACTCCTTGCAGATTGTGCAACGCGAACAGTTGTTGCAAAAAGCCAAGAGTGAGGCTACCGAGGAGTTTATGGCGCAGTATGAGGCGAAGGAGAAGGACAACTTGCAACTCTTTGATGTGCAGCAGGTTACGCCTGTCGTGGCTTTCTTCCGCCCTGCTCACGGTGTCATAGAGGAACATTATCTGCCGGAGAATAAGCAGTTCGGTGTTGCCATCAAGACACCGGCAAACGAGAACGCGACTGCGGTGCTGCCAGGAACGGTTCTGTTGGTCGAGTATCAGATCAACAACACCTATATGATGGTCATCCAACACAGCGATTATCTGTCCGTTTACCGCAATTTAGACAAGCCGCTCAAACGGGTAGGGGATGTCGTGAAAGAGGGCGAGAGTATCGCTATCACCTCCAACGCTGAGTTGATGTACTTTGAGTTATGGCGTCGTGGTGAGACGGTGAATCCGGAAGAAGTAATCGTCTTTTAAAGACTAAAGTCGAATAGAAAAAGTGAAAGTTAAGCAGTTAGCGATATTAGGTTCTACAGGTTCTATCGGAACGCAGACATTGGATGTGGTGCGCTCTAATCCTGACCGTTTTGCGGTGTACGCTATCTGTGCGCATCGAAGTGTGGACTTGCTCGTTAAACAGGCCCAAGAGTTCAAGCCCGAAGTGGTGTGCATCGCCGACGAGAGTCAGTATGATGCCCTTCGCTCTCAGCTCTCTGCTCTTGGCTATCAAGGTAAGGTCTGGGCAGGAATGAACTCGATTGTCGATATGGTCACTTTCCCCAGTATCGATATCGTCGTCGCTTCGATGGTCGGATACGCCGGCTTACGCCCTACTATTGCTGCTATTGAGGCTGGTAAGACTATTGCGCTCGCGAACAAAGAGACGCTGGTTGTGGCGGGAGAACTCATCTGCGAATTGGCGCAGAAACATCACGCACCGATACTTCCGGTGGATAGCGAACATTCGGCTATTTTTCAGTCGCTTGTCGGCGAGAATACCAACGAGATAGAGAAAATCCTTCTCACGGCATCAGGCGGACCGTTTCGCACCTACACTGTAGACCAGATGGCGTACGTCACCGCTGCCGATGCGCTCAAGCACCCGAACTGGGATATGGGCCAGAAGATAACGATTGACTCCGCATCGATGATGAACAAGGGCTTCGAGGTCATTGAGGCCAAGTGGCTCTTTGGCGTGCCGGCAGAGAAGATAGAGGTGCTAATCCATCCGCAGTCAATAGTGCATTCGGCGGTGCAGTTCCGTGACGGGGCTGTGAAGGCGCAACTGGGTGCACCGGATATGCGTCTGCCCATACAGTATGCCTTAGCGTATCCTGAGCGTATCGTAAGCGACTTTCCGCGGGTCGATCTGTTCGCTATTCGTGACCTCACTTTTGAGCAACCCGACCTCAGCCGTTTCCCGAATTTGCGTCTTGCGTACGAGGCAACGAACAAGGGCGGAAACATGCCCTGTGTGCTCAATGCCGCTAACGAAGTGGTCAATCTCGCTTTCCGCGAAGGTCGATGCGGCTTCCTGCAGATGTCGGACATCATTGCCCAGACCATGCAAAAGGCAACTTTTATCGCCAAACCAACCTACGACGACTATGTGGCTTCAGACTCTGAAGCGCGTAACATTGCAACCACATTATTATGATTCAATTCTTACAGTTAATACTCGCCCTTTCGTTTCTCGTGGTTATCCATGAGTTCGGGCATTTCCTCTTCGCTCGCCTCTTCAAAGTACGTGTCGAGAAGTTCTATATGTTCTTCAACCCCAAATTCTCGCTCTTCCGTGCCAAGAAGTTCGACGGCAAGTGGCATTTTGCTTTCTGCGCCAAGAACGTAGAGGAGGACGACGAGTGGGCAAAGCATCCCGAGAACACCGAGTGGGGTATCGGTTGGATTCCGTTTGGCGGTTATTGCGCCATCTCAGGAATGGTGGACGAGACCCACAGCAGCGAAGATATAGCTAAGACACCGGCACAACCGTGGGAGTTCCGCTCGAAGAATGTCTTCCAGCGCATGCTTATCATCCTCGGTGGTATATTGGTCAATTTCGTAGCCGCCTTGGTTATCTTCAGCGCCCTGCTCTTTACGCACGGTACAGACCGTCTGCCGCTACGCAATGTGGATTCGGGACTCTATTTCTCGCAAATCTTACTGGACGAGGGCTTCCAACAGCACGATAAAATCATCGCCATCGACGGCCAAGAGCCGGAGGACGTGACGGATGTCATGCAGTGGATCATCCTCGAAGGCCGCAAGAATATCACCGTACTGCGCGGACAGGACACTATCGGACTCGTTATGTCCGATGACTTGGGCACTCGTTTCCTCGCTGAACAGAACGATTTTGCCCGTGCCGAGCGCGATAAGAAACGTGCCGACAAGTCGTATATGAAGCGCAACTACATCCTCGCTACCGAGTTCGTACCGTTCGTTATCGACTCGGTGATGCCTCAACACGCTGCCGACTTGGCGGGAATGCAGAAAGGTGACAGTGTCGTAGCCGTTAACGGTATTCCGACGCCGTGTCACGTACAAGTGACCAACGAGCTGCAGAAGCATCCGTGCGACAGTATAACCCTCGATTATTACCGTCAGGGCGAACTGCACCAAGCGCACCTCTTCATTGGCGACCAGGCGCTCATTGGTGTGATTATTAAGAATAAGTACCAGTATTTCCCGCTCGAACATAAGTCCTACACCTTCTTCGAGTCTATTCCGGCGGGTATTCAGTACGGCTGGCAGACGCTCGTGACCTACGTCAAGCAGTTCCGTCTCGTCTTCACCAAAGAGGGTGCACAGTCGGTTGGCGGTTTTGGCGCGATAGGTTCGATGTTCCCGGGCTTCTGGAACTGGTTCGCTTTCTGGCATATGACGGCGTTCCTAAGCCTCATTCTGGCCTTCATGAATTTCCTGCCTATTCCCGCGCTGGACGGCGGATACGTGCTCTTCTTGCTCTTTGAGATGATAACCCGCAAGCAACCGAGCGATAAGTTCCTTGAAGTGGCGAATAACATCGGCTTCTGGCTGCTTATTGCGCTGCTTATTTTTGCGAATGGTAACGATATACTGAAACTCTTCTTCTAATGGATTATTTTGTTCATGAGTCGTCTTACGTGGACGAAGGTTGTAAAATCGGCAAGGGCACGAAAATTTGGCATTTCAGTCATATCATGTCGGGCTGTGTCATCGGTGAGGACTGCAATATCGGTCAGAATGTAGTCATTTCGCCGGACGTGGTTTTGGGACGCAATTGCAAGATACAAAATAATGTATCTGTCTATACAGGAGTGCGTTGCGAGGATGATGTCTTCCTTGGGCCGTCAATGGTTTTCACCAATGTCATCAATCCTCGCGCAGCCGTTAGTCGCAAGCACGAGTACCGCGAAACAATCATTAAGAAAGGTGCTTCTGTTGGTGCCAATGCTACGATCGTCTGCGGACACACGCTGGGCGAATACTGCCTCATAGGTGCGGGTAGTGTAGTCACCAAAGATGTGCCTGCCTACGCACTCATGGTCGGCAATCCTGCTCGACAAATAGGGTGGGTAAATAAAATAGGTGAAAAAGTGGCTTCTTTGCAGGAAGCAGTTAAGAGTTAAAAGTTAAGAGAGATGATACAGAGAATACAAACCTTATATTTATTAGCTATCGTAGCATTAGGCATCGCCCTGATCTTCCTGCCTGTCGCAGAATTAGTCACGAACGAGTTCCAAGTCTATGAACTCGGTGCATTTCGTCACGTGCCGTTAGAAGGTCTCTGGGGATTAGCCGTTACCACAATACTGATTCCGGCACTCGCTTTCGTCGATATCTTCCTCTTTAAGAAACGGGTACTGCAAGCACGCCTTAATATCTTTCTGGCCATTCTGTGCCTCGGATATTACGGTATTCTGTTTATGTATATCTGGTTTGCGAAGATGAATTTCGCCGTTGAATGGAATATCACTTTCTGGGCTTGTATCCCATTGATATGCTTTATTTTAACCCTTATGGCTACCCGCCGAATCCTCAAAGACGAAGCGCTCGTTCGCGCTGCTGACCGAATTCGCTAAACCCTAAACGCTAAACCCTCAACGAATTCACTAACATTCCGCAGGCAGCTAATATATCTTCCCCGCGAGATTTGCGTATCGTCGTCGTCACACCGTGCTCCGACAGATAATCGCGAAGCCACTCCATTTGCCGCTCATCAGACGTGGCAAATTCTTTATCTACTCCCGCGTGGAAACGTATCAGGTTCACCCGGCAATCGAGTCCGTGCAGTAAGCGCAACAGCTCTTTCGCGTGACGTATGGTATCATTCGCGCCGTGCCAGCAGATATATTCGAACGATACACGCCGCTGGTGAGACCAGTCGTATTCGCGCAACAGACTCATCACTTCTTTCATCGGCCAGACTTTCTCCGCCGGCATAATAGCCGCACGCTCAGCCGCAAAAGGATTATGTAGCGATATCGCTAAGTGACACTCGCTCTCGTTGAGGAACCGCCGCAGGCCGTCTATCACGCCCACTGTCGATACCGTGATACGTTTCGGACTCCATCCGCAGCCGTAATCGCTCGTCATCACCTCCAGCGCACGCAGCACCTCGTCGATATTGTCCATCGGCTCACCTTCACCCATTAGCACGACATTAGTAATCGCTAAACGCTTATCGCTAAGCGCCAAACAATCAGCCTCGAAGAGCTGATTCAGTATCTCTCCTGCACTCAGCTGACCGTGAAAACCCAGTGTGCCCGTCATACAGAAGCGGCAACCCATCTTACAACCCGCCTGCGTTGATACGCACAACGTCGCGCGGTCTTCTTCCGGCAAATAGACGGTCTCTATATACTGCTTATTCCCGCCTATCTCTACCTCAAACAAGTACTTCCTTGTTCCGTCCACCGATTCGGCCTGAGCAATCGGTTCGTGACGACCTATTTCATAACGCGCACGCAGCGCTTCGCGACCTTTTAGCGAGATATTTGTCATCTCGTCGAACGTCTTCACACGGCGTACGTATAGCCACTCCGCCAGTTGCTTGCCCGCAAACTTAGGCAAACCCACAGACGCTGCTACCGACTGTAACTCACTCAAACTTTTTCCTAATAGACGCTCCATATCACTAAATCCGGTGCAAAGGTAGTACTTTTTTCCTAAAAATCACGTATAAGGGTGCATTTTTGCAACTTCCATGTAGCAAAATCAATAAATTTACCCCATTTTGAGTAAAAATATAGTACTCTGTATTGCAAGGTTCTATATAAAACAGTACCTTTGCACCGTGAAATAGTAAACAACTAAAAATTATATCGTATGGAAAAGAAACAATTGCGCCGTAGTAACAACAAGATGTTGGCTGGCGTCTGTGCCGGAGTGGCAGAGTATTTTGATGTAGATGTAACAATGGTCCGTGTCGTTTATGCGGCTTTGACTATCTTCTCGGCTGCGTTCCCGGGATTGTTGCTCTATTTAGTAATGATGCTTCTAATGCCGCGGGCGGAGGAGTAATCTATGGTGGACGCAACAAACATCAAGTCTCAGATGCGCAAGGGGATACTGGAGTATTGCATCCTGTCTATCATCAACCAGAAGGAGGTCTATACATCCGATATCTTAGAGTCCCTCAAAGCCGCCGACTTATTGGTGGTTGAGGGCACCCTATACCCTTTGCTCACAAGACTGAAAAACAACGGTATATTGACCTACCGTTGGGAAGAGAGTCCGTCCGGACCGCCACGTAAGTACTTTGGTCTAACGCCCACCGGCAAGGACTTGCTCCAACAACTGCAAGATGAGTGGAAAGCCATTTCCGACAGTATCGGACGAGTAACAACGGACGAATAACAACTAATTATCACTACAATGAAAGTAACAAGAACCGTTAATTTAAGTGGGGTAGTGTTCCACATCGATAACGATGCCTACCAAGCCCTAAATGATTATCTGAATGATATCGAACTGCGCCTTCCCACGGACGAACGCGCGGAAATAATGGAAGATATAGAAACGCGCGTGTGCGAACTGATGCAGGCCGACCTCTTTGCCCGCAACGTACAGGTCGTGGACATGAAAATGGTCGATTCCGTCAAGGAACACTTAGGTGCGCCTTCCGAGTTTGGTAACAGCAAACGTCCTCGCGTCAAACACTCGCCGCGTTCCGGTAACAGCGGTTGTAGCCGCGTGATAGGTATCTCGTTGCTGGTACTGCTGCTCTTTAGTACGCTACCTGTTCTCGTACCGCTCTTCGCCGGTCTGTTCGCTATCCTTATCGGTCTGTTCGGTGTCAGTCTCGGTACGCTCACTGTGTTGCCGTTTGCCGGAGTGCCTTTCCTTGTCGGTATGGCTTGGTGGGAGGTGCTGCTTGCCATAGTGGCTATTCTCGTAGCAATCATCCTGCCTATCGTGGTTATCGTTCGCTGTATCGTCAGCTTCATGCGAACACGCCATCTGCCTAAAGCTTGCTTCTGGATCATCTCCCTGCTGTGCTGGATTGCCAGCTTGGCTTGTGTCACAGGCTTTGCGGTCAAACAAGTGCATAACGCCGGAGGCATAGATGTCATCATTCAGCAGATTGACCACGATGAGGATATCTGCGAGCCCGATTCTACCACCTACGAACTGCCCGAGGAAGACGAAAATTAAATATTTCTCACTTTTTGTTTGCATATATGCAAAAAAAGCTGTACTTTTGCACGGCTAAATGTGGGACATATGACCGTATCTGAAATTTCTCGAGTACTGGAAGGCATCACAACGCTGGATAATCGTGCCGAAAAGGATATCGATATCCGCTATCTGTTGACCGATTCGCGGCAGTTAGGTGCCCATCCTGAGCAGACGTTGTTTTTCGCTATCAAGACGGCGAAGAACGACGGCGCTCGTTATATAGACGAACTCTATGCCAAGGGCGTCCGGGTCTTTATTCGTGATAACGCCTTGGAGGCGCTGCAGGCGTTAGCCGCCTATGTGCGCTCACAGTTCCGCGGTGTCGTCATCGGTATCACGGGCTCCAACGGCAAGACCGTCGTCAAGGAGTGGCTCTACCAGCTCCTCAAGGACGACTACGCTATCGTTCGTTCCCCCAAGTCCTTCAATTCGCAGATCGGTGTGCCTCTCTCCGTCTGGCAGTTGGCTAATCAGCCGGCCTCATTGGCTATCTTCGAGGCGGGAATCAGTCAGCCCGGCGAGATGGAGCGATTGGAACCGATCATCCGCCCGAATATAGGCGTCATAACGTATATCGGTCATGAGCACGACGAGAACTTCGAGTCCTTGGAGCAGAAACGCGAGGAGAAGATGAAGCTCTTCAGTCGTTGTCCCGTCGTCATCGAGGACCCATCGCATCAGAACGTGCGCACTTGTGCTGCCGTGATGAGGGCGCTTGGCTATGACGAGGAAACCATATCTGACCGTATTCTGCATCAGACTCACGAGACCGTACTCAAGGTCAATCTATCCGCTTTAGTGGATAATGTGCGCTATTTCCGCAGTCTCATCAAGCCCGAGACCAAGCTTACTTGTATGGTCAAAGCCTTCGCTTACGGTGCCGGCAGTGTCGAAGTGAGCAAGGCCCTGCAGGAGAGTGGGTTAGTCGATTACCTCGCTGTCGCTGTCGCCGACGAAGGTGTTGAACTGCGCCAGAAAGGTATCACGCTGCCTATCATCATTATGGACCCCGAAGTGGCGGCAATGGACCTCATACTCGAGAATAACCTCGAGCCGAACGTCTATTCGCATCAGTCCCTCAAGACCGTAATTGCAGCAGCGGAGGCGAAAGGCCTCGAGAACGTGCCTATCCATGTCAAGATTGACTCCGGTATGCACCGTCTCGGCTTCTACAAGGAGGATATACCCTGGCTCATTGAACGTCTCGGTACGACGAAAGCCGTCCGAGTGGCCTCTGTCTTCTCGCATCTGGCAGGTAGCGACGAACCCCAGTTCGACAACTTCACGCTCGACCAGATACATTATTTCGACGCCTGTGCCAATTCGCTGATTGCCGGAATCCCGGAATCTCGGAATAACGGCACCCCGATAATGAAACACATCCTTAACTCCGCCGGTATAGAGCGTTTTGCCGACTACCAGTTCGACATGTGTCGTCTCGGTATAGGCCTATACGGTTTCTCCTTCGTCGGAGCTAAACTGCGTAATGTCTGCACGCTGGAGACCACTATCCTCAGCGTCAAGACCGTCAAGGCAGGTGAGACGATTGGGTACGGACGGCATACAACACTTGAGTCGGACCGCGTCATAGCTGTTATTCCTATCGGGTATGCCGATGGATTTGACCGTCGTTTCTCTAATTACGGAGGCGAAGTCTGGGTGCGTGGCAAGCGCTGTCCGGTGGTTGGTAATGTTTGTATGGACCAGGCGATGATCGATGTCACCGGTGCCGACGCGCGTCCCGGAGATATAGCGGAGGTCTTTGGCGAGCATATGCCGTTGGACGAACTCGCTACTAAACTCAACACCATCACCTACGAGATACTCACTTCCGTCTCGCGCCGCGTGCAACGAATATACACCTATGAGTAAGCCTATCGACATAATTGACCTCACCATCGGGTACGGCACCAAAGTGGTCCGTTCGCACCTCACCCTCTCGCTCAACCGTGGTGAGATGGTGTGTATGCTGGGGCGTAACGGATGTGGCAAATCGACGCTGCTACGCACGTTGGCAAGCCTACAACCTGCTCTTGGCGGCACATATCATATAGACGATGTGGCGGTGGTACTCACCGACCGGCTTATCTTGGATAACACCACCGTGCGCGATGTCGTCGCTATGGGTCGATATCCTTACACCTCCTTCCTCGGTAAGCTCACGGCAGAGGATGAGAAGGTTATTGACGCTTCGCTAAACGACGTCTTCGGCGCAGACCTTTCGCGCTCGACTCTTGACTCTCGACTCTTCAACTCGCTCTCGGACGGCGAGAAACAGCGCGTGTTAATCGCGAAGGCCTTAGCGCAACAAACGCCCGTTATTCTACTCGACGAACCCACGGCGCACCTCGACCTGCCGAACCGCATCCTTGTGCTGCAACTACTCCGTCGCTTGGCACATGAGCAGGGCAAGACCATTCTCATCTCAACACACGAACTCGAACTCGCGCTTCACCTCAGTGACCGCATCCTCCTCCTCTCCGACCAAGGAGCACAACTCGATACCGCCGACAATCTCAAGAAAAGCGATGCCTTCACCAAGGCCTTCGGTATGAATATATTCGACATCTTCCATACACCATCATGAGCACCTACGAGCAAATAATGAAGTCCCTGCAGGCGGGCAAGTTCGCGCCGCTCTATCTCCTCTGCGGAGAAGAGTCGTTTTATATCGACCGCGTGTCCGATTATATCGAGAATAACATCCTCGACGAGACGGCAAAAGCCTTTGACTTGACCGTCGTTTATGGTCGCGACCTGCCCGGACTCGATATAGCGCAAGCTGTAGGCGCAGCGCGCGGATTCGCGATGTTCGGTGGACAGAAAGTGGTGATTGTTAAGGAGGCACAGGCCGTTAAAAAATGGGACTCACTCGCTCTCTATCTCGACAACCCGCAGCCGTCAACGATTCTCGTCATCTGCTATAAGTACGGCACCCCCGATAAGCGCACCGTCTGGTGGAAGAAAGCCGATAAAATCGGAGCTGTCATGGTCAGCGAGCGACTCCGAGACTATAAGGTCGAAGAATGGATTCGCACTTATCTCAACGACCGTATCAAACAGTCCGGCGAACAGCTCACCTTCGATCCTGTCGTGCCCAAACTGCTGTCAGACGCGCTCGGCTCGGACCTCAATGCCATCGTCTGCGCCATCGATAAACTCATGCTTGGACGACAGCCCGGACAGAACAAAATCGATGCCGCACTCATTGAACGTAATATAGGTATATCCAAGGACTACAATGTCTTCGAACTGCAGGACGCTCTCATCAAAGGCGACGTGGTCAAGGCGAACCGCATCACCCAGTATTTTGCGTCATCCAAAGACCATCCGATGCAGAAGGAGTTGGGCATTCTCTATAATTTCTTCGCCAACCTCATGATCTACCATTACCTCGACGATAAGACCGAGCGCGTGGCCGCGCAAGCGTTAGGTGTCAATCCCTTCTTCGTCAAGGACTATGCGGCGGCTGCCAGACGGTACTCCGCCGGTAAGACATTCAAGATTATAGGCTATTTCCGCGAGATAGATGCGCGCAGTAAGGGCATCGATAATCCCTCCGCCAGGGACGACGACCTCTGGAAAGAGCTTATTTACAAGATTTTGCATTGAGTGCCCGGATAGTAATGGGCCAAGATATCGCGGTAGGAGAACCCTTCGACCGCCATCGTCGCTGCGCCTATCTGGCACAGACCTACGCCGTGACCCCAGCCGTGACCGGTTAAAATGAATTGCCCGCTGACTGCTGACCGCTCCACATCAAACCAGCTCGAGTAAAGGCAACTCTTCGACAGCCAGCGACGAATAGTCAGCTCCTTGCCTATCACTTGACGATGCCGCGTACCCACCACCTCAAGCTCGTAGATGCGGCCCGACTTGCCGCGTTGGAGAGGAATAAGGTCCTCTATCTCACCGAAGTCTATTCCCGACTTCTCGCGTATGATATTACCTAACTCCACACCGCTGTATTGCACTTGCCAGTCATGATAATTGTTCGTCTCGAGGTCGTAGTCGTTCAGACTCTTACGCAGCTCTGTCTTATCCTGCAAGTAGTCCGGCGCGCAGTACGGACAATCAACCGACTCCAGATACGGCACATGCTTATCTTCCCAGCACGTCTCAAACTCCTCCGTCTTGCCTCCGCAGCATTTATGAAAACGGCAGTCGCAAATCTCATCGCCGTAGGCGAGCACTTCACCTCTCGTCGCTTGCACAGCCTCCACAGCGCGCTTATTCATGCGACCAAGACCCTCGTACCGCTGACAATGGTCATCCGCGCACACATCAAATCCTACGTGACCGTTCTGCTCATATCGCGCTGATGACTGACCGCTGGTGGCTGACTGCTGGCTATTCGCTTCGATGGCGCGAAGAGCCCATGACCGGGATATCACTGCGTGAGCTTTCAGCAGTTCCATTTTCGCGTTAGCACTCATCTCCGACGATATAACGCTGCTCAGATAATCCTCTATATCAATGATATTCACCGCCGTCTCGCTGCCGTCCGCGTTATGCAGAATCTCCAATTGACCGGCAAACTCTTGGTCCTCGCGGCGGTCCCAGTGAAAACCGATACCGATACGTACGTTATGCAGAACAAACGTCTTCTCGCGTTGCTCAAACTCAATCTTCGGTGCCGTTAATATGCCTACGCGTATCTTCATGTAGTGGGATTAACATCTTTCTGGTGATACGTAATCAGCCCTTCTATCGGCTCTTGTAGCACACCCGCAATGGGGTAGTTATGTGCCGCCATCACGTTCCGCAGCACGTCGAAGTAGTAATGCGCCACACTGCCCACAAAGCCTACACGCATCTTCGATGTCGTCGTCCAATCGCCCGTCACACCTAAGTAATCATAGTACTGCGTCAGATTGCGCGTCACAAAACTGTCAAAGTGCTCATACACCATACGATAGATGCGGTCGTCCTCTAAATGCTCGTGGCAGAATCGCGCCAAATTTGCCAGCCAACGGTTCGGGAAGGGCTGCTTATAGACGTGGTCCAATATATCGGCCTGCGTCAGATTATATTCGGTCAAAAACGCCGTTTTCAGGTCTTCGCCTAACAGGTTCTTCAGCACATCACCCACTAACCGTTTGCCTAAGGTCGCCGCACTGCCTTCGTCGCCAAGCACATACCCCAAAGACGGTACGCTCCATTCGATCTTCTCCCCGTCGTAGAAACACGAACCGCTTCCTGTGCCGAGAATACATGCTATACCTTTCTGACGACCGAATAGCGCACGAGCTGCACCTAACATATCGCTGGCTACCACTGCCTCCCCATGCTTGAAAATACCTTGAAGCGCATTTGCCACTAACTCCTTCTTCTCCGGCGTACAACCTGCCCCGTAGAAATAGATATGCGTCATCTCACCTGCCCATAACTGCGGACCCACTTGCGGCAAAAGCTGATCCGATATCGTGCGGTAGATATCATCCTCGCTCTGCAGCATCGGATTGATGCCGTCTGTCTTATACTCCTGATGGTGACCGTTGGCCGTCATCAGACTCCAATGGGTCTTCGTCGACCCGCTATCTGCTATCAGTATCATACGTTTTCCTTTCCGCCTGCAAAGGTACTACAAATATTTGAAATGTACAAGATTTTTAGCAAAAAAAATAGTCTAAGCTTGCTTAAGCGTTTTTTTCTTTGCTAAAAAGATTGTCGTTTGCACAACAGTGCGAACGTACTTTCGGTGGGCGGAGCGTCCTTCCGCTTTCGGAAGGAGCGGCATCCGCCGAGGATGGTTTTCACTACCTTTTCACCCGGAACGTCCTTCCGCTTTCGGAAGGAGTGGCTTCCGCCGAGGATGGTTATTATATTGCAATCCGCCGTCCGAAGTTACAACAAATATTTGTCACCCCCGGAACGTCCTTCCGCTTTCGGAAGGAGTGGCTTCCGCCGAGGATGGTTTTCACTACCTTTTCACCCGGAACGTCCTTCCGCTTTCGGAAGGAGTGGCTTCCGCCGAGGATGGTGTCCAACCGCCCCACAACACCTCTTCGTGTCCCTCTCTCTTCGTGTCCCTCTCTCTCCGTGTCCCTCTCTCTCCGACGGTCCCCCGACGGTCGCCCGACAGTCGCCCGACGGTCGCCCGACGGCAGAATGACAGTCGACCGTCCGTGAACAGCCTGTGAATCGACAACTGAGCCTGCTCTACACGATGTCCACAAAAATTCGACAAAATTGCCGAAAATCAGCTTTTTTCAACAAAGTCGCATTTTTATTTGCATTTTGGCCGGTTTCGTCGTATCTTTGTGCAAAAAATGCTATGGTTTATGGGTATATTCGTGTCTCGACCGATACGCAGACGGTGGAGAATCAGCGCTTTGAGATTAATAAGTTCTGCGCGAAGAACGAAATCAAGGTTGACTGCTGGATTGAGGAAACAATATCCGGGACGAAGAACTACAAGACGCGGCAGTTGGGGCGGCTCTTGAAAAGGACGCAGAAAGGAGATATCATCGTCTGCTCAGAGTTGAGTCGTCTCGGGCGTAACTTGTTTATGATTATGGAGATACTCAATATCTGCATGTCTCGTGGCTGCCGGCTTTGGACCATTAAAGATGGCTATCGTCTGGGTGACGATATCAACGCCAAAGTGCTGGCTTTTGCCTTTGGCTTGTCGGCTGAGATAGAGCGCAATCTCATTAGTCAGCGCACCAAGGAGGCGTTGGCCCGTAAGCGCGCGGAAGGAGTGCGTCTCGGTCGTCCGGCTGGCGTAAAAACGCGAGTGGAGATGCTCAAACCGTATAAGTATCATCAACGGATTCTGCACTTGCGCGCTCAGGGATACTCGCTCTATTATATCGCGAACCGTCTGCACATGTCGCGCAACACATTGGGGAGATATATGCGCAGATTTGCGTCAAAATAAAAAAAAATAAAAAAAGTTTCACAATATATTGTGCATGTCAAAAAAAAGTTGTACTTTTGCAGCGAATTTGGAGGATGTGGGTTAATTCGATTAAAAAGCACATAAAATTACACAAAAATACAAATAAATGGCAAAAGTTTATCAAGCTAATGAAATTAAGAACATTGCCTTAATGGGTGGCAGTGGTTCAGGTAAGACTACCTTGATGGAGTCTATGCTCTTTGAGAGCGGAGTGATTAAACGTCGCGGTACGGTGGAAGCACAATCGACCGTCTGCGACTATTTCCCAGTAGAGAAAGAGTACGGATATTCTGTATTCTCGACAGTTTGTAACATCGAGTTTGGCGGTAAGAAGCTGAACATCATCGACTGCCCGGGTTCGGACGACTTCAGCGGTGGTGCAGTAACAGCATTGCACGTTGTGGACACAGCAGCTATCGTGCTGACAGCAAATGGCGGCGTGGAAGTTGGTACACAGAACAGCTATCGTTTGGCAGAGAACGCCAAGAAACCGGTTGCTTTCATCGTTAACAAATGCGATCACGAGAACGCCAACTTCGAGCGTACGTTCGAGGCTCTGAAAGAGAACTTCGGCAACAAGGTTTGCTTGGTGCAATATCCTGTTAACGCAGGTGGCGGTTTCAACTCCGTTATCGACGTGCTGAAAGGTAAAATGCTCGTATGGAAAGCCGAAGGTGGCGCTCCTGAGCTAAAAGATATTCCTGCATCTGAGGCAGGTAAAGTAGAAGAGCTGCTTGGCGCATTGCATGAGATGGCAGCCGAAGCTGACGAAGCTCTGATGGAGAAATTCTTCGAAGAAGGCACTCTGAGCGAAGAGGAGACTATCCGTGGTCTGAAAGTCGTATTTGCTGAAGCAGGCGTTTATCCTGTACTCTGCGCTTGCGGCGTGAAAGATATGGGTTGCCGTCGTCTGATGGAGTTCCTCGGCGATATGGCTCCAAGCGTAGCTGAAGCTCCAAAACCAAAGACCAAAGACGGTAAAGAAGTTGCTCCTGACGCAAAAGCTCCGACATCGATGTTCATCTTCAAGACCAGCGTTGAGCCGCATATCGGTGAGGTGAACTACTTCAAGGTAATGCAAGGAACAGTTCACGGCGCAGACGACCTGCAGAATATGGACCGTGGCAGCAAAGAGCGTATTTCTCAGCTCTACAGCGTTGCAGGTTCGATCCGCGTCCCTGTTGACGAAGTAGCTGCCGGCGATATCGCTGCAACCGTTAAACTCAAAGATACCCGCACAGGTAATACCCTCAACGCCAAAGAGTGCGACAACCAATATCCGGCAATCCAATATCCGGAACCGAAATATCGTCGCGCTATCCGTCCTGTTAACGAGGCTGACGCAGAGAAACTGAGTGCATTGCTGACCCGTATGCACGAGGAAGATCCGACTTGGATTATCGAGCAAAGTAAAGAGTTGAAACAGACTATCGTTAGCGGTCAAGGTGAGTTCCACCTCCGCACACTCAAATGGCGTCTGGAGAACAACGATAAGATGATGGTTGAATACGACGAGCCGAAGATCCCATATCGTGAGACTATCACTAAGTCCGCTCGCGCAGACTATCGTCACAAGAAACAGTCCGGTGGTTCGGGTCAGTTCGGTGAAGTGCACCTCATCGTTGAACCGTACGAGGAAGGCGTGCCTGTTAAGGAAGTCTATAAGTTCGGTAACCAAGAATATCGTATCTCCGTTAAGGATACCCAAGAGATTCCATTGGAGTGGGGTGGTAAGCTCGTACTCATCAACTCTATCGTCGGTGGTGCTATTGATGCACGCTTTATCCCGGCTATCCTGAAGGGTATCATGGACCGTATCGAGCAAGGCCCGCTGACCGGTTCTTACGCTCGTGACGTGCGCGTCATCATCTACGATGGTAAGATGCACCCGGTTGACAGTAACGAAATATCCTTCCGTCTGGCAGGTCGTAACGCGTTTGCTGAGGCCTTCCGTAACGCAAACCCGAAAGTGCTTGAGCCTATTTATGAGGTAGAGGTACTCGTTCCGGGTGAGATGATGGGTGACGTAATGTCTGATATCAACGGCCGTCGTGGTATGGTGCTTGGTATGGAAGCCGAGAAGAACTTCCAACGCCTGAAAGCCCTCGTTCCGCTGAAAGAGATGTCTTCGTACAGCACCACGCTGTCCAGCTTGACCGGTGGCCGCGCTACGTTCACGATGAAGTTCAAGAGCTACGAACTCGTACCGGGTGACGTACAAGACAAACTCATCAAAGAGTACGCTGCACAACAAGCAGAAGAGGATTAATGTATATCGCGATTGCAGGCAATATTGGTGCAGGCAAAACAACGCTAACCAAGATGTTAGCCAAGTATTACGGTTGGGAGCCACGCTTCGAGAGCGTGAGCTTCAACCCTTACTTGGAAGACTATTACTCCAACATCAAGCGTTGGTCTTTCTGCCTGGAGACGTACTTCCTCAAGGAGCGTTTCAAGGACCTGTTGGCCGTTCTACAATCGCAACATACAATCGTTCAAGACCGCAGTATCTTCGAGGGTGTGTACGTGTTCGTTACGAATAACTACGCCCGCGGAGACTTGTCGGAACGCGATTACGAGACGTATATGGAGCTGTTCGGCCACATGAAACGTCTGATGCGGCTGCCGGACTTGATGATTTACCTTCGTAAGTCCGTCCCGACACTAATTGCGCAGATACAGAAACGCGGTCGTGACTACGAACAGACTATGCAGCTCGATTATCTCAAGGACCTCAACGAACGCTACGAGGACTTTATCTTCAATAAGTACGAAGGACGCGTGCTCGTCATCGATTCGGATAATATGGACTTTGAGAATAACCCTGCCGACTTCCGCACTATCATCAATAAAATTGATGCGGAGCTCTTCGGCCTCTTCTCAGAAGAGAACTGGCAGACTGAGACGAAAAAATAAACATTGTTAAATAATTAAAACCCTCCCGGAACTAGGAGGAGTTCTCTCCCCTCGGGATGTAAAACGTAGTTTTGCAGACCGAAGAGCGAGAACACGGCGGAGCGCTTAACAAGGGTTTACCCGTAGTCGCGCAAGCCGTAGTTCGCGCGAATGCATATAGCGATAGCTGGAAATATCGGCTGCGGAAAGACGACGCTGACGAATATGTTAGCCAAACATTATGGTTGGACACCGCGCTTTGAGAGTGTGGACTTCAACCCCTATCTGGCTGATTTCTACGAGGATATGGCTCGGTGGTCGTTTAACCTGCAGATTTACTTCCTTAACAAACGTTTCAAGGACGTCGTGGATATATCCAAGTCGGACGAGTACATCATTCAGGATCGTACTATCTACGAGGACGCACGTATCTTTGCTCCCAACTTGCACGAGCAGGGATTTATGTCGGACCGCGACTTCGATAACTACTGCGACCTGTTTGACTTGATGATGTCGCTTGTTAAGATGCCGGATTTGATGATTTACGTGCGTTGCTCGATTCCGACGCTGGTGGCACAGATTCAGAAACGCGGCCGCTCGTACGAGGCTTCGATGCGTATCGACTACCTGCAAGGCCTGAACGACAAGTATGAGAAGTGGATCAGCGACTATAAGGGCAAACTGCTCATCATCGACGGCGACCATATTAAGTTCGGCGATAACCCCGAGGACTTCCAATGGGTAACCGACCGTATCGACGCCGAGCTGTTCGGCCTCTTCCCGTTCGAAGCGGCTGAAGGAGTGGGGAAAGAGATTAAGTAGTCAAAAATCAATAGTCGAAAGCGTTGCGTGATGGTAATACAAAAGTTCTTGGATTATATTGCCATTGAGCGGAAATACTCGAACCGTACGGTGGAGGCTTACCGCGATGACTTGAATGCCTTCTGCGCGTACCTCAATCTCGATCCGAACGCTTATGACCCGAAAATAGTGGACGAATCGGATATACGTGGCTGGCTGATTGAGTTATTGGACGAAGGTCACTCGCCACGAAGTATCAAGCGCTACCTGAGTAGCCTGAGGTCTTTTTACAAGTTTATGCTGCGAGTGGGTGCCATTGATAAGGACATCACCCGTAAGATTATCGCTCCTAAAGAGGACAAACCCTTACCGGTCTTCTTCCGCGAATCGGAGATGCAACAAGCTACGGCCTACGAGTCGCAAGCCGACGACTTCGAGAGTAAGCGTAATTGCCTGATAATAGAGATGCTCTACCAGACAGGAATGCGTCAAGCTGAGATGCTGGGTTTGACGGATAACGACATCGACCTTACGCAAGGGCAGATTCGTATCTTCGGTAAACGCCGCAAAGAGCGTATCGTACCGATTGGCGAAGCGCTGATTAACCAGATAAAGGACTACCTTGCCGCCCGGCAGGAACTCGGCAGCGTCTCGAACTTCTTCGTCCGCGTCAAACGTAACGGCGAAGTGGTATCGATGGATAAAGGCACCTTGTATAAGATAGTGCGCACGCGTATGCGCGAGGTGTCCACACTCAAGAAAGTGAGTCCACACGTCCTGCGGCACACGTTCGCAACTACAATGCTCAATAACGGCGCGGATATACGTACAATACAGACCTTAATGGGACACGCTTCCCTTGCAGCTACACAAGTCTATACCCACACCACTTTCGAGCAAGTGCGCAAAGCCTATAATCAGGCACACCCAAGAGCAAAAAAACAGAAAACTGAATACTGATAACTAAAATATTAAAACCATGAAACTGACAGTTAAAGCCATTAACTTCGAGATGGCGGAGCGCCTCGAGAAGTACATCGAGAAAAAAACAAAGCGTTACGAGAAGATTTTGAATAACGCTGGTGCAGAAATGGAGATTCGTATGTCGGTGGTTAAACCCGAAACGAACCTCAATAAAGAGACGAAGGTGCGCGTGATGGGCAACGGCCCGGAGATGTTCGCAGAAAAGATTTGCGACACGTTCGAAGAGGGCATCGATCTCTGCTTGGAGATCATCGACCGCCAAGTGGAGAAACTCAAAAACAAATAAAAAAAATAAGCCTCGAGACATCTCGGGGCTTATTCTTTGTTGCATTTGCAAGACGAATTACTCGTTGTTCTTTTCTGTGCAAGCTTTTTCGTCAGAAGCACTTACAGCTTTCCAAGAATAGGTGGCAGAGAAACCGATTAATTTTGCAGCCTCAAGCTCAGCTTTAGCTTCAGCGGCAATAGTGTACTCGTTTGCCCACTCGTAAACAGTACCGGAGAAATTCTTGGTTTTAGAGGTTACTTCCCAGCAAGAAGGAGCATCTTGAGGATTGTACTTGGTCAAATCAATAGAATCAGGGTCGTTTGCACTCTTGGAGCAAGAAATGCTGGCAAATGCCATTGCGATGCAAGTTAATGCGATAGCAATCTTTTTCATACTAATACTTTTTAAACGTTTAAATTATTAATTTTAGGCTTTCGTACCGAAAAACCGCGCAAAAGTACTGCTTTTTTTTGATGTGGGCAACTATTTTGGCATAAAAATAGAAAAAAATGCGTTTTTTTGCAATTAAATTTGTGTAGTTGAAAAAAAAGCAGTACTTTTGCGGCCGATTTGCGTCTAGAGTCTCTGGCGATTAAGGTAGCCGTAGCAAAAAGGCGAATAGTAGTGTATACTGTAGAACGCGTAACTAATAAAGATCTATCGAAATGGATTTGATGAAGATTGCCGAAGAGGCATTTGCAGGAGAGAAGAAAGAGTTCCCTGCTTTCGCAGCTGGTGACCAGATCACCGTTGCTTATCGTATTAAAGAAGGTAACAAAGAGCGTATTCAGGAGTTCCGTGGCGACGTTATCGCTATTCACGGAAGCCAAGACAAGAAACGTTTCACCGTTCGTAAAATGTCCGGTAACGTTGGTGTAGAGCGTATCTTCCCGATGGACAGCCCGTTTATTGAGAAAATTACCATCAATAAGTATGGTAAAGTACGCCGCGCTAAATTGTACTACCTGCGTGACCTCACCGGTAAGAAAGCTCGCATTCAAGAACGTCGAGTTAAGTAAGAAAGAAGCGGCAAAATGCCGCTTTTTTGTTTAGTAATGTATCAATTAGTAAGTCCATATCAACCGACAGGTGACCAACCCGAAGCCATCAAAGCTTTGGTGGAAGGCGTGCGCACAGGTGCTCATGCACAAACCTTGTTGGGCGTGACAGGTAGCGGTAAGACGTTTACTGTGGCAAACGTGATTGCCCAACTCAACCGACCGACACTGATACTTTCCCACAACAAGACCCTCGCGGCACAGTTGTACTCCGAGATGAAGGCTTTCTTCCCGAAGAACGCCGTAGAGTATTTCGTATCCTATTACGACTACTACCAGCCGGAAGCGTATATCCCTTCAACGGACACGTATATTGAGAAGGACTTATCTATCAACGAAGAGATAGACCGACTTCGTCTAAGCGCAACTGCAGCCTTGCTCTCAGGCCGGAAGGACGTAATAGTCGTCTCGTCGGTTAGCTGCCTTTACGGTATCGGTTCGCCGCAGGACTTCTCGCAGAACTGCATATCCATACGCAAAGGCGATACACTTCCTTTGGACGAATTTCTCAAACAGTTAGTTAGTGCACAATATATCCGTAACGACTTGGACTTAGCTCGTGGACGTTTTCGCGTCAAGGGCGACACCGTGGATATCGCGCTTGCGTACGCGGACTATGTGGTGCGTGTGGAGTTCTTCGGTAATGAGATAGACGCTATATCAACTTGGAGTATGGCGGACAGTGAGACGTTCGAGTACGATTACTACAATATCTATCCCGCGACCATTTTCTGTACGTCCAAAGAGCGCATCGAAGCAGCGATGTCACAGATTAAGCTCGACCTGGCGAATCAGGTGGCGTACTTCCAATCCATCGGCGAAGAGATGTACGCTAACCGCATCGAGGAGCGCGTGAAATACGATATGGAGATGATTCAGGAGCTCGGTTACTGTTCCGGTGTGGAGAACTACAGCCGTTATTTTGATGGCCGCGAACCCGGAACGCCGCCATATTGCCTTATCGATTACTTCCCGGACGATATGTTACTCATCGTAGATGAGAGTCACGTGACTATGCCGCAGATACATGCGATGTACGGCGGTGACAAAGCCCGCAAAGACAACCTCGTCAACTACGGTTTCCGCCTCCCAGCTGCCAAAGATAACAGACCGCTGACCTTTGAGGAGTTCGAGTCCAAAGTGGGGCAGACTATCTATCTGTCCGCTACGCCTGCCGATTACGAACTCGAAAAATCTGAGGGTATCGTTGTTGACCAACTTATTCGTCCTACAGGTCTATTAGACCCGGAGATCGAAGTGCGACCTTCTACGCATCAGGTTGATGACTTATTGGACGAGATACACACCCGTATCAAGCGCGGCGAACGCGTGTTGGTAACGACACTCACCAAACGCATGGCAGAAGAACTGGACGACTACCTCCGTCGTTACGGAATAAGCTCTGCGTATATCCATTCGGACATCGATACCATCGAGCGCGTGAAGATTATGGAAGACCTGCGCAAAGGGGTGTATAGCGTACTGGTGGGGGTGAACCTGTTACGCGAAGGGTTGGATTTGCCGGAAGTAAGTCTCGTCGCTATCTTAGATGCGGATAAGGAAGGCTTCCTGCGCGATAAACGCAGCCTCACCCAAACAGTAGGTCGTGCTGCGCGACACGTCAACGGTAAGGCCATCCTTTATGCCGACAAAATCACCGCTTCCATGCAAGCTACAATAGATGAGACGAACCGTCGGCGCGAGAAGCAGATAGCCTACAATAAGGCGCATAATATCACGCCTACTGCCATCAAAAAAGATATTTCCACCTCTGCCTTATCTGCGCTCTACAAAGATCCGGAAGCCGAGAAAGCGAAAGTCGAGGCCGCTATCCGCGAAGGTTGGAAAACCGCCGAGTGGCAGAAGATGTCCGCTAAGGAGCTGGAGAAAGCGATGGAGAAGAAACGTCGCATGATGCTTGCTGCTGCCAAAGAACTCGATTTTGTCCTTGCCGCTCGACTTCGCGACGAACTGCTGCAAATGTCCGACAAACTGGACACGATGTCGTAATTACCCTGCGTTATTATGCAAAATGTGAAAAAATATTAACTTTTTATACATTTTATTTGGCAGAATGAATAAAAAGTTGTATCTTTGTGCCCGAAAAATGAAAACGGCGGTATCCGAAAAGCCTAAAAAGAGTAGGAGATACCATTAAATACTATTATTATGGCAGAATTAAAATCTGGTATTGTTTTGAATGAAGGCGAGAAGCTTGTTATGGAGTTAGAAGCTGAACTCTGGGCTTCCAGTGCTAACCCAATTGCACAACTTTGGGGTAAAATCCGTAAGTTCTGTGCTGCTCTCCTTGGTAACAAAGTTGAGGGTTATCTCGTAATCACCGACAAACGCGTTATCGAAGTGCTCCAAGCGAAAGCTTGCTGGGTACTGAACGCAGGTAAGAACGTTAAATACGTTCTCCCGAGCAGTGTTAAGGAGATTGGTTACAGCAAGGAAGGTTCGTTCTTTGGCTGCTTCTGCCAAACGTACTATCTGTACTATGAGTCCTTCACACAGCGCACCAACGTACAGCTCAAAGTGAGCGAGGAAGCTGAAGCTCAGAAGGTCGTTAACGCTTTCTACGCAGCTATCAAAGCCGCTAATTAATGTACCCGGGAATCTCTTCAATACCGAGATTCTTATATCTTAACAGCTACGCCTTTCTCTTGATTTTTATCGGAGTGGGCATAGCTGTTATTCCATGCTATCGGTGGCATTGGTCGCTCGTCGTGCTGCAAGTCCTCTTTGCGCTTATGTGTCTCTATTACGCGCTGAAGATTTTCTCCACGTGGCAGGAAAAAAAGCGCGTCTATAAAGTACTTATTGAGCGCAATGAGAATCAAATCCGTCCCGAGACGTTTAACGATTATATGCAAGCGCCCTGCGGAAGACTCTTGGCGCATATAGTGCTCAAAGACTTAGGACGGCATGACCAATTCGCCGAACTCGACAAACTACAAAAACACTTCTGGCAGATTAAGAAATCCGATTGTCTGCCTAAACCAACCAAGATCGTAATACACAATATCTGATATGAAACAAACAACCAAAATCATATTCGCCGTTTTAGGTGTTATCCTTGTTCTGGCTTTTGTCATTGTGTTATCGCTTACAGGTCGCGTACCTAAAGCAACCGACAAGGCTT
The DNA here is from genome assembly GCA_017443145.1 of Paludibacteraceae bacterium. Lineage (GTDB taxonomy): Bacteria > Bacteroidota > Bacteroidia > Bacteroidales > Paludibacteraceae > Colicola. The sequence goes on from JAFSPA010000010.1 coordinate 69,393, forward strand.
TAACCGAAGCGTTTGCAACAGCAGAACAACGCATCAACCTTGTGCAACCGGGTTATACAAATGAGGTCCTTTCGCCTGAAGCGATGAAGTCCTTCCTCTCCGACTCTAAGTCACTCGCCACCTATCTGCAGACCGACGAGCAAGCAAGCGCTGCCGTGGATATAGTGGGCGCAGAGACCCTTGTACAACTATTTGAACAAACAGCCAAAGGCTTAGATGGTCATCTCGACTATTTCGCTCAGAACGACGTGCCGCTCACTATTCACAACGTCTTTGATTATATCAAAGTGCAATCCGAGGCTCCCGTCAAACTGATGACCAAAGGCTTGTACATCATCGAAATCGTCGTCTTCTTTATTGCGGTTATTGTGCTGCTGATTATGTTCTTCATCATGAAGAAAGGCGAAGAACATCCCGAACAAGGTGTTACTTTCGGCAACGATGCCACAACGCAGTTCTAAACTTTTGGTATTCCGTTATCCCGTTATACCGGTATCCCGTAAAATAAAAGCAGGTTCCGTTTGGAAACCTGCTTCTTTTATCTTAACAAATCGCTTAATGTCTTCTGTCAAGACGTGCGCCATCACCTTCAAAGTCGTGATCTGGACGCGGACGTCTTTCCGGACGCGGACCACGACGCTCAGGGCGCGGACCACGATCACCACGCTCAGGACGTGCGGGACGCTCAGGCTCTACGTATCCTTCAGGTTTCTCCTTCAGTTCGCGAGCTGACAGACGGAACTTACCGGTCTTCGGGTCTACTTCCATGAGTTTAATCATGATCTTGTCACCCTCTTTGATTCCGGTCTCTTCCATCGTCTCGTAGCGTTTCCAGTCAATCTCAGAGATATGCAGCAAACCTTCTTTACCCGGCATAAACTCTACGAAGCAGCCGTAAGGCATAATCGACTTAACGGTTGACTCATAGGTCTCACCTACTTCCGGCAGAGCCACAATAGCTTTGATTTTAGCAATGGCTGCAGCCATCTGTTCGCCGTTGTTGGAAGCAACTTCTACGCGACCACCTTGCTCGTCTTCATCAATTGAGATAACGGCACCTGTCTCGGCTTGAATACCTTGAATAATCTTACCACCCGGGCCAATAACAGCACCAATCATATCTTTTGGAATATAGAAGGTAGTGATACGCGGAGCGTGAGGTTTGAGGTCGGCACGCGGTTCAGGCATAGTCTCTAAAATCTTATCGAGGATATACATACGAGCCTGATGTGCTTGTGCAAGCGCGTTCTCCAGAATCTCGTAGCTCAGACCATCCACCTTAATATCCATTTGGCAAGCAGTCAAACCGTCACGAGTACCGGTGGTCTTGAAGTCCATATCGCCCAGGTGATCTTCATCGCCTAAGATATCGCTCAAGATAGCGTATTTCGTTCCTTTGCACTCAGAGATAAGTCCCATAGCGATACCGCTAACGGGTTTCTTAATAGGCACACCTGCATCCATAAGTGCGAGTGTTCCGGCGCAAACAGTTGCCATAGAGGACGAACCGTTGGACTCGAGAATATCACTTACCACGCGAACGGTGTAAGGGAAGTCTTCCGGAATCATATTCTTCAGCGCACGGCAAGCGAGGTTTCCGTGACCAATCTCACGACGACCTACGCCACGAGCTGCTTTTGCTTCGCCGGTTGCAAATGGTGGGAAGTTATAATGCAGCAGGAATTTCTCGGAGCCTTGAATCAGTGCCTCATCAACGATCTTCTCGTCGCGGCTGGTACCGAGCGTAACGGTACTCAAGCTTTGTGTCTCACCACGAGTAAAAATCGAACTTCCGTGGGGACCAGGCAGCGGACTTACTTCGCACCAGATAGGACGAATGTCTGTGGTCTTACGGCCATCGAGACGCTTGCCTTCGTCGAGCACTGCGCGACGCATAGCTTCTTTCTCTACGTCGTGGTAGTAACGGTCAACCATAGCTTCTACGTCAGCCACTTCAATCTCGAGTGCTTCCGCTTTAGCTGCGATATAATCGGCTTTCTCGGCCTTGAAGTCCTCGCAAATCTGTGAGAACATAGCCTCGCGGTGATGTTTATCGGTATCCGCAGAAGTGGCTTGAGCATAAGCGCGAGCGTAGCTGAAGTCGTGAACGGCTTGCTTGAGCTCGTCGTCATTAACCTCGTGGCAGTATTCGCGTTTAACCTCTTTGCCGTAAGCTTTCATCATCTCGAGCTGAGCTTGGCATTGCGGCTTGATAGCCTCGTGAGCAGCGCGGATAGCGTCCAGCATCACGGATTCAGGAACTTCCTTCATCTCACCTTCCACCATCATGATGTTGTCGAGCGTAGCGGCAACCATCAGTTCCAGGTCTGCTTGTTCGCATTGTTCAAACGTCGGGTTGATAACCATTTCGCCGTTGATGCGAGCAACGCGTACTTCAGAGATCGGACCCTCAAAAGGTATATCCGAGCAAGCGAGTGCGGCAGAAGCAGCCAAACCGGCAATACTTTCCGGCATGTCAATACCATCTGCGGAATAGAGTGTTACGTTTACGAATGTCTCTGCATGGTAATTAGCAGGGAAGAGAGGACGGAGTGCACGGTCAATGAGTCGAGCAATGAGGATTTCATAGTCGGAAGCTTTTCCTTCACGGCGTGTGAATCCACCGGGGAAGCGACCTGCACTGGCAAATTTTTCTTTGTACTCCACGGTCAACGGCATAAAGTCCGTTCCGGGAACAGCGTCTTTTGCGCTGCATACTGTGGCAAGCACCATCGTGTTGCCGAGCGTGGCCATCACTGCACCGTCGGCTTGTTTTGCCAGTTTACCGGTTTCCAGTTTGATGACGCGGCCATCAGGGAGTTGAATCTCCTTTGTTACAATGTTCATAAATCTTTCGTCTAATTAGTGGATGCCGTTTGCATCCGTTATATCATCTTTAAATTTTGTTTTCACACAAACCAGCCGGCAAAGATACTACTTTTTTCTGACATGCACAAAAAAAACTGCATAATTTAGCCGATTTGCCCATGAATACTATCTAAATAGCCTTCTAAAATGATGCAAGCTGCTATTTTATCCACCACCGCCTTGTCGCGACGGGCTTGTTTCTTCATGCCTCCGGCTATCATCGCTTGGTGAGCCAGAGTAGAGGTGAAGCGCTCGTCGTACTCAACGAGAGGGGTTGATGGAAACTGCTTGCGGAACCAACCCATAAACGGCCGTATATAGCGCATCGAATCGCTCTCTTCGCCATTGAGTTGGGTGGGGTGGCCTATCACTACGGTGTCTATCTCGCCTTTGCGCAGTTCGGCTATCAGCCAATCACGCAGCGCCAACGTCTCAATAGTAAGCAACGGATTAGCCGTTATCCGGAGCATGTCCGTAACGGCTAATCCTGTGCGTTTCTGACCGTAGTCGATGGCGAGAATTCGCATAACTCTTGTCGGCTATCAGCTTAGTTATTGAGTTTATCTTGCATGGCTTCGTATTCTTTGTCCATGTGCAGACGATAATAGATGCCCTTTAAGATAACCATGTATTCGCGATTCTCAGGTGCCACTTCCAGCGCTTTCTCGAAGAACGGCAGAGACTCTTTCAGCTTGTCGCTCGCAGCGTTCAGAGCTGCTTTGTATGCCTTGGCGTCTTGGATATAAGCAGCATCCTCAATCATCTTACCTGCAATGTTGTAGTGGATACGTCCCTTACCTGCGTAAGCGTCTGCCAGCTGCGGATTCAGCTCAATAGCACGGTCGTAATCTGCCAACGCAGACTCGTTATTGCCTTGATTAGCATCGAGGTTACCCTTAATCAGGTGATACTCGGCCACTTTCGGCTCACGCTCAATAGCTTGATTCAGATATTCAATCGCTTTATCCTCTTGTTTGGAGAAGATATAGTGGTTAATCAGGTTCTGCAGGAACCACGGCTCTTGCGGGAAGCGAATCATCGCATCTTGCAGCACGCGAACGGAACTGGCGGTATCCTTCACTTCGAGATACTCTTGATATAAGAACTGGTTCACAGCTATAGCCTCGTACGAACCGGCCTTAATATCCTCCAGAGCGGCAATCGCTTCCGGATGCATCTGGGCTTGGATAGCGAACAGTGCTGCGTAATACTCATACTGCTCGTAGATAGTGTCTTTCGGCATCTGAAGCAGCATCTTCTCGTCCTGCATCATCGGCAGATCGCGCATCTTCAGGTGACGCATGAACACGTTGTAAGCTCCCTTGAAATTGCGTTGCTCGTTCAGATAAACACCGTACTTGATGAAGTCCTGGTTCTTGTAGTAGTCGAACATCTTCTTGGCGATGTTATTGCGCGTTTTCGTATCAACTACCTCCACACCTTTCTTGTTTAGTACAGGAGTCATAGCGATCTCGTCTGCCTTAATCCAGTAGTCATAGCTCTCCATAATGCCTTGACCTACTTTGTCTTGGTCAATGGCCTGGCCGAGATATTGCATCTTGATTGCCTGGTCGTTCTGTTGATAACCAATCAGACCGGCTACGAACCATGTGTTAGCTTGGTCTTTGGTCTCCTCGTTCGTCAAGGCTGCGCCAATCAGCTCGCGAGCTTGGTCGAAGTCGGCATCTTCCGACAGAATAAGACTCTTTGCTTTGTTCACATTTGATTTTTGTGCTACGCAGCCCATGCTTATCAGCACCAATGCTGCCATCAATAATGTCTTTTTCATATTATTCTTGGTTTTCGTTGTTTATTTCACCATTTTCTTCTGCTTCACCATTCTCTACATTCTCTTCAGCTTCCTCTTTCGGAACAATACAGCCGCTGACGAGGGTGTCGTTACGTTTCTGCAGTTCAATCAACTTGACGCCTTGTGCGGCGCGACCCGTCTGACGGATAGTCGATATATCCATACGAATGGCTGTTCCGGACTTGGTCATCAGCATCAGATCGTCTTCGTCGGTCACGGCTTCAATACCTACGAGGTGGCCCGTCTTCTCGGTTATCTCGATAGTCTTAACGCCCTTACCGCCACGATTCGTCACGCGATAGATCGGGTTACCTTCCTCGTCGTCAACCGGCGTACGCTTACCAAAGCCGTTCTCCGAAATGACGAGAATAGTCTTGTCTGTACCTTTCTCTACACAAATCGTGCCAATCACGCGATCTTCGCCGTCTTCTTCCAAAGTAATCGCTTTCACACCGCTTGCGCCACGACCCATCGGACGGACGCCGCCTTCGTTGAAGCGAACCACTTTACCGTTGTACGAAGCAACCAACATCTCGCTCTGTCCATCAGTCAGCGTAACGCCTATCAGCTCGTCACCTTCACGCAGACCAAGAGCAATGATACCGTTCGCACGAGGACGAGAATATGCCTCGAGAGTCGTCTTCTTCATCAAGCCGTTCTTCGTCACGAAGATCAGGTAGTGATTCTCCACGTATTCTGCGTCGTTCAAGCCCTTGACATTGATACATGTGCGCACTTTGTCTTCCTTCTGGATATTGATCATGTTCTGTATCGCACGGCCCTTCGATTGTTTGTTACCTTCCGGCAACTCGTAAACCTTCAGCCAGTACAGACGACCCATCTCCGTGAAGAACATCATCGTCGAGTGCATACTTGCTTGATATACTTTCTCGATAAAGTCTGTGTCGCGAGCCGAACCGGCTTTCGAACCGATACCGCCGCGAGTCTGTTGACGGAACTCGGTCAGCGGAGTACGCTTGATGTAACCCAGATGCGAGATAGTGATAACCATATCGTCATCAGCATACATATCTTCCGGATTGAACTCAGTCGCCATCTTCACAATCTGCGTGCGACGCTCGTCAGCATACTTGTCTTTCACTTCAATCAGCTCGCTGTTAATCACGTCATAACGCATCACTTCGTTAGCCAGCAACTCGTTCAAATGAGCGATGAGTTTCTCCAACTCCTGGTACTCATTCTTCAACTCGTCGATACGCAGGCCTGTCAACGCGCTCAGACGCATATCCACAATCGCTTTCGATTGCAGGTTGTCCAAGTTGAAGCGTGCTTCGAGATTAGTCTGTGCATCGGCAGGAGTGCGACTTGCGCGAATGATACGAACCACTTCGTCGATGTTATCTACCGCAATAATCAAGCCTTCCAAGATATGCGCACGCTCTTCGGCTTTACGCAATTCGTAGCGCGTACGACGGGTAACCACGTCCATTCGATGGTCCACGAAGTTACCAATCAGGTCTTTCAAGTTCAGCAGCATCGGACGACCGTGTACTAACGCGATATTATTCACGCTAAACGACGACTGCAACTCCGTGAACTTATATAATTTATTAAGGACTACCTGCGCGTTCGCGTCACGTTTCACCTCAATCACAAGGCGGATATCACGTGTACTCAAGTCGCTGATGTCGGAAATACCCTCAATCTTCTTATCGCTAACCAGGTCTCCGATTTTCTTCACCAAGTCGGACTTAACGACTCCGTACGGCAGCTCGGTCACAACGATCCGCTCACGGCCGTTAGCATCGGTCTCGATGTCGGCATTGGAGCGAATAACGATTCGTCCGCGACCCGTCTCAAACGCATCTTTCACGCCCTGGTAGCCGTAGATTGTACCGCCTGTCGGGAAGTCAGGAGCTTTCACATACTCCATCAACTCCTCCACGGTGATATCTTCTACTGTCGGGTCTGCAATACGCGCTTTGCGGTTGTTCACAAAAGCCACACAGCCATCAATCACTTCGCCTAAGTTATGCGTAGCCATGTTCGTCGCCATACCTACTGCAATACCCGTTCCGCCGTTAACTAACAGGTTCGGGAAACGGCAAGGCAGTACTGCCGGCTCACGCAGACTATCGTCGAAGTTCGGCACCATATCCACGGTGTCTTTCTCAATGTCGCGAAGCATCTCTTCCGCCAACTTGCTCAAACGTGCCTCCGTATAACGCATAGCCGCTGCACCATCACCATCCACGTTACCAAAGTTACCCTGACCATCTACCAGGCAGTAACGCATGTTCCACGGCTGTGCCAAACGCACCAAAGTGCCGTAAATACTGCTGTCACCGTGTGGGTGATATTTACCCATCACATCTCCGACGATACGTGCACTCTTCTTCGTCGGCTTGTCGCTACTTACGCCCAACTCGTTCATTCCGAACAGCACACGGCGTTGTACCGGCTTAAAACCGTCACGCACATCAGGCAGCGCACGGCTCACAATCACACTCATCGAGTAGTCGATATACGACTTCCTCATCTCCTCGTCAATCTTGACGGGAATAATCTTGTCATGTTCCGTCAAATCCAGGCCTTCCATCTTCAGCCCTTCAGGCTGACCATTCGTTTGCTCTAAATCTTTTTCGTTTTCGTTGTCCATTGTATATAATGTTTTTAACTTATTTTTCTTATTGAAACAGTAATTGCTCCCCATTCTCCATTTCCAGGAATCCGCCGTGCATAGTACCTCTGATCCACATTCCCCTGCAAGCTATCCACTATATTCACCCACTTCGCTTTCATGGCTTACTCCTTATGGAAGTTTTTGTTTGTCATATAGAGCAACTATAGCATTTGCTACCATATCAAGTTCAGGATGTGCTTTTGCTTCATATAAACTAACCACGTAGTCTTCCGTGTCCCACCAATAGAGTGTTTCTGTACCTTGTAATTCTCGGTTATTAGGTAATGTAAACACATTCGGTTTCGATGAATATTTGGCTAATTGTTCAGGGTTTGTAACTTGCTGTGCAATAGGTTTACCCAATTCTTCAGTTATTTTCTCCAAAATATTTGCGCATATCAATAACTCTAGTACTTTTGCACTCGAAATCCTCGGTAGTCCCTCATGCACCTCAAACTATCGGGTGTCGTTTTTATTCTCCCTTTAGTTCTTCTGGTTTATCAAGTTTACTACCACTTTGACCATGGTGTCTTTTTCTTCCGTGCGGCTCTCGGCAATCATGAGGGTTAGCGCGACAAGGGTGTTATCCGCCAGACGCTTGGTGCCATCTTCGCGGTAGAGAATGCCGTTATTGTTTAGAAACCACAGGAACAACGTAGCCGCAATACGTTTGTTGCCGTCCGAAAAGGAGTGGTTCTTGGTCACTAAATACAGCAACATGGCTGCTTTCTCCTCCACACTCGGATATAAATCCGTTCCTCCAAAGGTCTGATAAATCTGACCTATACTGCTTTTGAACGAGTCGTCTTTCTCGTTGCCGAACAAAGTGCTACCGCCGAATTTCTCACGCAGCGCAGCAATCGTCTGCATGGCATTCTCGTATGTGGCATGGAAGCGCTCTTCAGGCGTAATCTCTTTGACGGTCAGCCGCTCGTAATCATAATTATCGAGCGTGTCCAGCGCGTACGTATAATCCAAAACGACATCGAAAATAGCCTGCGTCTCATCTGCACTCTCTACCGCTTTGCTTTGCACCGTCCGTCCTACTATCTGAACCAACTGCCGCAGATCCGACAACTGCTCACGACGGAGTTTTTCATTGATGGCAAAACCTTTGACAATAAATTCTTTTAGAATCTTTGTTGACCACTGGCGGAAAGCGATAGCACGCTTGGAGTTAACGCGGTAGCCTATGGAAAGGATTACATCTAATGAGTAAAAAGGAACAGGCTTCTTAACTCCATTAACGTGTAAAAAATGCACGTTATTCTCACGCTCTACTTCTTCGTCGCGAAAAACATTAATTATATGACGGCGGATATTCGATTCTTCCTTGCCAAACAACATCGCCATTTGGGACGCAGTCAGCCACACGGATTCATTCTCCATGCGCACATCAAGTTGAACCGAGTTATCTTCGGCACGATAGATTATAATACTACCATTAGCATATTTCTCCGCTTCCTCATTCATCAGGAGCCAAACCAAATTTCGCCGCAAAATTACAACTTTTTTCCGTCATGTGCAAATTTTTTGCCACTTTTTTTCAATTTTAAGCGATTTTTATGCCTTTTAGTATAAATATCGATACGAATTTCACCCCTACCTCAAATCGCAAATTTCCCCGCTTCAATCAATTCACTACCTCTCTCCTATACACTACCGCGCGCGCATACGCGAACTATCTACATCTTTATCAAATCTCTCCGTGTGAAAAAATATCATTTTTTTTAAAAAATATTCCTTTTTTATTTGCATATATGCAAAAAATGTCGTACCTTTGCAGCCGAAATTGAAAAAAGCAGAAACCAATATGCAAACAGCTACCGTACCACAACAGATTTTTCTGACTATACCGAGTGGTGACTATCGCTTTGTAAGTACACTGTCGCAAAAAATGGGTTGGACTATCCACAAACCACGTAAGAGTGGCTTGCAAAAAGCGTTGGACGATGTTCGTGCAGGGAATGTTTACGAGGCTAAAGATGTTGATGACCTTTTAGCTCAACTTGACGCATGAAATACACGCTCCGCTATTCTGGTCAGTTTAAGCGTTCCTACAAATTGTGTAAGAAGCGTGGGTATGATATGTCTAAATTGGAGAAGGTGCTCCGACTATTAGCAGAAACTGGTTCGTTGCCGCCTAAATACAGACCACATCTATTATCTGGACGTAATTGGGCGGGATATTGGGAATGCCACATTGAGCCTGATTGGTTGTTGATTTGGGATCAAAACGACACCGAATTGGTACTATTGCTGTTAGATACCGGTACCCATTCCGATGTATTTTAATTTGTATGCACTAAATCGACGAATATCTGATGCAGAATAGATATTAAAAAAGTGCCCCCGCTTGGCACTTAAAACCAAAGCGAGAGGACATTGACATTATGAAACACTAAAACGAATAAGGGGCAAAATCGGCTCTAATTAATTGTCCGATTCTTGTGAGCCACTTGCAGTCTCGTAAGTAGCGCCCCAAACAACGAAACGCTTGGCTATAGAACTCGTAAATGTAAGTGTTGTTTCTTCTTCAATATCGCTTAATGTAATTTCAAATATAAAATCGCTTGCGTCTCCATTGAGCGTAAACGGGCTATTATTTGAAATACCATCATCTGCAGTTAGTGAGATTGAACTTGGAGAAACTGTAGCACCTGTGATATTCAAAGACAAACCAGTTACGCCTTTCCAAGCAGCTGCATATAGAGTCAGTTTGGTTGCTCCCTCACCAACCGTAATAGTCATAGTACCTCCCTTGCTGCTAGTACCGACTTTTATACCAGCTTCTGAATTGACGGTACACTCAGAGCCGTTAGTGCCAGCTGTCATAGTGGCATCATCTCCCCACACTTGCCCGATGCTGAGGACAGCCATCAGCATAAAGGCGAAAATTGTTTTTAAGTGTTTCATATTTAAAAAGATTTAAATTTGGAGCTCCGGCTTCATCGAGTTGTGTAAGCAAACTTACACTCGATTAGCACGAACCTTCATAAATTAATAGATTTAGTTAAACGGATATTTTTTAATTAACTTAATACAAACAGTTTAAATCAAAACATTATGAGAAAACTAAAACTATTTCTCTCCCTGCTAATGCTAACTGCATTTGGTGTGGGGAGCGTGTGGGCGGATGATCCTTCAGAAAGTATCGACTTGTCCAAAGGCTCTTTTAGTACAGACCATATTACTTGGTCGGGTACAAGTTGTACTGTCCAGCAAATTAAAGGTTCTTCTTCAACTAATGTAAACTCAAGTTACGTAAGTGCACCTCGTGTTTACAAAGGGCATATATTGTCGTTTGAGGCAAAGACAGGGTACAAGATAAAAAGTATTTCAATAACGGTTAGTAGTACATACTATGGAAACTCAATGACTGCTGGAACTGCTATTAGTTCTAATACTGTAACAGATAATACAACGGCAGTCTCCCGCACCTGGACTTCCACTTCCGGAGGGTCACACGTCGTTAGTTCTGTGAGTAACGAAGGACTGGATAATATATACATTCAAAATGTTGCATCAACAAATGTTCAGTTACGCTTTACTGCAATAAGTGTAACATATATTGCAAGTGGCTCACAAGAATCGGACGTTTGTGCTACTCCGATATTCTCACCGGCAGCAGGTGCTGTAGAAAGTGGAACCACTGTGGCTATCTCAACAACTACTGATGGTGCAACAATTCATTACACTACAGACGGTAATGACCCGACTACAAGTTCTGCAACTTATTCCACACCTATAGAAATTACGACTGCAACCACAATCAAAGCTATTGCAGTAAAAGACGGTATGAATAATAGTAGTGTGGCTACGGCAGAATATACCATTGCTACTCCTATAACTATAGCAGATGTATTAAGCGGAATCTCTTCGACAGAAGGAGATGTGTTTTTGCTGAACGATGTTACTGTAACATATGCGAATGGTTCAAATGTATATGTGAAAGATGCAACTGGCTACATGTTGATTTATTATGCAATATCCGGAGCTGCAAATGGGAAAGTTCTTCATGGACTCTGGGGAAAAGCTAAAACATACAACGGTCTTCCTGAAATATCAACTGTAACAATTGCACCGACGGTAAGTGATGGTACAGCTGTTAATCCTATTGCTTTAGATGCATACCCAACAGATGCAGATTTGAATAAGTACGTCACATTAGAAGGAATAACTTTTACCTCGGCTGCATCATTGTCTGGCTCAAAAAACAATGTGGATGGAACGTACAAAGGTTCCACTTTGGTTATTCGTAATAATTTCCAACTAAGTGGCATCTCATTAGAAACTGACAAATCTTATATAATAGTCGGTGTTGTACAGAAATACAACTCAACTATTCAGGTTTATCCTATCACTATTGAGGAGAAACCGGTGGATCCGAACGAACCTACCCTCTCTTCGTTGGCTATAACAGGTGATTTGGCAACCAAAGCATATGAAGTGGGCGACAATCTTAATTACAGTGGATTAACAGTAACTGGTACTTACAGTGATGATAGCCAGAAAGATGAAACAAGTAATGTGGTGTGGAGTTTCACTCCTGCTCTCGCAGAAGGAACAACGACGTATACTGTGACAGCAACTATCGGTGAAATTTCTGCCAATAAAGAAATAACTGGTATTACCGTTACCAAACATGAGGCTACACCTGGTAAATATGATATTACTTTAGCTAATGCTTTTTGGGGAACGAATGGAACGGGGCAAAATGCTGGTCATACAGCATCAGGAACGCAGAATGATATAACTATTTCTGTTGAGGGGGAAAGTGGCACTCAGAACTATATCAACGACTCAGAAACTCGTATATACGGAAGCCATACAATTACTTTCAGTGTTCCAACGGGCTACGTCTTAAAAGAAATTACTGGATTAGGAAGTTCATCTAAAAGCGATATTAGTGTAGCGACTGGTTCGACGGGATCTATTAATACCAGGGTCTGGACCGGTTCTGCCAATAGTGTAACGTTTACTGTAAATGGTCGGACAGACTTTACTACAGTCTCTGTCACTTTTGCCGAAGATGTTCCTGTTACTCAATGTGCAACGCCGACATTTAGTCTCGCACAGGGGGAATACGAAGGTACTCAGAGCGTGACTATCACTTGCGAAACAGATGGCGTAACGATTTATTATACGACGGATGGTACTGATCCATCAACCACTTCGAATGTTTATTCGGACGCAATCTCCGTTAGCGCAACTCAAACCATCAAAGCTTACGCCGTAAAGGACGGCTTGACGGATAGCGAAGTTGCGGAGGCTGCTTATACTATTTCCGAAGGGCCGGATGTTATTCTAAACCTCATTGATGGAAACTGGGGCTTCCCAACGAGCAGTTCAACAACAACTACCTCATACACGAACTCCGAAACGGGTTACCAGGTCGGTTGTTATGCGGCGAATGGGTACAGCGTGAATGGCTCTAGCTATTTTATCATAGGTAAAAAAGATTCCTATTTGCGCCTTCCGAAATTTGATAATGCCGTAGAGAAAATTGTCGTTATAGGTAATTCTGGAGGATCGGGAAATGTGTCATTTAATATATACGATGGAGACGTGGCAGTGAGCGACCCTGTAACCAGTTGTAAGGTTGACCAAACATTTACCATCGCAAGTCCGGAACCGAACAAACAATACTTAATTAAGGTTACTAATGATAACAATCTCCAAATGAAGCAGATTAAAATCTACTTTGGAGCCGCTCCCGCTGTTGCTATACCAACCCTCTCTGGCAATACTCCGTTCTTAACTTCCACCTCTGTTACTCTTGATTGCACAACAGACGAAGCTACGATTTACTATACAACGGATGGAACAGACCCGAAGACATCGGAAACAAAGCAAATATATTCTGATCCGTTTGAGCTGACTGCTACTACAACGGTCAAAGTAATAGCCAATAAAGGTGACGACTGGAGTGCACTCAATAGTAAGCAATTTGTTAAGGTCGTTCCTATCTCCGTCGCAACAGCACTGACTGCTATTGATGCATTAGCGGATAACGGTACTATCGCAGAACAATATGTTCAAGGAACAATCAGTCAAATAGACTCGTATAACACAACCTATAAATCAATCACCTATTGGATATCTGATGATGGTACGACTACAAACCAATTGGAGGTTTATAGTGGAAAGGGTCTCAATGGCGCAGATTTCAGCGCACAATCGGATTTGTCTATTGGAGATGCGGTCGTTGTTTACGGTACGTTGAAGAAATATGTAAAGAATTCTACTACCACCCCTGAGTTCGATTCAAATAGCCAGATTATGCAATTGACCAGAACCCTTGCCGCTCCAACATTTACTCCTGATGGCGGTGGATTCTTGACTACACAAAATGTGACTTTGAATTGTGAGACGGAAGATGCAGAAATTCGCTACACAACGGACGGAACAGATCCGGTAAGTACAAGCACACTATATTCTACCCCTATTGAACTCTCCGCAACTACTACTATCAAGGCCGCATCGTTCAAAGGAAGTGATGTGAGCGCAGTTATAACGCGTACCTTTACAAAGGGTACCAAGATAACCGTTGCTGCGGCTTTAGAAGCATTAGATTCTGAAGCCCCGATTGCAAATCAATTTGTCTATGGTATTGTTAGTACAGCCCCGACGTCCAACCCAAGTAGTGGAAGATTAACCTATTATATCTCAGACGATGGTACAACCACCAATCAACTCGAGGTATATAATGGTTACGGTTTGAATGGGGCTGCCTTTGCCGCTAAAACGGATTTGCAAGTAGGTGACGAGGTTACGGTATATGGAACTCTTAAAATATACAATACTACGAAAGAGTTTGATGCTGGCAACTATCTGCTTGAATATACTCGTCCAACCTTTGCCGTGACCGGAGTAACGCTTCCAGCAACGGCAAGTGTGCGCGCTGGTAATACTATTACCCTTACGGCTACTATCGAGCCAAGCAATGCCACCAACCAAAACGTCACTTGGAGCGTAACTGCCGGTAGTGACTATGCAGAGGTTGATGCTAACGGCGTGGTAACCGGTAAGGCTGAAGGAACTGCAACCATCCAAGTTCAAACCGAAGATGGTGACTTTACTGCTACCTGCGAGGTAACCGTTACTGCCGCTGCGCCTACCTTCACAGACGATGACCACGAGTGGATTAAAGTCACCAATGATGCTAAACTCGTCGCTGGAAGATACTATGTCATTGCAAGTGACGAAAAGGATAAAGTGGCAGGTGCTACATTAACAGGTGGCTACTTAGAAGACGTAACTGCTACCTTTAATAATGGAGCAATCGCTTACAACGGCTTCGGTTCTTCCCAAACCGCTGTTGCTGGCGGTGCAGCCGTATTTGAGCTCGGAGGCACAACCGGAGCTTGGACACTGACTGAAGTATCTGAGGACAAGGTGTTGACAGGTGCTACAACACAAAACTTCGCCTGGGATGGTGCTACAAATACCACATGGGCTATTACTATTAGTGATGGTGAAGCTACGATTGGTGCAGCTGATGGCTATTATATCCGTCATAATTATGGATCAAACCGCTTCAAACAGTATGCTGGTACTCAAAATGCGATGAAAGTTCCCCAACTCTATATGTGGGCAGAACTGTCGCACGTAGTGACCTTTGACGCTAATGGCGGTGAGGCTGAATCTGTACCCAATGCTGAGCGTACGGATGAAGGAAAGATTATTATTCCTGCTACCACTCCGACCCACACGGACGCTGCTAAGGTCTTTGCAGGTTGGTACGTAACGACTGCGCCGACTACGTTGTATAATGCTGGTGACGAGTTCTCTACCGATGCAGATGTAACGCTCTATGCTAAATGGAATAGTGTTCCGACTCATACTGTCACCTACGTGCCTGGTGGAACTGGAACCGGTATTCCGGCTGTTACTTCGTATGCTGAGGGCATTAAAGTGCAGGTTGCTACTGTAGCCGACCTCGCTAACCCGGGCTATCTCTTCACAGGATGGGTAGTCAAAGATGCAGAACAGAACATAATCGACGTGGACGAGAATAATGAGTTCATTATGCCGACATCCAACGTAACCATCACTGCAGGCTGGGAGCGTGAATCCAGCCAGAAGTGGGCACTCGTTAAACATGGCGATGCATTAGAAATCAATGCGGAATATGTAATAGCTTGCCCGTCTAAATCCGTTGCTCTTGGTTCTATCAATACCAGCGGATCGAACTATTATGGAAACTCGGTTGAAGTAGCTATTAACGGTGAGATCTTAAAAGGCTCAAGTGCAATGGTTGCCTTTACTCTCGTTGCTGGTAGTGCGGACGATAGTTATGCGTTCCAGAATGGTAGTAATTATCTCACATGGAGTTCCGGTAACTCGTTGGACGAGAAATCGACACTGGATAATTCATCTTCTTGGACCATTGAGATGGGCGAGGATAATAATGCAGTTATTAAGAATGTAGGAGACGCTTCACGTCAGATATATTACAACTCTAGTAGTCCGAGATTTGCTTGTTACACTTCGGCTCAAACGAAGATCCAACTCTACAAAAAAGTCTTATCCGCAACCGTAACAACTGCCGATGCTACGGAAGCTGATATTCCTTCTAACGCCGATATTACCGTCAAAGATGGTGGCGTGCTGACTGTCAATAATGACAAGACTATTGGCGATCTTATTATCGAGCAAGGTGGTAAAGTGGTTCTCGATGAAAAGAAACTAACCGTTGTTGGCGTATTCAGCATTGAGACAACGATGGGTAGTGGTGCTTCTGGACAATTAAATGGTGTCACAGTTGCTAACTTTGAGGCTAGCGAAGCCTATATCGACATTACACTCGGCGATAACGCTAATCCTAATAAGTGGCACGCGTTCACAGTTCCGTTCCCGGTTGATGTATTAAACGGCATCTACGACCTCGCTGACAATAAACTCCAGAACGAAGTCAACTACGCTATCATGGACTACCACGGAGACATCCGTGCAACCGGTAAGTACGGCTGGAAAAAGATTCGTACTACACTTGTTCCGGGTACCTTCTATATCATGGCTACTGATGGTTATCGCACTACTTATCGCTTCAAGAAGAAAGATGGTGCTGCCCTCGTGGCTGAAAACAGCATGTCATATAGTCAATATGCTGAAAGCGAAGCTGGCGTTTATGGCATAGATAACGGTTGGAATGGTATCGGTAACCCGAACTTGTTCTATGGAAAAGTTAATCTGCCCGTACAAGTTCTCAATCCTGCTACTTATACCTATGAACCATACGTGGGTAAGGATGCTAATAGTACTAACTTCATCGTAGGTACTCCGTTCTTCTATCAGGCTTCTGCGGATGGCTCCGTCGTAATGACTACAGCTGATGCAGGTGCTAACTACGCTCCAGCTCGCTATACAATGCCCAAAGAGATTAAAGACGTTGAGGTTCGTTTCGGTAACGAAGAATATACCGACCGTCTCTATATCTCAGCTAACGAAGACGCACTAAACACCTATGAAACAGGTAAGGACCTCATCAAGATGACGATGACCAACACGCCGAAAGTGGCACAGATATTTGGCAACGCTTACAACAGCAAGCTCTGTATGGTCAATGCTCCGCTGCACAACGACCAAGCAATTTATTCGCTCACTCTCTATGCTCCAACTGATGGCGAATATACTATCGCTATCCCGCAAGTGGAGAATGCCGATATCTATCTCACTTACGACAATCGTATCATCTGGAATATCGCTGCCAGCGAATATAACTGCGAGCTCAAAGCCGGTGAGACCAATAACTATGGACTCATCCTCCGCATGAAAGCTCCGCAAGTAACAACCGGCGTAGAGCAGGGTGGTGTAAGCAATGGCGCAAATAGCGTACAAAAGATCATCATCAACGACCACGTTTATATCCTCCAAGGAGAAAAACTCTACGACGTAACAGGTAAAATGCTACGCTAAACGGATAACTGATTATTGACTACTGATAATTTTTGAATTATGAAAAACGAAGTTAATCGTGCCATTATGGCTAAGAAAAATCTGTATAAGCAGCCGCAAACAGATGTGGCACAATTAGAACCGAAGTGGGGGCTGATGCAAATTGGACTTGGTTCTCCAACAGCTCCGGAACCCGGACACGCTCCTATTTACCATCCGTAAACTGCACAACGGCCCACGGCTCAACACCGTGAGCCGTTGTTCTTTAACCTCTAACCCCTAACCCCTAACCCCCAACCTCTAACCCCCAACCTCTAACCTCATAAAATACCTTACCCATTCCTCTCTGTCTTCTTACCTATTCCTCATTTTCCTTCCACATTCCATTATTTTCCTTACTCATTCCTCTATTTTCCTTCCACATTCCACTTATTTCCTTACTCATTTCTTCCTTTTCCTTCCACATTCCATTATTTCCTTACTCATTTCTTCCTTTTCCTTCCACATTCCACTTATTTTCTTACATATACCTCTTTGTCTTCTTATTCATTCCTCTATTTTCCTGCCATATTCCATTATTTTTGTTTTCCCTTTTCCCCCCACTTTTAGCCTCCGTCTCTCTCCGACGGTCCCCCGACGGTCGCCCGACGGTCGCCCGACGGCAGAATGACAGTCGACCTCCCGTAAACCGCCTGTAGACCGACAACTGAGCCTGCTCTCCACGATGTTCACAAAAAATCGACAAAAAATGCCCAAAATCGTTCGATTTACGACTTCTCTCCTGTCGCCTCTGATCTCTCATCTCTCACCTCTCGCCTTTCACCTGTCACCTTTCACTTTTTTCCTTTCACCTCCCATTTTCACCCTCTTTCCTTATTAATATCATGTACCTGCGTATGTGCGCGCGCGCGTGGGAGGTGTGTTTTGCTACTTCGAAGTTGCAAAATAAGGAAAAAGGGAAAAAAAATGCATAAAATGACATAATAATTTTGGCAGTCCAAAAAAAAGCAGTACTTTTGCAGCCGGTTTCGCGCCAAAAAATAGCGCAGACCAAAAAAACGGTCTTTGAGAGATTGAAAAACAATAGATGTAGTACAAGAAAAATTGGGATATCTAATCGAGGCGTCAGCCAAGAATAGTGATCCCAAGTAATTTGGGATATCTAATCGAGGCGTCAGCCAAGAATAGTAATCCCAAGTAATTGGGATTTTAAGTCCCTGTCAAGAGTACGATATCTGATAAATCGATTATTCTGAGCTAAACAATAATTTTCTTTTTACAACGAAGAGTTTGATCCTGGCTCAGGATGAACGCTAGCGACAGGCCTAACAC
>JAFSPA010000013.1 GCA_017443145.1 Paludibacteraceae bacterium
AGGCAAGTTTTCAGCCTGCAAAGTGACCCATAGAGCAATTTTTGATGTCGATTTTAGTGCTGAAAACTTTCAACCACCTCTCTGCCCTTATAAAATAGGCGATGCGGGCCTATCGCAGCCTGCATTTTGACCCATAAACCCGTCATTATTGGTTTTTCTTCGTCTGTTAGCTCCGAATCGAATTCGGGAAAGACAATCTACCTTTCCAACTTTCAATCCATCAATGCCGTTAATATCAATCCATATCTTATTGATGCACCTACCACATGGATAGAAAGCCGTTCTAAGGCACTTTGCAATGTGCCAGAAATGAGTAGTGGAGGGAAACCCGTAGAAGGAGGATTCTTAATACTTTCTGAGGAAGAAAAGGATGATTTACTAACTAAATCACCGCAATTTGAACCTTATGTCCGGCCTTTCACAAGTGGCGATGATTTTATCAACAATAAAAAGCGTTACTGCCTATGGTTGGTTAATTGCCCTCCAAACATTTTGCGTTCATCTTCAGAAGTGATACGCCGTATTGAGGGTGTGCGTGAATTCCGTTTAGCAAGTGTGAAAGAGGCTACACGTAGATGTGCTGATACTCCAACACTATTTATGGAGGTTAAAGAGCCACAAAGTAATTACTTGCTTATCCCTGCGACTTCATCAGAAAAACGCAGATATATTCCTATTGGATATGTAGATAAAATTGTTATTCCTAACAATGCTGTGCAATTTGTGCCAGACGCAACGCTATTCCATTTTGGTGTGCTGACAAGTAATGTCCACAATGCTTGGATGAGAGTTGTGTGTGGACGTTTAGAAATGCGATATAGATATTCCGCTAATATTGTCTATAACAATTTCCCATGGCCAACACCGACAGACGAGCAACGTGCTCGCATAGAGCAAACAGCGCAAGCCATCCTTGATATCCGTGCTAAATATCCGAATTGCAGTCTTGCCGACCTTTATGACGATGTAACATTGACTCCTGAACTGAACAAAGCCCACCAAGACAACGACCGCGCCGTCATGGCCGCTTACGGCTTCCCCATCTCCATGTCCGAACCCGCCTGCGTCGCAGAACTCTTCAAACTCTACCAACAATTGACAAAATAATTCTTTCTTCTTTTCCAGGGCAATTGAATTGCCCGCCCTTATAAAAAATGCCCAACGAACACGACATATGGAAACCACAAGAACGTGGCAAAGCCTGGAAAGGTGCCGGATTATATCATGTCACATTGACGATACCGTCTCGCGAGCCGTTGTTGGGAGAGTTAGTCATCCCTGACCAAGACCCCAAACTGGCACGCGTAGATGTCCTTCCTTTAGGTCGCACTCTGTTGGATATACAGAAGAACCACCTGCCCTCTTTCTATCCGGAAATACAAATCCTCCATTATTGCCTCATGCCCGACCATCTACACGCGGTCTGGTATGTGCGCAAGGCGATGCCTCGCGGTATCCAGTCTGCCCTGCGCGGCTTCTGGCAAATGGCCAAGAAAGCCGGTCGAGCCTATTCCTACCTTTCTTCTCTTATTCCCGAATTCAATTCGGGAGAAAACAAGAAAATAGCCTCCATCATGGAAAATCTACGGGATGAGATAGGCTCAGACACCTACGATACCTTGCCGCCGATTTTCACTGAGATGCCTTTCCTCCGTCCTATGGGGCATAAAGACCAGCTCCCCACCACCATCCGCTATATTGACCTCAATCCCCAGCGCCTCGCAACCAAGCGCTTGATGCCCGAGTTGTTCTGGGTACAGGATAATATAGAGATTGCGGGGCGGATATACAAAGGCGTTGGTTGTGCTGATTTGCTCCAACGAGCACAGTATATGCCTGTACATACACGAGGAACGTGGATAGAGAACGCCGAGAAACATGGCGACGATAAGGAGCTGCGCGACTACATGAGTAAATGTGTTTTAGAGGCGAGAAAAGGAGTGGTGATGGTGTCACCGTTTATCAGTAAGTACGAGCAAATGGTGATGGCGGAGTTACTAAAAGAAGGACTTCCTTTTATCTACCTCGCCGACAACGGTTTCCGCGACTACTACAAACCGCAAGACAGCCTCTTTGACGCTGTCGCCGCCGGTCGCGTACTCATCCTCAGCCTGTGGGACTACGACCCCACCAAACGCCACGTCTCACGCGCAGACTGCATTGCCCTCAACTCCATGGCCGAGGAGATAAGCACTCTTTCTTCTTTTACCCGGAATCTAATTCCGGAATAACCTATCACGTAATTAAATGAAATAATAGGATGCGTATTCTTTCTACGGATGGTTTAGCCTCGCCAATCGAAACATCATTAATCAAGCAAAGGACAGAGTCGTCTGTTAATTTTGCCATTTTAGTATAAAAAGTAAGATTTTTTGCATTTTTTTGTCAAAAAATTTGCGTATATCGGAAATTTATTGTACCTTTGCGGAAAATTAAAGAAGTATGACAGCTTTGTATCTCATATTGGCAATCGCATATTTGGTAGCATGCATATATGCCGGTCGTAAATTTATGGATGCAACTCAATGCGGCTGGGGACTCGGCATTATAATTATTCTGGTTTGTGTAGTGTTTACTCCTTTAATTGTCTGGATTATAGGATATTAAATTTTTCTGCAAAGGTACAACCTTTTTGCCACATGGCAAAAGACACATATTTACACATAAGAAAGCACCTCGTTCCTGACGAAGTGCTTTCTTTATCGTTCGCATTACGTTCGCATTACGAACGTGCGTGGAGGATCATTTTGGAATCGCAGCCTAATCGCCTGAGGACTATAGCGATTACAAACTTGAAAGATATACACAACGCCCAGCGCAAGAATTTGCGCACGTCCACTGTTGTCTTAGGACTTTATCGATTACAAATTTGAAAGATATACACAACCCTCCGGCGTATTTACCCGCGTCTTTTCCGGTTGTCTTAGGACTTTATCGATTACAAATTTGAAAGATATACACAACACGCTTTGTGCTGGTTTCGGATTACCTGGAGTTGCCGAGAAATCGTATGCAAAGATATAACTAGGAGCACATGCTATAATAAATAATAATGTGTGAAATCGTTTCATAGGTTTATTCGACTCGGATGCCGGTGATGTTATAGAGGTGATTATTGTGCTTAATGAGAAGTTGACCGCCTTTGATTATTTTATCATTTTGGCATTTACCATTTACCGTTGGGACTTCGATGGAAGAGGGGAGTTGTTGTTCATCTTCAGTACGGAAGGTGCCTTCTTCGTGATAAACGACCTCATTGTCGGTGTTGCTACCGTTGATGGTGTAGGTGTAATTGGTGGAGGCGGATAATTCCGATATAGTTAGGACGAAGTATTCCGAAGTGGAGACGGTGGTGTCCATTTTTTGCAGTGGAATATATGGCGATAAATGGATGGAAGTAGTTAAGTTTCCTTCACCATCTACAATGTATTGCGCATATAGGGTGTCAGATGTATAGATACTAAAGGTGTACCTCTGCACTTCACTTGCCGCCAACCAACGAATAGTAGCCGTCGTCGCAGTGGTATCTGTAACTTCTGAGAAGCCTATAATCTCTGTGAAATAATTTGTATAATCACTAATGGCCTTATATTCATCTATATAATCGTGCGGTACACATAAAATTGTTTGTTTTGATAAAAGGTCTTTCCCGAGTGTTGGAGGCGTCGTTGCCCAGCAAATCATCGTGTCCATCTTATTACATAGCCAGAATGCCTGTTTCCCTATTTTCGTTACCGTTTTAGGGATGGAAACATACGGTAACTCACTTCTATAGTAATAAGCACCATCAGCAATCGTAGTAATACCATTAGGAATATGTGTGGCGTTTGAACTTCCGAGCAAGAGTGTGTTTGTTGCTGTTTCAATCAGTGCATTACAATTGTTCCGACTATCATATTTTGGGTTTCCTTCTTCGACTATAATATTGGCCAAGTATGGACACGAATAAAAGGCATTTGAGCCAATACTCGTAACGCCATTAGGAATACTGACAGAAACAAGCTCGCTTTGTTCAAAAGCATAAGTATCAATGGCTGTGACTGTAGCTGGAATTGTAGAGCTTTTACATCCGAGTATTAATTTATTTGTTGCTGTTTCAATCAGTGCATTACAATTGTTCCGACTATCATAAGATGGATTATTAATTGCGACCTCAATAGAAGTTAGTTTTGGGCAATTCCTAAAAGCAGTATTAGCAATTGATTTAATATTCTCTGAGAAGTATAAAGATTCCAACTGACGGCAATTCCCAAAAGATAGGGCCCCTAGAGACGTAACAGTTGATGGCAAATTCACAGAAGATATTTTACATCCGCTAAATACAGAGTTCTCTATAGTCTCCAGTCCTTCCGAGAGTGATATTGATGTGACCTTATAACAATCATGGAAAGCCCCTTGTCCAATAGATGTAACAGAACTAGGAATAGTGATGAATGTTAACTCCCAACATTCAATAAAAGCATAATCGTCAATTCTTTTAATGTCATTGGGAATGGTTGTTTTGCTACATCCGAGTATTAATTTATTTGTTGCTGTTTCAATCAGTGCATTACAATTGTTCCGACTATCATATTTTGGGTTCCCTTCTGCTACGGATATTTTTGTGACCGCGCTACATCGTCTAAATGCAAAACTCCCAATAGTTTCCACTGTTTTCGAGAATGAGATAGACTCTATATGATTACAATAATAAAATGCTTCCTTGCCAATTGTGGTTAGACCTTCAGGAAACTCTATTGATTTTAATGCACTGCACCATGCAAACGCATAATATCCTATACTTTTAATGCTATTGGGGAGAGTAATGGTCTGCAACGTGGAGCATTCCTGAAAAGCCTTCTCTCCAATTGCAGTTACACGATAAATATCTGAGCCATCGTAAACGGTTTCAGGTACTATCACATTTCCTGAATATGCCTTTAAGCCTTTGTAAGCAACTTCAACGCTATCACCGCCAATTTTAGTGTAATAGATAGTGTTTCCATTGACATCCAGAGCGGTGAAGTCGTAGGCACTTGCTGTCAGTGTGACGCATAGAATAGTAATAACACAGTAAAGTTTCTTCATAGTATTATTTATTTTTGTGTTTATCTTCTACTAATTTGAGTATAGAATGTGCTTGGAGTGTTTGTGGGTGTTTGGTGCCGAGGACTTGGGTGTAGATGGTATAGGCTCGGTCTATGTTGAGGAGGGCTTCGTCGAAGCGGTTTTGCATATAGGCGACGACGGCGAGGTTGGTGAGGTTATCTGCAATGCGGCGTTTGGGAGTTTGGTCGTTGGCGGCATAGACGGACTGAACCTGTTTGTATAGGGCTTCGGCTTTGGCCCATTGTTTTTGCTGGGCATATACACCGGCGATGTTGTTTTTGCTTTCAGCGACTTGGAGGCTATTGGCAGCAAAATGCTTCTCGCGGATTTTGAGTGCGCGTTTGTGGCAGTCCATTGTATTCTTCAAATCCTTCTTTGCGCGGTATAGTTCGCCTAAGTTATTCAATAGTTCGGCTACGGCAGGTGAGTTTTTGCCACGTATTTTTTCGCGGATAGACAGCGAACGCTGGTACCAAATGAGTGCTTCATCAAGTTTGCCTTGTTGTTTGGCGAGTAATCCGAGTTCACAGGTGGTAGTAGCCAGTTGTCCGCTGAGTTCGTTGTATTGCGATTCACAGATACGGTAGGCGCGTTCGAAATAAGTTTTGGCAGTCTGTTTATCCGCTATGATGTCCCGCACGAATTGTCCGGCTTGGAGTTGGTAGTCCACGTTGGTCGTATCCAGCGCGGCACGTTTGCAGATATAGAAACAGGCACTATCATTCTTGAAACGGGATAAGAATGCAGCATACAAGCGGTAATAATCCTCGGCGAGTTCTTTTTTCTGCTGGGCAGTTAGAGCGCGTTGTTGGTCCAATTTGGCCGCTGATTCATCAAGGACTTGTTGTGCTTTGGCGATTTGCTGTTCTTGTTCTCGGATGGCTTTTTCTCGTGCTTCGAGATTTCCTTTTTCGCGCACGAGTCGTTCTGCCTCTTCGGGATTTCCGGATTCGATAGCAGTTTGGATTAACGCAGTCAGTGAGTCGAGTTTTTGGTAATCAGTACGCGCCAGTTTGTCCGACATGGTTTGCAATAGCGGTTCAAACTGTTCGTACTGGTTTTCAAGTTTTTCGAGTCGCTGCGTAAATTCTTGTTCGGTCAGCAATTTTTCCGCCAGCAGGTTTTCCAGATCAGCCAAGCGATTTTGGTAGTATATTTCGACGTTTTCGCGTGCTTTGGCGGCAATAGCTTCCTTTTCCTGCATTAGTTGTATTCGGCTAACGAGCAGAATTTCCAAAGGGACTTTATCGGAACAGGGTATGTTTTTGCCGATTAGTTCCTGTTCGGCAGGTTCGTATCCGGATTTAGTAATACTTGCGAGCGTATATGGGTCGCCATTGTTCATGTTATAGAGCAAGAGGGAGAAGTCTCCATTTGTACGGCTTTGCACGGCATTGTGAGATCCTCTCACGCGGATGATGACTCCGTCAACGGGGGTGCCGGGAGTGTTTTTGCGTGCAATAGTACGCACGATGCCTTCCTGCGTTACCGCCATGGTGACGAGAGAGGTAAGAGTTAAAACTAATATGAGGTATAGTTTTTTCATTCTATAACGATGACGGCATCTTCTCCGCACGGCATATAAAGCGTGTCTATATGGTTGTTAATAGATACCGGATAGTTGGTTTGTTGTTGCTCAATGGGGATATTCAGTTCCACGACTCCATTGGCATCACTATTTGTTTTGAAGTTAGCAATTTGTATATTGGCGCGATTGGGTTGTTGTAGTCCAACCAGGCGGAAATGTACATGTCCATAAAGATTGGCATCCCGACGAATAGGTAGTGCGAGATTTTTTTGGAGGGTGAGGGTGGTATCTAAGGGTAGGTATCCTTGTGCCGTGGCGGTTATTCTCACCGGTTTACCGATGAAGCGAGGCGGGATATTGCGAAAAACCGATATGCAATTCAATGCGGGCAGTGTGTCGTTTTTCTGCTCATTGTCGAGATAGAGGCTTAGGACGATATTTCTGCAATCGGGCAGGGCAGTATTATGGGGTGTTGCTTCGGCCATTTGTATTTGGACATTCACGGTTTGTGAGAGCCACCCTGTAAGGAATAAGGATAAAAGAACAAAGAACAAGGATAATGCTGTGGCTACATGGCGTTTGCGTCTGCGTTGTTGGTCTCTAATCAGTAGTCCTTCGAAATCGAGTTGCAGCATTCGCGCTACGACCATGAGCATGGCGCGGTCATAGGCCTTCCGGCGTGATTTGATGCCGGCTTCCCGAGTGTTGACGCCTAAGATAGAATGGTCTTTTAGCGGATCGGAGTGTTTCGGGAAGTTTCGTCGCAAGGCTTCCGGGAAGCATTCTGTGTCCGGATTATTGCTATACGGTACGCCATCCACGATGATTGGGATGATGCTATCTCTGCGTCCTAAGGAGATGAAGTAGTCGATACCGCTATTGATAAAGTTCGATTTGGCTGCGTTGGGTGAGCATACGACGATGAGGTATCGCGAATTTTCCATTCGGCTTTTGAGTTCTTGCATTAACTCTTCGCCGGAGTGCATGTCGTTGAGATAGCAATAGAGCGGTTTGATGCGTTTGGGAATAGAGGAGTCCTGTCGACAAAGGACAGCGGGTAGGCGATAGTTCTCTATGGCGTGCTGCAAGCGCACCGCTTCTTTTGCATCGGCATTTTGGAAACTGATAAACGCGAAATATTTAAATTCTTGTCGTTCAGCCATAGGTTAGATGATAGGTCTTTTAGCCAAGTGTGCGATAATAGTGGGATATGCTGCAAAGTCGATATCGGTGACGTTGTCGGGATGGATACAGATGCGCAGTGTGCGGCAGCAGGCTTTTTCGCGTGCCATAGCAAAGAAGGTTTGTATCATCAAGTCGATTTTCTGCTCTGTTGAGAATTCCGCCGGCAGGTCCACGAAGCGATTGCCCATAACGGCGACGTTGATGACTTTACTTCTATTTCGTGCGGCAGCGAGATTGCGCCACATTTTTTTTAGGCATCGGACATATTCGTCTTTGGTAATAGCAATCGTGCCATTGGGTTTGAGATGCGTGAACGCGACACAGCAGAAACGGTCGTTTTGAATCTCTACAGGGCAGACGGTTCCCAAGGGATATTGATTGGTTCTGCCGGGCAGTTTGTCATCCGTACTCAAAGGTTTATTGGCTATCAACTCCTTATCCAATATGGCATCGATATCCACGTGTTTGTCGGCACAATACTGAAGGAATGCGCCATGCAGCGTACGCGGGCTGATGATGCGGTCAAGTTCTGTGTCGAAGGTATCAACCACGTGAATCACCTTTAAGCCGTTTTGATGGAATATGTCGCAGCATTCGATTATGACGTGGATGTCGGTGTTTTTATCTTTATACACGGCTTTGGTATGCGGCCAGTTTACGAGCATGGCAATCAGAATGGTCAGCAAAAGAGCTAAGATGATTAGCCAAAGGTGGCATACACTAAACGATATGGCATTTCGCAGCCAATCCACCTCATCGTTCGGCAGGAAAGCGATAAGAGACCCAATCAGAGTAACAGCGACGAATAGCCAAGACAAGGTGTCGCGGACCGTTGACCACAAGAGTGTTCTCCAATGCGAGAGGATGTAGTTGATTTTCTTTGAATTGTGCATGGTATCCAATTTAGGGTGCAAAGGTACAACAAATTTTTGGTAGTTCAAAATTAAAAATGAAGAATTATGCAAAAAGAGGTGAAAAAGTAGGGGAAGGAGGCGTTTTTTGGTGACGTTATACTGTTATATCGTTATAACGTTATAACGAAGGATGGGGAATCCGCCAAAGTTGGCGGATGGAAGGGCAGTTACTGATTGCGGAATTGGAGTTGGAGCATGGCACGGATGAAGTTGTCGAGGCGGGCGTAGATGCGGTGTTTGCCGGTTTCTTTGTCGATGGGTGCTTCGGGATCTCCGTTCTCCAGCTGGGCTTTGTAACGTGCTGTCCAATAAGCCATTCGCTCGGGGTCTTGTTTGTCGAGTTGGAATTGGGTAAGCGCTTGTTTGAAAGATTCTACATTCTTGCGTTCGCCTGCGGTTAGTGGTGTTTTGTCGTAGTTGCGTGGATGCTTTACGACATAGGATTGTTGTCTTAGGACTTTATCGATTATACCCATTTTCAGGATGTCAAAGATCAATTCTCGCTGCAAAATTACTGTTTTTTTGCCAAATACACAAAAAAAAGTATAAAAAATTTGCACGTTTCAAAAAAAAGCACTACCTTTGCACCACAATTTGAAGGATATACACAATAAGGATTATTCCGTTGTGTAAACATTCAGAGTGGGGCTCACGCCTCGCTCTTTTTTCGTCCATTTGCCACTTATGGTTATTCAAAATAAATACATGCTACATCACTCAACTTCTCTATCTTCATCAACCAACATACGCATCACCTTGTATAAATTTCTTTTACATTTTTTATACAAGTCACACTGTAACTTACTATCATCCACCAACATACATATTACCTTGTATAAATTTTCTCTTTCATTTTTATACAACCCACCTCGTAACAACCTATCTATCAACCACATACCTATCAGCTTGTATAAATTTCCATCCATATTTTTTATACAAGCTAATCCTACATACACCTTGTATAAATTTTGTTGATTTTTTTCATTTTTTTTATACAACCCTTGCGTACGTCAAAATTTTATTGTACCTTTGCACAAAATTTTCAATATGAGAGTTGTTGTTCAACGTTGTAGCCGAGCAGAAGTGCGCATAAACGGCACCATCTGCGGAAAAATAAACAATGGCTTCGTGCTCCTCGTGGGTATAGCCGCTACTGATAAACGTGCCGATGCAGATTGGATGGCAAGAAAGATTGCTAACTTACGAGTCTTTGAAGATGATGCCGGCAAAATGAATCTAGCCCTTAACGATGTCGGCGGTTCTATACTGAGCATCTCGCAGTTCACACTTTATGCCGATTGCCGCAAAGGTAATCGGCCGTCCTTCATCAATGCTGCTCGACCGGATGCTGCTGTGTCACTCTACTACTATCTCAATAGAACACTTCAGGACGACTTCCATATACATGTCGAGACAGGACAATTCGGTGCTGATATGAAAGTGGATTTTATTAATGACGGCCCCGTTACAATCATCCTGGATACAGACGAATTGACCGACAAAGAGAACGGTCCTTCCTGCCCGCAAATAACTCCGCCACTACTCTCACAAGAGCAACCACAACAACCTCAAGTGTCACATCCTGCTCCTATAATCGAAATTGACAAGCGAGTGCAGAAATTGGTGCACGCTATTGGCAAACAATCGCTTCCAAGACGACAGATTTTAGCAGAATTGGGACTCAAACAAAAAAGCCGCAAATCTTTTATTGATAATTATCTCAAACCTACTTTCGCTCTAGGCTATATCAATTTCGCATTTCCTGCGTCACCTAACAAACCCGAACAGGCTTACAAACTCACAGCCAAGGGCTTGGAACTATATAACCAATTATCCAAGTAAATATGTCAAAAATAAGCAGTAATTTTGCACGCAAAATGTAAGAGCCATGAAACAAATCACATCAACTATTCTATCCCTGCTCGTTGCTGTTCAACTCAGTGCAGCGGAGCATTCGTACGTCTGGAGCGACGTGTTCCCCAATTACAAGTCCCAAATCCCATCGTCTGACTTCACCACACCGGACGGTCTATTCCGATTCACCAGCGACAAAGCAGACGGCGTGACAGGACCTACTTTCGGCGAGGATAGTAAGGCAGGCTTACTCTACCGTCTTTATGCCGACAACACTCTGCGTATAGAGAGTCTGAAAGGTGGTAAGATTTCAGCTATCACCTTCGTCATCGGCGGTAATGGACACTATAAACTGGCGCAGCTCACGCCTTCTTCCGGTGCGATGGGAACGCCCTATTTAGGTAAAGACCCAACGGACTCTTTCCGCGAATATAAACTCTTCTGGATCGGTAATACGGAGGATATCACTTTCATTGTCGGTCACGAGTGTGAGTACGGTATTGATTGCGCAGAACAAGGTAAAGAAGGCGAGCCCGGCACCTGCATGACCAAGCAGATCATCATCACTTCCGAGAACGACACTCCCGCCAACATAGACCAAACAAATCTTCCATCGGCCATCCATCATAAATTGATTAAAGATGGTGTTCTCTTCATCGAGCATAACGGTCACCTCTTCAACGCCCAAGGTGCAAGAGTAAAATAAGGAATATTTACTATATCATCACCATCTTCCCTGGGCGACGCAGCTTACCAGCCCGAGATTACTAAAAAAGCGGGCTTCTAACCCGCTTTTTTTTGTCTTTTGTCTTTTAACTTTTAACTTTCCACTCTTATCGTACTCTTGCACCGGAGACGTTATAGAATTTGCCGTCGCGCTCGATAAGTAGTTGACCGTTGATAATCGTTTTCTTGCCATAGATGGCCGATGATTGCGTCACCTGATCAATAGCTGTCGGCTTGCGGGTGAAGTAGCCGGGGTACTTAATTCCCACTTCCAAACGGGCGTACTCGATATCTACGTGTGCCGCGTCGTATTTGGTGCTCGTGCCACCGCGAAGAGACTTCGAGTCGAGGAACATATTTGCGGAGCTCGTTACTCCCAGTGTCGTCCAATCGTTAATGCAATAGATGGTTCTAAGTCTGTCGCAGGAAGCGAACATCTGTGAGGTGCGCTTGATGGCATTTGCGGAAATATCCTTGAAATCAAAGAAGTTATTCACGTCAATTACCTCCATCGCTTTGCAGCCCATAAACATGCCGTCCATGGACTTTACTTTCGTCGTCATGAAGTTGGAAACATCGATTGTCTTCAGCACTTCGCAGTTGGCAAAGGTCTCGGACATATCGGTTACTTGGTCCGTGTGCAAATACTCGATACTCACAATCTCTTTCAGTAGCTTATAGCCGGAGAACCATTGTTTCATTGAAGTCGGGTGATACGAATCCATCGAAGCGTCAAAGACGACTTTTGTGACCACATCTCTATAACTACCGGCGTTCGTGGAGTACCAATAGAGGTCGCCGCCCTTGGTGTCGCACTGGTCGTTGTAGTAGATAGTCAGTGTCGTGCCGTCGAGTAAGGAATACATGTCTTTGGTCACGCCGGTGAAGTATCCCGGAGCAGCAGATCCGCCATCGGGACGGGCATAGGAAGCGTCCGTATGAGAAGACGAATAGGCTGTGTTTCTGTGACCTTTGAGTGACGAACAGCCGTAGAACATACCGGTAGATGACTCGAGGGTAGAGGTGTAATCGTCGTCAGAGTATATGGTTGTGAGTGCGGAACAATTAGAGAACATACCTTCGCAATTCTTGCCGGTCAAGCTCACATTGCGCAAATCAATTGACGGCAGTTTGACGTCATCGGCGAACATATAGGACGCATTAGTAACGTTGCTCCAGTCGATATTCTCTAATCCCTCAACGGTAGTCAGATTCGGCATAGCACCAAACCACATAGAGGTGGAAGTTATATGCGCATTCTTGACAGCCGGTTCTATCTTAACGGCCGTTATTTTATCTGCCTCTGCGGCACTCAAGTTCCAGATATTGGTTTTGCCGCCGCGAATGGTTAACTCTTTGTCGTAACGGAGATTAAAAGTCGTTCCGATGACCACGTAGTACAGACAGTCACTATAGTCCAATTCTCCTGTGAAATAGCCCGGAACGCCTTCGTTATCGGGGTGTGCCATATACAAACCGGTCTTAATCGAACTGTACGTAGTGCCGGCTCCGCCTTTTAGACTTGTGCAGCCATCGAACATGTCACTGCCGGAAGTGATAGCCAACTGGCTCCAGTCCTCATCGCAATAGATAGTCGTCAAATTCGAACAGTCTTGGAACATGCAATATACATTGGTCAATTTTGATTTATCCCAATAACATCCATTCTTCTTAAGGTTGAGGCTGGTTAGTGCCTTGCAGTTCCAGAACATGTGAGACATGTTGGTTACATTATACGTATCCAAATCGGATGCAAATGAAGACATATCCCAACTCTTGCAACCAAAGAACATATACGACATGTCGGTCACACTCGACGTGTTGAACCATGTATTCCCTGTAATCTCTGTTAGTGCCCTGCATGCATAGAACAGACCACTCATGTCCGTTGTTTTCGAATCCGAACCAAAGGACTGGGGCAACTCAAGTGTTTCCAATGCCCAACAATTGCCAAACATATAAGACATAGATTGGACTTTTTCCGTATTAAATCTATAAATTTCAAGGGATGTGAGTGCGGCGCAATAATAGAACATATCATTCATGCTAACCATTTCGGAGGTATTGAGATTCGATAGGCCTTTAATATATTCTGCTTTATAAAAGCCCTTAAAAAAATTGTCACCGGATGTTGGCCGTGCTTTAGCCACTGACTCGTTGATAATAATCGCCGTGATTTGACTTGCGCTGCTGTTGAAATCGTCCCACCAAGCGGTTGAACCGTTATGACTGGCTCTGTTGTCGTCGTAGCAAATCTGGAGCCATATTTCGCCGTTGGTCTTGGTATTCAGCCAACCATACAATTCTGCTGCAGATGCTTTCTGCATACTTGCAAGGCCGCAAATCAGCGACATTGCCAAAAGGAGAAGTTTTTTCATATCGGAGTTATTTTTTGTTACTAATTTCAAAATCTGGCTGCAAAAGTACTACTTTTTTTTGAATTGTGCAAAATTTTTTACGATTTTTCTTGCATATATTAAAAAAATGTTGTATTTTTGCGCCCAAATTGGAAACAATGAGTAAAAAACTATTGAGCGAGACGTCCCAAAACAGCGTCGGTCTCAAAAGTTAATAACAATATTTATTAATTTTTAAAACAACAAAAAACAATGAAAAAAACTTTCATTTTTGCTGCAGTTATCGCAGTAGCATCTATGTTCGCTTCATGCGAAAAAGAACCCACAGCTCTTGAGCTGGAAAACCTGAACGGTAAAATTACAGTTGCCGGTTTCGTAACCATGCGTACTTGGAAAGAGAAAGACGACATGCTCCAAGAAAATGCGCAATCCGCTGTTAAAAATCAAAAAGTGGATATCCTTTATGGTACCAAGGACAAAGATGGTAATTATTCCTATCAAGAGTTTAGCGCAACTACGAACGGCGAAGGTTACTACACCCTGGAACTGCCGGTTGCAGTAGGTCAAAATGTTGATAGAATTAAAGCACAAGTTAAGATTTTCTTGGAGAAAGCTACCGTTGCTCAATATCAGGATGGCACGGAGACGAAGTTTATGACTACCGACGCTTGGTATCAGGCATTAGTGACTAAAGATGATCAACCTGCAGGTCAAACAACCGCAATTGACCTCGTTTTGGTTCCCGTTGAGCTCACCAGCCAAGCCAACCTCAAAATCCCTGGCGTTATTGACTAAGCTAACAAGTATTCAATCTATTTGTTTAAAGTAATTAAATTGAATTTAGTATGAAACGTATCATGTTAGTTTTAGGTGCATTGGTAGTATCTACCGGTGTACTTATGGCTGAAAAAGAGTGGACGAATAAAGTTCCTGAAGTAGGTTCTGTTGGTATCGGTATTACCTTCAACATCGCTTCCTTGGCCACTCAAATGCCTTCTCAGCCGAATCCCAATACGCATCTTGGTGACTTCTACTTCGGTGCTAACGGTTTGTTTGCTACTCCTGCAAGCATGTATATCCTCTCACAAGACCCGGTTGCTTCCTTCCGCGTTAAATGGCGCATGGCTGAGCACTGGACTCTCCGTGGATCTATCGGTTTCAATGGTAGCCACCTCGACTACTCCGAGTATGTACGCGACGACCTCGCTTACGCACTCGATAACAACTCCGAGAACAAAGTGGTTGACCATCTCAAAGCTGACATCAACTCCACCAACTTCGCTATAGGTGCTGAGTACACAGCCGGTCCGCGTAACCTCAAATTCGTTGCAGGTGTTAACTTACTCTACGCTTTTGCAGGTGGTAAGATGGAATTCACCTATGGTAACGCTATTACTTCTGCTAACCAAGTGCCTACTACTGTTATCGGTGCTGCTCCTGCTGGAACACAGTATAACGATTTCCCTGGTGGAATGGGTATCGCTTGGGGACGTCCAACAGAGCGCAAGAACGCTGGTTTCACTCACGGTATCGGTATCCAAGCCGATATGGGTATTGAGTGGTTCTTCGTTCAAAACCTCTCTCTTGGTGCAGTGGCTACCTTCACGCCGATTATGTTCATGAAGCAAAGCCAAACCTACACCACTTACGAAGGTTTCTCTGCTAAGACCGGTCAAGTAGAACAGTACAACAAACTCGTTTCTCCGGGTTCATGGGCTTGCCTCTATGGTATCCGTAACCTCGGTCTCCAACTCTCGTTGAACTACTACTTCTAATCGATAGTTAACCGAAACAAAAAAATGCAACTCACACGAGTTGCATTTTTTTCTACTCTAAACTCTAAACTCTAAACTCTTCACTTAGTGAAGTACTCCTTCGAGAACTTGGCCCGCATTTTCTTCCGTTCGGCTACGGAAGCACCTAAGCAGCACGGCGCCGCCATCTTGTCGAAGAACCGTGAACTGGCATCCTCACATTCGGCAAACATTCTCTTCGTGCCTTGACCTGTCTTTTCCCATACCACAGTGTTCGTGATAGAGATTGTCGATGCCACGCGTGTGATATCCTCGCCCGCTCCGATAAAGGCAAACATCCATCCATCCGCTTTGCACTCGTCAATGAGCGTTTTAATACCCGAAGCGGTCCATTCTTTCGACGCATTCTCGTAGCCGTCCGTGATAATCGTCACGAGCACAGCGGCATCTTCGATGTCCTTTATATCAGCCTTGAGGTGCTTAATCGTTGAGCCGATGGCATCGAACAGCGGGGTAGAGCAGCAGGGTTCGTACTGTTTGGCGGTCAGCTTCTCGGCCTCGGCAATAGGTTTCTTGTCAAGGATCATCTGTACACCACAGCCGCAGAATGCTGCCAGAGAAACAAAATGCTCTTGCGTGTCTTTGTGCTTGTCTTGCGCCACACGAATAGTAGCGAGGGTCTCGTTGTAGCCGTTAATGGCTTCTTTACGGATGTCTTCCATAGAACCGGACTTGTCCAGAATAACAAGATTGAAGACTTGGGTTTTGTTGCTTGTCGTTTTCATAAGGCTAAAAATTTAATGGGTTAAACATCGGTTTGTTTTCGTTTGACGATGCAAAAGTACTACAATTATATATATTAAGGAGTATGTTTTGCGATTACAAGGCTTGCAAAGCATAAAAATTACCATTTTCGCACCCTAATATTTGCACGATTGAAAAACTTTTTGTATTTTTGCCGTCGGAAAACTGCGTTTACTATGAATACCGAACAATTACATCGCTTGCGTTACCGCTATCCGGGTCTGGACGAAGCGGATCTGCTCATCGAGGCATCGTGGCAAGAACTCGAGCACAAGGCTGAGCGTAAACCGAAATGTCTCGCACGCCGTCGGATAGTTGATAAGTTTACGAAACCGATGCTTGCTCGGATGGATGAACCATGCATGCTGGAACAAGCTGTCGGAGCACGTGCTTTTTCTGCTGAGCTCGAGCCTGTTTCGCTGGAAATGGACTATGACTTCGAAGCCGAGCGCCAACGAATGATGGACGAGATACGCGAGCGACTCGAACGACTACGCGAACTGGGCGTGGACGAACTCATTCTGCGCAAACTGCTCGAGAAAGAGGATACACTAAGCCGCTTGGTCGTTACGCGCGATTATCGCATTCTGCTCCCCGATTACCACAATATGGAGATTGAGATGACGCCACTTCCCAAGGCTGTTTTCCTTCTGTTCCTCAAGCACGAAGAAGGTATTCCTTTCAAGTTCCTATCCGATTACGAAGACGAGCTGCGAGACATCTACATGCGCCTCACAGACCGCGTACAGACCGACGTCATCGACAAGAGTATTCAGGCACTGTGCGACCCGACGCAAAACGCCATCAACGAGAAATGTACTCGTATCCGCGAAGCATTTGTTGCGAAGTTCGACGAACGGCTCGCACAACACTACTTCGTAACCGGCAAACGCGGCGAACCTAAACGTATCCAGCTCCAGCGCAGTCTCGTCGTCTGGGAATAAAATTCGGCAATTATGATCTTTAGAACAAAAGTAGATATCAGCAAAGCGCCGTGGACTATCGGCTATCAGGACAAGATTGCCCTGCTCGGCTCGTGCTTTAGTGACAATATCGCGCACAAGATGAGCGAGTTCTATTTTCAGGTGACATGCAACCCAACCGGAACACTCTATAATCCCGTGTCTATTGCGCATCATATCGACGATGTCGCGCCCGATGCGGATGTGATAATCATCACTTTCGGTACTGCGTGGGTCTATGTGGACAAAAAGTTATCAGCCGTCAGCAATCAGTGGTCAGCCGTCGTTGACAATTGCCAAAAACGCCCTGCAGCGGACTTTATTCGTCGCCGCTTGACCGTTGATGAGATTGTTGATCTCTGGCTGCCTATCATCGAGCGTTACAGCACCAAGCGCTTTATCTTCACCGTTTCTCCGATTCGTCACATCAAAGACGGCTTGCACGAGAACACTCTCAGCAAATCCATATTGCTATTGGCGGTGGAGAAACTCCTTTCAAATCAGAAATCAGAAGTCACCAATCGCCAATCACCAATATATTTCCCTTCTTACGAAATTCTCCTTGACGAGCTACGCGATTATCGCTTCTATTCGGACGATATGCTTCACCCGAGTCCTGTGGCCATTGCTTATATCTGGCAGCAGTTCATGGACACTTTCATCAGTGCCGATACCCAGCGCGAGATGGAAACGCTCCGAGCTCTTTGGCTCAATCGCAACCATCGCTCACTGCATCCCGGCTCGCCCGAGGACGAAGCTTTCCGCATCAAAACCGAAGCCGAACTTCACCAACTCCAATCCCGCTATCCGTGGATTGACTAAGCGTGTAATAATAAAAAAAAGAACGGCCAAACAGCCGTTCTTTTTCGTATCTTTAACCGAAGTTATCGAATCTAATGTCTTCGTCACTTACTCCTAATGAATGCAAGAGATCCAACACGGTCTTGGCCATCATTGGAGGACCGCAGAGGTAGTACTCAACATCCTCGGGAGCTTCATGCTGTTTGAGGTATGTGTCGCCCATGACAGGAGCGATGAAGCCGGCGGTGTACTTGACACCCAGGCTGTCGGCCTTCGGATCCGGACGGTCGAGGGCGAGGTGGAAATGGAAATTGGGATAATCCTTCTCCAGTTGCAGGAAGTCCTCGAGGAAGAAGACCTCGTCGATAGCACGTGCGCCGTAGAAATAGTGCATCTCACGGTCGCGGCAGTTGCGAGTCTTGAGCATGTGCATGATTTGTGCGCGCAGAGGAGCCATACCGGCACCACCACCGACCCAAATCATTTCCTTCTTGCTGTCATAAACAGGGTGGAACTCACCGTAAGGACCTGACATCATGACCTTATCGCCGGGTTTGAGCGAGAAGATATAGGTGGAAGCTATACCGCACGGCACATCCTGGAACTCAGGTCCGTTCGGGCACTGGTCTTTGGGTTTGAACGGCGGGGTCGCGATACGCACGGTCAGGGTGATTATATCACCTTCGTCCGGATAGTTAGCCATGGAGTAAGCACGGATAGTCGCCTCGGTGTTCTTCTGCTTGAGGGTGAAGAGTTTGAAGTTCTTCCAAGCCGGCAGATAGAGGTCGCCGATGAGGTCTTTATCCATATCGCGGTCGTAATCGATATCGTATTCAGGAATACGTATCTGGGCGTATGAACCGGGTTCGAAGTCCATGTGTTCTCCCGGAGGAAGTGCAACTTTGAACTCTTTGATAAAGGTTGCAACGTTCTTATTGGAGATGACGGTGCATTCCCATTCCTTCACGCCGAGTATAGACTCGTCCATTTTGAGGCTGAGGTCGTTCTTGACCTTCACCTGACAGCCGAGACGCCAGTGGTCTTTCTGTTGCTTACGAGAGAAATGCACGGTCTCGGTCGGGAGGATCTCTCCGCCGCCTTCGAGGACTTGGCATTTGCACTGTCCGCAGGAGCCCTTACCGCCGCAAGCGGAAGGCAGGTGTACACCGGCGTTATTGAGCGAAGCGAGTAGGGTACCGCCGGCAGGAATGTCATAGACTTTGTCGCCGTTGATAGTCACCTTAACATCGCCGCTGGCAACCAGATAACGCTTTGCTACCAACAGAATAACAACGAGCAGGAGTATTACTACGAGGAATACCAACACTGCATATAAAATTGCTGTAATGTTCATAGTCGTTCCTCCTTAGATATTAAGTCCGCTGAAGCACATGAAGGCAAGGGCCATCAGACCAACGGTGATAAAGGTAATACCAATACCTTGCAGGGGCTTCGGAACATCGTTATACTCCATTTTCTCACGAATACCTGCAAGTGCAACGATAGCGAGCATCCATCCCAGACCGGAACCGATAGCGAAAGCAAAGGCATCGCCGATATTAGCGATAGCTTTGACGTTTTCGGGGTCTAAGAGAACGCGTTGTTGCATGAACAGGCTACCACCCATGATGGCGCAGTTAACGGCAATCAGAGGCAGGAAGATACCCAGTGCGTTATACAACGACGGGCTGAATTTCTCGACCACCATCTCGACGAGTTGCACGATAGCGGCAATGACGGCGATGAAGAGAATGAAACTCAGGTAACCGAGGTTAAGCGGGTCAAGCACATAGACTTGCAGCAGGTAGTTAACGGGCAGTGTGATGGTCTGAACGAACACAACAGCCACGCCGAGGCCTGCAGCGGTCTTTACGTCCTTCGATACGGCCAGGTATGAGCACATACCCAGGAAGAAGGCGAAAATCATGTTGTCCGCGAATATCGAGCGAACAAATAAACTTAATGCATGTTCCATTACTTAGCCTCCTTATCGTTAATAGCGCGGTGCGCCCAGATGATACAACCTACGAGGATGAGTGCCATCGCCGGCATGAGCATCATACCGCAGTTCTCGTAGAAGCCGCCATTGGCCACGTACCAGCTCTGAGGAATGATTTGATAGCCAAGCAGTGTGCCGGCTCCGAAGAGTTCGCGCACAAAGGCCACAACAACCAAAATCCACGCATAACCAAATCCGTTGCCCAGACCGTCAAGCAATGAGTCAACGACGTTGTTCGACATCGCGAACGCCTCGAGACGACCCATCAGAATACAGTTGGTAATAATAAGTCCCAGATACACGCTCAGCTGCATAGCCACGTCGTAAGCAAAAGCCTTGAGCACTTCGCTCACGATAGTCACCAGCGCCGCCACCACCACGAGTTGGATGATGATACGGATACGAGCGGGAATCGAGTTACGGATGAGTGACACCACCACGTTCGACAGTGCGACGATGATAGTCACCGATATACCCATCACGAGCGCAGGCTTGAGTTGCACCGTTACGGCGAGTGCCGAACAGATACCAAGAATCTGCACGAGAATAGGGTTATTGACATTGAGAGGACCAAGGAAAGCCTCTTTCGTTTTCTTACTAAGTGCCATATTACTCCTCCTCTTCGTTATCGTTTAACAATTCTTCCACTCCGGCAGCGGGAATCTGATTAAGGAAATCCGCGTACGCGCTGAGCGAGTTAGCGAGCATGTCGTTCACGCCTGTAGAGGTGATGGTTGCACCGGCCCAAGCATCGACTTGCTCTTGTCCTTCTTCCGCACGTTTGCCTTCTTTGAGCACGGCGATAGAGCGCAGATTGCCCTCACCGTCTTTGATGTGCTTGCCGAAGAAACGGCTACGGAATTTCTCCGTTACTATCTCACCACCCAAGCCCGGAGTCTCGGACTCATGGCCGAAGTTAATACCGTAAACGGTATTGAGGTCATCTTCCAGTGCGATAAAGCCCCAGATGCCACCCCATAGACCCTGACCTTTGAGAGGCAGAACGGTGTAATTAGCGCCGTCGATAGTAGCGTAATAAACGGGTTTGCCGTCCCATTCGTCTTCCTTGACGTACTCCTCATAGAGTGCAGCGGGATCGGCTTTCGAGTAGTCCACATTGAGTGCGGTGAGGATCTGTTTCTGCACGTCGAGGCGGCGGTTAGCGTCCTGACGGGATTTGAGTCCCTGGTTCACAACTGCCAACAGCACAGCCACGATGATAACCATCACCGTCGCATAGACTATCGTATAGACATTGCTATTCGTATTCAGTTTCATAATTCGTCCTCCTTATTTAACCGCGCCACGTTTAGCACGTTTGTTAATATTGACCCGAACAACGCACCAGTCAATCAGCGGAGCAAACGCGTTGCCCAGCAGGATGGCGAGCATCATGCCCTCAGGATAACCGGCGTTGAACATACGAATGACGATCACCATGAAACCGATGAGGATACCGTAAATCCACTTACCGCACTCCGTACGAGCCGAAGTAACAGGGTCGGTTGCCATGAACACAGCACCGAACAGCAGACCGCCGGTCACCAGTTGCAGGTACCACGGATAATTAGCCACAGCCGTATCGGGACCCCATGTGTTGAAGACCCAAGCAGTCAGCGCAGCGGTGCCGAGAATCGACAGCATCGTCTTCCACGAAGCCACGCCCGTCACGAGCAGCAAGATAGCACCGAGCAGAATAGCCCAAACGCAGGTCTCACCTACAGAGCCCGGAATAAGTCCGTTCATAGCCGTCCAGAAGTCTGCCGGCATAAGCGATGCATCGGTCGTCGTTGCCAACTGAGTGAGTGGGGTAGCACCGGTGAAACCGTCCACCAGCGTCTGACCACCGTCCCAGCCCCAGGTGCCTTCCGTGCGGATGAACGCTTTGTCACCCGTCATGCTCGACGGATAGGCGAAAAATAGGAACGCACGTGCAATCAGTGCCACGTTGAAGATGTTATATCCCGTGCCGCCGAACACTTCCTTAGCGAAGATAACGGCGAAAGCAACGGCAATGGCCACTTGCCATAACGGCGTGTTAATCGGCAGAATAAGCGGAATGATGAAGCCGGTCACAAGGAAACCTTCTGCCACTTCTTCGTGCTTAATCTGCGCCACAATAAACTCTATTCCCAGACCTACTGCGTACGACACAATAATAAACGGCAGAACTGCCAGCAGACCGAAGCCGAAGGCTTTCCACCACAATGCGCACGTGATGCCTTCTGCCAACTGACCCGTTGCCAACAGGTGCTGATAACCGACGTTGAACATACCGAACAGCATCGCCGGAATAAGCGCCATCACCACGATAATCATCGTGCGCTTGCTGTCCGAACCGTCGTGGATCTGCGCGCCTATGCGCTTAGCCGTCGTCTGGGGAGTGAAAAGGAACGTGTCAAAGGCGTCGTAGAAACTGCTCAACCAGGACAGCTTACCGCCTTGCTCGAAGTTCTTACCGAACTTCTTCCATAATTGATAGAACTTTTCCATTACTCAATCTCCTTCTTCATATTATCCAAGGCAGCACGCACAATCGCTTGCAACGGCATCTTGGACGTACATACATATTCACACAACGCAAAGTCCTCCGGAGCTACTTCGTTCGCACCTAACTGCTCCATCTTGTCGAGATTACCCGCAATCATGGCCTTAATCAGGTACTCCGGATAGATATCCATCGGGAACACTTTGTCGTACTCGCCGCTCACGATTATCGCACGGCGACCACCTTTCAGACGAGCGTCCCAGCGGTACTTCTTCGGACCAAACAGCCAACGCATGATACCGCAATCCAACATCTTCGCCGGATCCGTGTTCGACACGTTGAAATCGTTGAAACGAGGAATCATCCAGCCCATGAACTCGTGGTTCTCTGAACCTTCGTCCAGCACCGTGAACTGGTTGTCGTACGGACTAATCATCTCGTCCATCGCCACTTGGTGACCACTTAGCGCGTTACCTGCTACCAGACGTGCAGGAACACCCTTCATCACATTACTTGCCAGCACTGCCGACACAGGCATGCCCGGTAGCACGTTGTAGTACTGCGGCTCATAAGCCAAAGGACCCGTCAACACCACCTTACGAAGCATATCTACCTTGCCGTTCACAAAGAAACGGCCAATGATAGCTGCATCTTGTACATTAATAGTCCACATCGTGTCACCTTTAGCCATGGGCAGTACGTGATTGATTTGTACGCCTACGTTGCCTGCAGGATGAGGACCTGCTACCTCGAACAAGGTGCAATCCTTCAAACCGCGGAAATCCGTCGCAGCAGCACCCTTGCGGATACCTACATAAACAGGAGCAATAAGACTCAAACGGCTGATGGCTGTCTGGAGTTGAACATTCTGTCCCTTGAGCACGAACTCATAGTCCGGCGCCAATGGCGCACTGTCAAAGGAGGAGATAAAAATCGCACGGGGTGTCTTGGTCGGCAACGCTATACAATCGTACGGACGCTGCTTGATAAACGACCATAATCCCGTGTGCAACAGCAGAGTCTTGACGATTTCACCGTCTTTTTCGGCTCCGCGAAGATCGAACTGCTCGTACTCAAAACGAGCGTCCGCCTCGATGTTAATCGACATCACCTTACGCCGGTCACCACGGACTATCTCCGTCACTGTTCCCGACACGGGCGACGTGAACAACATCGTCTCAAACGTCTTGTCGTGGAACAGGGCACTACCTGCTTTCACGCGATCACCGGCTTTCACCATCAACTTTGGCGTGATGCCGACGAAATGGTCCGGTACAACCTTGAACACCGCAGGACGATTGACGCTTCCTAACGTCTTCGCCGCCGCGCCATCCATGGGGATGTCCAAACCACGTTTCAAGAAGATTTGTTGCATAAACTTAGTTAATTATTTTGTTTGTTTTGTATGTGCCAATAAAAAGTCGCGCAAAAGTACTGCTATTTTTTTATTTATGCAAATAAAAAGCGAGATTTCATAAAATTTTGTATTATTTTGGCAAAATATTTGCATGTATGCTAAATATTTAGTACCTTTGCAGCCAAATTGGAGCATTATGAGGAATTGTGTGCTATATCTGATGCTTTTATGCGCGTTGACATGCCGCGCAGATGAGCTGACGAATATACTGAATAAGGTGTATAATGCAGCGTTGATGAGTGCCGATGAGCAGGATTCAATTATGGCAGAACGATCGAGTGGGGCAAAGGATGAGAGTGCTGTTTCTCCGCGCTTCCGTCTGGAATACGAGAACAAGCAGCAAATCTATCGCAACTCGTTTGTGGCGGATTATTACGTGGTGGATACGAAGAAAAAGAACCAACGCACGCAAATAGGTGGTGGTCCGATTCGCGATGCAGTCATTTCGCCCAATAACCGTTATGTGGTCTATGCTAAAGAGGATAATAACCTCTATATCTTTAAACTCGATTATATGACCGAAGTGCCGCTGACCACGAGCAAAGAGAGCGAGAATATCTTCAACGGCATCTCCGATTGGCTCTATGAGGAAGAGTTTGGCATTACATGTATGTTCGCTTTCTCGCCGGATAGTAAACAAGTTGCTTTTGTGCGTCTGGACGAAAAAGAGGTGCCTTCCTTTGCTTGGCAGGAGTTTTTAGGCGGAAAGTATCCTCGGTTAGAGTCTTTACGTTATCCGAAAGCCGGTGACGCCAATGCTAAGGCGAGTGTGTGCGTGTATGACATCTATTATAAGTCCATCAAAACGATGGATATCGGCGATACGGAAAATTGGTATATTCCTCGTTTACATTGGACTATGCCGGAACAGAAGGACAAAGAGCCGGTGGAACCGAGACTTTTGGTAGAGAAAGTTAACCGTGACCAGAACAAGATTGAAATCTATACGGTGAATCCAAAATCTACGGTATCGCGTGTTTTATATAAGGAGAG
The DNA here is from genome assembly GCA_017443145.1 of Paludibacteraceae bacterium. Taxonomy (GTDB): domain Bacteria; phylum Bacteroidota; class Bacteroidia; order Bacteroidales; family Paludibacteraceae; genus Colicola. The sequence goes on from JAFSPA010000013.1 coordinate 24,871, forward strand.
CAGCGACGAGTACTACGTGGACTATGAGTTGTTTGACCAATGGCAATGGCTAACTGATGGACGATATGTTGTATTGAGCGAGAAAGACGGCTGGCTGAGTGCTTATCTGTATTCTGCTTTAGGACGTGAGGAAAAACGTTTGACTCCCGATGGAATCGACGTTACGGCAATATACGGTGTGAATGAGAAAGCCCAAATGCTGTATTATCAGGCGGCTCCAACACCAATGACGCGCCAATGCTATGCCTTAGATATGAAAAAAAGCACAATTACGCAATTGACATCCGGCGATGGCATACACTCGTTCCGTTTCAACAATGACTTGACGATGGCGATTGAGAACTACGAGAGTAACGTAATGCCTAATAAATACACACTGTATGAAATTAAGGGTAGTAGTCTCAAACTGCGCGAGGATTTGAAGAATAACGATGAGGTATTGGCTAAGTGGAAAGCATCTGGACTACCGGAGAAAAAGTACTTCTCCTTTGCCACTGAGCGCGGCGATACACTTAACGCTTGGATGATTCTGCCTGCGGACTTTGACGCAAACAAGAAATATCCGTGTGTGCTGATGCAATATAGCGGTCCGGGAAGTCAACGCGTACTTAACCGTTGGAGAAAGGGTTTCGGACATTATTTGGCATTGCAAGGCTATGTGGTTATTAACTCTGATGGACGCGGCACGAACGCACGTGGCCGTAAATGGCGCAATGAGACTTATATGAGACTTGGTCAAAAAGAAGCAGAAGACCAACTCGCTACTGCTCGTTACGCGGCATCGCTGGCTTATGTGGACGCAGAGCGAATTGCGTTAATGGGGTGGAGTTATGGCGGTTATCAAACTATCCGCACGATGTGTATTAATGATGACTCAATCATTAAATGCGGCGTAGCTATTGCTCCTGTAACGGATTGGCGGCTGTATGACACAGGTTATACCGAACGGTATATGCGTCGTCCACAAGTGAATGCCAAAGGGTATGATCTGGCTGATTTGAAACAGATGGCATCGCAGCTGCAAGGCGACCTGCTGATTGTGCACGGTCTGGCGGACGATAACGTGCACGCACAGAACACGATGCAGTACGTCGATGCGCTCGTGCAAGCCGGTAAACAGTTCGAGATGCAGATTTATCCCGACGACAACCATTTCCTGCGCAAACGCAGTAACTATGAGCATCTGCACCGCCGGATTATGGTATTTTTGAAGAACAAATTGTAATTTTAAATCTATAGCATTATGGAAAAACCTTATGTTTTTGGTCTCGACATGGGAGGCACCAACAGCGTTTTAGGCATCGTAGATGCTCGTGGTCACGTTTTAGCACGTACGTCGATTCGTACGCAACAGTACCCCAAAATCAACGATTACATCGATGCTTTGTATGCGGAAGCGGAGAAAATCGCTGAACCGTTGGGCGGTTTTGAGATGTTCCGCGGTTTCGGAGCAGGTGTGCCTAACGGCAACTACTACACCGGCGTTATTCAAGGTGCGATGAACCTGCCTTGGGGACCGTATGTGCCTTTCGCAGAGCTGATTACGAAGAAGTTCGGTCTGCCGTGTAAGATTACCAACGACGCCAATGCAGCGGCAATGGGTGAGATGACTTACGGCGCAGCAAAGGGCATGAAAGACTTCATCATGATTACGCTCGGTACTGGCGTTGGTAGCGGTATCGTGATTGACGGCAAAGTAGTTTACGGTCACGACGGTTTCGCCGGCGAACTCGGTCACACGATGGTTGCTTACGGCGACGATGCTCGTCCGTGCAACTGCGGTAAGAAAGGCTGTCTGGAGGCATACTGCTCGGCAACGGGTGTAGCTCGTACGGCAAAAGAGATCGTAACCAAGTCCAAGAAGAAAACCGTTCTGCGCAATCTGGATGTGGACAATATCACCTCGAAGGACGTGTTCGATGCAGCCGAAGCAGGTGACGAGGTAGCAAAGGAAATCTTCGATTTCACCGGCACTATTCTGGGTCGCAAACTGTCGGATTTCGTCGAGTTCAGCGCTCCGGAAGCAATCATCCTGTTCGGTGGTCTGACCAAGAGCGGACACTGGATTCTTGATCCAGTTGTGAAAGCGTTGAACGAGAATGTCCTGCCAATCTGGCGCGATAAAGTGAAAGTGATGTTCTCTGACCTCAAAGAGGCAGATGCAGCAGTATTAGGAGGTAGCGCATTAGCATGGGAATAAAATATCAATTACCAGCCTGGTTACAACGCATTTATCCGGGTGCAATATGGCGTGGTGACACCACTCGCAAGGTGGTGTACCTGACCTTTGACGACGGTCCGATTCCGGAGGTGACACCGAAGTTGTTGGATATCTTGGAGAAGGAGAAAGTGCACGCCACGTTCTTTATGGTTGCCGACAATGTGACCAAACATCCGCAGATCTATCATCGCGTGGTGGCCAATGGGCATAAAGTGGGTAATCACACGTACCACCATATCAAGGGTACGAAGTACAAACTGGCCGATTATATCGCTAATGTCAAGAAAGCGGACGTGATTCTCGGTGGCACGAAACTGTTCCGTCCGCCGTATGGTCGTATTCTGCCTAAACAGAACCTTACGCTGCGTTCGATGGGCTATAAAATCATCCTCTGGGATGTGCTTACACACGACTACGACAAGAACTATTCTGCCGATGAAATGGTGAAAATCGTGACGCGTTATGCCCGTAACGGCAGCATCATCGCCTTCCACGATTCACTCAAATCCAACGAGCGTATGTTGGCCGCTGTGCCACGAGTAATAAAAGAATTACGGAATGAGGGATATACGTTTGAGACATTATAGTATAGTAGTGTGCCTATTGCTGTTAGCAGGGTGTGCCAACCGTGGTATCGGGCCGCAAGGTGGTCCGAAAGATGAAGCACCGCCAAAAGTGCTGAAAGAAACGCCCGAGAATGGCACACTGAACTATCATGGCAAACGTGTGGAGATAGTCTTTAACGAGTATCTCCAATTGGACGATGTGAGCAAGAACGTGCTTATTTCGCCTCCCCAACAACATCCGCCTGAAGTCAAAGCGGTGGGAAAGAAGATTAGTCTGGTTTTCGAGGAACCGCTCAGAGACAGCATGACCTACACGATTGATTTCGGCAACGCTATCGGCGACTTCCACGAGAAGAATATCCTAAAAGGATATACGCTCTCTTTCTCGACCTGCGATGTAATAGATTCGCTCGAGGTGAACGGCTACATAGTCAATGCGGAAGACTTGAATCCGATTTCTGGCATCATCATCGGTATTCATGAGAATACGGACGATACCGCTTTCTCGAAGATACCGTTTACACGAGTAGGCAAGACTGATGCTAACGGACATTTCTACGTGAAGAATATCCGCGAGGCCGATTATCGCATCTACGCACTGGACGATGTGAGCCGCGACTATGTCTATCAGCCGGGCGAAGGATTGGCGTTTACGGAGGAGATTATTCATCCGTATTGCCACACGGAAGTGGAGCCGGACACAGTGTGGAAAGAGGTGCCCGACACGATTCGGACAACTATTACCGACACACTCGAGACGGGCGTTAGAGATTCGTTAGTTATTGAGCCGACGATACGCCGAGAGGTAGATACTATTAAATACGATACGTACACCTATTTCGAGCCGAATGACCTGATTCTATGGTTCTTCAAGGAAGATAAGACCAGGCAGTATTTCCAGCGTTGTTTCCGCGAGAAGCAACATTTCTTCCGTCTTCAGTTCGCTGCGCCGCAAGACTCGATGCCTACTGTCCGTGCTTTGCGTCCATCGGAAGTGGATTCGACCAAGAGCGATTCGGCTTGGGTCGATTGGACACAGTATGCGCTGCTGCAAGTCAACGAGCGCAAGGATTCAATTATCTACTGGCTCACCGATTCGGTGGTTATCAAGCAGGATAGTCTGTATATGGAGATGACGTACATGAAGTCGGATTCGCTGTATAATCTTGTGCCACAGACAGATACGGTTATCGCCGTCTATCGTGCACCGCGTATATCCGAGAAAGCCAAAGCGCTGATGGAGAAGCGTAAGAAACCGCCTGTTTTGGCTATTAACTCCAATGCCAGCGGTAAGTTCGATGTCTATGCTGACTTCACGCTGACTTTCCCGACTCCGGTAAAAGAAGTGGAGTTGGATAGTCTGCATTTATTCCAGAAGATTGACACCGTTTACCATCCGCTCAAGTTCAAAATAGAGCCGGTGGATTCGGCATATTTGCGCTATCGTATCGTCTTTCCGTGGAAGCCTGAGATGCAGTATGAGTTGCGTATTGACTCAGCCGCTTTCCGCGATGTGTATGGCGTAGTGAATAATGTCGGCAAGCATCAGATGATGCTCAAATCGCTGGAGGAATACTCGACATTAACGGTCAAACTCACGAATTACAACGAGCGTGCGCGCTTGCAACTGCTTGATAAGAGCGAGAAAATCGTCAAAGAGTTACCGGCATCACCGGCAGGAACGAAATTCGAGTATATCGGTCCGAATACGTACTATCTGCGTCTGTACATCGACGAGAATGGTGACGGCAAGTGGACTACGGGCGATTGGGCAACGCATCGTCAGCCGGAACCGGTGTATTATTTCCCGTCTAAGTTGCCATTGCGCGCAGGGTGGGAGTTCGAAGAAGATTTTGACTATATGGCTGTGCCACAATTAGATAGCAAACCGCAAGAGTTACTCAAAGATGTCGCAGGTCAAAAGAAGTGATACAATATTCTTGTGGTCGTTTCTTATCGTTGGTTTAGCGGTTCAGATCGTTACCTATATCATCTCGCCACAATCGGTTATCTCGCTAATCTGCGGGATGTTAGGCATTTGTTCGGTGATCTTGTGCTCGCAGGGCCGTATTCTGACGTATGTCTTCGGCTTCGGGCAGATTCTAACCTATACCTATATTTGCTACACGGAGTCGCTGTACGGGCTTATCGGCATCAATGTGTACTATTTCATCACGCAGATATACGGCATCATCATCTGGCGCAAACGGTTGCAAGCCAATAATAGCGAGCTGATGGACGTCGTTCCGACGCGGAAAATATCCTGGCAAAGGATGGTGATAATCGTTGCTTCTATTGCTGTTGTATCGGTGTTAACCGGCTATCTGTTAGCTACTTTCACGGACGATTCGCAGCCATATTTAGATGCATATACAACAATACCTGCGTTGGTGGCGCAGATATTGATGATTTTAGCATATCGTGAACAATGGTTCTTCTGGTTCTTTATCGATGTGCTGTATGTGGTGCTTTGGGCGCGAGCAGGTGATTACTGCTTAGTGGCCCAGCATGTTTTCTGGTGCATCAATTGTGTGTACGGTTTTTATCGCTGGACGAAAGCTCTTGAACCGCGCGCTTGAGTTCTTTGTCGAAGCGTAGCATATACGCCGTGCGACCTTTCTGGAAGTAATAACGCTCCATCAGTTCTGCTCCGAGATACTCTTTCACTTCGTCAAGATTACGCTGTATCGCCTCATGGAATGATGGCTTGAGTTGTGGCTCAATCGCCTTTAACTGGGCGAGAGTAGTGGAGTCTATATCTTCCATTTCCGCCATCTTAAGCATCTCTGTGAAATACTTGCTGGTTTCTGTCTCATAGGTGAAGTTCTGTTGCTCTAAGAAGCGGCAGAAATCGGCTATGGTGGAGTCGGAAAGATCGTATTCATCAGGCTTGGCGATGCTCTCGTGCTCACGACGATATTGCACGGAGTAATCGAAGAACATGTGCTTTGTGTAGAGCGTGTAGGTGATATCCACTTTTGCAGAATCATTGAGCACTATACCAGGCAGAATACCTCCTGCAGTGTCTTTAGTGAGTTTATTGCCACGTTGCATCTCGGCATAGTCAATAGCCTGAATACAACGTCCTGAAGGCAGATAATACTTGCTGGTGGTCACTTTGAGGTGTCCGCCAAACACAATAGGACGTAGGTTCTGCACAAGACCTTTGCCAAACGTGCGTTGACCGATAAGTGTGGCTCTGTTGAGGTCTTGTAACGCGCCACTGACGATTTCCGATGCCGAGGCAGAGTTCTTATCTACAAGAAGAACCAATGGCAGATCAGGGTAGATGGGTTCCGTTTGTGTGACGTAGGTATTATTGGCGGTGCGAATCTTACCTTTTGTGGAAACAACCATTGTTCCTTTAGGCACAAACAGGCTCACGATACGTATAGCTTCTTCAATGATTCCGCCACCGTTGCTACGCAAATCGAATACAAGTCCTTCGATATGCTTGTTAGCCACTAAATCGTTCAAGGCTTTGGAGAAATCTTCCGCCGAACCGTCTGTGAACTCACGAAAACTGATGTATCCAAAAGTGTGGTTGGCGCTATCCGTAAGCGTTGTGTAGTAGTCCACCGGCTCCATGTGAATATCTTCACGCGCGAACTCACGCGTAATCGTGTCTCCATTACGCTCCAACTCCAGTTTGACGATAGAATGGGGTTCTCCGCGCAGTAATTGGCTCACATCCGGTACTTTCTTGTTTTTGATGGATGTGGTATCCACTTTGAGCAGAATATCTCCTGCAAGCACATCATTACGCTGTGCCGGCTTGCCTTCATACGGGTTAGCGATGATGACTTGCGAGTCACGTTGTTGTATGATTGCGCCGATTCCACCGTACTTTCCGGTAGTTAACATACGCAAATCGTCGTCTTTCTTCTTCGGATAATAGACGGTGTAGGGATCCACTTTGTGTAGCGCTTGGTTGATGGCTGTTTCCGTGATACTCTCGTAGTTAAGCGTATCGACGTAGTTCATGTCCAGTTGGCGCAATACATCGTTGAAAATGCTTAGCGACTCTTCAATGCGGCTTGTGCGTGATTGCTGGGCAAAAACGGGCAACAGGAGTAGTGAGCAAAAGGCAAGGAGTATGTATTTCTTGTTTATCATTATTTCAGTTTATTGGGTACGTACGCGCTGACGTCTTTGTTGTAGGAATAGAGATCGCGCACAAGTGTAGAACTGATATGCGCATATTCCGGACGGGTGTACAGCAAGATTGTCTCGATTCCACCGAGTTCTTTGTTCGCTTCTGCCATGTTACGCTCGTACTCGAAATCTTGTACACAGCGAACACCACGCAGAATAAATTGTGCACCTACTTCACGCGCGAAATCAACCGTCAAACAATCGTATATCTGCACGCTTATACGCGGTTCGTCCTTAAAGATTTTACGTATTGCTTCCTCGCGTTCGCGAATGGGGAAGGTCTCTTTTTTGGTACTGTTGCGACCAATACTTATCACGATTTCATCGAACAATTTCAGTCCGCGTTTAACGATATCGTAGTGGCCGATGGTGAATGGGTCAAAGGACCCGGGAAAAATTGCTTTCTTCATAATTCTCTAATCTCTAAACGTTCAACTTTAAACATTCAACAGCTTCAGCGTGATTCTTCACGGGGAAGCTATACATTTCTAATAGTTTTTCGCGCAGGAACGCCTCGTCTTTATTAGGAATATCGATGAGAGCGATGCGGCTATTGATATACGCATCAAATTCCGTGCCACGATCGAACATCTCGTAGCCTAAAAATATCTGCTGGTCTATTTGTTCGGCAATTAAGCGCAGCATATCGTTCTTTGGTAGCGCGATTAGTTCCTCCCGATGGGCATCCAACCACGGATTGATACTCGGTGTCATGCGGAAGACGACGTGCCCTTTATAGCCAAAAATACCCGTTTTCATCGATATTATATCGTCTCGTTTGGACTTACGCCATTTGGGATTATCGCGTTTGAGTTGCATCTCGGCAGCTTTGAGGTAGTCGCACGGGTCATATTCGTAGTTGAGCGATACAGGGCAGATATTGAGCACTTTGAGTTGGTCTATCACTTCGGAATTCGTCTCTGCCGAGAGCGTAAGCATCTTAAGCACAGACGGTTGTGTGCGGTCGTTACTGTCCTTAGCACGTCCTTCACGCTGCGCCATCCAGATGGATTTGTGTTTCTTACGAAGATGCAGGATGTACTCGGACAGTAATTGTGAACTTTGCATCAGTTCGCGCGGTGTACCATTGCGTTTGACAACGAACGTGCGCAGATGGCGACAAAGCGGCTCTATCCACCATTTGCCGAACAGGTTATTGCCGATACCGATATACGGATGTTGGCAGTAACGCGGAATGATAAGCCGTCCGAGAAACGCAGCATCCATCACGATATCGCGGTGGTTAGACATGTAGAATGCGCCGTGACGAATATCGTGCTCTATGGCTTTGCGGCTCTCTTTGGGCGTCTTTCCGGGTAATTGCAGATAGTCTAACTTCAGACCTTTGGTCTGCTTGCGTACTAATCGATGCAGAAAGGGCAGAACGAAGAGATAGTCTGTCACATAGACTAAGCCCGCGGTATGATATGCGCGTATGTCTCTAAACTTGTCCATATTTGTCCAATGCGTCTTTCGATGCTTCGCGATATGCTACCATCAGGCCGCCTGTGCCTAATAATGTGCCGCCGAAATAACGAACAACGACTACTAATATATTGTCTAATTTCTTGGCGTCAATAGCCCGAAGAATAGGCAATCCTGCTGTTCCGTGCGGTTCGCCGTCATCCTTGGTGCGCCAAAGGTTCTCTCCTAAACGGTAGGCATAGCAAACGTGTCTCGCATCATGATATTTCTTCTTGTACCATGCCACGCGGGTCTTTGCCTCTTCTTCGTTAGCTATAGGTTCCGCGAAAGCCAGGAATTTCGAGCCACGGTCTTTATATATGCCTTCTGACGCCATTACATTCTCAGTTTTAGTCCTGCCAACAGCGTATCCGGACAAAAATGGAATACACTCGCCATTTCGCCCGACATGCAGAAACCGCAATGCTTGCAAGTGTCTGTCGGCGTGTAAGATAAGCGTCCGTTAAGCAGTTCGGTTTGAATACCCACGCACAAGCCGCGATCACCTGTGGGATAGACGAAATTTGTTACCCAGCAAAGACTTCCGACGTTATGTGTCTGCATGTATTTGGGATACATCTTTTTAAGTCCCGAGAAGCTGTTCATAATCGGATAACCCTTGCGTTTGTAGCGAATAACGGTATCCAACGCTTTGGCTTTCTGTTCATCATCTAACATCAATTCTTCCGTGCCGGGGAAAGGCGTATGGAAGTTAATGGATATCTGAGCGATAGCAGGATTGGTTTTGGCATATTCCATAGCCTCTTCCAAGCCATCCACATTCAGTTTGTTAACCACCATATTTACCGTCAGCGGCGCATGTTTGGACTTGCGACTTTCGTGGAATAACTGAATATTCTTCTCCAAACGGGCAAAAGTACCTTTTCCACGCACGGCTTCATGGTATTTGCCAACGCCATCCATCGATACCCACAGGCTGTCCATCGCAACCCAAGAGAAGTCTTGTTGGGCATTGGTGGTAATAGTGACAGAGAAGAAGCCGATTTGCTTGGCGGCCTCAATGATATCGTTCAGGTTCTTGTCGCCTTCTTTCCACAACGTCGTCTCACCGCCTTCCAAATCGAGAAAACGGCTACCTAAGTCGTAGCTGTATTGCAAATCGGCAACGATATCGTTGAATGCACGATGTTTGCCGCCAACCACATCAAAAACCGAACAGTGTTTGCATTTCAAGTTGCACTTGTCAGTAATGAAAAGCACAGTTTGAAGTGGTGCTTTGCGGCCAAAGAAACGCGCGCGAACGAACCACCAACCTAAATACCAATATTGTTTAATTAAGCGTATCATTAACAGTTTAACGAATTAACAATTTAACAATCGTGACCACGATTAAAATCAGGCACCAATACATCACCACATTTCGTGCCAGAAGCCAACGAATCAGGAACCAGTCCATTCCCGTTTCTTTGAATATCTCAAACTCGGTCATTGGTCCCATCCACCAGCGTGGATTATCGTTGGTCGGAAGCCCTTTGACGAAGCGTGATAGCGAATAAATCAGGTAAACGGACATCGGCAGTGTCACTAGGGTAGCCAGATACCACCAACTCCACCAGCCCAATGCAATGCCCAGACCTAAAAGAGCGAAAGGCACTAAGGCAAAAACGCCGACAAACACCAATTGTGTCGTTCTGCTTTTGAACAGCCGCGCAAACGTCATCTTGCCCAGTTCTCCGTCTGCTTCTGTTTCCATCACAGAGTGCACATAAACGATATTGGTTACCAGCAACCCAATAGCCGCAGACATCACGCACATGGGCCATGAGAATGCTATTCCGCAAACGGCTGCCTGCATACCAAGCATCAGAAGCGGGCCGAACATCAAACCGATAACCAATTCGCCTAATCCATGCATGCACATCTTGAGTGGTCCGCCGGAATAATTGATACCGACAAATAGACCGGCAATCGCATAGAGAATAACCCATAAAGCCGCCATTTCACCGTGCAACCACCATTGGGCCAACACGCAAATAAGTCCGAATCCACCGGCAATTCCGAGAAAAATGCATACCGCTCTGCCCAGATCTTCTATAGTCGCATCGCCGTTATTGATATACGTGCATTTGTCCATTCTTGCGCGAATACTGGTGGAAGAAAGGGTGGAGCGAATACGGCTGTCACGCTTGTAATCGAAATAATCGTCTGCCAGATTCATACCTAAATGTCCGATACACACGCCGAAGAACGCGAGAACAGCAATCCACCACGTGAAGCCTTCCTGTCCGATGCAAAGCACAATGGCCAACAATGCCGGCAGAGCCGATTGCGGTAAGGCAATCGAACGAGAGTTGCGAATCCAAAAGAACAAGCCTTTGTGGTGTCCGCGATAATATTTCTCAAATCCTTCTTCGGTACTCATAAGCGCTTATTTTATGCCAAGTTTCTTTTTAATCGGAGTCGGAATACCATCTTTGTGCAGCAAGATATCGTTGGTCTTGTATTGCATAAAGGCTTCCGTCACATACCAAATGCCCTGATAATCAGAGCGTTTTGCTCCCCAGGAGTTCTTAACCATGTAGTATTTCTTACCGTTTTGGTCTTTGGCGATACCGAAAATCTGCATGCCGTGGTCGTCGGTATTTTCCCAGTTGTCAAACGCTTGTTGACGCAGTTCTTGCGTGATAGTCATTTCCGGCAATGGTTTCTTGGTGAGCTCATCTTTCTTCTCTTTGTCGCTCAAGCCGAGCCAATGCGCCATATCGCTTCCGGTGAGGTCCGCACCTTGGTCCACATCGGGCATTTGTGCAATACCTTTGCGCGAGAAACCGAGTTCGCTCACGTCAGCACCCCAAGCGAGTGTGTAGCCGTTAGTAATCGCGTAGTCGATGATTTCCATCATATCGTTCAGCGGCACATTGTACATCTGGTCCATACGCCAGTTGTCAGGCACTTCGAGTGCGAAAGTGGAGTAGAATGGGTGATGGCTATAACTCGTAATGCTCACATAATCAGACGCTTTCAGTCCCAAACTCTCCACAAACGATTGCGGAGAATACTCTTCGCCTTTGTACTTGAAGGTCTCCGGACATTTGCCTAAATAGGTGTCATAAACAGCCTGCAAACCTTGCTTCCAAACAGGTGTCAGACGTTTGAGGCGGCTGGTAGTCAATGCCTTCACATAGCCACCTGCAATCGCGTCTAACTCAGCATGAACGGGTAGAGTATCGGCTTTCGTTGTGCCGTATTGGATACCAGGCATCGCTTCTTGCGGAACAAGACCGTAGTTCTGCATGCAGTAGATGACATCATATGCACTACCGCCTGCTGCGAACTTCACATCACCATACATCCGAACGCAGTATTCTGCGCGGTCCATCATCGTTTTGCTTACAACAAACATCTCACTCAAATCAAACTCGCCTTTGCCCATACGAAGCAACTCGGACTCGATGAAACCGATGGTTGAGAATGCCCAGCAAGTGCCGCTGCGGTGTTGATCCTTAACGGGTGTGATAGCCACACTATCAACGGTGGTGAAACGAAAGCCTTCAATACTGTCTTTCGTTACTTCTGTGCTATCGGTCTGCGCATACAAACCACAGCAAAATGCCGATAAAATCGCAATAAATAAACCTTTTTTCATATACTATTAATCTGGAAATTCCATCAAATATGCCTTAATGAACTCGTCTATATCGCCATCCATTACGGCATTTACATTGGACGTCTGGTAGTTCGTACGATGGTCTTTGACGCGACGATCGTCGAACACGTAGGACCGTATCTGCGAACCCCATTCAATCTTCTTCTTGCCTGCTTCCACTTTGGCAGCAGCCTGACGTCGTTTCTCGAGTTCCAACTCGTAGAGTTGACTTCTCAAGTGCCGCAACGCATTCTCGCGGTTCTTCGGCTGGTCACGAGTCTCTGTGTTCTCAATCACTATCTCGTCCGGCTGATTAGTCAGCGGGTTAATGAACTTATAGTGCAAACGCACGCCCGATTCCACTTTGTTCACGTTCTGTCCACCTGCTCCCGAGCTGCGGAACGTGTCCCAACTCAAGTTTGCTGGATTAACTTCAATCTCGATGGAATCGTCAATAAGTGGCACTACAAACACGCTTGCAAAGCTCGTCATGCGCTTACCTTGCGCGTTATAAGGACTTACGCGCACGAGGCGATGCACACCGTTTTCGCTCTTCAGATACCCATAAGCCATATCGCCTTCGATATTGAATGTCACAGTCTTAATGCCCGCTTCATCACCTTCCTGCAGGTTTTCGATCGTCACTTTGTAGTCATGCTTTTCGCAATACCGCTGGTACATACGCATCAGCTGTTCCGCCCAGTCCTGCGCTTCCGTACCGCCTGCGCCGGAAACGATCTTCAGCACAGCCGGCATCTGGTCTTCCTCGTGCGAAAGCATATTCTTCATCTCCAAGTCTTCCACTTCCTGCAAAGCCTTGGCATATGCGGCATCCACTTCCTCTTCGGTCACCAGATCATCTTTATGGAAGTCAAACGCCAGCTGCAATTCTTCTGCAGCCGAACGCACGCCTTCGTATCCTTCAATCCAGCGCTTAAGACTCTTGACCTTGCGCATCTGCGCTTCCGCAGCTTTCGCATCATCCCAGAAACCGGGAGCTTGCGTATGCAGTTCCTCTTCTTCGAGTTGCACGCGCTTCTCGTCGATAGCCAAATACTGTTTCAGCTTCTCCGCCCGCGTCTGAATATCTTTCAGTTGTTCAATCGTTATCATATAGTTCTTTTTTTGTCTCCGGAGACTCTCCGGCATATTTAGCGTGCAAAAGTACTACTTTTTTTGCATACATGCAAATATTTCCAAGTTTTTTTTATTTTTACTACGCAATTACCAGAAATTTGTATGTGATTAGTATGTGATTAGTATGTGATTACTATGTGATTACTATGTGATTACTATGATGTTAGTATGTTAGAAGGCTAATTTCATCGGGAGAGTAATAGGAGAGTGGCGGCACTTATCACTATTAAATGGAGTGAAAATTGCCGATTTTAACACTTTTTTTGCAATTTTTTATTAAAAAATTTGTGTATATCAAAAAAAAACAGTACTTTTGCAGCGTGAAATGAGTGAGGGGACCTGAAAAGGTTCCCCCACTTCGTTAAAAGAAACGCTTATGATTACGAAAGAACTGGTAAAAGAATTGGTCGAAGCATACCTGCAGAATGGCGACTATAAGCTGCAGAAGTTGGAGATTGACAAGGAGATGAATATCCTGGTTGAGATAGACCGATTAGGCGTAGTGGATGTAGAGTTCTGCGCAGCGTTGAACCGCTATCTGGTGGAGCAGCTCGGCGATAAGGACGATTATTCGCTGGAAGTGGGAAGCGTAAGTATCACGGCGCCGTTCATATCGAAGATTCAGTACCAGAAGAACCTCGGTCGTCCGGTGGAAGTGCTGGCAGATGGTAAGAAATATCGTGGCGAGTTGGTGAGTGTAGATGAGGAGACGTTCGCTATTGACACAGAGGTGATGATGGCCGAAGAGGGCAAAAAGCGCAAGCAGAAACATGTGGTGACCATGACTTTTCCGTACGAGGGAGTGACATATACTAAATACGACTTGAAATTTTAGTGCTTCCGAGCACCCCGAAAAAGAATATTAATTTATATTTAACGAAATAAAATGGCTAAAAACGAAGAGTCAGTCAACTTGATTGACATTTTTAAGGAGTTTAAAGACTTCAAAAACATCGACCGCCAGACGTTTATTAACGTACTGGAGGACTCTTTCCGCAATGTGATTGCGAAAATGTATGGTACAGACGCTAACTACGACGTCATCATTAACCCGGACAAAGGCGACTTGGAAATCTACCGCAACCGTCTGGTGATGGAAGATGGCGACGTGGCTAATCCGGAGACACAGATTGAGCTGAGCGAAGCGCGTCAGATTGATGACGAAGCCGAAATCGGCGATGAAATCACGGATAAAGTGGAGTTCTCGTCCTTTGGACGTCGTATGATTCTTAACCTGCGCCAGACCTTGGCAAGTAAGATTCTGGAACTGCAGAAAGAGAACCTGTACCTCAAATATTCGGATATGTTGGGTCAAGTGGTTAGCGGCGAGCTCTATCAGGTTTGGAAGAAAGAGATGCTGCTGCTCGACGATGAAGGTAATGAGCTGTATCTGCCGAAGCAGAACCAGATTCCGACGGATTTCTACCGCAAAGGTGATACCGTTCGCGCCGTGGTAGTGCAAGTGGAGAACAAAAACCAGAACCCGAAGATTATCCTGAGCCGTACCAGCCCGTTGTTCCTGCAACGTCTGTTCGAGCAAGAAGTGCCGGAAGTGCATGATGGTCTGATTGCGATTAAGAATATCGCTCGTATTCCCGGTGAGCGCGCAAAAGTGGCTGTTGAGAGCTTCGACGACCGTATCGATCCTGTGGGCGCGTGCGTAGGTATTAAAGGTGCTCGTATTCACGGTATCGTTCGCGAGCTGCGTAACGAGAATATCGACGTAATCAACTATTCGTCCAATATCAAACTATATATCCAACGTGCGCTGTCACCGGCGAAGATCTCGTCGATGATTGTGAACGAGGAAGAGAAGAAAGCCGACGTTTATCTGAAGCCCGAAGAAGTGAGTCTGGCTATCGGTAAAGGCGGTTTCAATATCAAGTTGGCTTCGATGCTGACCGGTTACCAAATCGACGTATATCGTGAAAGCGAAGAGGAAGATATCGAAGATATCTACTTGGACGAGTTCAATGACGAAATCGATCAATGGGTACTCGATGCCTTCAAGCAAATGGGTCTGGATACCGCTAAGGCTGTTCTCGGCACACCGAAAGAAGAGCTGCTGAAAGGTACTGACCTCGAGGAAGAGACCGTTGACCACGTACTCGAAGTGCTTGCTGCCGAATTTGAAGACGAACAAAACTAAATACTAAAAACTGAAAATTGAATCACTATGGCAATTAAACTTATCAAAGCTTGTAAAGAATTGAACATTGGCATGTCCACCGCCATTGAATTCTGTGCAAAGCAGGGTAAGGAAATCGCCGTTGATCCGAATACGCGAATTGACGACGACCTGTATCTGCTTCTTGCTAAGGAATTTAACAAGGACATGGCTCTTAAACTGGAGGCAGATAAACAGGCCGCAGAACGTCAAAAAGCTATGAGTGCACAACAAACCGTTGTGGACGAACAGCCTGCGACTCATAATCAGCCGAAAGTAGTAGGTAAAATCGATTTGGATGCCGAGAAGAAGGCGAAAGAAGAGGCCAAACGCAAAGCCGCTGAGGAAGCAAAGAAAGCGGAAGAAGCGCGTAAAGCCGAAGAACGTCGTCGTGAACTCGAAGAGGCAGCCAAGAAAGAGGAAGAAGCCCGCAAAGCTGCTGCCGAAGCCAAACGTATGGCCGAAGAAGAGGCTAAACGTAAGGAAGAGGCAAAGAAGACGGAAGTGTTCAAACTCGCTCGTCCTGAACTCAAAAACCAACCTAAAGTGGTGGGTAAAATCGACTTGAGTGCCATTAATCAAGCTACTCACCCAGGTAAGAAGTCCAAGGAAGAGAAGAAGAAAGAGCGCGAAGAACGTCAACAACAGCAACAACAGCTGCGCGAACAGAACGCAGAAAAACGTAAACGCGAACGCATCAAACAAAACAAGGTGGACATTAATGATGCGCGCAACCAAAAAGGTAAATCCAAGAACAAGAAACCGATTAAGGTTGAGATAGACGACGAAGAAGTACAACGTCAAATCAAAGAGACGCTGAACCGATTGCAAGCTCAAAAGGGCGGTAAAACCGCTACCAGTAAGCATAAACGTGAGCGTCGTGAGCAAGAACGTGAGAAATTAGCCGAAGCGCGTGCGGAGGAACAAGCACAATCGAAAGTGCTGAAACTTACGGAGTTCGTGACGGCAAACGACCTGGCTACGATGATGAATGTGCCGGTGAATAAAGTTATCGGAACGTGTATGATGCTCGGCGTGATGGTTAGTATCAACCAACGTCTTGACGCAGAAACCATCAACCTCGTGGCAGAAGAGTTCGGCTTCACGACCGAATATGTTTCGCAACATGTGGTAGAGGAAATCAATGCCGACGAAGAAGTGAACGAGGAAGATGTGGAAGAACGCTGCCCGATCGTAACTGTGATGGGACACGTTGACCACGGTAAGACATCGCTGCTTGACCATATCCGTAACGCCAATGTGATTGCCGGTGAGGCCGGTGGTATCACACAACATATCGGTGCGTACAATGTGCAACTGAAGAACGGTCGTCACATCACTTTCCTCGATACTCCGGGTCACGAAGCATTTACAGCTATGCGTGCTCGTGGTGCGAAAGTGACGGATATTGCGATTATTATCGTCGCTGCCGATGATGCTGTGATGCCGCAGACCGTTGAGGCAATCAACCACGCACAAGCTGCCGGTGTACCGATGATTTTCGCTATTAACAAATGCGATAAACCCGGAGCTAATCCCGATAAAATCAAGGAACAACTCAGTAACATGAATATTCTTGTCGAGGATTGGGGTGGTAAGTATCAGAGCCAGAATATCTCGGCTAAGAAAGGTGACGGCGTTTACGAACTGCTGGAGAAAGTGCTGCTCGAGGCAGATATGTTGGAACTCAAGGCTAATCCGAAACGTCGTGCGAAAGGTTCTATTATCGAGTCTTCGTTGGACAAAGGTCGTGGCTATGTGGCTACAGTGCTTGTCAGCGATGGAACACTCCACATGGGAGATATCGTGTTGGCAGGAACATATCACGGTAAGATTAAAGCTATGTTCAACGAGCGTGGCGCACGTATCCAACAAGCGCTTCCTGGCGAACCGTGCTTAATCCTTGGCTTGAATGGTGCTCCGCAGGCCGGTGACGAATTCAATGTGCTGACAACCGAGCAAGAAGCCCGTGATATCGCGAATAAACGCGAACAACTGCAACGTGAGCAATCACTCCGCACAAAGAAACATATCGGTTTGGACGAGATTGGTCGCCGTCTGGCTATTGGTGACTTCAAGGAACTCAATATCATCATCAAGGGTGACGTGGATGGTTCTGTTGAAGCTTTGACAGACTCGCTTATTAAACTCTCGACAGAGAATATCCAAGTGAACGTCATTCACGGTGGAGTAGGTGCTATTTCTGATAGCGACGTGCTGTTGGCAGCTGCTTCTGACGCAGTTATTGTCGGCTTTAATGTTCGTCCGACTTCTACGGCACGCAAGATGGCCGATGAACAGGAAGTAGATATTCATATCTATTCCATCATCTACGACGCTATCGAAGAAGTCAAGGCCGCTATGGAAGGTATGCTTTCACCCGATATCAAGGAAGAAGTTACTGCCACACTCGAAGTGCTGCAGGCTTTCCATATCTCGAAAGTGGGAACGATTGCCGGTTGTATTGTGCGTGAAGGTAAAGTTAAGCGTACGAATAAATGCCGCGTGATTCGTGACGGTATCGTGATACATACCAGCGAGTTAAGTTCACTCAAGCATGGTAAAGACGACGTCAAAGAAATGGGTCTGAACCAGGAATGCGGTTTGAGTATCAAGAACTTCAACGACGTGAAAGAAGGCGATATCATCGAGACCTTCGAACAAATCGAAGTGGCAAAGACGCTGTAGGGGCGTACAACAGATACGAAAAAGGAACTCCAACGCGGAGTTCCTTTTTTATTGTAAAGTTTGTATTGCCGATTTTATAGTCTTGCCTTAATAGCTTTGGACTCTTCTTCGTAACCGGGTTTATCGAGAAGAGCGAACATATTCTTCTTGTACGCTTCTACACCTGGTTGGTTGAACGGATTGATACCCAGCAGGTAACCGCTGATACCGCAACCACGCTCGAAGAAGTAAATGAGCTCGCCCAGATAGTACTCGTTAAGTTCCGGCAGGATGATTTGCATATTAGGCACACCACCATCTACGTGCGCAATCTGCGTGCCGAGTTCTGCCATCTTATTGACTTCGTCCACACGTTTGCCAGCCAAGAAATTGAGGCCGTCGAGGTTTTGTTCGTCGTGAGGGAAGATGACTTCGTGATTCGGTTTAGCCACAGAAATAACCGTTTCCATGAGATGACGTTCACCGTCTTGGATATATTGTCCCATAGAGTGCAAGTCGGTTGTGAAGTCTACGGAAGCAGGGAAGATTCCTTTATGCTCTTTGCCTTCCGACTCTCCGTAGAGTTGTTTCCACCACTCAGAAACATAGTGCAGTTTCGGATGGAAGTTTACAAGCAGTTCGATCTTCTTACCTTCCTTCTGATAGAGAACATTACGCGCAGCTGCATAGAGCGCAGCAGGGTTCTCTTCGAACGGAGTGTCGATGCCGCAAACCTGCATCATGCGCTCTGCACCATCAATCAGTTTGTAGATGTCAAATCCTGCGCAAGCGATTGGCAGCAAACCAACAGGCGAAAGAACAGAGAACCGTCCACCTACGTTATCTTCAATAACGAACGTCTTGTAACCTTCCTGTGTGGCGAGTGTGCGAAGTGCTCCGCGTTTAGCATCTGTGATGCAAACGATAAGCTCTTTGGCTGCTGCTTTACCTGCTTGTTGCTCGAGTTGTGTCTTGAGCAAACGGAAAGCCAATGCGGGCTCGGTTGTTGTTCCGGACTTGGAGATAGAGATAATACCGAAACGTTTGTCTTTGAGCAAAGTCTGCAGTTCATAGAGATAATCCTCACCAATATTCTGTCCGGCATAAACAATTTGTTTTCCGCCCTCGAGTTGTGCGAATGAAGATTGCAACGCTTCATTAACTGCCTTCGCGCCAAGATAACTACCGCCAATACCAATGCAAACGATGATGTCGCATTTGTTGCGGAGTAGGTTGGCTGTAGCCTGAATATCGTCTAATTGTACACGGATATCAGCCGGGAGATTCACCCAACCGAGGAAATCATTACCCAGACCTGTACCGTTTACAAGGTCAGATTGAGCCTTTGCTACTTGTGCTTTGTACGCTGCAACCGCTGCATTGTTGGTCGCTTTTGCGTAAGAGAATTGAATGTCTTTCATGGTATAAAGATTTAAAGATTATTGCAATTGTTGGGTTAGCTCTTTCACCACGATAGTTGGTGAGTGGTGATTGAAGAGAATGTCGTAAATGGCATCTACTATTGGAAGGCTGCAATGCACTTTCTCGTTGAGCGCGTGAATTGCCTGAGTGCCGTAATAGCCTTCGGCTACCATTTCCATCTCCATTTGAGCAGCCTTGACGGAATAGCCCATGCCGATCATTTGTCCGAATTGGCGGTTACGGCTGAATTTGGAGTAGCAAGTTACGAGCACGTCGCCTAAGTATCCGCTGGCGTTGATTTCGCGGTTCTCCTCCTTACCGAGTGCGTCAGCAAAACGCTGAATCTCTTGAATGGCATTGGAGATGAGCACAGCTTGGAAGTTGTCGCCATAACGGAGACTATGACACAGACCTGCCGCGATAGCGTAGATATTCTTCATAACGGACGAATACTCAAGGCCATCAACGTCTGTTGATGGGGTGGTGCGCACAAAGTCCGTTTCGAAGAGTTGACCTAATTCTTTTGCGTACTCGAGGTCTAAACAGCCGATAGTGAGGTAGGAGAGACGTTCGAGCGCAATCTCTTCGGCATGGCAAGGACCGGCAATGATAGCCAGTTTATCCATTGGCACATCGAACTTATTGTGCAGATAATCTGTTATGAGCACATTCTCTGAAGGAATCATACCTTTGACGGCAGAGATAATCGTCTTGCCTGTGAGCTTGGTGCGGATCTTCTTAAGGGTCTGCAGGACATAAGGTGATGGGATAGCGAGAATCAGAATGTCGGAATCCTTAATGGTGTTGTTGATGTTAGCCGAGAACGTGATTCTCGACGTATCAAACTTGGCATTTGTTAGGTAGCCCGGATTCTTGCCAGTGGCTTGGAACTCGTTGATAGTCAACTGCTTGCGCATATACCAATTGATATGCACTTGGTTGAGCATCACGATTTTTGCCAAGGCTGTTGCCCAACTGCCACTTCCTAAAATAGCAACTCGTTTGTCCATATTATGTGTTATTTAGTTCGTTACTTCCGGCTTCATAGTCGGGAAGAGTAGTACTTCTTGAATGGTCGGTTGACCGGTCATAAACATTGCCAGACGGTCAATACCAATACCTATACCCGATGTAGGCGGCATACCATACTCAAGTGCGCGCATGAAGTCGTGGTCAATCACCATCGCTTCGTCGTCGCCTTTGTCGGCAAGCTTCATCTGTTCTACAAAGCGGTTGTATTGATCTATCGGGTCATTGAGCTCAGAGTAAGCGTTCGCCAACTCTTTGCCATTAACCATCAACTCAAAACGCTCGGTCAGACCGGGTTTGGAGCGATGCATCTTCGTCAGCGGTGACATCTCCACCGGATAATCGGTGATGAAAGTAGGCTGAATAAACGTGCCTTCACAGGTCTCGCCGAAGATTTCATCGATAAGCTTACCCTTGCCCATCCTTTGCGTATCCTCTACGCCGAGTTTCTTTGCTTCTGCGCGAATCTCATCTTCGCTCATATTGGCTAAATCGAGACCGGTTTTCTCTTTTATGGCATCGAGAATAGGTAAGCGGCGATACGGCGCCTTGAAGTCCACCTCGTGGTCACCAATCTGCACCTTGGTTGTACCGTTAACGGCGATCGCGATGCGCTCAAGCAGTTTCTCTGTGAAGGACATCATCCAGTTATAGTCCTTGTATTGCACGTATAACTCCATGCAAGTGAACTCAGGATTATGGTTGCGGTCCATACCTTCGTTACGGAAGTTACGGCCAATCTCGTACACGCCTTCAAAACCGCCTACGATAAGGCGTTTGAGGTAGAGCTCGGTAGCGATACGCAGATACATGTCCACGTCGAGCGTGTTATGATGCGTGATGAAAGGACGAGCTGAAGCACCACCCGCAATCTGCTGTAGAATAGGGGTTTCTACTTCCGTATATCCTGCCTCGTCGAAGACCTGACGCATGGTGCGGAGAATAGCTGCTCGCTTGAGGAAGGTATCCTTCACGCCCTCATTAACCACGAGGTCCACATAACGCTGACGATAGCGCTGTTCCGGATCGTTGAAGCCGTCATATGCTACGCCGTCTTTGTATTTCACGATGGGTAGCGGCTTGAGAGATTTCGCCAGCACGGTCAGTTTCTTGGCATGCACAGATATTTCGCCCATTTGTGTGCGGAAAACAAAGCCCTCGATGCCGATATAATCGCCGATGTCAAGCAGTTTCTTAAACACTACATTATACATTTGCTGCTCGATGGTCTCGGGCTGCTGGCCTTCTTCTATCGGTGCCTGAATATCATCGCGGCTGACATAGACCTGAATACGGCCTTTGGAATCCTGTATCTCAATGAAGGAAGCCTTACCCATGATTCGCTTGGACATGAGACGTCCTGCGATAGAAACGGGTTTACTTTCCCATTCGTCAAAATGCTCCTTGATATCGGTCGAGTGACCGGTTACTACATATTCGTCAGCGGGGTAGGGATTGATACCCATCTCGCGCATAGTCTGCAAACTCTGTCTACGTACTAACTCTTGTTCTGATAACTCCATTCTAAGTCTAATTTACAAATTTGGCGCAAAGGTACAGCTTTTTTTTTATTTATGCAAATAAAAAATGCGGAAAGTTATTTTTTCCGCACTTTTTATGATTATTGCCACGTAAGCATTACATCATACCTCCCATGCCGGGATTTGGCATTACGGGAGCAGGATTTTCCTCTTTTTTATCAGTAATAACGCATTCTGTTGTCAGGAACATTCCTGCGATAGAAGCGGCGTTCTCAAGGGCAACACGAGCAACCTTGGCCGGATCAACAACACCATGCTGTTTGAGGTTCTGATACTCATCGAGACGGGCGTTGTAACCAAAGTCACCTTTGCCTGCACGCACCTTATCAACGACTACAGCGCCTTCTTTGCCTGCGTTGCTGACAATCTGACGCAGCGGCTCTTCAATAGCGCGACGTACAATCTCGATACCGGTTTGCTCGTCTTCGTTATCGCCTTTAACCTTATTGAGAGCCTCTTGTGCGCGGATATAAGCCACACCGCCGCCAGGAACGATACCTTCTTCGATAGCAGCACGAGTCGCACTTAGTGCATCATCTACGCGGTCTTTCTTCTCTTTCATCTCCACTTCGGAAGCAGCACCTACATTGAGTTGCGCTACTCCGCCGGCGAGTTTAGCCAGACGCTCTTGCAGTTTCTCTTTGTCGTAAGAAGACTTGGTGGCAGCTATTTGCGCTTTAATTTGTGCTACGCGAGCAGCAATAGTTTCTTTGTCACCGGCACCATTGACAATAGTAGTATTGTCTTTGCTGACAGTGATGCTTTCGGCTGTACCAAGCATGTCAAGGGTAGCTTGCTCCAATTTGATACCTTTCTCTTCGCTGATAACAGTTCCGCCGGTGAGAATAGCGATATCTTCGAGCATCTCTTTGCGGCGATCACCAAAGCCCGGAGCTTTCACAGCGCAGATCTTGAGTTGTGCGCGGAGACGGTTAACCACAAGCGTTGTAAGTGCTTCGCTATCAACATCTTCCGCGATAATCAGCAACGGACGGCCACTTTGTACAGCGGGTTCGAGAACAGGAAGCAGTTCCTTTAAATTGGATATTTTTTTGTCGTGGATAAGTATATACGGCTTGTCCATTTCCACTTCCATGGTCTCGGTATTGGTAACAAAATACGGGCTGATATAACCGCGGTCGAACTGCATACCTTGCACCACTTCGATAGTGGTATCCATACCTTTTGCTTCGCCGATAGTGATGACGCCGTCTTTGCTAACCTTGCGCATAGCATCAGCAATCAGCTTACCGATTTCAGCATCGTTATTGGCGGAAATAGTAGCTACTTGTTCGATTTTATCGAAGTCATTGCCAACCACTTCGGATTGCTCCTTAATGTTAGCCACAACGGCAGCAACGGCCTTGTCGATACCGCGTTTGAGGTCCATCGGATTTGCACCGGCAGTAACATTCTTCAGGCCAACACCAACGATTGCTTGTGCCAAAACAGTAGCGGTTGTTGTACCGTCACCAGCTTGGTCTCCGGTCTTGGAAGCCACTTCCTTAACGAGTTGTGCACCCAGATTCTCACGAGCATCGGGAAGCTCAATCTCTTTAGCAACTGTCACACCGTCCTTGGTGATTTGCGGTGCACCGTACTTCTTTTCGATAATCACATTGCGACCTTTCGGGCCAAGTGTCACTTTGACAGCGTCAGCCAGCTGGTCGACACCACGTTTGAGAGCATCACGTGCCTCAATATTGTACATTAATTCTTTTGCCATAATCGTAGATTGTTAAATGGTTAAAGCGTTCAATCGTTAAGCGAGTACCGCTAATACGTCGCTTTGCCTCATGATTAATAGTTTCTCATTGTCGATTTCGATTTCTGTGCCGGCATATTTGCCATACAGAATTTGGTCACCCTGTTTGAGGACCATTTCTTCGTCTTTGGTGCCTTGTCCTACGGCAAGAACTTCGCCACGTAATGGCTTTTCTTTTGCGCTGTCAGGAATAATAATTCCTGCAGCCGTTGTTGTTTCTGCAGCTACCGGTCTAACCAGTACTCTGTCTGCTAAGGGTCTAACTTTCATATTATTTGTTGTTTATTAGTATCGTATTTCACCACAAAAGCATGTTCAACAATTGTGCCAAACATGCTTTTGTCAGTTTATTCTGCCAAAATGTCAGTTAGTTGAGCGAGTAATCAACTGTTGTGACAACGCGAACGTGTTTCATCCACGGCTGATATTGATCGTCCTCGATGGAGAATTGGCCTTGATAAGCATGACGAATACCACCGAGCTTGGAGTCGGAGTCATCTGCAAATTTCTGCGCCACGTTGCGAGCGTTCTTTGTTGCTTCTTCAATCATTTCCGGCTTCAATTCATTCAGTCCGTTGTATTGATAATCAATGGACCACTCGTCGGAGTTGATGATATAGCCGCGAGCAAGGAGTTCTGTTTGGCAGCCTTGGTTAGCGATCACTAAATCCACGTTATCTGTCGAGATAATAACGGACGAGCTGATCGAGTAGTGGTACTCCGGTCTATCGCCGTAGTAACTTGCCCATTTGTCATAAACAGAAGTGTTACCTTGTTTAATCTCTTCGTCTTTAAATCCTTTGGAAATGAGGAACTTGCGCACTACTTGGTGCATATTCTCCACGTCATTGTAAACCGATTGCAGGTTATTTCCCAAGTACCCGAAACTGAACGGCCATACGACGTGGTCTGCCTTCACTTCGCGAGTTGAAAGACCCTTAACGGAAACAACACGGTCACGATTAGAGAACTGGTGAATACCGATGTAGATAAAAAGCCCGGCTACGGCAACGCCTACAGCAATCAGAGCGGCTGAAACAATGTTTTTCATAACATAAACATTTTAAAATTCGTTAATTTTGGCACAAAGATATACTTTTTTTTGGACATATCAAAAAAAAACTATACTTTTGCGGCGTTTTTTTAATTATTGGCAATAATTAACCGCAAAAATAATAATCATTGTATGAAAAAAGCAATTCTTTTGGCGATTTGTTTCGCAAGTGTTATGGCATTGAATGCCAAACAGAAAATTACCGGTAGTATGGACGCATTGAAAGGCGCAGAACGCGTTGGTTTAGTGCTTGATTTTGACAAAGCGCTCTATAACGGAACCGCTTTCCAAACCTTCCTCAACGAGCAACATCTGAATGCAGGTGATTGGAAGGATATCCAATACTGCGACCTCTATGCTGCTTTTGTTGCAGGTGCAAACAAAGAGTTCGGCAAACGTATTATCGGTATCCAAGACTTTATTAAAGCCCCTGTTTATATTAGTATTGAGCCTATGGAGATGACATCTACCGGTTCGATGAAGTGTGGTGTTTATCTGCATTCTGCTGATGGAGCTATTCAGGGTAGCACTATCATGGAGTCAAAAGGTGGTAAACAGGGAGCTTGGAGCACTCTTCTCGGAGAAGGTTTTAATGACCTTGGTGCACGTTTCGCTAAATCGATGATGAAGATGAGCGAGGATAAATAATACTCTTTTTTACCATTGTATTATAACAAATCAGCACCCCGTGAGAGGTGCTGATTCTTTTTTATTGCTTAGACGATTACTTTTCGTCTTCTACAGCAGCTTGAGCAGCAGCAAGGCGTGCGATTGGAACGCGGAACGGCGAGCAAGAAGCGTAGTTCATGCCTACACGTGCGCAGAACTTAACTGAACTTGGTTCACCACCGTGCTCACCGCAGATACCTGTACGCAGAGCTGGACGAATAGCACGACCTTTCTCTACGGCCATCTTGATGAGTTGGCCAACGCCCTTTTGGTCAAGCACTTGGAACGGATCAGCTTTCAAAATCTTCTTCTCCAGATATACCGGTAAGAAGGAAGCGATATCGTCACGGCTGTAACCGAAGGTCATCTGTGTCAAGTCGTTGGTACCGAAGCTGAAGTATTGAGCCTCTGTAGCGATACGGTCTGCAGTCAGAGCAGCACGAGGAATCTCAATCATCGTACCTACTTCGTACTCAACCTCTACGCCATATTCAGCAAATACTTCTTTAGCTACGCGGTCGATAATCTCTTTCTGTTGTTTGAACTCATAGAGGATACCGATCAGCGGAACCATTACTTCCGGCATCGGGTGTTTGCCTTCTTTCTTCAGTTCGCATGCAGCGGACATGATAGCGCGAGTCTGCATAGCGGTGATCTCTGGGAAGGTGATACCAAGACGGCAACCACGGTGACCAAGCATCGGGTTGTTCTCTGCGAGCGAAGCCACACGTTGTTGGATTTCTTCTACAGAAACGCCCATCTCTTTAGCCATTTGCTCTTGACCCTTAAGATCATGCGGAACGAACTCGTGCAAAGGAGGATCGAGCAAACGGATATTAACCGGGCAACCATCCATAGCGTCCAGGATGCCCTTGAAGTCTGCTTTCTGATATGGTAATAGCTTAGCAAGTGCTTTCTCACGACCTGCAGCGTCCTTAGCGAGAATCATCTCACGCATAGCTACGATCTTCTTATCGTCGAAGAACATATGCTCTGTACGAGTCAGACCGATACCCTTAGCGCCGAATTGACGAGCCACTTGTGCATCGTGCGGCGTGTCGGCATTGGTACGAACTTGCAAACGAGTATATTTGTCGCAGAGGTCCATCAAAGCCTTGAAGTCACCACTGAGTTCAGCAGCTTTGGTAGGAATCTGACCGGCATAAACTTGACCTGTCGAACCGTTTAAGCTGATATAGTCACCTTCTTTATAAGTAACGCCTTCGATAGTAACGGTTTTTGCTTTGTAATCCACGATGATAGCACCTGCACCGGATACGCAGCACTTACCCATACCACGAGCTACAACAGCTGCGTGAGAGGTCATACCACCACGTGCGGTCAGGATACCTTCTGCTGCAGACATACCTGCGAGGTCTTCAGGAGAGGTCTCGATACGAACCATGATTACTTTATGGCCATCCTTATGCCACTCTTGCGCGTCGTCTGCGTGGAACACGATTTGTCCGCAAGCAGCACCCGGAGAAGCGGGCAGACCTTGGGTAATCACTTTTGCTTTCTTGAGAGAGTCTTTGTCGAAAACAGGGTGGAGTAACTCATCCAGTTTCTGCGGCTCACAACGCATGATAGCCTCTTTCTCTGTGATGACACCTTCGCGAACGAGGTCCATAGCGATCTTCACCATTGCGGTACCTGTACGTTTACCGTTACGGGTCTGGAGGAACCAGAGTTTACCTTCTTGTACGGTGAACTCCATATCTTGCATGTCGCGATAGTGGTCCTCAAGTTTCTGTTGAATACCGTTCAGTTCCTCATACAGTTTCGGCATAGCCTCTTCCATAGAAGGATACTTACTTGCACGCTCAGCTTCGCTGATACCTTGCAGTTTGGCCCAACGACGGCTACCTTCGAGTGTGATTTGTTGCGGAGTACGGATACCTGCTACAACGTCCTCACCTTGTGCATTCACGAGGTACTCACCGTTGAAGATGTTCTCACCGGTAGCGGCGTCACGGCTGAAGCAAACACCGGTTGCGGAGGTCTCACCCATGTTACCGAATACCATTGCCATAACGGATACGGCTGTTCCCCATTCGTCTGGAATTCCTTCCATCTTACGATACAGGATAGCGCGCTCGTTCATCCAGCTGCGGAACACAGCGCAGATAGCACCCCACAGTTGCTCAATAGGATTGGTTGGGAAGTCACTACCTGTTTGCTCTTTGATAGCGGTTTTGAAGCGAGCTACAAGCAGTTTGAGCTCATCCACATTCAGGTCTTTGTCAAGCTTGATGTGACGAATCTCTTTTACCTCTTCGATAATCTTTTCGAACGGGTCAATGTCGGTTTTATTCACCGGTTTCATACCCAGTACCACGTCTCCGTACATCTGTACGAAACGACGATAGCTGTCATAAACGAAGTGAGGATTCTGCGTCTTAACGCACATGCCTTCAGCCACTTCGTCATTCAGACCGAGGTTAAGGATGGTGTCCATCATACCTGGCATCGAAGCACGAGCACCTGAACGTACGGATACCAACAGCGGATTCTTTGGGTCACCGAACTTGCAGTTCATCAAACCTTCAATGTGCTTAACAGCAGCCATTACGTCATCGTTCAGCAGGGCCATAATCTTCTCCTGACCAACTTCGTAATACTCGTTGCAAACGTCTGTTGTGATGGTGAATCCCGGAGGTACGGGCACACCAACAAGGTTCATCTCTGCAAGGTTTGCACCCTTACCGCCCAGTTGCTCACGCATTTGAGCGTTTCCTTCGGCTTTACCGTTTCCGAAGGTGTAAACACGTTTTTTCTGTTCCATGTTGTTTGTAGATTAATAATTTATATTGTTTATACTATTTTTGCTGCGTTTAGTTTCTCGCGTATCTTTATATATATTAAGGTGTCTTTTTTCGCGAAATCAATCTTCACGTATCCCATACCGATGCCAACCTTTGTTGTCGGCAGCATGATTCCGGAAGTAACATTTCCGATTATATTACCTGCTTCGTCGCAGATCTCGTAGCCATTACGCGGGATAGCACGCTCCAGACACTCGAAATGCACCAACTTGCGGGTTAGACCTTCTGCTTTTTGCTTAAGCAAGAACTCCTTGTCGATAAAGTCTTTCGCATCGAACTTGGTGATCCATCCGAGTCCAGCTTCCAGTGGGGAAGTGGTGTCGTCAATGTCATGTCCGTAGAGGCAATACCATTTCTCGAGACGCAAGCTGTCACGGGCACCCAAACCGATTGGAGCGAGACCATATGCTTTACCTACTTCGAAGAGTGCATTCCAAATCTGAATACCATCTTCTTTCTTGAAGTACAACTCAAAACCTCCTGCGCCCGTGTAGCCCGTATTGCTCAAAATCACGCCTTGAATGCCTGCGAAGGACCATTCGCGGAAAGAATAATAAGGAATCGCACTTAAGTCAGCGTCGGTCAGCTTCTGTAGCATCTCCGTTGCTTTCGGTCCTTGCACAGCAAGTTGGCCGTATTTGTCGGAAGCATTCTCCAGACTCAAATCGGCATCAGCAAAACGTTCGTCTTTCACTTTGTTGACCCATGCCCAATCTTTGTCGATATTACCTGCATTAACTACGAGCAAGTACTTTGTCGTCGAATACTTATACACAATCAAATCATCCACAATACCGCCTTTTCCATTTGGGAAGCAGGAGTACTGCGCTTTGCCTGCATCCAGACGATTGATGTCGTTCGTCGTTATATACTGCAGAAAATCAACAGCGTTTTGGCCTTTTACCCAGAATTCTCCCATATGGCTAACGTCAAATACGCCTACGCCTTCACGAACAATACGATGTTCTTCTTGAATACCGGTCGGGTACTGAATAGGCATGTTAAAGCCTGCAAACTCGGCCATACGCGCACCAAGCGCAATGTGAATGTTGGTAAATGGTGTTGTTTTTAACATTTCTCTATGATTTTAAGGATTACATTCTTAGCTGCTTCCATACTTGGAATAGGCAGATACTCAAAACGGCTGTGGAAGTTCTCTCCGCCGGCAAAAATATTCGGGCAGGGTAGACCTTCAAAAGAAAGGCGTGCTCCGTCAGTTCCACCACGAATAGGCTGCACTTTCGGCGTCACACCAACTTCTTTCATCGCTTCTTCCACTAGGGTAACTATATGCATCACAGGCTCTACCATTTCTCGCATGTTATAGTACTGGTCGCGCAGAACGATCTCTGCCGTTCCCTCGCCATATTCGCGATTCACTTTGCGCACCAGATGCTCCATCTCGCGCTTACGGCTCTCAAAACGCGCACGGTCGTGATCGCGGATGATATAGTTCAGCGTCGTCTCTTCCACGGTGCCGCTCATACCAACCAAATGATAGAATCCCTCATAACCTTGCGTATGTTCCGGTGTCTCCCAACGAGGAAGCATAACCGCTAACTGATAGGCAATACGCATGGAATTTAGCATCTTATGATAACCGTATCCCGGGTGTACGTTCACTCCGTGTACGATAATCTTACAACTCGCCGCATTGAAGTTTTCAAACTCCAACTCGCCTATCGCACCACCATCCATCGTATAAGCAAAATCGCAACCGAACTTCTTTACATCAAAATGGTCCGCACCTTGTCCAATCTCCTCGTCCGGTGTAAAGCCTACACGAATTTTGCCGTGCTTAATCTCCGGATGTTGCAATAGATACTCGCACGCTGTCACAATCTCTGCAATACCGGCTTTGTCGTCCGCACCAAGCAAGGTCTTACCGTTGGTCACAATGATATCTTGTCCTTTATAATGCGCAATCTCAGGATACTTAGCAACCTCCAGAACAATATTCTCCGCTTCATTCAGCACGATATCGTTTCCGTCGTATTCCTTTACAATCCGAGGCTGAACATGCTTACCGCTCGCGTCAGGAGCTGTGTCCATATGCGCAATAAATCCTATAACTGGCTTACCTTCCACATTGGCAGGGATAGTTGCCATAATATAGCCATTTTCGTCTAAATCCACTTCCTGCATGCCGATGGACTTCAATTCCTCGCACAAATACTTGGCGAACTCAATCTGTCCCGGCGTCGATGGTGTCAGATTCGTTTCCTCATCCGACGTCGTGCAGAAACTCACATACTTTAAAAAGCGATCTACTAATTTGTTGTTTTCCATAAGTTTAATATCCGTCTCCGGCGACTGCGCCGGTCATACCAAAGTCATTTTGTCTATTTCGTTGTTTGCGAAAGCAATAATATTGTCTAACATCGCATCGCACATTGCTTTACGGCCTTCCCAAGTGCCGGTTCCGATATGCGGCACAAGCAGCACATTATCCAACTCCTTCAATCCGTCACTTATCTGTGGTTCATGCTCATACACATCAAGTGCCGCACCGGCAATCCATCCCTCACGCAAGGCCCGTATCAATGCTTCCTCGTCCACATGCGCACCACGAGCCGTATTTATCAGGAACGCATCGCGTTTCATCATCTTCAATTCGCGTTCACCAATCAAATGCCTCACTTCAGGTGTGTAGGGTAGGTTTAGACTCACGTAATCCGCCGTCCGCAATAATTCTTCCTGGCTCACATATTTAATCAATTCACCATTTCCACCATTTAGCGCTGCAAGCACGTCACCATTGATTTCATGCCTATTGTGATAGATCACTCGCATCCCGCAAGCAATCGCTCTACGCGCTACCGAACGGCCTATATTCCCCATACCTATTATTCCCAGCGTCTTGCCGTACAGACTATGTCCCAAGTTCCGCAGTAGACCGAACTGCACATCATTCGTGCGTATTCCGCGGTCAAGTTCTGCCGTACGTCTGGCGATTCCCATAATCAGCGCCATACACAATTCTGCCGTCGGCTCAATAACCGGCTGAGGAGTATTTGTGACCAATATTCCGCGTTGACGGCATTCCGCCACATCGATATTGTCATAGCCCACACCAAACTGCGTAACAAGGCGTAACTTCGGCAACTTGTCTAATAACTCTCTGCGCACGGGCTTATAGAAATTAGTTGTCAGCACTTCGGCTTCTAAAGCATTCCTTTTCTCCGTATTCTCACAACCAAAACTCTCCCCATATAGCGCGGTATCTGGGATAAGTTCATGCTCAGCTAAGCGGCTAAACCACTCGCTCGGAAGCATTGTGTCAATGATTATTTTCATTTCTGGCTGCAAAGATACTGCTTTTTTTGCATACATGCAAATAAAAACGCAAAAAAATTTGCACACATCATAAAATTATTGTACCTTTGCGCCAAAATTTGAACACTAACAGTATGAAACGCCTTTATTTACTACTTCCATTTTTTCTTATCGCGACTTTGTCAGGTAAGGCTCAGACTGCTGAGCAGATGCCCAACGGACTAACTATAGCCACTATTGTCGGAGAAACTAAAACAGCGGATTCCCCGCAAGTAACGGACAGTATTCCTGCTGGAGAGATCCCTTTATGGAAACAGAAACTGTACTATGGTTATAACTTCGACATCTACTATCACAACGACTCCCGTGCTTACACCAAGGAGAACGGTTTCTCTATCGCCCTTCAGCCCGAGTTGGGTTGGAAGTTAAAAGACCGTCTCTATCTCGGTCTGCGTTTAGGAGGTAGTTATCAGAATCTGGTGACCACGTATACTTTTGAAGCTTTAGACACGACGTACACTACGGACCTGCGTGTGCATCAGGGGGCGTGGGAAGTGGTACCTTATGTGCGCTATCAGCTTAAGTCGTTGGTAGACGGCAAGATAGGTATCTGGTTAGAGGCGCACTTATACACAGGTATGCAGTTCCCAACTGTTACAGCAGGAGAGGTCAAAGGAACAGACTATGACGGTTTGCGGCATAGCATAACGTATGGTTTCCAATTGTCTCCGGTTATCACGTTTAAGTTCAATAGAAAGAGCACATTCCAGATGTTCTTCTCCATCTTGAGTCTTGGATATAGCGGCACAACGTTCCGCTACTCGGATCCGCTGCTGGGTAATTACAACGAATACACCAACGACGTAATTATCTTCTCCGGTAAGCTCCGTAATCTCATTGCTAACCAGTTCACGCCGGGTCTCTACGGCTTGAAATTCGGTATCATGAAGAGTTTTTAGAACGGATAGCCGATTCCGAAATTAACTCGAATAGCATCCAGTGCTGAAGGGATATTGAAGTAGGTGTTGATAGGTCTCGAATAATCCACCTTCCACTCTTTGTCGTATTTGTATGTCTGGTAGGGCGCGTGAATGGCGACGCCTATATCCAGACGTACCACGAGTCCTTCCAAGTCTAATCTCAGACCGGCACCAGTGCCGAGTGCAATCTGTCGCGCAAACTCCGGGTTATTGTATACTCCGTCGTAGAGGTTGGACGGTATCTCGAGACGTTCGATATAATCTTCAAGTCCTTCCGCTTTGAGTAGGTCCACAGTGCTATACCAGTTCCAAACGTTGCCGGCATCTACAAACGCTGCGCCATATAGCTTCCATACAATCGGGAAACGCAACTCGACATTCGCTTCCAAGCGCATATCGCCCGAGTGGAAGAAGTTCTGATTGTACTTTGCCGAATAGAAGTTACCAGGTCCGTAGGTGTATGGAGACGTAGCACGCAGACTATTCGGACCACCCGCATAGAAAGCCTCTGACAATGGCGCAAACATCGAGTTGCCAAGCGGTATGTTAGCTCCTGCATAGATACGTGTGGCAAGGCTCACTTGCTCCGTGAAATTGAACTTATTATGCATCTCAACGGACAGCTTCACGAACTGATTGAAGGTAATCTTACCTAACGGTTTTTCCAGGTCCGACCACTTATATCCGAACGCGCAATAAAGCGCATTAATCAGGTTACCCGATTCCTTTACTCCGAGGTCTAACATGGTGTTCACGGCCCGTTTGGAGTGGTAGTCGTTGTAGATGAAGTTATATCCTATTGACGGTATAAACTCATCACCCGCGAGAATCTTTATCAGCTGCGGGTAATCAGCAGCTTTGTTGAGCAGTTCTTCCGACTCTGCTTTCATGCGTACTACGGATAGCGAGAACGGCGTGAATGCGTGTGTTATATAAGCCGTAGAGTGAATAAAATATGTGAACGACCCCGACATCTTATGCACACCGTATCCACCTGCGATATTCTCGTATTGATAGCCCAGCATATAACGTGTGTCGCCGGACGGATTATTATCGCCAACCCAGTGCAGATAGGGGAAGATGAGCGATGCGTTAACGCCTAACTTATACGTATCGGTCTTCTTCGGATCGCCCGGATGTCTGTTGCGTAGTGCCCAGTAATAGGCACCGTTACCCTTCAGCGTGAAGGTCTCACCTTTGCCGATAAGGTTCTTGATAGATGACTTGAGCGTCACGTCCGGACCAATACTGTTATTCGACCGATAAGCCACATCCACGTCCGCTGTCAGATTATACGTTCGCATGATACTATCGGGGGACATCTTCTTCCAATCCTTTGTGGCGCGCACACCGATACCGGATTTATTGAGTTCGCCTTCTAAGATGTTATTATAGTCGCGTTGCGAGAACACACGCAGCAGCACATTACCATCTTTTGTCAGCTTATAATCGGCCGTCAGGCTGGAAAAAAGTCCTTGTGTCTTGTTCACGTCGGGATTATCCGTTATCGTGGAGCCGATTGTCACACGCAGCTTGTCTTTGAAGAAGGACTTACTGATGGCAATATTCATGTCATTGGTCTTACCCGTAGCGCGAGTCGTTTGAGCGCTACTGAAATCCACTTCCATGAACTTACCCACTTTCGAGTTGGCCATCGCAGCATTGATACGGCTGTTGATGATAGACGATAGAGCATATCCTTCCCGTTGTGCGGCTACGTTACTTTCTCCTACGTACATTCCGGTGGCCAATAACGTTGCTGCCAAGCCTTCGCGTGTGCCCTCATCCACGGAAGCTAATTCTCGCGTGATAGCTTCGTCATCAGGCGCTTCGAGGAAGAATCCGATGGACTTGATTCCTATCGAATCCACTTCGCCGTTAACGCGAACACCCGTCCTAAAATCAACCCGTCGTGTATCTTCGCCGTTCGACTCCACATCCGCTTTCACTTTTTGCGAGGCGGACACATTGAGTTTGGTCTTACCTATTGGACCGTGGAAAGACACATGGCTGCCCGAATCGACATGGAAAGGCATAATCGGGTAGGCTTTGGGTGAATAGCGAATAAATCCGTCATCCACATTCACCCGTCCTCCGAGCTCAAGCGAACCGTCCGCGGTGCCGTAACGCACTGTCACGGTGCCGTATGGACGTACCTGTGCCAGGTTCTTCTTATCGATAGGATAGGTGATATCGGTTGTCGGGAGTATCGTTAATGCCACATCCGCTACGATGCTGTCCAGCGGTCCTGTCACCGTACCTTGTATATCCGTCGCCAACTCGCCATAAACAGGGAACGGACCGGTCTTGGCTAACTTCACTGGCGCAAAACTGTCGGCAGAGATAGTAATATCCATCTGCATACTGTCTAAGTCCAATCCGCCGTTCAAAGTGATAAACGTGCTATCTACGCCATAGACAGGCAATCCGTTGAGGTCTATGTGATTATGCTCCATCACAATAGGCGTCTCGCCCAGACTGATAGCCACTTCGTATGGTGTGTATTCTGCCCTTACACCAAGCGGTAACACCTGCGCGGAGATATCTGTTTTCTTAGGTAAACCGTCCACTGCTGCACTCACACGAACTGCTCCGCGAAGCGCTAATTCTTCGGGCAGCGACACAAAACCATCCACAATGTCCAAAGGTATATCTTCGGAACGCACGTCCGCGCGTAACGCGTGCTCGTACTCATCCGACGGCGATATCTGTAAGTCGATAGCACGACTACCTAAGTCCATATTACGATACGACAAACTGTCTATCGTCAGACGTCCTTCGCCGTTCAGAGCCGTTCCTTCGCGCACTAACGCCATTCGGAATGCGGCATCGGCACATAGTCCGTAGATGCTCATCGCACCATCCGTCAGCCGTGTATCAGCAGAGAGTGAGGCGTCCGTGCGTCCTTCCGTCATCGACACCCGCACCGCCGCTTTGGAAGCCGGTAAACGCATAGCTGTACTGTCTTCAGGATGGTTGATGTCCGGCAGAGAAATAGCTACTGCCAAGTCGGTATGTGCCGAGTCGGAAATCAGTTCCAGCGACACATCGTCTATATCCAATCCCGTGCTGTCAATAATAGCCTGTATAGGACTTCCGTGACGTAGATCAATCGCAGCTCGCATAGCCGGAATATCGTGACGGATAGTATCAAGAACCGTCAGGTCTTCCAGACTCGTCAGACCATGTAATAATGCCGAGTCGCTCACCGTCACTACCAGCGGCGGTATCTT
Source organism: Paludibacteraceae bacterium (assembly GCA_017443145.1). GTDB lineage: Bacteria > Bacteroidota > Bacteroidia > Bacteroidales > Paludibacteraceae > Colicola. The sequence goes on from JAFSPA010000013.1 coordinate 60,649, forward strand.
GTCAATAAACGTGAATAGCGGCATTGGTGTCGAGAAATCGACATTCAACCCCGGCACGCGAACTGCCAAATCCGTCACGCTGTCTGTCGATGCGGTTATCGAACTGCGCGATAGGTTCCACTGCCCGTAACGAGCCTCGTTCAAACGCACTTTGACGCGCGACTGCATAGCTCGCTTGGGATTGATGCCGCGACCCGAAGCCTCGATATCACCGGCAAGAACAACAGGTGTCTTATCTTGCATGAAAGCCGAGAGATTGACGCGGTCTATATGCACTGCAGCATCATAGATCTCGTCGTCGATATCGTAAGTTGCACGCAGACTCGCCTTGTTACCTTTGTACTCCGCATCGCCCTGTGCCTCAACCCGCATCGTCGCCAAGTTCATCTCGGTTGTTGATAAGTCCGCACGAGCACCCATCTCGTCTGACCGAACATGTAGACCGCGACTCGTAATCAAGTTTCGCGACAAGTCCACACGCGCTCCGCCGTAAATCGTGTCGGCAGGAATACGCACAGAGCCTATGCTGAAAGCCAACCGACCTATCTCTATCCTGCGTGCGTCGTAGAGGTTGCTGCCCACGTCTATCGTCGCGTCTGTACCGATATAGCCCGTGTTAATATCCAAGCCTATTGGCTGCAGCTGGAAGTGTATATTTCGCAACTCACCGTCCGGAACTTCAAAGGCCAGTAACAAAGGTGTCGTGTCTTGTGCTGTCGTGTCGGGTGGGGTATCGCGCAAGTCAATGCCCACATCCGCATCATGCAACCGCAAACCGTACAACGGGTACTTGCCCTCTGCTATCACAATCTCCGGACTCGTCACATCCAACAACCCCACAACAGCATCTATCCCCACTGACGCTATCATGCTATCCGAGTGAAACGTCGCTCCCTCTAAATACAGCCGTTCGACCTCTATCGGCGTGGCCAAAATACTGTCCATCTTCAAGAGTGCTCTCGCGTTCAAACGTAGGGCCTGAACGCAAAGAAGCGTGTCTCCGTCTTTTCCCACATACAGACTATCCACCTCCACCTGAAGCGGCAACTCCTCCTGCCCTTTGTAGGCGCGGTAGAGCACCATCGGCGAGTGATGGAAAGGCGAGAGGTACAAACGCCCCAACTCTATCTCCATACCTGTTTTCTCGCGGGCAATCTCTATTCCCTTGTCCAACACAACTTGCCGTGCAGAGGGAATACACACCACGCACACCACTGTCACCGACAGCAGTACCACGATGCCTAACACCGTACCTAACACGCCAAGCAATATGTTTCTTACTATTCGCATCCCTTGCACGGAAAAACGTGCAAAGATATAACTTTTTTTCGATATATGCAAACATTTTATGAATAAAAATGTCGTTTTTCTTGCACAACTCGCAAAAAAGTTGTATCTTTGCGCCAAAATTGAACACTATGGAATATCTTTCGTTTTTTCAGACAGATTGGATTGCTTTACTTTCCAAAATCGTTTTGGCCACTATCTTAGGCTATCTTATTGGTATGGAGCGTGAGTTGCACGGCAAAGTTGTCGGTACGCGAACCATCTCGCTTATTGCCATCGGTAGTGCACTCTACGTGCTTATGTCACCCTCTATTGTGGGGGGAGACAACTCCCGCGTTATTGCGCAAGTCGTTTCCGGTATCGGTTTCCTTGGCGCCGGAATCATCTTCAAGGACGGCGATACAGTCAAAGGTCTCACCACTGCTGCAACCGTCTGGTGTGCTGCTGCTGTTGGCTGCTTGTGCGGTTTTGGCAGATTCTCCGAAGCAATCATCGGCACTGCCATCATCATGATTGTCAACATCTGCTTCAAACACCTCCGCTCAAAGAAAGACCAAGAAAAGTCCTAACTCCTATATTTTGCAATAAAAGTTCACTTTTATTTGCATATATCAAAAAATAGCAGTACCTTTGCCGCGTCAAAGGTTTTTGAACCTACTACCGTCAGATCTTAGACGTAAAATGGGATGACATATAGATATTTAGCGTTTGCTATATTTGAGGATATATTCATTTCTCGACAACTTGATATAGTGTTCCGAAAATATTGCGAAGCGCTCACCTGGTGCGTGAGCTTTCTGCATATTTGGACACTATGGGAGTCGAGACCCGAATATACCAATAGCAGTTGGCTCACGTTTTTTGTATATTATATAACCGGAGTGTGCCGAAAATCCGAAGAAGAGTAGGCAAAAAAACAACAAAACAATGAAAAAAGTCTTAATTTTATTTTGTTTGATGATTTCTGTTACAATGGTTGTTGCAGAGGATATCAAAAAAGTCGCAATTTTAGAAGTTGTAGACAAAGAAGGTAAACTTACTTATGGTCAGAAATTAGCATTACGTACCTACATGGCAAATGCAGTGTCGAATACTAACGGCTATGAGGCGTACAATCGGTCAGATGTGGACCTAATTATGAGTGAGCACGAATTTCAACGTACGGGTTTAGTTAGTGAATCTGAAATCCGCAAATTGGGAGAGATGACAGGAGTATTGTATATACTTGTAACAGAAGCTGCTCCAATTGATAATTATGGTATTCTTGCCATAGGTCAGTTATTGAATGTGGAAACGGGAAGAATAGAAACAATTGAGCAGCAAATGATGGGAACTACAGGTGCTGAAATTCAAGAGGGATGCCAAATCTTAGCAAAAAAACTAATTAAAGAGTCTTTATCCACAAAAATTCAAACGGCGCAGGGACATCAAAATTTCGTGATTGAGAAAACTAACAAAGATACTTATACGATTGCAGGCAATACATTAGACAAACTTGCATTTGAACAGTTTATCTACAGAAATTGTCCGTTGGCTTGGCAGCAATATTCCGTTGGAAAAAAATGTATTATAGGAGGATGGAGTGCTTTTGGAATTGGTTGTGGATTAACTTTTATGGGTGGCGTGATAATAATTACGAGTTTTGGAGCATCGATAGCATTCGTAACTATTGGTGCTTTAGGGGTGGCCGCTTCTGTTCCTTTGTTGAGTATAGGCTATTCAAAGAAGAATAATGCATATAAGACTTATAATAGTATGTGCTTGGAAAATCGTCCTCAATTTTCTCTTAATGTAATCGCAGGACAAAACGGCCTCGGCTTAGCACTACAATTCTAACGCGCATCCTATGAGAATCAAGTGTATTTTATTTTTGATGGTTGCTTTTAGCATATCTGTGTCTGCACAAAACACGCATTCTAAAGGCAACATCTATTTGGATTGTAGTGCGTTGACTACATCATATACGTACACTCAGTTACGTGGTGATATTGCCGGTTGTCTTTCTCAGGCAGGGTACACGGTGGTTACTTCTGCGAGTGAGGCGACGTGGACGGTACAAGTAAATGGCAGTATCGGCAAACAACAACAATCTGTAATAGCCTCTAAAACGTGGTATTTTACAGAGGTTATTGTGTCCATAATGATTGACAGAGGGGCATATGCCAAACGTATATACGAAACGAATCTAACTCAAAAGGGCTCCCATTTAACAGACTTTGATGATGCGGCTTTAGATGCATATAAACGTATAACTCCGCAAATCTGCGAGACTATCGTACAGCAGATTTCGCAGTAAGGTAGATGCGATTATATTCATCCAACGTGGCGATGAACTCTTCAACGCCCAAGATGCGAGAGTGAAGTAAGGTCTTTAAAAAGTGTTTGATCAACCCTTGATAAACCCTTGAAGGACCCTTGACGAAAAGTGCAGGAATTTGACGATTCCTGCACTTTTTTCTTCATCTTTTTCTGTTTTCTTCCAATTTTCTGCAAAAATCATAAATAAATTCTTGCATATCTCACAAAAATATATTATCTTTGCACCCAAATTGAACTAAAAACTATGATTATCACACCAACTTCATCCCCATTTATGTCCTACTGTTCCCGTAGGTCACCCGAAGGTCGCCCGAAGGTCACCCGTAGGTCGACCGAAAATCAGCCATAAGTCAGCCGCAGTTGAACCAGAGGTCGAACGTTACCATCACGACACCACATAATGACTCGAGAATAAAAACAATATAAAATCAAAACAATATGAAACTAACAAACGACGACTCCATCCAAATTCGGCATGGAAAAGTAAGTAAAAACAGTAGAGGTTACTTCTATGAAGGACCTCGTGGTCAGCAACTCTATCGTGATCGACCGGAGACCTACCAGCAAAAGCGTTCCCCGAAACAACGTTGGAACTCGCTTTCGTTCACCTATGCCCATCAACAAATCCGCCAGCTTTGGAGCTCGCAGGAGCAAATCGACCAAGTAACTCAAGAGTGGAATTCCGCGATGCGCATCGGTCCGAGTAATCAAACGTATCCTGACGCAAAGGGCTGGAAATTCGCCATGTTACAAGTAGAGTGGAAACTCAACAACCCCTTTGAAACTTGGTACGAACAATACCTCGCCGAAATCTCTCAAAAGGCTGCAGAGAAAACCGCTTCCGAAGACACATCAGACTACATGCTCCGTCACCAGGCCGAAATCCTCGAAGCCCAAGCTGCTGCCCTCCGCGCACAACTCAAAGCACGTCATATGTAATGTAGTACTTTCGGCACACCCCTAAAGAGTATCCACTCCGAAAGTACGTTCGCTCGAACGCGCGAACTCCAACTAAATGGTACAAAAAGCTCATTTATGCGAGCATAATTCGTTTTTTTTACCAATTTATTTGGTAATTCCATTTTTTTGTAGTACTTTTGCGGGCTAAATTAATTTGGCGTAGAATGTGACCGATAAAAATATCTAAGGAGTGACAATATGAAAAAAGGATTATATTTGACCATAGTTTTGGTCGTTATGGCCGTGCTGGCGGGCTGTAAGAACGAGTTGCAGCAAGTGTCCGGAGAGTACAGTTACAAGATTTCCGGCAATGCGATAGTCGATAGTACGGAAGTGCATCTGACGAACGAAAGTGGCGCGTTGCATATCATCGACAAAGATGAGAAAGAACTGCTGCTGACGTTCAATATGCTTGCCGGAGATGTGTACACAACGAACGCCGAGTTGAGCGCTAAAGTGCTGAAAATCAGCGAGTTCGAGCGGGTGATTATGCACAATGCCAAGAACTACAAAATCAAAGTGACGGGCGAAGGTAATGTGTATGACAACAATATTGTGCTCGATATGCAGTATAAAGGCATGTCGATGGACAAAGACTCGATAGAGCTGGAAAGCAAAGATATTAAACTGGTTGCAACGCGAAACTGATGAAAAAGTTATTTTTGATTATATTGCCGAGTTTGGTGCTTGTCGGTTGCACGCGCGAACAGAGCAGCAAACAAGCTGTTCCGCCGTTGAATGTGCATGTGATGACAGTTGCGTCACAATCGGTGGTGCCGACTCATACGTACGTGGCAAAGATTGAGGAGAGTCACATGGTGCCGCTAAGTGTGCAAACGCCCGGCAAAGTGACGGAAGTGCTGTGTCGCGCTTCGGACAAAGTGCGTGAAGGACAAGTGCTGTTACGTTTGGATAAGACCCAGGCGCAGAATGCCTGTAAGTCGGCCCAAGCGACGCTTCGCGAGGCACAAGATGCGTATGACCGTGCAAGTCAAGTGTTTGCCGAAGGTGGCGTGACGAAGCAGAAGATGGTGGAGATTGAATCCAAGTTGTCTCAAGCGCAATCGATGGTAGATATGGCAGATAAAGCGCTGAAAGACTGCGAGTTACGTGCTCCGCGTGCTGGTGTTATAGGGCGTTGCGATATCCAAGTGGGACAAGTGGTGGCGCCTGGCTTGACGCTTATTACGTTACTTGATATTGCAGGTTACAATGCCGTTTTTGCTGTGCCGGAAACAGAGATTGCATCTGTCGTTATCGGCGATGCGGCACAAGTAGATATTGCGGCGCTGAATGCAACGAATATCCCGGCTCGCGTAGTAGAGAAGAATATGGAAGCGAACGTGGTGACGCATACTTACGAAGTAAAGGCTTCCATTGATGGCAAGACCAAAGAACTGCTGCCGGGAATGGTGGCGAAGATACGTTTGCATGCTCACGAGCAGAGCGGATTCGTAATTCCGGCTTCGTGTGTTTCGCTCCAACCTGCAGGAACAATGGTTTGGGTGGCTAATGACAGTGTGGCAGAGCGCAGAATGATTACGGTTGGCGCTTACATAGAGGGTGGAGTGCTTGTGACAGATGGCCTGCAGTTAGGCGAGAAAGTTATTACCGACGGTTCCCATAAGCTCTATAACGGGGCAGCGATTAGTTATTGATGAGGAGTGCGCGTGATCATATTGTAGGTGCTATGAGAAACCACGGACTTGTGGTTTTCATGTTCATGTGCCTTACCATTTTTGGTATATGGTCGCTACCGCAACTCAATAAGGACGAGTTCCCGCAATTCACTATCCGGCAAGCCGTTATCGCGGCTATCTATCCCGGTGCGACCGCGCAAGAGATGGAAGAGCAGGTGACTATTCCGCTGGAAGAATTCATCAACTCCTACGAGGAAGTAGATAAAGATAAGACCTATTCTGTCACCGAAGACGGTATTGTGTATGTTTACACGATGCTTCGCAACGAAGTAAGGTCGATGCCGGAAGCATGGGCCAGTATGCGTGCCGGTCTGGATTTGTTCCGCAAGACAAGTCTGCCGCAGGGTGTGCTGCAGGTAGTGGTGATAGATGATTTCGGGCACACGAGTTCGATGCTTTTGGCGGTGGAGAGTCCGGAACGCAGCTCGCGTGAACTGACTTTCTATGCCCGAAAAGTGTGCGACCGATTGCGCACTATTCCGGCAGTGGGTAAGTTGCGTATCTTGGGCGAACAGAGCGAAGAGATCGCTGTGACGATTGACCCGACACGGCTTTCGGCTTATGGCATTGACCAGACACAGATTCAGGCGACACTGTTGTTGCAAGGCTTTAGAACACTTTCCGGCGGGAACAACGACAACCGCTTGCAGGTGGCTATTCCGTATAAGACCGAATATGAGATTGCGGAGCAGATAATCTGGGCAGATCCTATTAGTGGCGCGGCCATTCGCGTGAAGGATATTGCAACCGTTGAGCGGCGCTACAAAGAGGCGGATAAATACGTCGATTACTACGAAGATGGCAAGTCCTCCTGCCTTATCATCAATATGGAGATGATGCCGGGCAACAATATTGTGGCATTTGGTGAGGAAGTAGAGAAAATTTTGGCTGAAGCAAAGGAAGATTTGCCGCCTGATATACAGTTCCATCGCGTAACGAATCAGCCGAAAGTGGTGAATGATTCGGTAATGTCTTTCCTGCGCGATATTCTTATTTCGATATTGGTGGTGATAGCGGTAATGTTGCTGCTTTTCCCGCTTCGTACAGCTTTGGTGGCATCTACGAGTGTGCCTGTGTGCACAGCTATTTGTATCGGGCTGATGTATTTGACCGGTATTGAACTGAATACGGTGACGCTCGCAGCACTTATCTTCGTGCTGGGCTTGATTGTCGATGATGCGGTAATCGTGATTGATGGCTACCAGAATGCGCTGGATAAAGGCCACTCGCGGTTCTATTCGGCCGCTGTATCGACGAAAGCGCTCTTCGTGCCAATGGCGCTTGCCACCTGTGCGATATCGGGTATGTTCTTCCCGATGACGAAGATTATTACCGGTCCTTTGGGCGAGTTCGTTCGTCTTTTCCCGTTTGCGGTATTGTTTGCACTAACGGCAAGTATCTTCTACGCCGCATGGGTGACACCGTTTATGGCGGTGCGATTCGTCAAACGCAAGAAGAAATCCGAAATGGGGTGGTTTGAACGTGCTCAGACGCGATTCTTCACCCGTATTCAATCGGCATATCATAGGGTTCTGTCCGGCTGCTTTGCTCATCCGTGGGCAGTTTATTGCCTGTTAGTGGCGGTTCTGGCGACAGGCGGATTCCTCTTTACGCGTTTGAACCTGCAACTGTTACCAAAGGCAGAGCGCGAGTTCTTCGCTGTGGAGATTCACTTGCGCGAAGGTTCGACGTTGCAAGAGACAGCTGTAGTGGCAGATTCGTTAGCACGCATCCTCAATGCCGACAAACGCGTGAAGTCGGTTGCCTCGTTTGTGGGACAAGCCAGTCCGCGTTTCCATGCGACATATCAACCCCAGATGGCGAAGCCAAGTTATGCGCAGTTTATAGTTAATACGCACTCTTACCGCGAGACAGCGGCTATTTTGAAGGAATATACGCCGATTTACGAGCATTATTTCCCCAATGCCTATGTGCGTTTTAAACAGCTGGACTACCAAGTGGCAAAGAATCCGCTGGAGGTGCGTTTCCAGGGCGAAGATTTCGATGCGCTGGAGTTGTTAGCTGATTCGGTGAGACGCTATATGGCGCAGCAACCGGAGTTACACTGGGTACATACCGATTACGACGAAGTAGCGCGTCAGACGCGTATTGTGCTGCGCCAGGATGAAGCAACGCGTTTAGGAATAACCGAGACGCTGTTGTCGCTATATCTTAATTCGGTTACTAACGGTGCGCGGTTGACGACGATTTGGGAAAACGATTACTCGGTGCCGGTGATGCTCTATACAACGAACGGTAAAGACTTATCTGTCAGTGAGTTACAAGATATGATGATTCCGACAGCTATTCCCGGTAAGTGGGTGCCGCTTCGCCAAGTGGCTGACTTGGAACCGGCATGGCATCATGCAACAATCAATCGTCGCAACGCTATTCGTACGGTGACGGTCGGATGTGATTTGCGCGGCAAGACATCACAGGTAACGGCTGAGAAGAAAGTGCGCAAGTGGGTGCAAGCGAATATATCTCCTGACGCAGATGTGATTGTCAACGGTTCGCGGGTACATATCAAGTACGGCGGTTTGACCGAACTCAATGGTATGATGGTGCCGCAGATTATGTGGTCTGTGGTGGCTGCGTTACTGGTGATGTTTGTGCTCCTACTTTATCACTTCGGCAAGATATCGTTGTCGATATTGACACTGTCGTCGGCAACGCTCACTATCTTCGGCGCGTTTGTGGGATTATACATCTTCCAACTCGACATATCGATTACCGCCGTGTTGGGTATTGTTGCGCTCATCGGAATTATCGTCCGTAACGCGATTATGATGTATGAATATGCGGAAGAACTGCGCAAAACGAAGTGCTTGTCCGTGCGCGATGCCGCTTTTGAAGCGGGATTACGCCGTATGAGACCTGTTTTCCTGACGACAGCTACAACCGCTTTGGGTGTGCTGCCGATGATTATTGCGCATACCTCGCTGTGGATGCCGATGGGAGTGGTGATTTGCTTTGGTGCCATACTAACGTTACCGCTTACTGTCACCATTTTGCCAGTGATGTATTGGAAAATATACGACAAAAAATGAGTAGAATAGCCACATATAAACAACTGCTGCTGGTGATGCTGATGGCGTTGCCGCTGTCCGTTTCGGCACAAGTGCTGACACTGGATAGTTGTTTGAATATGGCCAAACGCAATAATATCCAGTTGCAGAAAGCGTCTATCGAGGTCGAGAAAGCCAAACAAGTGCGCAATCAGGCTGTGACGAAATACTTCCCGCAAATAACGGGAACGGCGATGGGGTATCATAGTTTGTATCCGCTGGTGGAAGTGGGCATTGACGATGTGCGCAACTCGACGGTGCGCGACTTGCTTAATGTGCTTTACGGCAATTACGGCGCGGCACTGGGTTTGAGTAATACGCTCTCACTCTTCCAGTATGGTTATCACGCCGGTGTGACAGCTATTCAGCCGGTGTTCGTTGGCGGTAAGATCATTGAGGGTAATAAACTGGCTAAGGTCGGCGTAGAAGCAGCGCAGCTGCAGTACGAGATTGCTTCCCGCGATGTGCTGGAAGAAGTGGAAGAAGCCTATTGGCTGGTAGTCGGTCTGCAGGAGAAACGTGCTACAGTGGAAGCTGCGCAGAACTTGTTGGATACCTTGCACAGAGTGGTTAATTCTGCAATTAATGCGGGTCTGGCGATACAATCGGACTTATTACAAGTGGAACTCAAACAGAGCGAGATGCATCGTACCGATATACAGCTGACTAACGCGCTTCATTTGGCGACTCGCGCGTTGTGTTTGGCTGTGGGAATAGAAGATGCCGATTCGCTGCCATTGGCCGAAATAGATACGGCGCGGTTCTTATTCTTGCCTGTTGAAGAAAACATTAACCTTCAGACTCCCGAAGCGCAACTGATGGACTTGCAAGTCAAAGCGGCAGAGTTGCAGAAGAAAATGGTCGTTGCTGATGCCTTGCCGCAAATTATGTTGGGTGCGAACTACGGATACGGCAAGATTTCGACCAACATGTTCCGCAACGATTTGGGCAGTAATGTTGGTAACGGCGCATTGTTTGTGACGATGACTATTCCTCTCACCCAGTGGTGGGAAACAGGTCATAAGATTAAGCAATACAACCTCTCTCTGGACGAGGCTAAACTGGACCAACAGGATGTACAACGCAAACTGCAATTACGTAATCGTCAGGCCTACGATCAGATGACCGAAGCTGCGTTGATGGTTGGTGAATACGAGAAGTCGCTGACTAATGCTACGGAGAACTATCGCCTTATCAATGCCAATTATCAGGCGGGATTAGCCACGATAACGGACTTGCTCACAGCGCAAACGACGCAACTTAAGGCCCAAAACGAACTCACCGACGCACGCATACAATTGCTCGTTACGACGCGTCGTTATTATGATTTGATAAACACCAAGTAACATGTTCAATAACCGCATACAAATACCAATTATTCTCACTTTATTGCTCCTTTTTGTAGCAGTTTCTGTCCTCTACACCAACAACCTTGCTCGTCAATTAGCGGTGGAAGAGCAAGAGCGTGTGGAGTTATGGGCTGATGCCACACAGAAACTGATTAAAGCCGGTCCCGATGAGGATATAGACTTTTATACCACCATCATTGAGCGCAACACCACTATTCCGGTCTATATGTTGGATTCAGCTGGTAATGTGCTGTATATGCGTAATGTGAAAAAGCCTGTTAAGGACCCGACAACGCTCAATGGCCCGATAGAGATTCGCTTTACTGATTTCGACGGGACTCAAGTGCTGCAGTATATCTACTACGATCAATCGATGCTGCTCACGCAGTTACGCTATGTGCCGTACGCACAGTTTGCTGTGATTATCATTTTTGTGCTTTTAGCAGTATTCTCTGTAGTGGCAGCACAACGTAACGAGCAAAATCGTGTGTGGGTGGGACTTTCCAAAGAGACAGCACACCAACTCGGCACACCGATTTCGTCCCTCAACGCTTGGCAAGACCTGTTAGAGGCGAAATACAAGGACGATGAACTTATTCCACAGATGCGGTTGGATATAACGCGCTTACAGACTATCGCAGACCGTTTCTCCAAAGTGGGCAGTGAGCCGGATTTGACGCCAATGCCGATTATTCCGGTGATTAAAGACGCAATGTCGTATATGCGCACGCGCGTATCTAATAAGGTGAATATCCATTTCTCGGTCGGACAGCTGAATCATATAACGTCCAAACCTATTGCGGACGATAGTATTGTCGTTATGCTTAATAAACCGCTGTTTGAGTGGGTGATAGAGAATCTAATTAAGAATGCTGTGGACGCGATTAACGGTGCAGGAGAGATAGAGTTTGTGCTGTATGAGCGTGAACACAATATCTTTCTGGATGTGACGGATACCGGCAAGGGCATCGACCGACGCACACAGCGACGGATTTTCCAACCCGGCTTTACCACCAAACAAAGAGGATGGGGACTCGGACTTTCGTTAGCGAAGCGTATTATTGAAGATTATCATCGAGGCAAACTCTTCCTCAAGGCTTCTCAAGTGGGCAAGGGTAGCACCTTCCGCATCATTCTCGAAAAGACCGTAGATCGTTGAACCGCTTCCGGTCATCGACGCATAGACAGCACCTGCATCCAGTAGGCGCTGTTTTATTTGTGCCAACTCTGGATGCGCCGCAAATACAGTTGTCTCGAAGTCGTTCAAGTAAGTTCTCCACTGCTTAATATCAGGCAGTATCTCGCCCGAAGGAGTCAATCCTGCATAAGCCTCGCGGGTAGAAACAGCCACATCGGGTTTAATCATCACAAGCCTTAGACCGGCAAGGGAAAAATCAATTGGTGTCAAGATGTCACCAATTCCTTCCGCGTGGCAAGGTGTGTTATAGATAAAGAACGGACAATCGGCACCCAACGGACGCACTTCTGCGGCAAGTTGCGCTTTGCTCAAACCTAAGTCATACAACTCGTTTAGCGCGAGTGCCATATGTGCTGCGTCACTACTGCCACCACCTAATCCGGCGCCAAAAGGAATGTTCTTTTTGAAGCGAATCCGCACAGCGCCTATTTGCGGGTATTTAGTGGCTAGTAAACGGTAGCATTTGATAATCAGGTTATCTTCCGGCAAGCAATCAACAGCAATACCTTCCTGCTCAAAGGAAAGGGTATCTGCTTTCTCAACTTCCAATTCGTCGTGAAGGCCGTAAATAGGGTAGAAGACGGTATCTAAATCATGATATCCATCTGCCCGCTTACGAACAACGCGCAAGCCTAAGTTAATCTTGCAATTCGGAAACGCTTTCACCTTATACCGTATCCATAAATGACCTTTGTACTTTATTGAATACCACAATACCGATGGCCAACAGCACTACCATAAACACGAAGCTGTATCCCAGCATCCACCATTCGTGCGCGCCGACACCAAGCATTCCGTACTTGAAGAACTCAACAATACCCGTCAGTGGGTTGAGCATCATCGCGAGACGAATCTTCTCGTTGGTAATAGTGGACAGCGGATAAATAACCGGCGTGGCGTACATCCAAAGGCTGACGAAGAAACTCAGCAGCAGTTGTAAGTCGCGGTATTTGGTAGTCATCGACGAGAACAGAATACCAAAGCCCAGTGCTAATCCGGCAAGCATCACTACCAGTACCGGCACAAGCAAAGCGTACCAGTTTGTGTGTATCGTTACATCCGTAAAGATCTGATAGTACGCATAAACGCACAGGAACAAGCCGAACTGAATACCAAACCGCACCAGGTTCGAAATAACGTCACTCAGCGGCGATACTAAGCGCGGGAAATACACTTTGCCGAAGATAGCGGCGTTGGACACAAACGTATTCGATGTCTTGTTCAGGCAATCCGCGAAGTACTGCCAGAACGATATACCGGCCAGATAGAACAGCGGCTGTGGAAGTCCATCGGTCGATATCTTAGCAATACCGCCAAACACGACCATATACATCACAGTTGTCATCAGCGGCTGAATAAGGTACCACAGCGGACCTAAAATAGTCTGTTTGTATTGCGTGATGATATTACGCTTAACAAACAGCATCATCAAGTCACGGAATTTCCACACTTCTCCCAAATCCACCGACAACAGTTTCTCTTTCGGCTTAATGACAGTAGTCCAATATTCTTGCTCTTTCTTCATTTGCGTACGTATTCTGTAAAGGTATAATCAAACGGGTTCTTCTCGTCGGCGAAATGCGGCTCTTCACTCACTTTGCGCCAGATATTCGGCTCAATAACGGGGAAGAACGTGTCCGCATCTTCCCACGAGTGGTGAATATGCGTGATGTAGAGCTTGTCGGCAATGGTCATAAACTGCCGATACACCATTCCGCCTCCAATGATAAATGCTTCTTCGTCGTTTTGCACCAAACGCACCGCATCCTCAATAGAGTAGGCTGCTTCAGCGCCTTCAAAGGTCTTGCCCGCTTGGTCGGTAATAACGATATTGCGACGGTTGGGCAGCGGATGTTTTGGCAACGAATAGAAGGTGCGTTCACCCATAATAACCGTGCTACCACTCGTGATGGCCTTAAAATGCTTCAAGTCTTCCGGCAGATGGCACAGTAAATCGCCTTTCTTGCCGATGGCGTAATTCTCTGATATGGCTACAATAATCGAAATCATACGGCTACAACACCCGCGATATGCGGATGGGGATCATAGTTCAACAATTCAAAATCTTCGTACTTAAAGCCGAAGATATCCTTTACTTCCGGATTAATGCGCATCGTCGGTAGTGGTCTCGGCTCGCGAGTCAGTTGCAGATTCACTTGCTCCAAGTGGTTCAAATAAATATGCGCATCGCCGAAAGTGTGCACAAAATCACCCGCTTGCAGACCTGTCACTTGTGCCATCATCTGCAGCAACAGCGCGTACGAAGCAATATTAAACGGCACGCCGAGGAAGATATCTGCCGAGCGTTGGTAGAGTTGCAGCGACAGACGACCATCCGCTACGTAGAACTGGAACAGCGAGTGACAAGGAGGCAGAGCCATCTTGTTCACTTCCGCTACATTCCATGCGCTGACTATCATGCGACGCGAGTCGGGATTATGCTTTATCATATCCACCACTTGTGCAATCTGGTCAATCGTTCCTCCGTTATAATCCGGCCAGGAACGCCATTGGTGCCCATAAACAGGACCCAAATCGCCATTCTCGTCGGCCCACTCGTTCCAGATACGCACGCCGTGTTCTTGCAGATAGCGCACGTTGGTATCGCCTTGCAGGAACCACAACAGTTCGTAGATAATCGACTTGAGGTGCAGTTTCTTGGTCGTCAGCAACGGAAATCCGTCCGACAGGTTAAAACGCAACTGTGCGCCAAAGATAGACTTTGTCCCTGTTCCGGTGCGATCGTGCTTCTCGGTTCCTTCCGCCAGCACCCTTCTGCATAAATCTAAATATTGCTTCATTTTAATATAGCTTGTACGTTGTTTTCAACACTTTGAATTCCGTTCTACGGTTAATCTGGTTGCATTCTTCCTGTCGGTTTTGCGGAAGTGTTTTGATATATTCTTCGTCCAATACTTGTCCTTGCGGCAGATACGGATATTGCTTGTGCAACGGCGCATCGACTACCACCGGTTTCTCTTCGCCATACCCTTTCGGCGTGAGACGCTCTTTCTCTATACCGCTCTTTATCAAGTAGTTAACAACCGACTCGGCACGCTTCTCCGACAGCGTCTTATTAGAAATCGAATCACCCACACAATCGGTATGAGCAGCCAGCTCAATCGTGATATTCGGGTTATCGTTCAGCAGTTTCACCAGACTATTCAGTTCCGTTTCACTCTGTTTGGTCAGTGTCCATTTACCGAACTCGTAGAAGATATTGTCCATCTTCACAGGCTTCGATATTGGTGCCAGCACAAACGGCTGATTATAGGTCTTGCTGTCCTTCAGGTCGTATGTATTCAGCGTCGCTTTATCGTTCAGATAGCCTCGTGCAGAAGCCAGAATAGCGTATTTCACATCGCGATTCAGCTTCACTTTGTATGTTCCGTCGCGACGCACAGCCACTTTCGAGTTCGTTCCGTCGTCACCCACAATACGCAGTTGCGCATCAGTAATCGCCTCGTTATTATGGTCTACTACGTTTCCTTCCACCATAAACACCATCTCCGGCAGTTCGAACGAATAAATCTCGTCGTATCCTTTCTTCAGTTGTGCGCGGTTGGAGGAGAACATACCATTTTGCGTGTTGCCCACAAACGTGATACCGAAATCGTCTCCGTTCGAGTTAAACGGTGTGCCCATATTGAACACCAGCCAGTTAATAGGAATAGTATCTACGCGCTCTGCCAATGTGTCTCGCACGCCCTTAAAGATATCCAAACCGCCGTATCCCGGATGTCCGTTTGACGCAAAGAACAGGCTTCCGTCAGGATGAATACACGGATACATCTCATCGGCAGAGGTATTGATTCGCGGACCGAGATTCTGCGGATTAACCCATTCGCTGCCGTCCAGTTCTGCCATCCAGATATCCTTGCCACCAAATCCTCCCGGCGCATCACTCACGAAATAGAGTGTATCGCCTGTTGCGCAAATAGACGGATGACCGACCGTGATGCTGCTGTCCTTAAATAGCTTCACTTCTTGCGGTTCGGCCCATTCGCCACTGGCACGCGAACTGGTGTAAATCTTTGCGCCTAAATCCTGGCCATTAATCGGGCAAGAGTAGGTGAAGTACATCGTCTTGCCGTCTTCCGTGAAGCAGCACACACCTAATTCCGCTTGTCCGGACTTAGCCGAAGTGCTGTCGTTCTCATTCTCACCTTCGCCGCTTTCCTCGTATAGGCCTTCGGCTAAATGAAAATCTTGCCACTTACCTGCCGCATCTTTGCGTGCGGAGTAGAGGTTGAATGATTGCACGCCCGTCACAGGACTTGCGCGTTTGAGCTTCTTTTTGCCGCCGGTATTCTGCTCTTGGCGGTTGGTAGTAAACATCACCGCATCGCCATCTTTACCGATGAAAGCCGGTGCGAAGTTAGATGTCCGCTTTTGGTTAAACTCCTTCGCAGGAGAAACGACGAATCGCGTCTTCTCTTTCTTCCACTCGGGCATCATCCGACAAGCGTACTGTCCGGCTCGTGCCACATAGTCATCAGGATGTGCCTCAAGGTAGATGGCGTAGTTCTTTTCCGCTTCGCCGTACTTGGCTTGATATTGCAGCACTTGTGCATAGTGCAAGTAAACAATCGAATCTTGGTACTTATAGCGAATGGCGTTCTTATAACTGTTCACTGCTCTCGGACTATTGAGTATTCGATAGCACTCGCCCTGCGAAAAAGCAATCCGACCTTTCAGCGCGCGGTCTTGCTTCGGATTTACGCGACTATAGACCTGTTTGTAAATTTCTGCTGCATCGTAATATTCGCCGATAGCATATTTCTTATCAGCCCGCTTAATACGCGACTTAAGACTACAGGAACTCATTCCCGCAATCAATGCAAAAACAAGAATATATACGATGCTACGTCTCACTATACCAATTCGTGTATGATAAGTCCTGAGCGCAGTTTCGGCTCAAACCAAGTTGTTTTCGGCGGCATAATATTTCCGCTGTCGGCGATGTCAATAATCTGCTGCATCGTAACAGGGTAGAGTGCAAGCGCCATCTTCATCTCGCCGCTATCGACACGCCGTTTCAGCTCGCCAAGTCCGCGAATACCTCCGACGAAGTCAATGCGTTTGTCGGTACGCAAGTCCTTAATTCCTAAAATCTTGTCCAATATCAGGTTCGACGAGATTGTCACATCTAACACGCCAATCGGGTCTGCATCATCATAACGGCCTTCCTTAGCCGTGAGTGAATACCACTTACCGCCAAGATAGAGGCTGAAGTTATGCAGTTTGTTCGGCTTGTATATTTCTGCGCCTTGTTTCTCGACAACAAAATCTTCCTCAAGTGCTTTGAGGAACTCGGCTTCGCTCAATCCGTTCAAATCGCGCACGACACGGTTATAGTCAATAATATTGAGCTGATTGTCCGGGAAGCAAACCGCCAGGAAATAGTTGTATTCCTCGTTGCCGGTATGATTCGGATTCTGCAGTTTCTTCTCGTTGCCGACTAATGCAGCAGCTGCCGAACGATGGTGTCCGTCTGCGATATACATAGCGGGTATCTGCGCAAAGATCTCTGTTATTTTTGCAATCAGTTCGTCGTCGTTAATCACCCAGAACGTGTGACCAAAGCCGTCCAAGTCGCTCACAAAAGCATATTCCGGTTCTTCCGCTGTCACTTTTGCCACCAGCGCATCTAAGTCGTCGCGATGCGGATATGCGAAGAACACAGGCTCGATATTGGCGTTGTTGATACGCACATGCTTCATGCGATCTTCCTCTTTGTCCTTGCGCGTCAACTCATGCTTCTTGATGCGTCCTTCCATGTAATCTTCCACCCACGCAGCAACCACCAAGCCGTATTGCGTACGACCGTTCATCGTTTGCGCATAGACATAGTATTTCTCTTTCTCGTCTTGCACGAGCCAGCCGTTAGCGCGGAACTTCTTAAACTCTTCCACAGCCTTTTCGTACACGCGCTCATCGTGCTCGTCGGCAATCGGCGTGAAGTTGATTTCCGGCTTGATGATATGGTACAACGACATCGGATTGCCTTCAGCTTCAGCAAATGCTTCTTCTGAATTCAGCACATCGTACGGACGACTACTTACCTGTTTGGCAAGTGCCTTCGGAGGACGAATCCCCTTAAATGGTTTAACCTTCATAGCTAACAACTTAACGTCGCGTAGCGACCATTTTAACAATTTAACTATTTAACGGAAGGCTTGGCCTTCTCAGATTCCATCGAGCAAGAGCCGTTGAAGATAGCGTTCGGCTCAACGATAAGGGTCTGCGTCTTCACGTCGCCTTTGATATTTCCCGTCGCACGCAGAGCAAGCGTGTGCTTGGTCTCGATCTTACCTTCCAGCTTACCCATGATTTCGGCATTCTGGCATACGATAGTACCTTTGATTTTGCCTTGTTCGCCAATAACCACTTTGCCTGTTGATTGAATATCGCCTTCTACCGTTCCATCTACGCGGAAGTCGGAGTCTGCGATTACTGTTCCGATAATCTTACTACCCGCTGTCAATGCATTGTACAATGCTCCGGGTTGTTGTTGTGTTGTTGCCATTTTCCTATAATTTTTTTATGATTTCACAATACCTTATGCGCACATTTACGCAAATTAGCCCGCAAAATTACAACAAAATAATGGAATACACAAACTTTTGGCGAAAAAAAATAAATATATTCATATATTTTATTGTTTTTGGGCGAAAGATTGTTATTGGCACGTTAGTGCGAATAGTATTTCGGAGGGAACCCACCCCTTAGGGGAAGGGGCGTGCCGAAATACAAATTCCAAAACCACAAAAAAAGTGCAACTTTCGTGAAAAAGCTGCACTTTTCTCGCTAAACGTTAAACGTTATTTTACTCTTGCTCCGTTGAGGTTGAAGAGTTCGTCGCCACGCTGGATGAAAAGTTGGCCGTTACGGATTACTTTTTGATTACTGATGGCTGATTTCTGGCTGCTGACTTGGTCGATAGCTGTTTGCATCGGCTGGATTTTGTTGCCGAATTCCTTCCAAGTGTTAGCATTCTTATAAAGCTCAACGGACTCTTCAGGCACGTACAAATCGCATGCTGCCACATTCACTCCGGAGAATACCAACGTCTCACATTCAGGTGGGGTGAGAGCAGAACACTGGATATTGTTCAAACTGGTGCATTGTTGGAAAGCACCAATATCAATGGTCTCAACAGTTGCAGGAATAATCACTTTGGTGAGAGCTGTACAATTATTGAAAGCATACTGTAGGATTTCTTTAACACCAGACTGCATCACTACAGTCTTCAGTGCGGTACAACCCGAAAAAGCCGTCCCTCCTATCCATTCAACGCTGCCTGGAATACTGATACTGTTCAAACTTGTACAATCCTTGAAAAGCGACAGTCCAATAAACTTGATGTTCTTTGAAAGAGTAACACTTGTCAGTGCTGAGCACCCCAGAAAAGTGCCTTCTGCTATATAGACGACATTATCAGGAATAGTGATACTCTTCAAACCTGTGCACTGATAGAACGCACCGAAATGGATAGTATCTATACTATTGGAAATATTTACATCGGTCAGCCCTTCACAGTTGGCGAAGGCAAGCGATGCGATAGATTTAACGTTGTAGGTCACAGACTCGTAATCCACCGTAGCGGGGACAACTAAGTCTCCGGTGTATTTGTCGTCGCTCGGACATGTCGCAACTTCCGCCGTTTGGGTAGAGGAATCAAAAGTGTAGTACAGATCGCCGATTTTGATTGCGTCTGCAAAAGTGAACAATGTGCAGCAAATGGCTGCAAGTAAGATAAATGTTTTTCTCATAAATGTTAATTTTTTTGTGGTTAATAATATTTATTTTTGGTTACAAATCTGTAACCTTCTCATCATTTTTCGTGGTTAACTTCTCTTGGTTTTCTGTTCGTTAAATCGATATATCAATTTTTCGTCATCTCGTCTCTAATAAACAACAAAGCGACTGGGACACAAAGTCCCAGCCGCCTGTTAGTCGGTTATCTCTTGCGAATATGTGCTAATCCCCATAGGGGGGGGCAATTCGCATGATTCTATTCATGTTTTCACTATTCATCCGTTGATTGTAGGGTTAGTCCGCTATGAATCCAGCATGGAGTTCTTCTATAGGGAATACCAGATCCCAATTCTTTCCCCAAACAATATTCCCATTCTCGATATTAAAGCTATTGAACTTGCGCTCATCGAGATACTTATTGTACTGTGGATGTGGGTGACGACGGATGAAGTCACCAACATTTATCGTTTGCATGGTATTGTCGCTAAACCAAAGGTTTACAGACAGGTTGCCAGCATCTTTTGCCTGTGTGATGTACAATCTACTCATAGTTATAATTTGGTTTTTATACTTGTACTTTTAATAGCCTGTTTCAGAACAAAGAACTTAATCCACTTGGATATAATATTAGGATAATATTTGCGGATAAATGCCTCTGCTGTCTTTTGATCTTTTGCGGAGAGCGGTTCTTCACCTGCCTTCTCTCTAATACGAATATCTACCAATTCTCCATCCAACATTATCAATTCAAAGATACTCTGACAGCCTCCATGTGTAACGTGCACATGGATTGGCTCGTGCTCGTTAGAGTAGAAGAAAAAGATAAACCCAAAATATTCAAAAATCTTAGGCATATTAAATGTGTATTTTCATTTCACGCCGCAAAAGTACAACAATTATTTGACATATGCAAATTATTTGCATAAAAAATGCAACTTTCGTGAAAAAGCTGCACTTTTCTCGCTAAACGTTAAACGTTATTTCACTCTTGCACCTGTAGCGTTAAAGAGTTCGCCGTTACGTTCAATCAAGAGTTGACCGTTTACAATCACTTTCTCAGCCTGTTTTTGCGCATGTACTTGGGGGATTCCCGTAGTTTTGGCTATTATTTTCACATCAATATCTTTCAATTTTACGCCTTCGGAAACAACAGCATGTTGCGTCTCGTCATATACAGCATCTGCAGGAGTCTTAAACACGCAATCAATCATTTGGAAACTTGTCAAGTCATCAAACATATTATTACTCGGATGAGCAGTAATATCACAGAAATTGATGATAAGCTGCCCCATAGAAGATGGACCGTAGCCACCGATAGTCCAAATGTTATCCTCAAAGGTCAATGCAAGGTTTTTAATCGTGAGTAGGCCTTGGTCTATATTGAGTCCATTACCTCCCCGGATAGTAAGATTATCCGACTTGGGACTTCCACCGCTTACACGAATTTCCGTACTGGGGTCTACGTGAAGAATAGCTCTTTGCATCGAGTTGTTGTCCAAAATGTTAGTTCCTTTGAAGACAACATTCAAAGGAGTTCCCGTGTCTTCTGATTTGATGAAGTACCAAGTGCCGGAAGTCGGACGCGTCCAGTTAACGTCCGTTAAAGTCAGCGTGTTGGTTGAGTTGTTGAACTCAATCGTTCCGCTTGTAACGTTTGCCACTGTTGCCAAATCGTTCACATTTTCGGACGTGATATACACGTTACATAATTTAAAAGTTGTTTGCCAAGCCTGTGCTTGTGCAAAAACAGTAGAAATTGCCATCGTGGCAATAAGTAATGTTTTTTTCATAAATGTTAATTTTTTGTGGTTAATAATATTTATTTTTCGTTACAAATCTGTAACCTTCTCATTATTTTTCGTGGTTAACTTCTCTTGGTTTTCTGTTCGTTAAATCGATATAACAATTTTTCGTCATCTCGTCTCTAATAAACAACAAAGCGACCGGGACACGAAGTCCCAGCCGCCTTGTTAGCCGGTTATCTTATGCGAACAGTTAAATTTTCCGTAGGGGGGGGGGGGTAATTCGCATGTAAGTCGCTGTTATATTGCAATTTATCATCATATATTCCAGTTTAACGTCAGCAAGTGACAGCGTTATATTTATGCTACCGTTCCTACTTCATAGAGATACTCCGGCGCAAAACCGATTTCGTTTGACCAATCAACAGAAAAAGGATCTAACTTAAATTGACGGAAATAATCCATGTCTTGTAACTTAGTACAAATACCTTTTTGAGCCAAAGGCCAAAAGTCCACAAACTTTACTGCTCCGTCATTAAATGACAGACGCAATACGTAATTGTGGATGTAATCCGCGCCAGTTACTTTTAAAATAGGTTTCATATTTCCTCCTTTCTTATTGCAAAGGACTTATCTTCATCGGAGCTTCGGACTTGCCTAAACGTTCCCAGTTTGCCAAAAGTTCATCTTGATGTTGGTCCAACCACTCATATATCAACCGCAAAGCACGACGTGGTAAGGAACCTGTCACAACACCATCTTTAATAGTAATGATAGCTTCGTAATCTTGGTATTTCACATGAAAATGAGGAGGATTATGCCTCGCTCATGTACATATAAATTACGATTCCATAAAATGAACTTATTTCAGGCATATTGTTCTTGGCTTTTCATTTCACGCCGCAAAAGTACAACTTTTTTTGCATATTTGCAAATAAAATAACCTTTTTCTTCATTTTTCTGCCTTTTTCTGCTTCTTTCATCGTTCCTCACCAACATTTTTCTTCTGCTTTTTTCATCATTCCTCACCAACAATTTCCGCTTTTTTCATCATTCCTCACCAACATTTTTCTTCTGCTTCTTTCATCGTTCCTCACCAACAATTCTTGTCCTGTTATTCCCGAAGGTCGCCCGAAGGTCACCCGAAGGTCACCCGAAGGTCGAACGACGGTCGAACGACAGTCGAACGACGGTAGAACGACAGTCACACGGTACCATAACGGGCGCACAAGATGACGCGACAACCACAGACTACTACTAAAATAACAAAAAAAGCATTTTTTTATACAATTTTCTTGCTTATATCAGAAAAAAGCAGTACCTTTGCGGCGAAATTGGATAACACCTTATTTATTATGTTAGGCAAACTGATTAAAAACTCGCTGGTCTTTGCAGCCGGCGCTGCCGTAGGAGCAGGAGTTCTGTGGCTCATGTCTGAGGATGGTAAAGAAACGCGCGAACAACTGCGCGACATTGCTGACAAAGCAAAGCAAAAGATGCAAGAGTGCTACGAACAAGTAAAACAAGAAACGGAGGTCAAAGATGAAACTGCAAATCCTGCCTGATGTAGAGTCGTTCGCAAAAGCCGAATACAATGTGCTGCGACTCAAAGCGATTGACAAAGTGAGCCATTTGATTGGTTCTCTATTGCTGATTATCTGCCTGATACTCATAGGTTTTGCGGTATTGACTTTCGGCGCAGCAGCTGCTGTCTTCGCGCTTGGACAATGCTTGCCGCTCTGGGCTGCATGCCTTATTGTCGGAGCGGCATACTTACTGCTGATTCCTATTCTCATCATCGGCAGTACGGTCCTTTTTGTCAACCCAATCATCCGCAAACTCGGAGGCGCTAAGAACGAGCAAGAACTCAAGTGCGAGACGATCCGCGCCGAAGGCGAAGCTGCCGTTCAACGCGAGCGAATGAAAGCTGTCCAAACTGTTTGGGCCACTCTTCGCAACTTATTTGTCAAGAAAGATTAAAACCAAATAAATTAACCCAATTATTAACCAATTTTTACTATTATGAGAAAAACTTTCCTTTTTCTTGCTGCGCTGACGATAGCAGTAGCAGCGAATGCATTTACCTTACGAATGCAAAACTCCGATCTCGGAATTAACAAAAGTCTTTCCGAGGCCACTGATGATCCGGACTTCTTCGGTGACGGTAAGGTGTCTGTTACATTTGACGCCGCTAACAACCGCGTTAATGTGACGTTAAATAACGCCACTCTGAAAGGCACGAACGCCCAAGAATTATTCTATTTCGTAGGTGATGATACTTATACATCTGTTGTGATGGATCTCATCGGCAAGAACTATATGATTGGCGAGGGAAACTATTCAAAGCCTATATTAGTTCAAGATGCATTTTTGTATGTGTTGCCGGAAGATCCGGGAAATGCTTCGCTTGAAATTTCCGGAAAAACATTGTTGATTCAGGCCAATAAGACTAAAACGAATGCAGGTCTATTTTTTGGTAGTTTAATTGGTGATCCCTTTGATCTCACCATCACAACGACCAGTTCTAACCAGCCCGTGTTCTATGGTTCTGGAGCTGGTGCCAAGCAAGTAGCTTTGTGGTTCTTGGCAGTAAATGTTACGATTAACGCGTCTGAAAATAACCAAGTGACACAGGGCTTTGACATGATGGCCTGTGGTGGCAAAATTAGAACAGCAGGTGTGACCGTCAAAGACGGCAAAACCTTTGCCAAAGACGATGCTGACTACAAAGGCAATTTGGTCATCGTAGCCCCTCTATCCATTCAAGTCGGTACGACGGTTATGTATCCAGACGAGGAGTTCACTCCCGCTGAAATCAAAGCAGGTTCTTTAACCTATGACAAAGCAACTCGTACCGTTACGTTAGACAATGCAACGATTGACGGCAGATTGGTTGTTGCTAACAACAATGCAACTATCTATCTCAAGGGAGCGAATAAGTTTGAGAACACCTCGATCGACACTCCCGAACGCGTTTATAGTATGAATGTTAAGATTACCGGCGATAAGGATGCTACGCTGGAAATTGACGGTAATAACACATGTCCGGGCATTTACGTTCCCAACGGACTTGAAATCGGAGACTTTGCTAAATTGACTATTAACAACGTAACGAAAGGTATTGTGGGTAGTTCGTCCGAAAGCGAAACAGATGTGCTCACTCTGAATAAGACTCCGATGGAGATTAAATCTACGGCAGGTGTTATTACTGCCTTTGAGAACATAGTGATGGCTGCAAGCGGCATGGAGTGGAGTCCTGCTGCAACATATAATACCACCACAAAAGCACTTGAGGATGCAGATGGTAATATGCTTGGCGAAGTTGCTCTGACTAAAGTCGCTGCTATCAATAACGTTGTAAACAACAATGCTGTAAGCGGCAAGTTCATCCGCAACGGACAACTGCTCATCGAGCATAACGGCGAACTCTATAACGCTACCGGCGCAAAAGTAAAATAATACCGGTCTAACGATATTCCGGTATTTCGGTATTCCGGTATTCCGTAATCCCGAAATACCCTAAAAGTGCAGCTTTTTCACGAAAGTTGCACTTTTTTTGTCCAAATATTTGCATATGTGAGAAAAAAGCAGTACTTTCGACCTACTCCCCCAAAGGGACCCTTCGAATGGTGGTTCGCGCCCTGCGGAATATACACAATCGATATTTTTTGCCGGCACTATATACCTACACTTTTAACCTCAAATAGTCCATTTTAATGCAAGCATAAACGTCTTATTTGCGCATAAAAGTAATAATATTTTATTATTTCGGCTAAAAATAAAAGAAAAATTTGTGTATATGCAATTTTTGTCGTATATTTGCAGCGTGAATAGAACCGTTAAAATGTAAAATTACAAAATACGAATTATGAAAAGAGTTATTTTATCTGTTGTTATGGCGGCTGCCATAGTGACAAACGCGTTTGCATCGGCGAGTTCGGGTAATTGCGGCCCTGGTACAGGAGGAGTGTTCTCCAACACGTGCACGTGGAAGATTGATACGGTAATGCATTATCAATATGGTCGTTGCCCTCGTCTGACTATTAGCGGTACAGGCTCTACCGCAGATTTCAATTTGGATAATCCGTGGCCTTGGTGGGAGAGTTCGTCGTCCATTAAGCTTGTGGAAATCAAAGCCGGTGTAACACGCGTAGGTGGTCTTGTATTTGCTAACATGACGAGCCTGCGAGAGGTTATTTGGGGGAGTACAGTTACCGAGTTAGGCAACGGGGCTTTCTACAGTTGCTCTTCTATACAGGTGATAAACTTGCCTACGACTATCAAGACGATTGGCTGGGCGGCGTTTGAGAGTTGTAGCGCACTCACCGCTATCAATGCGACGAACAGTACCTATTTCTACTCGGACAACGGGGTGCTATACACGTATAATAAGAAAGAACTCATCCGTATCCCAATCGCTTCGGCCATCACCGACTACACAATTTTGCCGGAGGCTACGACGCTTCGTGAACGTTCTATCTCTGACATGTCCAACCTTACCACGCTACGTCTGCATAAAGGCATAACGGATTATCAGAATGACTGCTTGATGGGAAACTCGTCTTCAATTACGGACATTTATGCCCCCTTTGCGCCGGTACGTGAATTGCCGGAGAAAGCAATCTCCAGCTTCAAAGCAAGCACAGTCAATCTCCATGTGCCCAATAACTTCAAGGATATATATGCGGAAATGACAGGCTGGAAGAACTTCAATATAGTTAGTGACCTTTCCGCTTGCTACGACGACTGCATTTTTATCGGTGGCAAGTGGTGTCAGCCTGACGCCAATGGTGTGGTGACATCGCCGAAGATTACAGACGGCACGGTTATGTATATGAATAAAGTGCTTGCGCTGGACAATGCCACCGTGGAAGGTCCCATCTTGGCTGATGTGCAATTTGTGTCTGTTGCAGGTGAATGTACGATAAGCAGTAGTGATGACAATGCCTTGCATTTGTATTCCGAAGCCCCATCTATAGCGATATTTGGTGCCTCGGGAGACGCTCATCTGATTATCAAAGTGACAGAGCCTTCCACTGCTTCGCTCAAGCCGGTTGCCCTTTACTCCAAAGCTCCGAGTATGATGATTTCCAACAGTTTAGCGGGCAAGACAAATAGTTTAGGTATAACGATAGAGACGCGTAGAATAGGTATTGACGCAGCAAGTTCGTGCGAAGTGCAGTTGGACAAAGGACTGCGTTTTGTGCGTATCCGTCCGGAAGCGTCTTCTGCTTTCAAGGCTTTTTGCTATTCCAGCAAGATAACGGTGTCTCTATTCGGCAGCGGCACCGATTCGGGCACAACCTTATCGGGCCAAACGAATGATGCGGACGGGAACTGTCTATGGGAACAGACTGTCGGTTCCGGCTTAAAGGATGTTGAAAAAGAGCACGAGTCAACCACCAAAGTGCTTCGTGACGGTATTCTTTTCATTGAGCACAATGGTAAGACAGTTAACGTACTTGGACAGCCGATGAAGTAATTACACAAATGTTGCAGTTTTTGTGTGGTTTTTGCTGTTTTTTATGCAAAATATTTGCATATTTCAGAAAAAAGCAGTACCTTTGCGGCGTAAATTGCGGAATATGGCGTGCTGAATGGGAATAATGTTGGCAATAGGGTTTGTTTTGGCGGCGGTATTACTGCTGTCTGTTGGTGTGATTTTTCGGAAGGATAAGCAGTTCCGAAGTCAGCATATCAGCGAGAATAAGCGGATGAGAGAAAAAGGAATTCATTGCGCGGTAAGTCAAGATCGCGAAGCGAAGAGAGCGGAAAGCGGAAAGTTAAAAGTGGAAAGTCTTTAGTAGAAAGTAAAATATAAAAATATCATTATGAACAAAATTCAAATTATTATCAGTTCTGTTTTGGCAGCGTGTGTGGTTGCCTTGTTTGTGTTAGTTTTTGTATTCCAGTTTGGCGGCAGTAAGAAAGCGCCGGAATTGGTGCAAGTAGATGAAGTATTGCCGATTGCTATTGTCAACACGGATTCGATTCTGAAACACTATACACTTGCCGTAGAATCGACGGAACAACTGATGACCAGTTACGAGAATTCAACGGTTAAGTTGGACAACCAGGCTCGTGCTTTCCAGAAAGAGTACGAGAGTTTCCAACGCGACGTGATGGATTTCCAACGTAAGGTAGAGGCAAATGCTTTCTTGAGCCGTGAGCGTGCAGAGAGCGAGCAGAAACGTTTGCAAAACAAAGAGCAACAGTTGCTTAAGAAACAACAAGACCTTGAGGCGCTGCGTCAGAAACTGAGCAACGACTTTATGGAGCAACAGAACGTGCTGAACAAACAGCTGGCAGATTCCGTACAACAATATCTGCGTGAGTTCAATGCCGATGGCCGTTTCCACTTGATCGTGAACGATGCTGTGGTGATGAACAAAGTGGCAGGATACGATATTACGAATGATGTGATTGAAGGCCTGAATGCAAGGTATACGAAGTAAAATAGTACTCATAGTATCGCTGTTGGCTTGTCTGACAGTTCAGGCGCAGAATATCCCTGTGCCGCTGAACTATACGCAGATATACGATTATCTGGACGAGCTGTTGACGGATGGCGTGATTGTGCATCAGACGGCTGTTCGGCCGTATTCGCGTAAGCAAGTGGCAGATATGTTGGTCGAGGCACAGAGTAGGGATTCGCTCCTCAATAAACGGCAGAAAGATGACCTGCGGTTCTATCTCAATGTGTTTGCGATGGAGCGCGACACGATGATGGATAACTACGTGCAATACACGGACCATCAGACCTATAACCTGTCGCTCGCGAACCCGCAGTTCTCTTACATGACGAAGAACAAGATGTTCAAGATGTCGATTGAGCCGATACTTGGAATGGATATCTACGGCTCGAAGAAAGGCGCTATTATCAAGCGCTGGTGGGGTGCTGACCTAAAAATGGATATTGCGCACCACGTTTCTATCTGGGGTTCGCTTCGTGACGTGAGTTACAACGGCAAAATCGGGCTGAGGAACAAGTATTATCCGGATGATTATGCCAAGATAGATGGCGCGAAACTGACTAAACCGGGCTTTTTGAACACCGAAGCCGGTGTGCAATACAAAGAGGCGAACTATGGTGGCGACTTCTCGGACAGTAAAGGCGGTATATCGTTGTACGCCTGGTTCGGTTCGATTAGTCTGCAGCGCGAGAATATCCAGTTTGGCGACGCATATCATGCTTCGAACATCCTGTCTGGCCGCAATCCGGCAGTGCCGATGCTGAGTATTCAGATTACGCCGTGTAAGTGGTTCCAGTTCGATTATTTCCATGCTTGGCTGGTGAGCAACGTGCTGGATAGTACAAAGTACTATTTGGAGAATAACGTGTCCGGCGGCGAAACGAAGATGTACCGTCCGCATAACAAGTTTATGGCGGCGAATATGTTCACTTTCACGCCGATTAAGTATATCTCGTTTGCTTTCGGTAACTCGATTGTCTATGCGGAGAATAACGTGCAAGCAGCGTATTTTATTCCGTTTGCGTTCTACAAGTCGCTGGATCACCTGCTGACGAAAGGCGTAAGCACGGAGAACCAGAACTCGCAAGCGTTTGCAACGCTGACTATTCGGCCTGTGGAACACTTGAAACTGTACGGTTCGTTCTATCTCGACGAGTTTAAGTTCGACCGACTCAAGAAATCCAATCCGCAACGTAATCCGATATCGTATCTCGTCGGCTTCGATTGGACCGGTTGGCCTGTGAAAGGATTGAGTCTGAAGGGTGAGTTTATGCGTTCGTATATTGCTTGCTACACGCACTCCATCGATGTGCTGACATGGAAATCCAATTCCTACGAGATGGGCCATTACATGGGGGATAACGCGCAATCGATATTTGTGGAGGCAAGTTATCGTCCGATTCGCGGAATGGTCATCAAACTGAGTTATACGAACGATACGAAGTACAATGCATATCAGTACTTGCGCGGCGGAACACCGGAAGAAAAAGCAGCTGGAGGTATAGGGACAACTATCTCGCAAAAGCCGTTTGACAAAGCCATCTTCAAGAACGATGTCATTGCACTGGACGGTATTTACGAAGTACACCCGAACATGTATCTGCGTGTGAACTTAACATATAACAACGCTCGCGGATACGATAATACGACATCTTCTGTGACCAGCGAGATTACCGGTACGGCGCAGGATTATCTGAATCGCTATGCACCTGTTTACTGGCAAGGCAAGAACTTCACGGTAATGGCAGGATTCTCCTTCGGATTCTAATATGACGGTACTCTACGAGGATAATCATATTATCGCGGTCAACAAGACTTGCAACGAGATAGTGCAAGGCGATAAGACAGGCGATGTGCCGCTGAGCGAAACAGTTAAAGCGTATATCAAAGAAAAGTACAACAAGCCGGGCGAAGTCTTTCTGGGTGTTACGCATCGCTTGGACCGTCCAACGAGTGGAGTAGTGCTCTTTGCTCGCACGTCCAAAGCCCTGACGCGGTTGAACGAGATGTTCAAGTCGCACGAACAGATACGTAAGACCTATTGGGCAATCGTACAAGGTAAGCCCAAAATGGTTGAAGCACGGCTGGAGAACTATCTGATACGCAACGAGAAACAAAATAAATCCTATATCGCCAAGCAAGGTGCTAAAGACGCGAAGTTGGCGATTCTAACCTATAAAACACTAACCGTCGGCGACCACTATTCGCTGCTGGAAATTAACCTCGAGACAGGACGACATCATCAGATTCGTTGCCAACTGGCAGCCATCGGTTGTCCGGTGAAAGGTGACCTTAAATACGGTGCCAAACGTAGCAATCCTGATGGCGGTATCTGCTTGCATGCCAGACAGATAGCGTTCGAACATCCTGTGAGTCATGATGAAATAGTTATTACGGCTCCGATACCTGAAGACAGTATATGGCAACAACTCGCTCCAAAACTTTAACGGTCTGTCGCGCTTCTGCGGGAACAGGTAAAACGTACACGCTGGCTTCGACCTACGTGGCGTTGCTGTTTAGTGGAGAGAGTTATCGTTCGATTCTGGCCGTGACCTTTACCAATAAGGCGACACAGGAGATGAAAGACCGTATTCTGCTGTTTTTGGATAATATAGCGCGCAACACGGGCAAGGCTGCCGATGATGCGTTACGGTCTGTCCGTTCGCACATGATTCGGAATACAGGGAAGTCTGATGACGAATTGCGAGAAATGGCAAAGAAGCTCTATTCCGCCATTCTGGAGGATTATGATAATATGCATATCTCCACCATCGATACGTTCTTGCTGCAGTTGCTCAATGGACTTGGTCAATTGTTAGATAACGCTTCTGCAGGAGCAAAAGTGGAATTGGATTTGGATCGGGTGATATCTAAGGCCGTTGATGACCTGCTGAAACGGGCTTTGGACGGGTCGGATGATACGCAGAAACGCTTGTTACGGTACGTGACGTATAAACTGGAAGACGGAGAGAAATGGGACATACGTCAAGCACTCAAGGATATTGCAGGAAATATGTATAATGAGTCCGTTCAATTGATGGATTTGAATGGGGAGATTGTTTTTGATGCGGATAAAATAGAGCGCTATAGAAGGGCACTGGACTATCGGGAGACGCAGTGTTATAAGGACTTGCAGAAGAAATACGAGGAGTGGAAAGATTGGACGCCGGAAGTAGATAGTTTGTCTCCATTACGCAAATTTGTAGAGGAAGTTGGCCAATATTTAGACGGCACTCTAAAGGATCAGAAGAATATGTTCCGCGGTGGAACAGATGGGGTGATTAAAATATTAGAAGGAACAGACTCAAAGGGTAGTTTTGATAAATATTATGGCACTAAACTGGATAAAGGAAAAGCAGTGCGTGATGGGTTGAAGGACTTGTATAATTTATGTCAAGACTGTAGAAAAGCCTATTTGACGCAGAAAGCGACGATTGGGTTATTGAGTGATATGGCATTGATGGCGGACTTGCGTGACGAGATTCGGGCAGTTCTGGCGGAAGAGAATACGGTGCTGTTGGCACAAACGGCTGCTAAACTGCAGGAAGCCATGAAACAAGGCGACGCGGACTTTGTGCTGGAGAAAGTAGGTATTCGCTATAACCATATCATGCTCGACGAGTTCCAAGATACGTCTGTGCTGCAGTGGGCGAACTTCAAACCGTTGTTGCAGGAGATATTGGCCAATGGCGGAACGGTGTTTATTGTGGGCGATATCAAGCAGAGTATCTACCGCTGGCGTAATGGCGATTGGACCATCATGAAGAACTTGGGACCGGATACACCATATCTTGGTAACTTCTTTGCTGACAAGTCATTAGATTGCAACTTCCGCTCGCAGAAACAGGTGGTGGAGTTTAATAGAGATGTGTTTAGACGTCTGGCGGAAATGGGGTATATGCAGGATGTGGACAATTCGACGTACACGCCCAATCACGACGGAGGCTACGTGCAAATGCAGTTGGTGCCATTCGGAGATAAAGATGGGCCTTATCCTGCAATCAAGGACGCTCAAAATCATATCTGTGCACAGATGTTTGACACAATCGCTGAACGTTTGGCTCAAGGTGAGCAACCGTCCGATATGTTATTGTTAGTGCGCTCGCATGATGACGCACAAGATATTGTTGATTTCTATCGAGATTACACCACTAACGTGGCAGCGTTAAAGGGCGTTGCCATCGTATCGTGCGATAGTTTTGAGTTGAACACTTCAACGTCGGTGCAGTTTGTTGTTCAATCGCTCCGTTGGCTATTCAAACGCGACGAGGTATCGAAGGCGTATTTGGAGATGGTCTATCCGGAGTTTGATTTAATGTGTTTAGAGGCTATTAATACGCATACTCCGTTGTGCGAACTGTTGGAAGAGATAATCAAACTGCTGCCAAGCGAACAACCGCAGGATTTGGCATATATCAACTGCTTGTTGGATTATGCGCATGATTTTGTCGGTACGCATGACCCAAGTGTGGAGGCGTTCTTGGACTATTGGGATACAAAACTACATAATGAATCTATAGCTGCACCGGATATTAATGCTATTCGTATAATGACTATTCACACGGCAAAAGGCCTTGAGGCACCGAATGTGTTTATTCCTTTCTGCCACTGGGGATTGGAGAAAGATAGTGGCTATCTATGGTGCCAAGCGAAAGGTATATGCAAGGGCGGAGTAGAGCCGCTTAAGATGATACCCGTTGAGATGAAGGCAGAATTGAGCAAGGGATATTATGCACAGGAGTTAGATGACGAACACGAAGCACAACATGTGGACAATATCAATACCTTGTATGTGGCCTTCACGCGTGCACGAAATAATTTATATGTATACGGAGGATACAAGTCTACCGATACTAATCGCATTTCGACCTTGTTGTATAATCTGTTTGACGGGCAGTGGTTGGATCAGGATGGGACCTATTTCTTGTCGTGGGAGAGTGTTCCTACGGCGAAGGAAAATGGTGGACGGGCCGGACTGGAGGACCGTTTCTCCTTCGGTGATGCAACCATGCAAACGGCCGAGTTGCATGTGGGAGAACGGCCTATTGCCTTTACGCTGAGTCGCGAGTCGGTGGATTGTCTCCGATATGGCGTGGCAGAAGGCGACGAGACGTTCTCACGAATCGATTTGGGTAACGTGTGTCATGGTATTATGGAGCACATGGAAACGCGCGAGGACGAGGAGATGGCGATTACCGATGCACAAATGAGCGGACTTATTCCGGATGATGAGACGCTGCAGCAGATACGACAACTGATTGATGGCGCGTGGGAAAATGAACAACTGTGCGATTGGTTCTCCGGCAAGTGGGAGTTGCTGCGCGAAGTAACTTTCCTAACGGCTAATCGTGAGATGCGTCCCGACCGAGTGATGATAGATAAGACCAGTTCAAAGGCTATTGTGCTGGACTATAAATTCGGACAACATCACGACCCGAAATATCCGCTGCAGGTGCGTGATTATATGCGTATTATGGCCGAATTAGGCTATCAGCATGTGGAAGGATATTTGTGGTTCGCGCAAGATAAAAAGTTACAACAAGTGACATTGAAATGAATACTTTTTTGTACGAAATAACGGAGCAACTGATTGAGCAGCAAGGCATTAACGGCTTGGCGTCCTATACTATTGTAGTACCGTCCCGCCGTGCGATGTTGCACGTGAAAGATTGTTTCCGCGACTATATGGCAGCGCATAACTTGCAAGGTCCGGTTCAGTTGCCACGATTGACGACGTTGAGTATTCTGTTTGACGAACTGAGCCCGTTGTATAAGATTGACGAGATACAGGCTGTTTGCACGCTATACGATATTTATCTGCAAGTCGAGAAAGATGCGTTGCCGGACAAGGATATGTTGCCGTTAGATGTGTTTTACGGCTGGGGTAGGCAGCTCGTGCAAGACTTCTCGAATATAGACAAGACCTATCCGTTAGTGACGGCAGAGAGTTTCCTTAATAACGCTGCTGCAGCGAAAATTCTGGAGCAATTAGATATCGATGAAGATGTCCGTAAACGACTTGAACAACTTGTTTCGAACAACCGGACGGAAGCGCTCAGTGGTTCGAAGCGCAAGGAGTTTGAGGCGATATGGGCTAATCTAACAACTATCTATCAACGTTTCCGCGAGGCATTGGGAAAGTACGGCTATGAAGGTGCGCGAATGAAAGCGGTGATTGAGCATTGGGAAGATGCAACTATTCAACGCAAGATTACCGGTCAGCACTTTGTTTTTGCGGGTTTTAACTACCTGGTACCGGCAGAAAAACAACTGATGACTAATCTCAAAGAAACAGGGCAAGCAACGTTCTTTTGGGATTATCCGCTTCCTGATTCATTTACAGCAAATAATAAAGCCTTTAAGTGGATACGTTGCAATGCGGAATTGTTCGGCAACGCGGCTAAACAACGTGCTTGGGAGCAGAAAGAGGTGGAACTGGTATCGGCTGTATCGACTCATGCGCAAGCACAATATGCCTATAGTTGGCTACAACAGCA
This sequence comes from Paludibacteraceae bacterium, assembly GCA_017443145.1. GTDB lineage: Bacteria > Bacteroidota > Bacteroidia > Bacteroidales > Paludibacteraceae > Colicola. The sequence continues at coordinate 95,003 of JAFSPA010000013.1, forward strand.
CCATCAGGCAGGAGATCGTTCGGCAGTAATCATCTGCGACGAGAGTGTGTTGGAGCAAGTGATTTATGCCCTTCCACAAGATGCAGAAATCGAACCGAATCCGCGGTTTAAGCATATTAATATAACGAAAGGTTTTCCGCTGCGCCAAACAGAGATTTACAGCCGTTTGATGAAGGGGCTCGATGAGGGTAAGTCGGTTGATGAATTCATTACTGAGACAACGAAGGAATTGTCCAAAAACGAGGAGGGGAAAGAGTCGGAAGAGCTGGTGAATATGTCATTTACCGAGCTGCTTTCGATGGAATCGACCTTCCAATTATTGTCTCATTTAACGCGCTTCCGTCAGATGCAAAAAGACGGGAAAATACCTACGAATATACCACAGCGAGCTTTTATAACACTACTTCGCAGGTATTTAAGCAGCATTTCTTTCCCCTTCCACGGAGAGCCATTAGCCGATGTGCAAGTGACCGGTGTGCTGGAAACACGCGCGATGGATTTCGATAATTTGTTGCTGTTAAATGTGGAGGAAGGTGTGGTGCCGAACGTGGCTGCGGATCACTCGTATCTGCCGTATTATTTGCGTAAGTATTACGGTCTGCAAACACATGAAGAATCGACCGATGTATATGCATATAATTTCTTCCGTTTACTGTCTCGGGCAAAGCATATAACGATGACTTTTGCCGGCAGTGAGACCGGTTCGGGACGTAAGACGATGTCGCGTTTTGTCAAGCAGATTATGACGAGCGATAATTTCCGCGTAAAGAAATTGATGCTTTTAGAACCGAATGATAATGCGGTTATTGTGCCGGTTGAACAGCTTTCTTTCGAATCCTCTAAGGATGGCAAACGTAAGATTTCGCCTTCGGCGATTAACACGTTTAAGGAGTGCGAGATGAAGTATTACCTTAAGTATGTTAAGCGGATTAAGGAACTGCGAGAGGAAGATGTGCTGTTGTCGCCTTTGGATTTGGGCACTTATGTACACGAGGCGATAGAAGAGCTGTACGCACGCAATAAGGATGTGACGAAGATTCCTGACCCAATCGATTGGTCGCAGATTAAGCATTTAGAGGGCCTTCAGGAACAACATCCTCTGGAGTTTACAACGATTACGACCTATATCTCGCGCATAGTGGCGGTGGATAAAGAACTCGCCAAGAAGGGATTGCAGATAGTAGAGGAAGAGAAGTGGCATTACTTGACTATTAAGGATGAGGAATTTGGTGAGGTGCGGATTGAAGGTAAACCTGACCGTATAGACAAAATAAACGGTCAAACGCGCATTGTGGACTACAAGACGGGCAAATTAAACAAGGATAATGAGTTCCAAATCAATATCTACCGCCTGGCATATAAGCAAGAGACCGACCAAGAGGTAAAAGCTGTGCTCTATGCGTGTCAGGATAAGCCGGATAAACTGGAACATGAGGTGGCTCCGCCTAAGTCGGAGGAGACGTTTATGGATGAGTTAAAGGATACGGTCCACAACATGCTTAAGCTTGAAGAACCGCAGCTGGTGGATATAAAGAAGATGAATGATTCATGCAAAAGATGCCCTTTTAAGCTGCTTTGTGACCGTCATCCGAAAGAGTTTTAGATTTTTTTATCAAAAAAATTTGCGTATTCCATTTTTTTGTTGTACCTTTGCCGCGAAATTGTTATAAATTTATTATATCATGAAAAAAGCGACAAAAGTATCTCTTATCGTTGTTGGAGTTTTGGTTGCACTTTATGTGCTGTTTATTACCTGTGCGGATGTGTGGGTGAGTCGTTATGCGGAGAAACGTGTTAGGGCAGAACTAGCGAAAGCAGAATTGCCTTATACGATTGATTTCAAGCGTATTCACGTGCTTATTATGGGCCATTTGGTGGCCGTAGAAGGTATCACTTTTGATGCCAATAAAGCTACGTTGAAGGAAGCGGGTCTGGACACGTTGCATGTGGAGATTCCACGTGTGAGTGTGAGCGGAATCCGTTATCTGAAGGCTTTGCGTGAGAAGACTGTTGCTATTGGTGGGGTAGATGTGCATAAACTCTGTGCATATACGAAGGTGACGAAGACAAAGATGGCTGTGAAAGCTGATAGTGTGTCTGTAGGCGTGAATGACCTGTTCTTCTGCTGGGCAGATACGACTTACGGTTACAACGACTCGGTCTATGACTTGAGTGTGAATCGCTTGCAACTTAGTGTGCCGCAGTCGATGATTAAGATCGATGCGCACGACATAAAGACGGAAGATGGCGGTCCGATTACTTTGGGCAAGACGCGTATATGGAACAGCGTTGGTCGTCGCGAACTGGCTCCACGCCTGAAAGAGCCTGCGACGTGGATAGACCTGAGTCTGAAAAGTGTGGAGATAAGTCCGATGAATCCGTTCAGAACGGACTTTACGAAGGGTCTGCATGTGAACCAAATCAGCGTTATTTCGGATCGTTTTGAGGCGTTCCGTGATGCTCGCTTGCAACCGACTCATCCGTATCCAATGCCACAAAAAGTACTGATGCAGTTGAAGTATCCGATACAGGTTGACGCTATTGACGCACAGCTGAAGACGATTGATGTGGGTGTGCTTTGTACGGACAAGAACTTAGGCGAGATGCAGATTAAGAACATCAAGGCTACCATATGCGATTTCAGTAATAAACCCGGTACTACGGCCAAGATTGATATGAATGCTTCTGTGGGTGACGGAAAAGTGAACGGCAAGATAAAGATGCATATGAACAAGGCCGGTCTGTTCGACATAGAGATCAAAGGTAAAGACGTGAACACCAAGGAGTTAGCCCGAATGACTCGTCCTCTTGCCGCTATCGAATTGACTTGCGCAATCGATTCCATGCACCTCAAATATCAGGCAGATGATACCCGTTTGGACGGTAAAGTGTTGTTTGCTTATCACGGTCTGAGCGGCAAAGTGTATGCTGGAGATGATATACCGTTTAAGATCATCAGCCAAAATGCCGGTGCGCTGGAGTATTTCGTGAATAATCTTATTCCTAAATCCAATCCTCGTAAGGGCCTGAAAGAGCCGCTGGCTTATCGTGTAGAGTATGTGCGTAAGGATATGCAACCGGTACCTTTGTATCTGATGATGCCTGTTATTTTGGGCGCTGTAGAGACCTATTTGCCGGGATTTAGCGTGAGCAAGAAAGTAAACAAAAACGATATCTAACCATGAAAAAATCTGTACTAATTATGCTGGCAGGAGTAGCCTTATTGTGCTGTAATTGTCGTAAACCGGTGTATAAGTCGGTGGACGAGTATCCTGTTAAACGAACTAATGTGAGGGAAGTTGTTTATCTTCCTGATGAGACCAGTTTCACGCTTTGGAGTCCTAATGCGGATTCGGTAATTCTGTCTATTTATGCGACTCAGCAAGATCCTGAGCCTATTGTTCGTCGTCCGATGGCTCGTCGCGTTGACGGCGCTTGGGAGACCTCTGTTGTTGGAGATTGGAAAGGTTATTTCTATACGTTCTTGGTGCGCGAAAGCAATACCAAGTGGGAGTTGCACGAGACTCCGGGTATCTTTGCAACAGCTGTGGGCGTAAATGGTCATCGGGGAGCGATTATTGACATGAACGAAACAAACCCCGAAGGATGGAATAGAGACAAACGTCCTGAGTTGCTGAGCCCGTCTGATGCGGTGGTGTATGAGATGCACCATCGCGACTTCAGTATTCATCCGACATCGGGTGTGGAGCATAAAGGTAAGTTCTTGGCTCTGACGGAGTTTGGCGCTAAGACAGCTGAAGGACACACGGCGGGAATAGACCATTTGGAGGAGTTGGGTGTGACGCATGTGCAGATACTTCCTTCGTATGACTACGGTTCGGTGGATGAGACGCAACTGGCTCTCAATCGCTATAACTGGGGCTATGATCCGGTGAACTACAATGTGCCTGATGGCAGCTATTCGACCGATCCGTATGATCCGGTATGCCGTATTAAAGAGTTCAAGCAGATGGTTCAGGCTCTGCACAAAGCAGGGATACGCGTGATTTTGGACGTAGTGTACAATCATACGTTTGATGTCGGTAGTTCGAACTTCACACAGACTTGTCCGGATTACTTCTACCGTACTCGTGAAGACGGTTCGCTTGGTAACGCTTCTGGCTGTGGCAACGAGACGGCCAGCGAGCGGCCGATGATGCGTAAGTTCATGCTAGAATCGATACGCTGGTGGGCTGAAGAGTACCATTTGGACGGTTTCCGTTTCGACCTAATGGCGATACATGATATCGAGACGATGAAGCAGATTCGTAAGATGCTGGACGAGATAGATCCGTCAATTATTATCTACGGTGAAGGTTGGGCCGCTGAGACTCCGCTGACGGATGAGGCTATTCGTCCGATGAAAGCGAATGTCAAACTGATGCCTGGTATTGGTGCTTTCTCCGACGAGTTGCGTGACGGTTTGCGTGGTTCGTGCTTTGACGACAAAGACCCGGGCTTCCTTGCCGGTAAGAAAGGCTGCGAGGAGAGTATTAAGTTCGGTATTGTAGGCGCTATCAGCCATCCGCAAATCAATATGGAGAAAGTGAACTACAGCCGCGAACCGTGGGCTGTGCAACCGACGCAGATGATTGCTTATGCTTCCTGCCACGACGATATGATGCTGACCGACAGACTGCGCTCGTGCGTCAAACCGGCGAAAGGCAAAGGTGTGATTAAAGATGACGAACTCAAACGCTTGGATATCCTTGCACAGACGATTATTCTCACGTCACAGGGTATTCCGTTTATCTGGTGCGGCGAAGAGATGATGCGCGATAAGAAAGGCGTGCACAATAGCTACTGCAGTCCGGATTCGATTAACGCCATTGATTGGTCGCTCAAGGATAAGAATATTGACCTGTTCATGTACTACAGCGATTTGATTACCATCCGCGAGGCACATCCTGCTTTCCATCTGGGGAATGCCGATCTGGTGCGCAAACACCTGCAGTTCCTCGATGCAGAGGATCTGGTAGTGGCTTATTGGCTGAAAGATAATAATGAGGTAGGGGACGATTGGAACCAGATTGTGGTGATTGCAAATGCGAATCGCCATCCAGTGACGATGGACCTGCCGACGGACGGATACTATCTTGGTATCGTGGAAAACGGAGTTGTGGATGTACAATCGATGCCTATTTATCACGGCTCTGTCACCGTCGCTCCGCAATCGGCAACTATCTTAGCGTGCTATTAATATGAAGAAGATTATTGTTATTGGTCTGGCTGCTTTACTGGCAATGCCTATGTTCGCTTGGGGACCGGAAGGACACCGCGTGATAGCGAAAATTGCCTACGCTTACATGAACAAGAAAACCATTAAACAGGTGGATAAAGTGCTGGGCAAGAGTGGGTTAGTGTTCTGGGCTAATTGGCCTGACGAAATAAAGAGCGATACTATTTACCCGAATAGTTTTGATTGGCATTTCCAAGATATGGATCCCGGTCTGACCGATGAACAAGTGGCCAATATGCTGATCGATTATCCGACGGTCGGAGGTAATATGTTCCGCGCGCTGGATAGTTTGGCTGCCTTGCTTAAAGAGGATAAGACCAACTTTGACGCGTTGCGTTTCTTTGCGCATATATCGGGCGACAGATATTGTCCGATGCATATGGGACATCTGGAGGACAAAGGCGGCAATACCATCAAACTCAAGTGGTTCCATACGCCGACTAATCTGCACCGTGTTTGGGATGAGAACTTGATTGATTATCGCGGCTATTCGTACACGGAGTATGCGCAATTGTTGATTGACCGGTTTGGAGACGAACGCAAAACGATTGAAGCTACGCCGCTTGAGGAACTGACGGTGAATAACTACCACATCACGTCGGCCGTCTATGCGTATCAGGAACTGGGCGATACTAACACCTACCACTATGTGTACCGCTGGAAAGATACATTGGACCACCAACTCTTTGTGGCAGGTGTGCGTCTGGCGCAGAGCTTGAACGAGATTTATAAATGAAAGACTTCACGCTGAAGACATATCGACAACTGCTAAATGCCTTGCACGCAGCAAGATACAGGTCGCTTACGTTGCAGGAATACTTTGCGGCTAAACAAGATGGTGTGACGATCTCGGGACCATTTGTTATCCTGCGTCATGATGTGGATTTGAAGGCAGAGAATAGCCTTCGAACCGCACATATAGAGGCAGAAATGGGGTTTTGTGCGTCGTATTATTTTCGCGTAGTACCGGAAAGCAATAAGCCCGAAATCATTCGTCAGATAGCGCGAATGGGGCATGAAATTGGCTATCATTACGAGGATATGTCTATTGCGAACGGAGACGTGGAGAAAGCCATTAAGCATTTCGAGCAACAACTGGCGTATTTTCGTACGTTCTATCCTGTGAAGACCATTTGTATGCATGGTGCTCCTACCAGCAAATACGACGGCAAAGACCTGTGGAAACGCTATAACTACCGCGATTATGGTATCATTGGCGAGCCGTATTTCGATGTGGACTACTCGAAAGTCGTTTACCTGACGGATACAGGACGTTGCTGGGATGGATATAAGGTGTCTGTGCGTGATAAGATTGACAAATGGCAAGACGTGTGGACCAAGGAAGGATTGGTTTTTCACACGACCGAACAACTGATTAACTGGTTGCAGGACGACTCGCATGAGAAGCGTAACTTGCTTATTACCACGCACCCACAGCGTTGGACTGACGACAATGCCGCGTGGCTCAAAGAACTGACCATGCAGAATGTGAAGAATATTGTTAAGCGCGTATTAGTGGCAACCAAATGACTGTTTTGACTGATATATCGCAGATCAACCGCTCCGAGTGGCAAAAACTGATTGCTACCTCGCCGGTTGCTTCGTGGTTCCAGACGCCTGAAGCATATGACTTCTTTGCGTCTGTGCCGGCAAGCGTTAAACCGTTTGTGGTGGCGGTTGAAGAGAAAGACTTGAAGGGTGTTGTGGTCGGTTATACGGTTGCAGAAGGCGGACCATTGAAGCGTTTCTTCTCGAAGCGCACTATCATTCAAGGCGGCCCATTACTGGCTGATGACATATCCGACGAAGCGCTGACGGCTTTGTTACAAGCTATTCCACGCGATGGTATATACTGCGAGATGCGCAACTTCAGTGACTATAGCAAATGGCGCAAAGCCTTTGAGCAAGCCGGTTGGAATTACAAGCCTCATTACGACGTCTATATGGCTACCACAGCCGGTTGGCAGAATAAACTGCAGGACGCAAAAAAGCGGCAAGTGAACAAGGCTATTAAAGACGGCTACACTTGGCAGGAGGCGGAAAAAGAGGAAGACGTGCGCTCGTGGTACTACCTGCTCAAGCATCTATACCGCAATAAAGTGCATCGTCCGCTGTTTGACTATGACTTCTTTCTAACAGCTTGGCAGAAAGGCTTTTGCAAGGTGCTTATTGTGCGGGATGGATACAAGCAGATCGTTGGTGGAGCCTTAGTGCCGGTAATGAATCAAATCGCTTACGAGTGGTATATATGCGGCTCGGTGATGGCTACGTACACCTTGCAGGATTGGTGCGAGCAGAACGGCATCACGCGTCTTGACGCAGTAGGTGCGGGCGAACCCAACAAAGAATACGGTGTGCGCGACTTCAAACTGCGTATGGCGGGCGAACTGCACGAGTTTGGACGGTTTATACGCATTCAAGCAAAAACAAGATATCGATTAGGTGTGTGGGTGATTAACTTGCTTTAGACTATGTGGAAAAGGATTCTTAACGACATATGTATCTGGATCGGCGCTTCAATAATCATTATTTTGTGGCGTCTGGTGGCCGATAAGAGTGTCATTGTGGACTATATCTCGCTGTTTGCTATCATGGCAGGAGGCTGGGTTTTAGTCGGCCTTATTATTCAGAAATACACGAAGAGCTACAAAATCTACTGGTTTTGGCAGGAGATTCTATTTACCGTACTCACGGGCGGCATTGTGATGGGGGCCTGCGCTTATTGGATACCGAAAGTGCCATACGACTTGTCGCTTACGGTTGCCTTGTGGACAGTTGGTATCGTGATGATTATTGATGCGATACTCATCCTGCTCAAGCACTACTGGAAGTTCGCACTTAACATGACTGTGCCGGTCATGAAAATCAGACAGCGTAAGAACGCGGCGTATAAAGGTTCTATCGGTAAACGCTCCAAGGAGCACTTGGAAGCAATCCATCAGGCAGTCCTTTCAATAACGACCGAGGACGACTATAAGATGCTGGTGGACGAAGCGCATATTGACTGCAAGAACGCAGCTGTTATATCCGATACAGACCGCTTTACACTGCTCCAGATGGCGGATTATCGCTATTCAACCATCGTGGACATGACCATTCTCAATAACATCCGCGGTATCAATAAACGCTTCTGTGTCGTCAATCAGAAACTACCGGATGAAGGTGTCTATGTCTGCTGCTACAGGCCGCAGGAGTACGTCAAGCAGAAGATGTTGGACTCTTATCCGAAAGGCATCAACTACATCGTCTATGGCTTCTGGTTTGTCATTCGGCGCGTTGTTCCGCGTCTGCTTTTGGTCAGTCGTCTCTATTACGATGTGAACAAAGGTCGCAAGCGTATGTTATCTAAGACAGAAGTGTTCGGACGCCTGTATTACTGCGGTTTTGAAGTGGATAAGGTCGTGCGTATGGGACATATCGAATACGTCTTTGCACATCGTCACTCGCAGCCGTATCCGCAAGAACAGGTTAAGATTTATGGCCCGCTCATCAAACTGCCTCGAATCTGCAAGGACAAGAAGATTGTCTATTTCTACAAGACGCGCACTATGCACCCTTATGCCGAGTATATCCAGAACTACGTCTTTGACCAACGAGGAGGCATGAATATTGCCGATAAGTCCGACGACGATTGGCGTATCACTACTTGGGGACGCATTATGCGCAAGTACTGGCTCGATGAGCTTCCGATGCTTATTAACTTCCTCAAAGGCGATGTCAAACTTGTCGGTGTACGGCCGCTTTCTAAGGCTATGTTCGAGAAGTATCCGCCCGAACTGCAGGACAAACGTACTCGATGCAAACCGGGACTTATTCCGCCGTTCTATATTGACCATCCGGACACCTTCGAGGAACTCTTTGCGTCGGAGAATAAGTACCTTGACGAATACTTCAAACACCCGCTATGGACCGATACCAAGTACTTCTTCATGACCATGTGGAGTATTCTAACACGTAAGACACACTCTGCTTGATGTCCGATTCACGCGTTACCATATTAACCGACGCGATGCATAGGATAGCCTATGCCACGGACGCGTCTATCTACCGCGAGATGCCGCTTGGTGTCGCGTATCCGCACAATGCGGACGATATCAAAGCGCTCCTGGACGAAGCACGAAGACGTCACACGCATCTTATCCCCCGCGCTGCAGGAACAAGTATCGCCGGACAAGTGGTCGGGTCGGGAATAGTAGTGGACATCAGCCGCTACATGAATCGTATCCTTGAGATCAATGCCGCACAGCGTTGGGTACGCGTCGAACCCGGTGTGGTACGGGATGAACTCAATATGGCTCTCAAACCGTACGGTCTTTTCTTCTCGCCCGAGACATCGACGTCCAACCGCTGTTGCATAGGTGGTATGGTGGGTAATAACTCCTGCGGCACACACTCACTCGTCTATGGTTCCACACGGCATCATGTCATTGGTCTCAAAGGCCTCCTTTCCGACGGAACAGACTTCGAGTGCAACACCTCCAATTTCACTTTTGACCCTCAAAGTCGAGTAGGGCAGCAAGTCTCAACGCTCCTGAACACATGGCATAACGATAAGGATATCAGGCAGTTACTCGCGGATAACTTCCCCGATAAATCCCTTCGTCGCCGCAGTTGTGGCTATGCGCTTGACGAGTGCTTGGAAGGAGATTCTATCAATCTGCCGGCTCTACTTACCGGTTCGGAAGGAACACTCGCTTTTATTACGGAGATAACGCTGTCTTTAGACCCATTACCCAAACCGTCTGCGCTACTTATACAAAAATTGGGCGATATGGACGAAGCATGGCCTGCTAATCTCGCCCTACTAAAACAACATCCAACAGCCATTGAACTCATTGATGGTGAGATACTTAAACTCGCACTTGGCAATCCGGAAGCGCGACGAAATATGGAAGCACTGAAGCTTGACACAAATCATCTTCCTGCCGCTTTGCTTGTTGCTGAATTCAATGCAGACGAACTTCCTACAGACTCTTATCAATACGTAACGACAAGCGAACAAATTGCTTCCGTTTGGAATCTGCGCAAAGCTGGTCTAGGTGTTCTCACAGGCACAGATAGCGATGCCAAACCGATTGGAGTTATCGAAGATACTGCCGTTGCGCCGGAGCGATTAGATGCATACATGCGCGATTTCCGCTCCATGATGGCCGAACTTGGCCTTAGTTGCGTTTATTATGGACATATCTCCACCGGCGAACTGCATCTGCGGCCTATTCTTGATGTCAAGCAGCCCAAAGACCGCAAGCTCTTCCGCGAGGTGGCGACGCGTACGGCCCAGCTTGTCAAAAAACATCGTGGCAGTCTCTCCGGTGAACATGGTGACGGACGCTTACGGGGTGAGTTCATTCCACTGCTCTACGGCCAAGAAGTATATGACCTCTTCTGCCAAATCAAGGACGCCTTTGACCCGGACAGTCTGCTTAATATCGGCAAAATTGTCCACACACCGCCGATGGACCGGTTCCTTAGATACGAACTCAATCAGCCGACATCCGACCTCTTACGCCGCATCGAACGTTGCAATGGTTCCGGCGATTGCCGCAAATCCTATCTCATTGGCGGTACGATGTGTCCGGCTTTCAAAGTCTCAGGGGATGAACTCCAATCGACTCGTGCGCGTGCCAATATCCTCCGCGAACTTCTCACCAAAGGAGAGTGGACGAAAGAGGATTTAAACACTATATACCATACACTATCTACCTGTCTTGCATGCAAAGCGTGTCGCAGCGAATGTCCAAGTAATGTCGATATGACGCGTCTTCGCAGTCAAATTCTCCAACTCTACTACGATAAGACCCACACACCGTTCCGTGTTCAGATGATAGCACATATGGCGCAAATAGAACGTCTCGGAAGCATCGTTCCTGCTATCTATAACTGGTTTGCGACCACTCGTTGGACGTCCTATATCCTCAAACGCCTCATGCACTTTGCCGCGGAAAGACAGATACCCACACTTTCTCGCTACACCATGCGCCAACTCATCGCAAAAGAAGTAAATCATCAATCATCCATACCTTCAGATCGTGCCCTATCAGGGCAAAGAATCATCAATCATCAATCGAAAAAGGTTTACCTTTTTGCTGACGAGTTCACCAATTACATGGAGGCAGAGCTTGGTCTTACCTTTGCGCAATTACTCACCAAACTGGGCTATCTGGTGATTGTGCCTAAGCACACAGAGTCGGGTAGAGCAGCTATCTCCAAAGGTTGCCTGCATCTCGCTGCCAAATACGCCGTACGCAACGTCAAAGCTCTTTCGCCGCTTATCTCGGCGGATAAGCCACTCGTGGGTATCGAACCGTCGTGTATCCTTTCTTTCCGTGATGAATATCCCGATTTGATGCCAACAGCCGAACTCAAGCAGCAAGCCCAACAACTCGCCCCTAACTGCCTGTTATACGATGAGTTCCTCATCCGCGAGATAGAAGCCGGCCGCATTGATCCGCAAGTTTTACGACACCTGAATAACGATATCTGGCTACATGGTCATTGTCACCAGAAAGCGCTTGTCGGAGTGGACAAAACAGCTCAACTCTTGCGTTATGCCACTTCCGGTACTGTACACGTGATTCCTTCCGGTTGTTGCGGCATGGCGGGCTCATATGGTTATGACAAAGACCACTATGCTACCTCGATGGCGATTGGTGAAATGGTCCTTTTCCCTGCCGTGAGAAACGCCCAGCAAGACGATATCATCGCCGCTCCTGGCACCTCCTGCCGCGAACATATCCTCCACGGTACCAACATCAAAGCCGTACACCCAATTCAGGTGCTGTTTGATGTTTAGTGGTTGTCGTCACCTTTTTAGAAAAAAATAACAAAAAATTTGCACATATCAAAAAATAGCAGTACCTTTGCAGCCGCAAAGGTTTTATATCGCCTTTCCGTCAGATCTAAGACGTAAAATGGGATGACATGTTGAATTTCGCGTTTGCGATTTATTATGTAGTCTTGAGAATGTGAGAAGTTTTGAAGATGTCACAATAATAAATCGGCAAGCGTCCACGTAATGTGGGCGTTGCTTATTTGTGACAGGGGCCTTTCTCACAGCCTTCAAGACGAATGAGGAACGTCCATTTTTTATGCAATATAAACAACTTTTAAATCCTATTATTATGAGAAAATTTAGGCGTATAGGTCATTTTGCAGGCTGTAAAAGAGTAAGTGTGTCTCTATGGGTCACTTTGCAGGCTGGTAGAGACACGCCTCTAAAAACCTCTTCGTTTGGGATTGCGTAGTATGCGGCTTGGGGAGCCGCGTAATAGA
>JAFSPA010000014.1 GCA_017443145.1 Paludibacteraceae bacterium
CAAGTTTTCAGCCTGCAAAGTGACCCATAGAGCAATTTTTGATGTCGATTTTAGTGCTGAAAACTTTCAACCACCTCTCTGCCCTTATAAAATAGGCGATGCGGGCCTATCGCAGCCTGCATTTTGACCCATAAACCAAAATTTATGACTTTTTCGTGCCTTGTATGTAGCCTAATGCTCACAGCACAAATCACTAATCTTCCAACCGTCTTGAATCTTAATGCAGACCAAGAAGATGGAGCGCGCGCTTTTGGCATCGTGCCCACTTCGCTCTCTTACGACGGAACCAACCGCGTCTATATTCGTACCGCGGATGACCAAGTGGCAATCTATACGAACGGATTTGCTCCTGTCAAACAATTTAACATCTCGCCAAACGACCATGGCTATCAAATGAGACCGGCTACCCGAGAAGTAACGGTTACCGTCACCTATGGTGAGGTCTCTAAAGACTATAGGAGCATTAGTTCAGATCCCACGTGGATTGATGAATACTATGACGAGACTAGAGGAGAGTGGATATACACGTATGAAATCCCTGCTACTTGGACTAACATGGATATTGCACAGATGTTACAAAATCGTCATAGTTGCCCGATTTTGCGGATTGAAGCAACAGAAGAAGGCACTATCTTTTTTCAAGATAGGGAATTATATAGAGAAGATGGCACTTTTGATGATTCAAACTATTTCATGCCAGAAACGTACGGAAAACAATACCCAATGTCTGGTTATATAGTAAGGAATAATTATCTCTATTGGTGCTACCAATATTACAGAGCAGAGCGCAACACATCCTTTTCCTACGGCCAATGGGTAGAAAGTGGCGAATACGAAACACGCACATCCGTCCAAGATTGGGGATTGCCTTTTGTTAATTGTGATTACGATGACCACAACTACGATTACGAAGAAGGTGATGGTTTATGCCTAACCCAAACACTCTTCAACAAAGACGCACAATACGAATACCTCTATTTCCCGATTAGCTCCTATGCCACACCCGATTACAACAATTATCCGAACCAACCTGACTGCCAAGATTGTTACGAAAAAACAACCACTTTCACCCAGGAAGGAACAATCTATTATGAACCGGTATATACAGGCTTTGAGGTTAAATCCGAAACAGGTGCAACATTGCAATCTGTTTCTTTCCCGAATGGCTTTGTTATGATCTATGATGTTCACGCGCAGATAATCAAACTGTCCAACGAGTATCATCTCCTTTGCTTTGGTGAGTTAAACAGCAACCCTGCCATGCTTGTCTATAAAATCAACCCAGACAGCAAGAACTCCGTTCAACAAGTAATGGAACCGGTTAGAATAGCGGCATTCCCAAATCCCGTCAAACGCAATCAAACCATAACGGTTCAATTCGCCGGAGAGAATGTAAAGAACATGCAGACTGAGTTGCAAGTGACTAATATTCAGGGACAAACGACCGAGAAACGAATCATCCCAGCTGGACAAAAGCAAGTCGTTCTTCCTGCTACTAACTTTGCGCCCGGAATGAATATCATCCGTGTGCACCAACAAGGCGAAGAAGTCGGCTCTATCAAAGTGGTAGTCAATTAACACGATTACTACCATAATCACGTCATACCGAATACCGAGATTCTGGTAACCCGTGACCTATTACCAGTAACCCATCCCAAGTGCAGCTTTTTCACGAAAGTTGCACTTTTTTTGCAAAAAATCATATAAAAAATGAACATTTCATAAAAATTCCTTGCACATCTCACATTTTTTCTTCTAAATATTTGCATTTTCCATAAAAAAACACTACCTTTGCACCCAAATTAGAATTATGTCATTACTATGTAATTACTATGAAATTAGTATGTGATTAGATTGTGATTAGTATGTGATTACTATGAGATTACTATGATATTACTAAGTTATTACCATGACCTTAGTATGTTAGAAGGCTAATTGCAACGGAAGACTAGTATAACTTAAATATATTTCAATTATGGCTAGAGTAACTTATCTTGACCCCGTGAGTGAAGTCCACGGCGCGGTCGAAAAACACGGCGAAATCTATCGCCGCAAGTATTATCGGGACGAAAATGGCAAACTCATCGGAGTCGGCAAAAAGGAAGTCTACAAAGTAGCAAACCCTCGTAATTGGAAAAAGAATCCGCCGAAGGGTGGCGAGCTCGACAAAATCAATCGCTTCCGCGAAGCGTGCAACAGAGCCTACACCATCCTCAAAGCGGCTAATCCTGCGAACAATCCTACACTCGAAGAACTCGCTGCCTACAACGACTACAGAGCCCGCTTCAAAGCCCAAATCGACGGGCAACCAGACCCGCAAGCACCCAAAGATCCTGCGACAAATCTCCCAAGACGTTACTTACGTTTGGACAATTTTATTCGCGCTATCATCCTCAACGAACTCAAAAATGCATAATAATTCATAAAATATTTGCATATATCAAAAAAAAACAGTACTTTTGCCGCGAATTTGCGTAATGTGCGCGAATCGAGAGTGAGAAAGCATGAAAGACAGATTTAATTTTGCGCTAATAGGTGCTGCAGGATATATCGCACCTCGTCACATTAAAGCCATTTCCGACACAGGCAATAACCTGTTAGTGGCGTATGATAAGTTCGATTCGGTAGGACGTTTGGACTCCAGCTTCCCGGATTGTTCGTTCTATACGGAGAATGAGCAGTTCGACCGTTTCTGCTCGAAACAGATGCGGACGGATAATCCGTTGGACTGGGTGTCGATATGTACTCCGAACTATACGCACGATGCGTTTATTCGCTATGGACTGCGTTTAGGATGCGACGTTATTTGTGAGAAACCACTTGTGCTCAATCCGTATAATATTGATAACCTCGTAGAACTTGAGGCAGAGACGGGTCATAAGGCGTATAATATTCTTCAACTGCGTCTGCACGACAAGATCCGTGCTCTTAAGGCTAAAGTGGATGCGGAAGGTGCGAGTAGCAAAAAGCACGACGTGGAGCTGACTTACATCACGAGTCGCGGTAAATGGTACTACAGCTCGTGGAAGGGTGATGTCCATAAATCCGGCGGTATTGCAACGAACATCGGCGTACACTTCTACGACATGCTGCAGTGGATTTTCGGTCCTGTGCAGCAAAATATTGTTCACGTAATGTCGTTTGACCGCGTAGCAGGATACTTGGAGTTGGAGAAAGCGCGCGTGCGTTATTTCCTGTCTATTAACTCGGATTGTCTGCCGGAGAATGCCGTGCAAGGCGAGAAACGGACTTATCGAACGCTGTCTATTGATGGTGAGGAGTTTGAGTTCAGTCAGGGCTTTACGGAGTTGCACACAGAGAGTTACAAACAGATTTTAGCAGGAAACGGTTTCCGCATCAGCGAAGCGCGTCCTTGTATAGAGATGGTGAGCGCTATCCGTTGCGCAGAGCCGATAGGGCTGGTAGGTGACTATCATCCGCTGGCACGTCTGCCGCTGAGCCCACACCCGTTTGGCTGGGACGAGAAACGCTAAGTGCATGTTTAATGATAAATGGAGTGTTGAATGCTTAAACTGAGAAACATATTTCTATTCGCCTTGGTTGGGTTATTGATGGCGTCTTGTGTGACGTCGAAGAAGGTAAATTACCTTCAAGAACCTACCAAGCACAATAAGATTCCGAGTTATGCCGACACCGTGGACTACGAGGAGTATAAGCTTCGTATCGGTGATCGGCTGTATATATACGTCTATTCCTTAGACGAGAACATCATGCGCATGTACAACTCAGGAACAGGCTCACAGTCGCGCAATCAGATGATGCAGCAGATGCAGTATTCCGGTGGTCGCACCACGAACGAGTTATACTCCTACCTCATCGACAAAGAGGGAAATATTGACTTCCCGACCATCGGCAAGGTGCAAGTATTAGGCTTGACTACCCGCGAGACGAAGCGAGTGATGGAAGAACAACTGTCCTCTCTGCTTAAAGAGATTCCGGGCTATACTACTATCTCGGTTGAGGTGATGGTGATGCAGCGTACGTTCTCGCTAATAGGCGTTAAGAGCGGACGCTATCCGATTGATAAAGAGAAAATGACCATCTTCGAGGCACTCGCGCTAATGGGCAACCTGCAGACGTTTAGTGACCGTTCGCGCGTGAAGATAGTGCGCGAAATCAACGGCGAGACCGTCATCAAGACCTTCGATTTGCGCTCCAAAGATATCATCAACTCGGAGTTCTACTACGTTCAGCCAAACGACATTATCTATGTGCGCGAACTGACAGGTAAAGCGTTTGGTATCACGTCCGCAGGCGCAGGAGTGGCCGTTGTATCGGCGACGTTGTCGTTTGCCGTATTTGTCTATACGGTCGTGGCAACAGGTATAAATCATGTTAACAAATATTACGGAAACAAATAAGACTATGAGCAAGACAAGACATATGATGCAACTGCTCGTGGTTTTATTAGCGAGCGTAGTACTCACCGGCTGTTACGGCCACCGAGTAATCGGCCTTCTCCAGGAGCCGACTAAGCAGAACAAGATACCGACTTACGAGAAAGACTCAACCCACGAAGAGTACCGTATCCGCGTTAACGACGAGATTATCTACCGCCTCATCACCATGGACGAGACGATATCGAAAATCTTAGGTACTAATGAGAGTGTGAACACCCAGTACGCCAATTCGTATCGGGTCTATGACGACGGAACGATTGACTTGCCGTTCCTCAAACCGGTTCACGTAGAGGGGCTGACGGTGCAAGAGGCACAAGACACCGTGCGGGCTGCGTTTAAGGAGATTATCCCCGATGCGGACGTGAAGATAGCGCTGTATAACAAGACCTTCACCGTGATAGGCGATATACGATCCGGCGAGTACTATATCTACAAGGAGAACATGAATATCTTCGAGGCACTTGCGATGACAGGTGACCTGCTTGATTCCGGTGACCGCAAGCACGTGCGCATCATCCGTCCAAAGCCGGACAGCGACCAGCCCGAGATACTTGACTTCGATATCCGCTCCAACACGATTATTGACTCCAAGTACTACTATATCTATCCAAATGACGTCATTTATGTGGCTCGCACCAAAGACAGTTTTGTTAAACTGGCAAGCTACACCGGCTTCTTAGGACTGATTACCTCCTCGGTATCGCTGCTGATATCGGTACTTAATTACTCTACGACATTATCTAAATAGACATGAATAACGATTACACCAACAAGAACGACGCGTATATGAGCGGTAACGGCCGCTACGCCTACGGCAACGGACAGTACGGCAATAGCCAATACAATAGCTATAATACCTATGGTAACTATCAGGACCAGAGTCAGGACGACGAAGGCTCTAACTTCAACGTGATGGAGTGGGTGTTTAAGATTTTGCACTACTGGTATCTGTTCGTCATTGCTATCATCATCGCTTTAGGTGTCGCATACTTGCAGAACCGCAAGTGGTTGCCTTCTTACTATTCGCAGGGCACTATCATTATCAAAGAAACCGTCGGCTACGGTGGTTCGAACTCCGTGCTCATGCAAGGTTTCGGTGTGGACGCCGGTTATAAGAACGTGCAGAACCAACTCATCATGCTCAAGTCTTACGACTTGGCTTGCCGCGTGGTGGACTCGCTGCCGTATCTGAGAGCTGAATATGTGACTCAGGGGCGTTTTAAGAAGCGTAATCTCTACCGCGAATCGCCTATCGTTGTTGAGCCGGAGATGGTTCAGGAGCAAACCTATGGTCTGCTGTTCCAAGTAGATTTTGAAGGTAACGGTATGGTGAAGATTACTTCCACCGATGAAGACCGTCCATTGTCGCTGCGTGCCCATTACGGCGAATTAATTGACTGCCCGATGTTCAAGGCTACTATTTGGCCAACAGATCGTTTGGTGGAGAGCGGACGTATCTACTTCCGCTTCCGCTCGCGCGAAGGGCTTGCAAGCGAAATTATGAACCGTATTTCGCTCAATTTTATCACAGAAGGTAGTACCGTGCTGGCGCTGGGTTTAGTCAGTGAGACACCCGCGCGAGACTGTGAGATAATAGATAAGTTGGCGGAGATATTCCTGCTGCAGAACCTCGAGCAGAAGAACGAAGTGGCGGAGAACTCCATTCGTTTCATCAACGAGCAGCTCGCCACATTGCAAGAGTCGCTACAACAGTCGGAAGGAGCTATGACAGATTTCCGTCAGGAGAATAAGTTCGTCGATGTTAGCTCCTACGCCGGACAACTCATGGCGAAGATTTCTACCTACGACCAAGAGATGATGTCCATGCGTCTGCGTGAAACCTATTTCGACTACCTTACTAAGTACCTCGAGACAAATCTGGAGAGTGGGGCAGTGATAGCGCCTACCTCGCTCGGACTGAACGATGCCGCACTCATAACGCTTGTTCAACAATTGAACGACCTGCGCATCCAACGCGGCGAACTGTCTGAGAAAAACGTGTACTACGCTAAGTTCACTAAGGATATCGAGAATGTGAAATCCATGATTAACGAGATTGTGGAGTCGATGCGAGCTTCGCTCGAGATAGAGAAGAAAGACCTCGATAAACGCTATGCCGAAGTAGAGAAGGAGATAAAGAAACTGCCGACGAAAGAGCTGCAAATGGTGGCTATCGAGCGCAATTATCGTATTGACGATAACTACTACACCTTCTTCCTGCAGAAACGCGCAGAAGCGGAGATTCAGAAGGCAAGTAATACGCCTGATAACACCATCCTCGATAAAGCGCGTACAATCAGTACCGTTAACTCCAAGACCAAGCGTAATAATAACACCACAGCATTGCTGCTCGGTATCATCATTCCGCTGGTACTCGTTATCGCGAGCGAACTGCTCAATAATAAAGTGCGCACGACCAAGGATGTGGAGAAAATCAGTCCTTTCCGTCTCATTGGTACCGTTCGTCACGCCAAATCGCAGAACCCGACGCTGGTACGTGACCATCCGCGGTCCAGTTATGCCGAGATGTTGCGCTCTATACGTACCCGTATGGAGTTTATCGTTAAACGTAAAGATAAGATGGTCGTTTGTATCACCTCCACCGAGTCTGGTGACGGTAAGACTTTCCTCTCGTCTAACTTAGCCGCACTGTTCTCGATGTCGGGCAAGAAGACACTGCTTATGGACTTGGATATCCGTAAGCCGAATATCCACACGAAGATGGGTTTGGAAGGTGGAGTAGGTTTGTCGAACTACCTGATAGGTGACTGCGAGTTGAAAGACACGTTGGCCAATTCTCCATTTGATTTCGATATCATGCGTGCCGGAACAATCGCACCTAACCCGGGAGAACTCATTCACTCGGATAAGCTGGCAGAGACGATTAAGCTGCTCCGCGAGAAATACGACTTCATCGTTATTGATACGTCGCCTATCGGCTTGGTTCCTGACGCATACACTATCCTTGAGCTGTCCGATATAGGACTGTACGTCATCCGTTGCATGCAGACCAATAAATCTTTCTGCAAACAGACGCTTCAAGAGATTTCCGAAGTGGTAGATACACCGGAGAAAGTGCAGATAGTGCTGTCCGATATCCCAACCGAAGGCCATTCTGGCTATGGATACGGTTACGGCTATGGTTATAGCGGTTACGGTTACGGAACAAGTAGCTACGGATACGGTTATGGACGTAAGAAATACGGCGATAAGTACCGCAGTGCTATCTACGGAAAGGTCTTCAAACGCTATGGTCAAGATAAGTCGACGTATAACTACTACACGGACGACGAAGTCTGATTAGTGCAACACTTGCAGACCCACTAACTGGTCTGCACGACTGCCGAAAGGACGATAATAAACATAGATCGTATATTCGTTCTCGGTTTCCCAATGTGATCCTTCAGTACGCTGGAGGGTTACTTTTTTATCCTCGCTGGAAACAAACCAATACTGATAATCATACCCGCCTTGTTTAACTAAAGCATTAAGCCAGTAACACTTACGGCTGTTATCGTACTGCATTCGGTTACGCGGACCCAAACTATTCTCAAACAGGTCTCCACCCACATATACAATGCCGTCAAACCACGGATTTGGTGCAGGAACAGTCCAGTGCACCCACATGTACTCTGCTTCCGTATCGATGTCGTAGAGCGTACGCTCGGCGTTCACAAGCCACTGCCCATCCACATCGTACTCGTGTATATACGCCCCCGTGCGGAACGGCTCGGCAAAAAGCAGCGCGTGGTAGTCATTTCGGTCGTGTGTGATGCGATCAACCCCTGTGCCGGCAAAATAGTTCGAATAGGTGTCGAAATGCCGATACTCGTTTCCACCTTCGAAAATGAGCGCCTTGCAATTAGTAAAGCGGAGCTTATTACTCTCAATAAAATTAGGTTTAGGCGCATAAGCCTGATTATCGTAACGTCCGTTCTGCCGAACGACAATGAAGTACTCCGTCATCTGACCATTGACAGCGGATAGCTGACGGCTGATATCTATATCCAGCTGCTGATAGCGCTTATTAATCTCGATATCGGTATTAGGCCTCACTTTCGCTGTAATCGTCGTTGTAGGCTCCACTACGCTGAAACACAAAAAAGCAATCGTCTTATCCTCATCGCCATCCTCATATATCTTAAGCGCATAATTGCCCGAAGCCGTCAGACGCATATCCTCATTCGGAAAGACAAAAGAATAGTGGGTGTATAGTTGACTTGTATTGAGCGAATGCTCGTACTCAGTGATGTCCTGCGTTGTGAATCCCGCTACATACTCAGAACTGCTCAAACCGCTCTCTGTGCCGTCAGCATTGAGGTGGAGCAGGGTATAAGTATACTGCTTCGTCTCGTGACTCAGTTCGTCAAAGCTAATCTCTAATAAGTGCTGCTGCGTATCTCCCTCACCGCCCAACTCTTCGCCAATAGGCTTCACCAAGAACGGACGAACAGGATTACCGCCTATCGGTTCCATCGTACGCGAATCGACATAACGCATACGCAATGTCTTCACCGTCTCCGGCGTCAGCACCTTCGTCCGATACGCAACACCGGCCGACTGAACAGACACCGTCACAGCGCACAAAAAGACTACTATGGACAGAATAGTACGCATTTACATAGCCATTTCGCCTGCAAAAGTACAAATTTTGTACCAATTGTGCAAAAAAAATGCAAAATATTTTGGTATTTCAAAAAAAAACACTACTTTTGCAGCCGCTTTTGCGAAAAAGCACTTACACATTGCCACTTTGGCTCAGTTGGTAGAGCAACGCATTCGTAATGCGTAGGTCCCCGGTTCGAGTCCGGGAAGTGGCTCAACAGGAAAGTTGTCTGAGTGGTCGAAAGAGCCACACTCGAAATGTGGTGTACGCATTACGTCGTACCGGGGGTTCGAATCCCTCACTTTCCGCAAACAAAAGTTAAAACCTGTCTGTCCAAGTTTACTTGAGCAAGCAGGTCTTTTGTTTTGGTTGCAAGGATGCCATCGGCAGACTGTTGGGATTACGCAGAAATCCCTCTTTGTCTTACAACCTCATAAATGAACACTCCCGCGGCAACGGAGACATTCAGTGACTCAATTGTGCCAACCATCGGTATGCGCACTTGTTCGTCGCACAGTTTGAGGTTCTCCTCGTAGATACCTTTCTCCTCGTTACCCATCACTATCGCTACCGGCAGAGTCATCTCCGCTTCCGTGTAATTGCGCTTCGTATGTTCCGTCGCTGCCACTAACTTTATCCCGCTCTCACGAAGGTAGCGCAGCGCATTCTGCATATTATCCACCTTGCATACCGGAAGCGAGTGGAGTGCTCCAGCAGACGCTTTGATGGCATCACCATTAACCGCTGCACCGCCGCGAGTACCTATTATAAGCGCATCCACACCCGCGCAGGAGCACGTACGAGCGATGGCACCGAAATTGCGCACATCAGTCACACCGTCCAGCACCACTAAGAATGGCACTTTACCTGCCTCAAACAGGTTCTGCACCATATCTTCCACGCGGTAAAACTCAATCGGGCTTAGAAAAGCAATCACACCCTGATGGTTTTTGTCCGTATATTGGTTCAGTTTCTCCACAGGCACACGTTGAACCGCTGCCATCAGCTGGTGGGCATTAAGTTTATCTATCAACTCGCGACCGATAGACGATGACATGTCGCGACGCAGCAAAATCTTATCCAGCACCTTACCTGCATCCAATGCCTCTATCACGGCGCGGATACCGAAAATCATTTCTTTCTCTTTGGGTCGACGGGTGTCGTAGTTCTTCTTAGGAAACATGCTTTATTCTGTTTTATTCGGATTACTAAATTCGCAGCCGCAGAACAGTTGATTGTAAAAATTATACTCTTTGAGCAATTCGTTCCTCCGCTCCTGCAGGCCATCTTTGCGCCAGTTTTGCGCCCAGAATTGTACCGGCTCATGCACTACACTGTCCGACGGATACTTATTCACCATCTCTGCCGCGCGTAGTCCTGCCGCATTTATCTGCTCCAAATCCTTCCAGCGCGACGAAGCCAGAGTCGTGGCAAAATAGGGTATATCCATCTCCTGTGCCTTACGAGCAGTTGCAAACAGCCGATGGTAGAAACACTCCGCACACCGTTTACCGCGTTCCGGCTCATTCTCTAAGCCCTTCACGTACCACAGCCAGGCGGCATGATCATAATCGCCGTCAATCCACTCTATGCCCAGACTCTCGGCATGTCGCTTACTCTCGTTCTTACGGATCTCGTATTCTTCACGCGGAAAGATATTCGGGTTGTAGTAGAATATAGTTGGGCGTATATCGTGCGCCAGCAGCCATTCGACAATAGCCGACGAACACGGCGCACAGCATGCGTGCAGCAACACTTCCGACAATCCCTCCGGCACTATGATACTTGACTTACTCAACGCGCGACCCCATTATATTATACGTCTGGCCGTTGTGCATGATATACATCTTGCCATTGATAACCACTTTGTGGGCAGCAGGGATGGTCGTGCTCACATGGTTCACGTTCGTCTCTTCCTGCTCTTCCAAATTCAGACCTACCACCACTGCATCATGGTCGGAATACTCGTATTGCCAACTATTGGCATATTCGCCGTTATTGATGTTAAAGGCCGCTGCGCCGGTAATCTGTGCTGCCATGGTGGAGTTAGCCATCACATGGTCCAGAATACCTTTTTCGCCGTAGTAATTGTACGTGTATGCGTCGGGATTATATTTAACCAGTTGCTCTTCGTATCCGGCTTTCTGGAGCTCAATAACAGGTTGCTCTCCCATATATGAGTTCAAATCACCCATGATAAGAATATCCGGGTCATCGGTAAGCGAATTGAGTGTAGACAGCAAATAGGACACGTTCGTCAGACGTTTAGATTCGCCTCCATCAGCAGTACCATCTTTTGCTTTGAAGTGGTTGCCGGAGAGGTAGAAGTATTCACCAGTCTCGTTCTCGTAAAACAGCTGAATACGCATACGAGCCACATAGTCTCCACTATAATATGGTGAGAAACTGCTGCCAATGGCTGAAAGTTTGTCGTAGTTATACACAAAACCCGTCTTAATGGATTGATAGTTGCCGGCGGAAGCCACCTCGGGATTGAATGTGTCCAGCACGTAGGTGAAACTCTGTCCGGTCAAAGTGCTCATCGCACTAGAGAGATAGATAAGCAGATTTTCATTATTACGTCCTACTTCGCACATCACAATAATATCTGCCTGGAGTGCATTAAACACATTGGCCATTTTGTTTGTCTTTTCCTCAAATTCCTCGTCGGTCCAACAAGTTTTGTTTGTTGCATCATAATTGTTGTGGTAATTCTTGGCATTTTGTCCTACGATATGCAGGCGAGCATCGCCTACATTCGGTAACGCAATAGGGCTATCCCACGCAAAAAGACTGCTACATACAGCCATCAGGCTGATAAAGGTGCATACTTTTTTCATAGCGATATACATTTAAATTCATTTAGCGCGGCAAAGATACTGCTTTTTTTACATATATGCAAATATTTGCATAAAAAACGTATTTTTCTTGCACATCTCAAAAAAAAGCAGTAATTTTGCAGCGCAAAATTGTGTGAATATGACAAACGAAGAGATTGAACGTCGGGCGGAACGAGCCAAAGAACTGTTCAAACAAGGTTTTAACTGCTCCCAGTCAGTTTTCGCAGCTTGCTGCGATATATATGGCATCACGGACGAGAAGTTGGCTCTACGGCTGGCTGCGTCGTTTGGCGGCGGAATAGGTCGGATGCGTCTAACCTGCGGAGCGGCTTGTGGTATGTTTATGCTCGCCGGACTCGAAAAGGGTAGTGCCACTCCTGGTGACCATGACGGCAAGATGGCTAACTACGCGCTGGTGCAAGACTTGGCGCAGGACTTCAAGAACACCTACGGCTCACTGACTTGTGCCGAACTATTAGGTATCGCTCCTAAGCCGCAAGACCCGACTCCCGAAGCGCGGACTGCGGCTTACTACGAGAAGCGTCCCTGCGTCGAGATGATCGGCGAGGCAGTACGTATTTATCTTCGTAAAACGCAAGCTTAACTCATTAAACATTAACTCCTTAACTCACTAATTCGTTAATTCATTAAACAAAATATGAAATATTATTTGGCCATATTAGGTGGTGGCCCTGCAGGCTACACGGCTGCCGAAATAGCCTCTAAAGCAGGTAAAGATGTTATTCTCTTTGAGCAAAATGCTTTAGGTGGCACATGCCTCAATGTGGGCTGTATTCCCACAAAAACGCTACTCTACAGCGCAAAACAGTACGTCAACGCTACCCACGGCGACAAATACGGCGTTACGGCTGAAAACGTCTCTTTTGACTATGTCAAAATGCAGCAACGCAAGACCAAAGTAGTGCGCAAACTTGTGGCAGGAATCCGTGCTAAACTCAATAATGAGCATTGCACGGTCATTAATGGCGCAGCAAAAGTCATCAACCGCACAGACGAGTTAGTGACTATCTCCTGCGAAGACGAGCAATTCGAAGCAGAAAATCTGCTTATCTGTACCGGTTCAACGAACTTCGTACCGCCTATTCCGGGCATAAAAGACAACGATCACGTCTGGGATTCCACTGCTGCATTAGACGCCAAAGAGTTGCCCCAATCGATAGCAATAATAGGTGGTGGCGTCATTGGCATGGAGTTCGCCACACTATATCACGAATTAGGCGTGCCCGTTACCGTTATCGAAGCTATGCCGACTATTTTGCCCAATATCGACCAAGACATCGTGACAATCCTGCGCGAGAAATACGAAAAAGCAGGCATTAAGATTCTCACTTCCACTAAAGTGGTTGAAATAAACGGTGGAGCGCTCAAAGTGGAGAGTGGGGAAGTTATCGAAGCCGACAAAATCCTCGTATCTGTCGGCCGCAGAGCCAACCTACAGGGCCTTGAGGCGCTCACAGACCTTGAGTTCAATCGCGGCGCAATAGTCGTAGACGACTTCATGAAAACGAACCTGCCGAATGTGTACGCTGCCGGCGATGTCACAGGCAAAATCATGTTGGCACATGTGGCAAGCCGTCAAGCCGAAGTGGCTGTAGGGCGCATGCTCAAACAGATTCCCGTGCAACGCATCGCCTATAACGCTATTCCATCCGTCGTCTATACCAACCCCGAGATAGCCTGCGTGGGTATTACCGAAAAGGACTTCGACGCCGAGGTAAAGACCCTTCCGATGACCTTCAGCGGACGCTTTGTCGCAGAAAACGAAGGCGAGACGGGACTCTGTAAAATGTTGATAGACAAGAAATCACACTCCGTACTCGGCGTGCACATGATTGGTAATCCCTGCTCGGAGTTCGTGGCTGCCGCATCGTTTGCAGTGCGGATGGGCTACACGGTTGACGAGTTCAAACAAGTCGTCTTCCCGCATCCGACCGTAAGTGAAATATTAAAGGAAATACTATGATACAGGAGCAAATTAGGGAGCTGGCCAAGCAGAAGAATGCCATCATCTTGGCGCATTACTACCAGCGTGCCGAGATTCAGGATGTAGCCGATTTTATCGGCGACTCGCTTGCCTTAGCACAGAAAGCTGCACAGACGGATGCCGACATCCTCGTCATGTGTGGTGTCCACTTCATGGCCGAGACGGCAAAGATACTGTGCCCGAACAAGAAAGTGCTGATACCGGACCCGACTGCCGGTTGCTCGTTAGCCGACAGTTGTAAGGCGGAAGACCTTGCTGCGTGGAAAACGCAACACCCTGACTATCAGGTCGTTTCGTACGTCAACACCTCTGCCGCTGTGAAAGCCCTGACCGACGTAGTGGTCACCAGCAGCAATGCGCTTAAGATAGTCAATCACTTGCCTGAGGACGCGAAGATTCTCTTCGGTCCGGACCAAAATCTCGGTGCATATATCAACTCTGTCACTGGTCGCGAGATGGAGCTATGGAACGGTTGCTGCCATGTGCACTCCCGTTTCTCGGTGGAGGCGCTGCTCAATCTCAAGCAGCAATATCCACAGGCAAAAGTGCTGGCGCATCCTGAGTGCAAACAAGTCATACTCAACCTCGCGGACGTCATCGGCAGCACGCAAGCCATACTGAACTACGTAAAGCAACACCCTGCAGAGAAGGACTTTATCGTTGTTACCGAAAGTGGTATTCTGCATGAGATGCGCAAGGCTTGTCCGGAAGCGAACCTTATTCCCGTGCCGCCGGAAGTGACGGAAGGAGTAGGCTGCTCCTGCAACGAATGCGAGTTCATGCGGCAGAACACGCTCCAGAAACTCTACGACTGCCTGCTCAACGAATCGAACGAGGTTATTGTGCCTGCAGACATAGCCGCGCAAGCCGTTAAACCCATACAAAAAATGCTTGAATGGTCTAAATAATGCTAAAAGGTTAAAGGTGAATGGCTAAAGGGAAAGTCCTCATAGCAATGTCGGGTGGTATTGACAGCTCTGTAGCTGCCATGCTGCTCTTGGAACAAGGCTACGATTTAGTCGGTGTCACTTTCCGTACGTTCGATTCCATCCGCGAGAGCTGTCTGGCAAAGGAGAAAGGCTGCTGTTCCATCGAGTCCATCATGGAAGCCAAACACTTGGCCGAACAGTTGGGCTTTGAGCACCATATACTAGACTTCCGCGAGACTTTCCGCAAGCACGTAATCGCTAATTTCGTCGATGAATACCGCCGCGGACGCACGCCAAACCCTTGTGTACTGTGTAATTCGCATATCAAATGGGGCGAATTGATGGCTGCTGCAGATGAATATGGCTGCGATTTTATTGCTACGGGACATTACGCTCGTATAACTCAGAAAAATGGCCATTATTTCTTGCGTAAGGCAGTCGATACGCATAAGGATCAGACATATTTCTTGTGGATGCTGAGTGAAGAGAATTTACGTCGGACGATGTTTCCTTTGGGTGACTTAACCAAAGAGCAGGTTCGTGCTATTGCCCTGCAGCATGGTTTTGAGAAACTCTCCAAGAAACGTGAGTCACAGGAGATTTGCTTTGTTGCGGACAATAACTACCGTTCGTTCTTAGCCTCTGAAGGGGTAGAGACCTCTGTCGGAGACTATATCGACGCAGACGGTAAAGTATTGGGCAAACATAATGGATATACTTGCTATACCATCGGTCAGCGCAAAGGTCTCGGTATCGCTTTAGGCTATCCGGCTTTCGTAACGAAGATTGATGCAGAACGCAATCAAGTGACTATTGGTACACATGACGAATTATATACAAACGAGGTGCGAATAATAGACAATAAGTTTCTTGGCGACTCTTCGCAGCCCGTGTTCGCGCAAATACGTTATCGCAGCCAACCAAGCGAAGCACGCTATAAAGATGGAGTTTTGACCTTCAAAGAACCTGTTTGGGCCGTTACACCCGGACAGTCGGTTGTTATCTATCAAAACGATTTATTAGTTGGAGGAGGATTGATTGAGTAGTACAAACGCACAGATATTACGATTAGCCATACCGAGCATTCTGGCAAGCATCACCATTCCGCTGGTGGGCTTGGTAGATACAGCCATTATCGGGCATATATCCGATGCGTCTGCTATCGGCGGTATCGCAATAGGCACAATGCTGTTCGATTTGTTATACTGGAACTTCGGCTTCTTGAGAGTAGGTACTTCTGGTATGACCGCACAGGCTTTTGGGCGGCAGGATAAAACAGAGTGCTCGAAGTTATTGGCGCAGAGTCTTGCCTTATCGGCTTTCGGAACAATGCTCGTTTGGGCTATACAATGGTTGTTCGTTACGGCTGTTTTGGCATGTGTTTCTTGCTCACCTGAAGTGGAAATCTTTGCGCGCAAGTACTTCTTTATCCGTATCTGGGCAGCACCGGCCACCTTGTCGCTCATGACCTTCCGCGGCTGGTTTATCGGTATGCAAGATGCAATGTCACCCATGATTTGTGATGTGATAATCAATGTGGTAAATGTCATATCGTCCTATATATTAGCCATTTACACACCGCTTGGCACATTAGGCGTAGCGCACGGAACAGTGATTGCACAATATGTAGGACTGGTTATTGCGACTATCTTCTTGTTGACCAAATATAAGCCATATCTCCAAGAGTTCGGACACTTGAGGCATGTAATGCGTTGGTCGGAGTTACGGCATCTCTTATCGCTCAACGGCAATCTGTTTATTCGGTCTTTGTGCTTCATGATTGTGTATGTCGGCTTTACATCCATTGCCGGCAGTTACGGTGATATTGAACTGGCAGTCAGCAGTATATTGATGAAACTGTTTATGCTGTTTAGTTACTTCGTGGACGGTTTTGCGTATGCCGGAGAAGCATTGGTCGGCAAACTATTCGGTGAACACGATAAACATGTGGATATTCATCAACGACTTTCCACGTTGCTTAAAGACTTGTTCGGGTGGAGTATTGGAGTAGGCGTGCTCTTTATGCTTGTGTATGCGTTAAGTGGAATAAATAGTATTTCTATCATGACGGATGAAATAGATGTGCTTAACGCTTCCAGACCCTATATTCCATGGCTGATTGCCATGCCGCTTGTCTCGACGCTGGCCTTTATGTGGGACGGCATCTATATCGGCGCCACAGCAGGTCGTCCTATTCGTAACGCGATGATTTGGTCAGCATTGGGTTTTGTGGTTGCATACGTGGCTTTATATCGCGTATGGGGCATCCAAGCGCTCTATACCGCGTATTTTGTGCATTTAATCGTTCGTGTGGTATATTTATCAATAGGTTGGAAATATGTTGTTAGAAAATCGCAAGTGGAAAGTCCTCAAGTCGGAGAACATTCTTAAACTTGGTCCTTGGCTGTCTGTAAGACAAGAGTGCGTGGAATTGCCTAATGGCACGCAGATTCCTACGTGGTTTATTCTTGAGTTCCCAGACTGGATTAATGTGATTGCAATCACTAAAGAGGGCAAGATGGTCATGATAGACCAGTATCGTCATGCCCTTGGCGAAACGCATTACGAGATTGTTGCAGGAGTTGTAGATCCTGGCGAAACACCTTTAGAGGCTGCTAAACGTGAGTTGTTGGAGGAAACCGGCTTTGGCGGAGGAGAGTGGAGCACATTCATGCAACTCAGTCCCAATCCTACCAATCACAATAACATATCGTATACTTTTTTGGCCTTGGGCGTAGAGCAGATTGCTACGCAACATGAAGAAAAGACGGAAGATATCCATATTCATGTGATGGGGAAGGAGGAAGTCTATCACTTGCTGGAACAAGGTGAAATCGTGCAAGCACTCCACGCTGCTCCGTTGTGGAAGTACTTTGCGACCATAAAATAACCATAAATCGCATTTTTTCTGCAAAATTATTTGGCTGTTCCATTTATTTGTAGTAATTTTGCGGTCGAATTCGGAGAATTACTGAATTCAGACATAAGAAATGGTGGTTTACACTATGTGTAATTAAAAGGGAATCCGGTGAAATTCCGGAACAGACCCGCTACTGTGAGTCCTAAAAGGATTCTACAAAAAGTCACTGGCACAGGCTGGGAAGGCGTAGAATTAGGACGAGTCAGGAGACCTGCCTCCATTTCGTTCAAGAATGCTCTCGAGGAGATGGAGCAACGAACAAGACAAGGCACAGTTGTTGCGCTGAAGTTACGCGAATAGGCGTAAAGCGTTTGTTGGTATCCACTTCTCAGAGTTGAGTAGTGGAATTGTTTTTTAGGCGTATACCTAAGATATAATTAACAACAAACAAAAACTAATTAAACATTATGAGAAAGTTATTTACATTTTGTGCAGCCGTTCTGTTCGCAGGAGCGATGTCGGCTGAAGTAATTACGATGGATCTCACAACAGCGACGAACCTCAACAGCGAGGCAATACGTTATGAGACCAAGAATACCCCTGCTACTTACTACAACAACCTGAAGGACGTAATGGACAGCACCTACAGCGAGGTAGGTGATTATTCGCAGATTATGACCAATGACGGTATCTTCTTTCTTGATCACCTTCCAACAGGCGATTCGTACAGTGGTAGTAGCTG
Source organism: Paludibacteraceae bacterium (assembly GCA_017443145.1). GTDB lineage: Bacteria > Bacteroidota > Bacteroidia > Bacteroidales > Paludibacteraceae > Colicola. The sequence continues at coordinate 18,404 of JAFSPA010000014.1, forward strand.
GGAAGGCTTTACGCTGAGTAAAGTGGCAGCTGACACAGTGAACCAATTCGCTTGCACAGCAAAGGGTGGTGTAGCCGGCGTAGGTACTCCGTTTGTTCTTGCATACTATTCCGAGTATGCAGCATTGGCTATTTTGGATCACTCTCCTTGCCATGTTACGTTCGCGAACGAGTATTATCCGGTAGAGGTAATGATCTGCATGGACGCGCTGACCAGACGCGATGTGACTGTCGGTGGTGGCTATGCACGCGCTTTCACCGAGAATGACACACTGAGAATGAAGATTTATGCAGTAGATGAGTACGGCGATAACGATGATACGGTGGATCCTGTTATCTACGATATGGCAGTAGGTCAAAAGTTCGAGAATGGTTGGGTTAAGATTGACTTGACCTCGCTGGGCAAGACATTAGGCTTGAACTTTGAGATGAGCTCAACCGATCAATCGTACGGAATGGCTAACACATCGTTGTATTTCGCAATGGACAAGCTCGCAATTAGCGATAAAAAGCCTCAAAAGGTTGCTACCTTCGAGAACGAGGCAGGTGGTATCAATGTGGCTAAGGCTGATACTTGTTGGCAAGGCGCTGACGTTCCGGTAATCGGTTGGAACAGCTGGACGAGCGGAACATACAACTTCCGGAGTTACTATGGCGGTAACAGCGGCTATGGTGACTACTACACATCATTTACTGTAACGAACGAGACGACTAACACCTCTACGGGCTATACAGAAGCTTATCGTAGCGCGAAGGGTGGTGCATACGAAGGAGAGAACTTCGTAGTATGGAATATGTACAACGACACAATTACTTTCGACGCACAAGTAGTTCCTGGCTTCTTTATCAACAACACTGCTTATGCAGTTACATCAATGGTTAACGGAGACAGCTTTGCTAAGGCATTTGGCAAAGACGACTGGTTCAAACTGACCTGCATTGGCGTGAAAGGTGGTGCACAAGTAGCAACGAAAGACTTCTATCTGGCTCAAAACGGCGAATATGTGGTAGGCTGGACATATGTTGATCTGTCCGAACTGGGTGAGATTGACGGTCTGACATTCGGTATGTCAAGTAGCGATGAAACAGGTGGCTACATGAATACTCCTGCTTACTTTGCAATGGATAACTTCGGTGCAGCCAAGCCGGATCCATACGTAGAGCCTGAGCGCGCTATCTTCCCGGATCGTCCGTCAGCAATTGAAAGTGTACGTGCTAACGAGAAAGTGACGAAGGTAATCCGCAACGGTCAAGTGCTGATTATCCGTGGTAACAACGTTTACACAATCCTTGGCAACGAGGTTAAATAAATACAATTAAATTCCATGTTTTACGAAAATAGCGGCGCGGGAGCGTCGCTATTTTTTGTGTTATGAGAGTAGGGGATTAGTGAATTGGTTGGCCGAGGAGATTAAACGTCCTGTCACCGGACTGAATGATTATTTGGCCGTCTATTAAACGTTTAGCGTTTAGTGTTGAGCGTTTAGCGTTTAGTTTTTCTATTTCGGTACGGAGATGGAGGTCGGTGGCACCTGTTACTTCTGTAGAGGTTTCGCCGAGGTCGCCACAGGTTTGGTCCATGCCGTTATAGACTTTGACGAAGTGAATACCCGGGAGAGTGACGGGTTGGCCTGCACTGTTGACTGCCCAGTCGATTTTGAGTTTGGCTCTGTCGTCGTCGTTGGGATAGTTATCGGCATAACCGAAGCCAAAGGGATTGAGAACCCACATCGTGGTATAGACGGCGTTCTTAGGCAGGATAGTGCCGTGTAGTGTATATTCGTCCTCCTCTAACCACTGGGGGTAATAGGGTTGCTTGTGGAAGGGATTCTTAATGGTGTCGGCCTCGCGACGGTAGGTAGAGTCCACATTGTACCAGCAGGCTTTACTGCCGTACTCGGAACCTGCTAACTCGAACCACTCGTCATCGGGTTCGCCGTTGCCGTTCTTGTCGTAACTGACCATGACGATACCGGGCTCTGCATTGCCTTCAAACGCATTACCGAGGACAATGAAGTCGTACTCGTCTTTGACGTTCTCGACCATGTGGTCAAAGCCGAAGACGATGTATCCTCCCCAGCCACCGAGGGAGATAAGGCCTTGATTATCGTTGCAAATGGCAGTCTCGACTTTCTGAATGATATCGGCCTTGGTGTCACCGGTTTGGTATTTGGGATAGACATTGACGAACTGGCCCATACCGGGGAGGAAGTCGTAAACCTTACTGATATACGGCGTGCTGCCAAAAGCAGCTACGCTCAATAGGAGATAGGAGATAGTAAATAGGAGATAGACTTTTTTCATACTATTTTAGTTATACAATGCGGCAAAATGTGCAGGGATATCACCGGTACGGACGCTCCATTTGGCTTTGCCGTCTTGTCCGATGCACCAGAGGGCACCGGGTTCGACGTAGTTTTTGGCATCGGTAACGAAGATATCCTTGGTGATAGGATGGACCATCACACCATAGGGCACCTCAATCTCTACCGTCGGGTCGTTGAACCATTGGTTCGCCACGATCTTGCGGGTTTGGGTGTTGATGATGTGGTAGGAGGTGTTGGAGGAATAATAGTCTCCGGAGCAGGTATAGAGCGAGTCGCCGCAGATATACATATCGCTGACGTTGACAGCGAGGAAGTCAATGACCTTATTTGTCTGTGTATCAAGACAATAGAGCTTAGGTTGTACGGTCTTGTAGTTACCACGCGAAGAGACCCAGAGCCGATTATGACCATCTCTTCGCACCCGCCATAAGTTGACAGCAACAGGGATGCGTGATGTCTCCTTGAAGGTGGTGAGGTCGATGACGGAAAGGGTGTTCTCGTAGTTAGGGGACATGTATCCGCCGGAGTTGGCGACATAGAGGGTATTGCCAACGATGGTCAGTTCGTCGGGCTGATAACCGACGAGACAGGTGCTGACGATTTGCAGCGAAGCGGTGTCGAACTTAGCGACGTAACCTATCTGCGCCTTGGAGGCATCGGAGACGATAGGCCCAGCGTACGAAGTGACATAGCCATAACCGTCCTTAAACGTCAGATAGCGGCAGTTAGGGACCTCGATAGTGCCAATATGTTTGGCTGTGCGGGCGTCCATGACCTCAACGAGATTAGAGGCATTGATGACGGCATAGAGCCGATTGCCGTAGATTTGGAGGTCGTTACCCACGTCGCCTAATGACTGCGCGATATCGGGATTGGCAGCGGAGTAGATATTACGGGTGTAGGTGGCGGTAGTGAAGTCGTAGTAGTCGAGCGTGGCTTTATTAGAGCCCATATTGCCCTCGTTGAGCAGGTAGAGACCAACGACCTGAGAAAGGACGGTGTCGCCTTTGTGTTCCTCTTCCGGAGGGAGAATGACTTCGTCCGTCCTACAGCCATATAGCAGGAAAAGTGCGGTAGTAACGACCGCACCGAATAGTATAGTGAATAGTTTTCTCACTTCGTTTGGAACAAAGCTGTACAATCTTCCATCTTTCCGTCCACGATACGATAGAAGCGCTGGTTGGTAGTGGGGGACTTGAGTCCGCCTAATGCTTCGACGTAGGGCCCGACCTTGATGAAGTCAAATTGGTCGATTGGCCAGTCGATAGGGAGCTCGGTCAAACCGGTGTACCAGGCGACTTTTTTCTTACGCAGACGGATAGCTCCTGCCACTTTAAGTACGGAGTCTAAGTCATTGTCACCACCCATCATAGCAACGCATGTGACGTAAGGGTAGGTGGCGAGCAGATTGTCCAGAATAGGTAGTGTGAGTTCCTCGCCCAGAGATGTCGCGAGCTGTGGGCTGTGACATCCCGGGCAATGGTGAGGACATTCACTCAGGTTAAGGGCTAACGTAGTTTCGTCAGGCACTTCCTGAAAAACAATATCGTAATCGGCGAGTCTTAGCATGCGACTTCTTTAGCACCTGCGTAATAACGACGACTTGCTTCTTTCTGACGTGCCTCAGAGAAGTTACTGATGCGTTTGAGGTAGCCGATGATACGTGTGAGGTAGTCGACGTTCTTACTTCCGCAAACAGGGCACTCTTTGAGATAGCGTTTGTCAATATGTCCGCAGTCGTTACATACGGTATTGGGGATATTGAAGGTGAAGTAGTTTGTACCTTCCGCAGCCGCTACGCGGAGTAGGTTGCGGTATTGCTCCTTGGTGAGGTGCTCCTCCAGGTTGCAGTGGAGTGCAGAACCACCGGTGAGGTGCTCGACGTACTTGCGTCCGTGGAGACGGAAACGGTCGATGACGTTGAGAGAGGTGTCCTCAACGATGTAGAAATAGCTGTTGTAGCAGTCACGCGGAACGACATAACCGTCCTCGCGGTCCCATTTAGCGTGCTTAACACCTACGTTCTCTGCCGGAATCATCTCGCAATTGAACATCACGTCTTTTGTGCGATACTGTTTGTTGAGTTTCTCGATAATACCGAGCACTTCCTGTACATAGTTAGCGTAACGCTCGTTGTCTGTAATCTTAATGCCGAGGAACTCAGCAGACTCTACGAGACCGTTGACACCGATAGTGAGGTACTGACGGCCGATATTGATGAAACCTGAATCGAAGAGAGGCAACATACCCTGGTCTTGGAGTTTCTTGAGGTTCTCGTTGTAAGCGAGTTGCACTTTGTGCATAAGGTCCACCACCTCCTCGATATACTGCTGGTAAGCGATACCTTGACGAACAGCGAACTGTACGGCACGGTTGAGGTTGATGGTGAGCACGGATTTCGAACCTGTACTTACACCACCAGCACCGAGGGTATAGCTGAAGCCGTTGTCGGTAATCTCGTTACGCAGACGGCAGCAAGAAGCGAGTGAGTCGGCATTGTCGCTGAGGTAGGTGAAGAACGAGTGTCCTTCGGAATACATCTGGGCTGTGAAGTCGGCGTACTCTTTATCCTTGACATCACCGTTCTCGCTGAGCAGAGCCATCGTCTCTACAGGGAAAGTGAGGACGGCATGGAGACGCTCTTCATTGAACCACTTCATGAAACGTTTTTGCAACCAGTTGAGTCCGTCCCAATGCGGAGCGGAACCGTCCGGGAAGCGGAAGTTACCGAAGATAGAGTTGAAGTAGTAACGGTCATAGTAACTGATGTTCCAGAAGACAGATTGGAAGTTACGAGCACCGGTAGGCTGGTTGATGGAGTAAACGATCTGTTGGAAGCAGTCGGTGATGACTTTATCCAGCGTACGTTTCTTGAGGCTGAGGTCCACCACTTCGTCGGCACGTTTGTAGTAATCCTCACCGTATTCCTGCTCAATGAAGTAGTTGAGATACATGAGGAACTCTGGCGTAGCGCAAGCACCGGATAGCATGGAGCTAACCATGAACACCATATTTACGAAACCACCGCAGAACGATTTGAGGTTGTGCGGAGCGGTTGCATTACCACCAATAGCTTTGGTACCTTCGAGCAACCAAGGATACATCGTGATAGACGCACAGTAGTTAGCGAGGCTGGTCTCGTCGTTCTTATAGATGAAGTGTTGCTTAAGAAGCGAGATATACTTGTCTGCGAGCTCTTTGCCGAACATCTGCTCGATACGGTTGGTGAGCAAACGACGGTTGAGACGGATATAACCTGCCTTTGGCAGTTCGCCGATAAGGGTGGCGATGTTCTTCTTCTCGACGTTGGCATTAGCATCGTACTTACTGCCTGTAGCGGCATTGGACGCACCGCAGTAGTTGATGAGGAAGTCAAGTTTTTCCAATGTCTCACGGTCCTCGTTGTGACGTGAGCGATAGAGCATGTAGAGTTTAGCGACCTGATAGTATTTTTCAGCCATCAGAGCTACTTCCACTTGGTTCTGGATATCCTCCACACCGATTCCGTCGTAGATACGCAGACGTGAGAGGATGGTGGTCAGGGTGTCTTCCGTAGCGAAAGATCCTGCCGCGATAAACGCCTTAGAGATAGCGTTTTTGATTTTGTCAACGGCGAACACTTCTTTTTTGCCGTTTCGTTTGGTGATAAATGTTTCCATAAATATTATTTATAATATAAATTTCAAAATTGCTTTGCCATTAATACCCGGCATGGGGTAGTTAAGTATTACAGCATATTGCTGATTGAGCAAGTTGTTTATTTCTATTCCAGCGCTCATTTTCCATCCTTTGAAATTAATCAACTTGTTGACGCTGACATCGTGGGTGTACCACGGCTGCTCGCGGTTTGCCGGAATATTGGCGGAATTATGGTACCGCTCTCCGACATAAATAAAAGAGTAGTTGAGGGTCCAGCCTCTCCATGACAGATTGCTAGTAGCGGAGCAGGAATGCCAAGGGATATAGCTGATTTGTCCCCCGTAGGTAATTGTGTCTTTAGCGTTGGTGAAGTCCTGCGCTTTCTGGAACGTGTATGTCCCGGCAATGGACCAGTGCACATCGTGACTGAAGTCAAAATCCAGACCCGCATTGATATCGCAGCCTCGAATCTCCACATAGCCGATGTTCATCATCATCCAGCGATATTGGCTGTTGCCTTTGGGGACGGCAACAATCTTGTCGTGGATCTGATTGAAGTAACCGTCGGCTTTGATGCGGAACTGCATGTATTTGAGTGCATCACTGACTATGCTCAGCCGCTTGGTGTATTCGATTCCTCCGTCGTATTGGGTCGCTTTCTCGGGATTGAGGTTGATGTTACCCACATCCGTGTAATAAAGGTCGTTAAAGGTCGGCATCCGATAGGTCTGCTTGTAGAACGCGCGGAGGTAGAGTTGCTCGTGGAGTAGGAGTTGGTAGCTGAGGAAAACCGCGGGTGTGAAGTTGTATTTCGTATCGGAGGTGTAGTCGTCCGTTATGTCCTTAATAAACGTGCCCAACACGCTCGCCTGTGCGCGGATCCATTTGTAGTGGAAGTCGGTAGCGAGAGCGAGGTAGCCCGAATGGCGTAACGGATGGACAAAGCCTTTCATATTGGACTTGAGCCAGTTGAGCTGATAATCCGCACTGAGCGACAAGTCCCACCACTTGAACACACTATACCGATTGGCTACACTCAGATACACTTCCTGCTGCAGGAACTTATTGTCGATATACAGCAGGGTTGTATCGGGATTGAGGTAGCGCATATAGTCGTTCGAGTACTTGGCTGATACGCTAAAGTCATAGTTTTCAAAGATCGTTTTGGTGAAATTACCTTGCACGAAGGCATTTCTGTCCCATTGTCGTTGGTCGCTGGTCCACACGTTGCGCACTATGGCGCGAGGAATACCTCTTTCGGACTGATAGTAATAGCCTTTGACATGCCATTTACCATCGGGTAGGTATCCGAATAAGCCTGCCTCTGCGCGAAAAGCCTGAATATCGCCGTTCTGCCGTATTCCTGTCGTATCCCAAGCGACTGTTCCGTTCGGATAGACGCGGTGGATATTGAAGTGATACCGGCCGTTGGCGTAGGTATATTCGGCGTTAGCAGAGAGATGTATCGTCTCCGTGAGCTTCTGCTCATAGAGCAGACTCGGATTCGCCAAACCGAACGTACCGGCTTTCATTGTGGCCACGATGTGATAGTTTTTACCGTTTTCAAACTTAGGTCGTCGAGTACGCAAGTAGAGTGTACCGGCAGAACCGAAGTCCTTAGCCGATTGGAATATCTCACTCTTTTGGCCGTTATACAGGGCCACTTCCTCCAAGTTCTCCGCTGAGAACTTACCCAAATCGACGACGCCATTCTGTGCGTTACCTATCTCTAATCCGTCGTAGAAGACGCCCAGGTGGTTGGAACCCATAGAGCGCATATCAACGGTTTTCATGCCTCCTACGCCGCCGTAGTCCTTTATCTGCACACCGGAGAAGTATCGAATAGCATCAGCCACACTCTGCGAGGATAGGGCTGCTAATCGGTCTCCTTCGAGACGCTGTGCAGGAACAACAGGTTCGTTGCGTAGTCGGGCGGTGACTTCCACTTCCTGAATCCTAAACTGATTCATTAATGAGTCCACCGTGGCATCGTCTTGCGCCAAGACTTGTGCCGAAACACAAGCCAAGACACAGACTGATATGAGGTTTACGACACGCATAGGATACGCATAGGATACGCTATCCTAAGAATGTCAACAGTATTCCGGCAGCAACCGCCGAACCGATTACACCCGCTACGTTCGGACCCATCGCGTGCATGAGTAGGAAGTTGGAAGGATCAGCTTTCTGACCTTCAGCCTGACTAACACGTGCAGCCATAGGCACAGCAGAAACGCCTGCCGAACCGATAAGCGGATTGATTTTCTCTTTTGAGAAAAGGTTCATGAATTTAGCGAGCAGCACACCACCGGCCGTTCCCATAGCAAAAGCGATGATACCCATTGCAAGAATGAGTAAGGTCTTGACGCTAAGGAAAGTAGCACCTGTGGCTGTTGCGCCTACAGACAAGCCGAGGAAGATAACGACGATGTTCATCAACTCGTTCTGAGCCGTCTTGGACAGACGGTCGACTACGCCGCACTCTTTCATAAGGTTACCCAACATCAGACAGCCGATAAGCGGTGCTGCATCAGGCAGAACGAGTGCCACGATAGTGGTGATGATAATCGGGAAGATGATCTTCTCGGTCTTGGAAACGGTACGCAACTGTTTCATCTTGATCTTACGCTCTTTCTCGGTAGTGAGCAGTCGCATGATTGGCGGCTGAATAACCGGTACCAACGCCATATACGAGTAAGCGGCGATAGCAATCGGGCCTAAGAGATGCGGCGCAAGCTTCGAAGTAAGGAAGATAGAGGTAGGACCATCGGCACCACCAATAATTCCGATACTTCCTGCTTCTGCCGGCGTAAACCAGATGTTTGCGCACAAGAACGTGATGAATATACCCACTTGTGCAGCTGCACCGAGGATGAAGCTCTTCGGATTAGCAATCAGCGGACCGAAATCCGTCATGGCACCAACTCCGATGAAGATGAGGCAGGGGTAGAGACCCGCTTTCACACCGATATACATCACGTCTAACAGGCCGGCATTCTTAAGAATAGCCCCATAACTATGGTAAGCCGGATTAGGCGTAACGCCATCTTCGAGCATCGGTTGGAGGAAAGACGCCCATAACTCTTCGTGGAACATGTCTGCTCCTGGAAGGTTAGTGAGCAGCATTCCAAATGCAATCGGCAGCAAGAGGAGTGGCTCATATTGTTTTTTTATCGCCAGGAATAGGAGGAAGAACGACAGCAGCAACATAACACCTTGTTGCCAACTGATGTTCATGAACCCCATCGAGGTGAAGAAGGCAAGTACGTCTTCCATAGTTCAACGTTTTTAGCCTATAACAACGAGCAGGTCATCTTGCATTACTGTTTGTCCTGCAGTAACAGCCACTTTGGTAACGGTACCGTCGCACTCTGCAGCAACGGTATTCTCCATCTTCATGGATTCGAGAGTGAGTAGGGTATCACCTTTCTTTACTGCTTGTCCTTCAGCTACGAGCACTTTGATAATCGAACCGGGCAGCGGAGAAACGACTTTCTTACCTCCTGCAGGAGCTTCAGCAGCTGCTTTGGGTGCAGTGGGAGCTTCTTTTGCAGCAGCAGGCTTCGGAGCAGCTACTTTAGCAGCAGCTTTGTGTTCCATCTCTACCTTGTATGCTTTTCCGTTAACGGTTACCTCGGTGATACCGCCTTCGAGTTCAGTGACGGAAGTTTTGTATTCTTTACCGTCGATTTTGAATTGAAATTCTTTCATTGTATTGTAATTAATTATTTTCAGTTGCGACTATGTTCCACGCGGTGGTGTGATGTTTAACGGTGAGGTGTGTCTCCACCAGGTCATGAACCCCGTAATAATACTGTTGGAGCGTAAATGCAATAGCGGCTTTGGTAGCGTCATCTGCATCCTCGACAGGTGTAGCCACCTGCGTTTGTGGTTGCTCCGGAGCAGCTTGCTTACGGGGTTGCATAATCCAGCCCATGAACTTCATGATATACACGAAGGCAAAGAGCAGGAGTAGCACCATTCCGAAGCCGATACCGGTAATGAACCATGTTTGGCTTGTAACGTCCAGTAGTATCATATTACAACGGAATATTGGAGTGTTTCTTCACCGGATTATTCAAGCGCTTGGTCTGCAGTTTCTCGAAGGCGTTGACGATGCGAGCACGCGTGGTGCGCGGTTCAATCACGTCGTCGATATATCCGCGGTTAGCAGCCTGATAAGGGCTAGCAAAGAGTTCTTTGTACTCAGCCTCTTTCTCGGCGATGAATTTCTTCTTTTCTTCAGGGTCTTCAATAGCCTTCAACGCCTTTGCTTGAAGTACACCAACAGCACCGCTGGCACCCATTACGGCAATCTCTGCATTTGGCCATGCGTAGCACATATCACCGCGTAATTGCTTGCAGGACATCACGATATGCGAACCACCGTAAGACTTGCGAATAGTAACGGTTACTTTTGGAACAGTGGCTTCGCCGTACGCAAACATCAATTTTGCTCCGTGGTCGATAATACCGGCGTACTCTTGGCCTGTACCGCAGAGGAAGCCCGGAACATCGACGAGGGTGAGGATTTGGATATTGAATGCGTCGCAGAAACGAACGAAACGAGCGGCTTTACGGCTGGCGTCGCAGTCCAGCACACCTGCCAGCCAACTCGGTTGGTTAGCGATGATACCGGTTGAACGGCCGTTGAAGCGTGCGAAACCGCAGATAACGTTCTTAGCGTAGTCTTTATGCACTTCCATGAAGTCTCCGTTATCCACGATGAGATTGATGATTTCGTGCATATCGTACGGTTTGTTCGGATCATCCGGAACGAGTTCGTTGAGAGCATCCTCGATACGCATTGGATCGTCATCGCACTCAAACAACGGCGGCTCTTCCATATTGTTCTGCGGAATAAAGGACACAAGACGGCGCACTTCGGCAATCGCTTCTTCTTCGGTAGCAGCCACAAAGTGGGTTACACCGGATTTGGTTGCATGTACTTTAGCACCACCGAGTTGTTCTACGGTCACATCCTCACCGGTAACGGATTTAACTACCTTCGGGCCGGTAATGAACATGTAACTGTTTTGCTCGGTCATCATGATGAAGTCGGTTAGGGCAGGGCTGTACACAGCACCACCGGCACACGGACCAAAGATAACGGAGATTTGCGGAACAACGCCGGAAGCAAGGATATTACGCTCGAAGATCTCTGCGTAACCTGCTAATGCGCAAGCACCTTCCTGAATACGGGCACCACCGGAATCATTGAGACCGATAATAGGCGCACCGAGTTTCATGGCTTGGTCCATGACGTTGCAGATCTTGAGCGCCATCGTCTCACTCAGAGAACCTCCGATAACGGTTGCATCTTGTGCAAAAACGAATACCAGACGGCCGTCAATCGTACCGGAACCTACTGCCACACCATCACCCAAGAACACTTTGTTCTCCATGCCGAAATCGTGGCAACGGTGGGTGAGGAACATGTTTATCTCCTCGAACGAACCTTCGTCAAGCAGCATGTTGATACGTTCGCGGCAGGTATAACTACCTTTGGCGTGGTGTTTCTCCACAGCCGCTTCGCCACCACCTGCATATGCTTTTTCACGATTCGCAACGAGTCTTTCTAATTTCGTATTACTCATATCTCTAAACTCTAAACGTTAAACGTTATTTCGGTTGTTGGCAAATCTCGGTCAGCACACCCTTAGTGCTCTTCGGGTGCAAGAAAGCGATCATGAGGTTCTCAGCACCTTTGCGCGGAGCCTGGTCAATGAGTTGGATACCTGCAGCCTGTGCTTCAGCGAGCGCGTCAGCAACGTTCTCCACGTTGAAAGCAACGTGATGCACACCACCACGGCCACCATTTTTCTCGATGAACTTAGCGATTGTAGATTCAGGGCATGTAGGCTCAAGGAGCTCGATTTTCACTTCGCCCACTTTGAAGAAAGCGGTACGTACTTTTTGGTCTGCTACCTCTTCGATAGAGTAGCATTTAGAGCCGGTAATGAACTCGAAGAAAGGCAGTGCCTCTTCAATGCTCGTAACGGCAATTCCAAGATGTTCAATGTGACTTGGTTTCATGATAATACTGTGTTTAATATGTTGATATTTTGTTTATTTCAGCAGGGCGAAGTCGATGACTTCTTGTATATCTTTTACGTAGTGGAACTTCAGTCCTTTGAGGTAGACAGCCGGTATCTCGTCCACATCTTTCTGGTTGTCCTGGCACATAACGAGATTGGTTATTCCTGCCCGTTTAGCAGCCAGTATTTTTTCTTTCACGCCACCGATGGGCAATACCTTACCACGGAGCGTCATTTCGCCTGTCATGGCTATACGAGGACGCACTTTGCGTTTGGTGAAAGCACTTACAAGGGCTGTAGTAATCGTTATTCCTGCACTTGGACCATCTTTAGGCGTTGCACCTTCGGGCACGTGTACATGCACAGAAAGCGTGTCTAAATCCTTGCGTTTGATGCCTAATTCGTCTGCATGGGCTTTGATATAGCCGAGCGCGATAGTGGCACTTTCTTTCATCACATCGCCTAAGTTACCCGTCATCGTCAGGGTAGGGGTCTTAGACGGCGAAAGAGAGGTCTCGATAAAGAGTATCTCGCCACCGACTTGTGTCCAAGCAAGGCCTGTCACGACACCGATATACTTGTTCGTCTCCCAGATGTCGCGTGTGAAGCGCGGTTTACCGAGGTAAGTCACCACATCTTCCTTCGTCACGGAGGTGTTGTATTCCTCATTCAGAGCCAGTTTGGTCACTACTTTGCGGCAGATAGTTGCCAGTTGACGTTCAAGCGAGCGCACACCCGATTCGCGGGTATAACCGTCGATTATCTGCTCCAGAACATCTTTCTTAAAGCGCAGCTGAGAAGCCTTAAGTCCGTGATTTTCCAGCTCTTTAGGAATAATATGCCGTTTGGCTATTTCCTCTTTCTCCTCAATCGAATAACCGCTCATTTCAATCAGCTCCATGCGGTCGAGTAGGGGTCGAGGTATCGTCTCGAGCGTGTTGGCTGTCGCGATAAACAGCACCTTACTCAGGTCGTAGTCCACATCGAGATAGTTATCGTGGAAGGTGTTATTCTGTTCCGGGTCCAGCACTTCAAGTAAGGCCGAAGTAGGATCACCCTTGTAATCTGCACCGATTTTGTCGATTTCATCGAGCACAAAGACAGGATTAGAAGTCTTGACTTTGCGCAGGTTTTCGATGATTCGGCCCGGCATAGCACCTATATACGTCTTACGATGACCGCGAATCTCTGCCTCGTCATGCAAGCCACCTAAAGATATGCGCGCGTATTTGCGCCCGAGGGCCTCGGCAATCGATTTTCCAAGACTCGTTTTGCCCACACCCGGAGGGCCGAATAGGCATAGGATAGGGGCTTTGAAGTCATTATTGGCAGATGTTTTACCACTTTGCTTAAGCAGCATAACTTGGTGTAGTACAGCCAGATACTCAATCACGCGCTCCTTCACTTTTTCCATTCCGAAATGGTCACGCTCCAGCACTTCCTTAGCATGGTGCATATCGAAATTATCTTCGGAATACTCGTTCCACGGCAGGTCGAGCATGATCTCGATGAAGTTCTGCAGGATAGTGTAGTCCGGCGAGTGGGAAGGGGTGCGCTGGAGTTTGGTTAACTCCTTGTCAAACACCGCTTTAACGGCTTCGGACCACTTCTTGTCCTTGGCGCGTTCCTTGTATTCATTAGCCACCTGAGCACCGGTGTCACCGAGCTCTTTCTGGATAGTCTCGAGCTGATGGTGCAGGAAGTATTCGCGCTGGTCTTTATCGATATCTTTGCGAGTCTTGGTCTCGATATCTTTCTTCATATCAATCATTTGCACTTCCTTATTGAGGATAGAGAGCAGATTGATAGCGCGTTCTTTGATTGATTCTGCGCCTAATAACTCTTGTTTTTCGGCATTGCGCATACCGAAGTTCACGCAGATATAATTGACCAGAGTAGGCGGATTGTCGATACTACGAAGCGTCATCGTGGCATCTTCTGTCACGGAATCGGACTCGCTGAGTATCTTGAGCGCTTTTTCCTTCAGATTAGCCGCGATCGCGAGGAACTCCTTGTCACCGCGCTTGGGGAAGATCTCAGGAAGAATACGAACTTTTGCTTTTATGATATTTTTGTCCGTAATGAACTCGTCCACAGCAATGCGCTCAAATCCCTCTAAGATAACGCCAATACTCTTGTCCGACATGGTGAAGACACGCAGAATACGAGCAGTCGTACCGAGTGTGTATAGATCAGCACTATTGGGGTCTTCGGTTTTGCTTTCTTTCTGGCACACAACAGCGATGCGTTGTTCTTTCTTAAACGCATCTTCCACGAGTTTGCGTGACCGCGGCCGAGTAATCATCACCGACAAAAGCACGCCGGGAAAGAGCACCATATTTTTCAGCGGCAGCACTCCCAGAATGTCTCCGGTCTTTGGAATAGACTCGTTTGGCACATCATCTCCCTCGAGTAGGTGAATGATCTCGTGAGTTATTCCGTCATCCTCAATATCGTTATCAAAGTAGTTATAATACATCAATCAATCTAAAACCTATTTTACATAATCCTAATTAGGATTAATAAGCGCCAGAGCAATCATCGTGACTCCCAACGCAATTATCGTCATTATAACTCCGATGCCTGTTAATAAAGCTATAAATAACATTAACAGCAATACCAGCACCGTATTAGTCCAATACAGAACTTGCTCTGAATAATGATGTCTGTGTTTGGTGGAATATTTATCGATAAACTCATTGGCAAACGTTTCGCAGTTATTGTTAATCAGTTTGTAGCGGTTATACCGATGACGCCGCACCAATTCTTCTATATTGACTTCATTTTTTAGCATGTAGCTTCTGTAATGCAAGACTTGACGTGTGGACAAAAAATCCTCATACGTGATGATCTCCACTCCTTTTATTGTTCGATGAACCACATAAAGATTGTGGTCATATTTGAACAATATGCCCTTGTGCCGGATTAGTCGTCCAAGTTTGGCTGACGTGGATGTTATGAGAAATATTTTGCCCTTGGCTGTAATCATTACTCCTTATATTAT
This sequence comes from Paludibacteraceae bacterium, assembly GCA_017443145.1. Classification (GTDB taxonomy): domain Bacteria; phylum Bacteroidota; class Bacteroidia; order Bacteroidales; family Paludibacteraceae; genus Colicola. The sequence goes on from JAFSPA010000014.1 coordinate 33,411, forward strand.
ATTATTTATTGGGCTTGCGGACATCCAGCATCAACTCGTCCAATTGTATTTGGTCAACCGGTCCGGGTGCACCAAGCATCACGTCACGTCCTTGGTTATTCTTCGGGAACGCGATGCAGTCACGAATACTGTCGAGTCCTGCAAACAGACTGACGAATCGGTCGAGGCCGTAAGCCAAACCTCCGTGAGGCGGCGCGCCGTACTTGAACGCGCTCATCAGGAAACCGAACTTCGTCTGTGCCTGTTCCGGCGTGAAGCCCAGAATCTCAAATATTTTCTCTTGCAGTTGCGCGTCGTGGATACGAATCGAGCCACCACCGACTTCTACGCCGTTGATGACCATATCGTAAGCATTTGCTCGAACAGCCGCCGGATCCGTGTCTAACAACGGAATATCTTCCGGCTTCGGGCTGGTGAACGGATGGTGCATCGCCATGAGACGTTGCTCCTCATCCGACCATTCGTACATTGGGAAATCGATTACCCACAAGCAACTGAACTTCTTTGGGTCACGCAGGCCGAGCTGTCGTCCCATCTCGAGGCGCAATTCGGACAGTTGTTTGCGAGTCTTGAGCACGTCTTCACCGCTCAGAATAAGCAGCAAATCGCCCTTTTCAGCGCCCATTTCGCGCGCTACAGCCTGCAAAACATCCTGGCCGTAGAACTTATCCACGCTGGATTTGACGGTTCCATCCTCCTCTACCCTTGCGTAAACAAGGCCTTTCGCGCCTATCTGTGGGCGACGCACGTAATCGGTCAGCTGGTCAAGTTGCTTGCGTGTGTACGTAGCGCATCCTTTCGCGCAGATACCGCCGATATAAACGGCGTTGGCAAACACGCCAAACCGCTCTTCTGCGGGCTTTTTCTCCTCTGCGGCGTGGAAGATATCATGCAGCTCCACAAACTTCATCTCAAAGCGTGTATCAGGCTTGTCGCTGCCGTAGTACTTCATAGCATCAGCCCAAGTCATACGCGGCAGTTTCGGCAAGTCGATATTCAGAATACTCTTGAACAGGTGTCTCGACAGGCCTTCGAACATATTGAGAATATCCTCTTGCTCGATAAACGACATCTCGCAGTCTATCTGGGTAAACTCCGGCTGACGGTCAGCACGCAGGTCTTCGTCGCGGAAGCATTTGACTATCTGGAAGTAACGGTCAAAACCGCTGACCATGAGCAGCTGTTTGAGTGTCTGGGGCGATTGTGGCAAAGCGTAGAACTGACCCGGATTCATACGGCTCGGAACAACGAAGTCACGTGCTCCTTCCGGCGTAGAGTTGACCAAAACAGGCGTCTCTACCTCCAGGAATCCTTGGCTGTCAAGGTAACGGCGCACCTCAAAGGCCATCTTATGGCGCAGTTCGAGGTTCTTGCGCACGCACGGACGACGCAGGTCCAGATAACGGTATTTCATACGCAGGTCATCACCTCCGTCGGTCTCGTCTTCAATGGTGAAAGGCGGTGTCAGTGACGGATTGAGGATATTGAGTTTTGCTACCTCAATCTCTATCTCGCCGGTCGGCAGTTGGGCATTTTTCGATTGACGCTCAATCACTTTGCCGGTCACTTGGAGCACATACTCCCTACCCAACCCATTGGCTTTCTCAAACGCTTCTGTGCCTTGGTTAAACGCCAACTGAGTGATGCCGTAACGGTCACGCAGGTCTATAAAGGTCATACCGCCCATTTTGCGGATTCGTTGTACCCAACCTGCCAATGTCACGGTTTTTCCTACATCTGCGAGTCTCAGCTCGCCACAAGTAAAGGTTCTATACATATTTCTAAACACTAAACGCTAAACACTAAACGCTAAACGTCAACCGACGGTTACCGTCGGATCAATCTTTCGAATCAATCCTTTCAGCACATCACCCGGTCCGAACTCATAGAACTCATTGGCTCCATCGACAATCATATTGCGTATCGTCTGTGTCCAGCGCACAGGAGCTGTGAGTTGGAGCAAGAGATTCTGCCGTATCTGTTCCGGGTCGGCCTGCGGGTATGCGTTCACGTTCTGATAAATCGGACAGAACGGCTTCTGGAATTTAGTCGCCAGAATGGCCTCTTGCAGCTCTTCTGCGGCCGGTTGCATCAGTGGCGAGTGGAATGCTCCACCCACTTGCAAAGGCAGCGCACGACGGGCGCCGTTGGCTTTCATGATTTCGCACGCACGCTCAATACCGCTTTTCGTGCCCGATATAACCACTTGTCCCGGGCAGTTGAAGTTAGCCGCCACAACGATATCGTCCGTTATCTGCTGGCAGAGTTCATCCACTTTCGCATCCTCAAGTCCGAGCACAGCTGCCATAGTCGATTCCTGCTTCTCGCAGGCTTTCTGCATCGCGCGAGCACGTGCAGAGACGAGTTTGAGTGCATCGCCGAAACTCAGACATCCGCAAGCCACTAACGCCGAGTACTCGCCCAAACTGTGTCCTGCCACCATATCTGGTTGTTGGATCGTCATCACTTGGCTGGCAATCACGGAGTGCAAAAAGACAGCAGGCTGCGTCACTTTCGTTTGCTTCAAGTCCTCTGCCGTGCCCTCAAACATGATGTCGGTGAGACGAAAACCAAGAATCTCGTTTGCTTCTTCACATAACTCTTTCGCAAGGGGATACGATTCGTATAAATCTTTGCCCATACCTGTAAATTGGGCACCTTGTCCGGGAAATACAAATGCTTTCATGTTCGTCCAAATCGATATTTTCCAAATTCGGGTGCAAAAGTAATACAAAAAAATGATATACGCAAACTTTTTTACAAAAAAAAATAATTTATTATTTTCATGTTACAATCACAAAAAATATGCCCCACTCTGCTAACTCAAAGTGGGACAAATAGTTAGGTGCGAATGGCATGACAAAAATTACCTTTTCTTGCTCTTCGGTTTGTGTCCGAAGTTGTATCCGGCACGTATTGCGGGTTCGATACAAGCCGTCTCGCCGGCGAGCGAAATATGGTAGGTTAAAGACCCCATTAAGTACCATCTGTCGGTGATATATTTACCGAATCGCACCTCAACCGGCAGAACCATATCGAGGTCGTATAATCCGGCGTATAGGTCATTTTGCAGGCTGTAAAAGAGTAAGTGTGTCTCTATGGGTCACTTTGCAGGCTGGTAGAGACACGCCTCTAAAAACCTCTTCGTTTGGGATTGCGTAGTATGCGGCTTGGGGAGCCGCGTAATAGACC
>JAFSPA010000015.1 GCA_017443145.1 Paludibacteraceae bacterium
GTCTATTACGCGGCTCCCCAAGCCGCATACTACGCAATCCCAAACGAAGAGGTTTTTAGAGGCGTGTCTCTACCAGCCTGCAAAGTGACCCATAGAGACACACTTACTCTTTTACAGCCTGCAAAATGACCTATACGCCAAAAAAGGTCGCCGGAATCCGACGACCTTTTCTTTAACTTTTCTCACCATCCTCTTTGGGGAGTTCAAGTAAGTTGCCTTGACGGGAGTAGAACTTTGTTTCTAACATCCCTAATGATTGATTTTCTTGCACGCGCACGCCGTACTTCTTAAACCACTTGGTCGAGAGTCGGCTGAACAGAGAGCCTTTGGTCACATAAGCATACACATAAGGATGCAGATGGACACGTATTCCTCGTCCGAAATGCTCACGCATGTGAGCTATTTGCTCTTCGATCTGGTCTGTAAACAGCAACGTCGGCTGCACTTTGCCTTTACCCAAACACATCGGGCAGACCTCTGTCACATTCACCTCCACAGCTGGGCGCACGCGCTGACGGGTGATTTGCATCAATCCAAACTTACTGAGAGGAAGCACATTATGTTTCGCGCGGTCATGAGCCATCAACTGGCACATGTGGCGATAAAGCTGTTCCTGATGCTCTTTGGAGTCCATATCGACAAAGTCGATAATGATGATTCCTCCAATATCGCGCAGACGGAGTTGGTGAACTATCTCATCTGCTGCGAGCATGTTGTACTGAAACGCATTTTCCTCGTGGTCCTCAAACAGTTTCTTTGAGCCTGTGTTGACATCTATCGCGAACAAAGCCTCCGTACGGTCTATAACCAGATAGCCGCCATTCTTAAAGCCTACCGTCCGACCCAAGCCCGTCTTCATCTGACGGGTGATGTCAAACTTGTCAAAGATGGGTTCTTTGCCTTTGTACTTCTTAACAATCTTTACGCTTTCAGGTGCGATCAGTTCCACGTATTCGCGAACGTCCTCGTAGATAGTATCGTCATTAACCTGAATACTCGAGAATTCGGGAGAGAACACATCGCGGATGATTCCTATGGTTCGGCCAAGCTCTTCGCTCACCAACCTCACTTCCGCATCTTTGTTCTTCTTCGCTGCCTGCAAGTCCTTCTCTTTGGGCTTTTGCAGCGAACGAATAGTGTCTTCCCATCTCTTGACCAAAATGCGTAACTCGTTGTCTAATTCCGCCACGCGCTTGTCTTCGGCCACCGTGCGCACAATCACTCCATAGCCCGCGGGCTTAATTGATTGTACCAGCTGTTTAAGGCGGCTACGCTCTGACTCACGCTTAATCTTCGAACTTACCATCACCTTTTCGGAAAAAGGCATCAGCACCATATTCCGACCGGCAATACTCAACTCGGTTGTCAAGCGCGGACCTTTCGTGTTAATCGGCTCTTTGCTCACTTGAACAAGCAGCAGGTCGCCTACTTTCACATAGTCCGATATCTGACCCTCCTTGCCCACTTCTTTCTGATGTTGAATGCGGGACATCGAAGGTATCTTGCGACGGTCACTAACGGCTTTAGACAGGTAATCTCGAAGCGTCAAAAATTGAGAACCTAAATCCAGATAGTGTAGAAAAGCTTCTTTTTCATGACCTACATCCACAAAAACAGCATTCAATGCCGGCATCACTTTCTTTACGCGACCGTAATAGATGTTACCTACTGCAAAATTATCCACATCGCGCTTCTCGCGAGTAATCTCTTGCAAACGGTCATCTTCCGTCAAAGCGATTGCAATCTCTTGTGGTTGTACATCGACAATCAATTCGCTTTTCATGATTCATTATTTCAAAAAAGGCCTTGCGGCTAACTGTCTTGCGCCCAAAACAGTCTTGTACCACAAAGCCAAGTTAATACTAATCGTCTATAGCCTAAGGGCCTATAAACAAGGCTTACTTATGCTTGTGACGATTCTTACGCAAACGTTTTTTGCGCTTGTGAGTAGACATCTTGTGTCTCTTATGTTTCTTTCCGTTTGGCATATAATTATATGTTTATCGTGATTATTTACTTTATACTTTCAATGCATTCGTGAACTCAGGAGACGGCTTAAACGTTACTACCTTATGAGCCGGAACGAGCACGGACGTATTTCTCGCAATGTTACGAGCTAACTTTTGAGCACGGAGCTTATTGTTGAATGTGCCGAAACCACGGAGGAATACCGGCTCATCATTCGCAACAGCGTTCTTTACGTCACGCATAGCAGCATCGAGAATAGCCTGAGTCGTAGTTTTATCTACACCCGTTTGCATCGCGACTGCGCTAACTAAATCTGCTTTTGTCATAGTATATTTCTATTATATATTCTCTAAAACGCGAAAATCGGCTGCAAAATTAGTATAATTTTTTGATTTACAAAAGTTTTTATCAAAAAAAATTCGTTTTTCCATATTTTTTTTGTAATTTTGCAGCCCAAACAGTACAAATTGCATGAAATTTAGCGAACTTCTTTATAATCAGCTCTATACGTGGTTCGAATACAACAAAAGAGTGCTACCTTGGAGAGAAACCGACGATCCCTACAAAATTTGGGTCTCGGAGATCATTCTCCAGCAAACACGCGTTGAACAAGGACTACCCTATTTCATGCGATTTGTCGACCGTTTTCCGACCCTGCTCTCACTCGCGCAAGCCAAAGAGGACGAAGTGCTCCGTTATTGGCAAGGACTCGGTTACTACTCCCGCGCGCGAAATATGTATAAGGCTGCGCAGCAACTCGTTAGCCACGGATACGCCACTTTTGCGCATACCTTTGACGAGATTCGCGCTCTCCCGGGAATAGGCGATTATACCGCAGGAGCTATCTCGGCCTTTGCCTATAATCAACCCTATCCTGCGCTCGACGGAAATGTGTATCGCGTGCTGGCAAGACTTACGGATTGCGAGATACCGTTCGACACTTCTGCCGGAAAACGCCATTTCCACCAAGTTGCCAACGAGATTCTCGACCGAAACAACCCGCGACTCTTCGATTCTGCACTTATGGAGTTCGGAGCTCTCTATTGTGTCCCTTCTTCGCCCGATTGTGTCAACTGTCCGTTGCAGACATGGTGTCAAGCCTATGCACACAACACAGTGAACCTGCTGCCCGTACGCAAACCCAGACCCAAAATCCGTGATCGCTACTTCAACTATACTATCTATCTCACGCCCGATAGACAAACACTAATCCATCAGCGCCAAGAAAAAGACATCTGGCACCATCTCTGGGAGTTCCCGCTCGTCGAGACCGATGCCGACACGTTCCAACGGCAAAGCTCCGGCGTCGTCTTCACGCATATCCTCTCCCATCAGCGTCTGCATGCACGCTTCACCCTGCAGCCCGTGACTACCCTGCCGGATATACCCCAAACAAAAGTCGTCCATATCAGCGACATAGACGACTTTGCTCTTTCACGCCTCACTCTCAAGGCGATGGAATATTTCGAACTCTGATTATTTCACTTTCGCGCCTTGTACATTGTATTTTCTCCTAATGTGTGTTTTTTATAGGGTTAATATATTATTTAACTTCTTGTCCTACTGCGTTATAGGTCCTTCCGTCGCGGAGAATGAAGAGTTGACCGTTCTTGATATATTTTTGATTGTTGATAGTTGATTTTTGATTTGTTTGATCAATAGCGGAGGGTGACATAACATCGACTACAAGTCGCACATTGGCGTCGTAATAGCGTGGATAGTCACCAATAGTATTCGTGCAATCCTGGAATGTCCAATATCCGGCAAAATACTCTGTAGGCGTTGCCGTCCAGTATCCGCCGTAATACGACATCGTTTCGTCGCTATTATGCTTCTCGATGCTGATAGGGAAGAAGACTGCACCTGCTTGCTCCATCTTTTTCCACTCGTCCTCGTTATAGACATTATATGTCCAGTCGCAAGGCGTAGATGATAATTCGGTATTCAAATCCGGCGCACCGGAAGGTGTCCCTGTCCAGTTATCCGGCAGGAAGATGTAACCCTTTACGCCACAGACAGTTCCTCGTCCTCGGAGATCTGCTGCATTCGTACGCACGAGGTAAATATATTGCCATTCTTTGGTGGTTAGTGTGCGCCACATCCGCGTGGTATTACCGCCGTTGGTGATCGGGTTATACCAGCCCCAGTCCCACCAAGATTTGCTTATTTGGTTCGTACCGTCGCCATACTTACTATTCGTTTCTACATCATAGTCCGGTCCGACACCTTTATATCCGCTACTTGCCCAGTGGAACATATCACGGAAACCGTCCTTTTTATCGACGGAATAGGACCAAGTGCCATTACCATTATTTACGGCTTTGTATCCGATGGATTCGTACTGCGTCGCGGCAAAGCGCCATGTTCCGGAGAGTTCTTTGCCCTCATCCGTCATATGTGTACCCGCATCACCATACTGCAGGTTTCCTTGTGAAAAACGCACTTGCATTCCGTTGGAATGAACAGTGAAGAGACCGGGCAAAATGCCATTTTCAAAGGCGTAAGCATTGAGTACGCCAAAGATTGTCAAGAAGACAAGGAGAAGTTGTTTTTTCATAATATAGTCATTTTGCGTGCAAAGGTACTGCATTTTTTTCATATATGCAAATCCTGTGTAATAAAAATGCAAAAAAACTGCCCTGCCCTCCCGCTCGCAATATATGCTCAATGTATGCTCAATATATGCTCAATATATGCTCAATATATGCTCAATATATGCTCAATGTATGCTCAACGTGATCATGCTATGACTTTAGCGAAAGACTCAGCCTCTTCAATATGGTCTATCTTACCGATATCCATCATTGGTACATTAAACTCTACAGCCCGCAGAACGCCTAATTGACGCTCCACCACATATAAATAGAAATCAATTACAGAAAATTTCGGACCATGTTCCTGCGCGAAAGCCTGTAACATCGGCAATACCTGCGGTCCCAGTACTTGCATTCCCGAAAAAGCCAACCGTCTAAAAACAGAGTTATTTCCGCTGAAAACTGCCGGTTTCATCTCTCCCGTCGCGATATTCGTCCACCCTACAAGCCTATTCTCCTCATCAAAGCACAGATACCGCTGTGTTTCTCTGTCCTTTACCACCAAAACGCCCAACTCTTCCGGATTATATGCCTTCATCACTTCCCGCAAATCAATCTCCGACAAGATATCCACATTAAGTGCCAGAATCGGCTCATTCGCGGCATAACGACTCCAGGCCTTCAGCAATCCACCACCTGTTTCCAGCAACTCATCCCGCTCATCCGAGACTTCAACGCGACAACCAAATCCGTCATTGTCACGCAGATAGTCGATAATCATATCGGGAAAATGGTGTACATTAACAATGATATCCGTTATTCCCGCAGCTTTCAACTTGCGAATCTGGTACTCCAGAAGCGGATGTCCGGCAATGGGCACCAATGCTTTGGGCATGGTGTCTGTCAGCGGACGCAAACGCGTTCCTAATCCTGCGGCAAAAATTAGGGCTTTCATCTTAGCAATACTGAGGAACGGTCATCTGAATAGCGTGATGCAGACAATGCACTTCGCACGGACCCATAATATCCATCAAAATACCATCCGCCTCAAACTGCAGATGCCTTCTCGTATTGAGTTCAATATCTTTACCCTCGTACGAATGAATAAACGGAAGCTCCGTCAACTTACCGTTGAACAATCGCGGAATAGCTTTCATCACTTGTCCGAAAGTGGGCTTCTCCACAAACATCGAATTGAACTTACCGTCTCGCGGATCGGCCGTAGGATTCTGGCGAATACCACCGCCTGAGAACGGACCGTTACCGATATTCATCGTGAAGAGTGGAGCTTTAATAATCTCTTTTCCGTCGCAAACCAGCTGCATCTCTATCGGTTTCATCTTCGCCAAGGCTGCAAAGAGACCAAACAGATAATTGACATGATGACTGCCTATATACGGCTTCAAACCGATTGCATACTTACACGTCAACGGATCCACACCAAAACCGACCGAGTTGATAAAATACCGATGGTGCTCAATCCCGTTGCGCCAATACGTTAGACATCCTACATCTATCGGCTGGTCCTTGCCATTAAAGAACAAATCCAGCGAGCGTTTGTAGTTCTTCGTCAATCCCCAGAATCGGCCCCAGTCGTTACCTGTTCCGCGCGGCATCAAGCCGAAACGCACTTTTTTGCGCTGTTCTGCCGTCAAATCGGCACGCATAATGCCATTAATCACTTCGGACAACGTACCGTCTCCGCCAAGAACCAACAACTGGTCGTATCCTTTCTCCACCAGCTCCCGAGCGCACTCTATCGCATGATCCGGATACTGCGTCACACGGTAGGTAAAGGGCTGATGGCGATGACGCAACAACTCGAACAGGTACTTACGCTGCGCACGAAAATAGTTCTTGCCTGATTTGGGATTGATGATTATTGCTAACATAGTCTTATTTATTAAGGTCATTAAACTTACGCTGTGCGCCACGGAATGATATACGCGCATCGGTATACGCATTCTCCGCTTGCAGCAACAACGCTTGCGACTCTAACAGTTCGCTCATTGTACTCATACCTGCCTGGTAATTCATCAGCGAGATACGGTAGTTTTCTTGTGCCATGGTCAGTGCCGATTCATGCTGCATAACAAGACGCAACGCTTCGTTCAATTGGTCGTATGCCTGCTCGTTCTGAAGTGTCATCTTGCCCATCAAATCTTCCTGCATTATCTTCGCTTTCTCAATCTTCAGATTATGCTCTTTGATCTTATGGCTTGTCTCCCACCAATCTGTGATTGGAATACGAACAAATGCGAAGGCAAAACCGTTCCAGCGGTGACGCTCAAACAGGTTCGAATAGCCACCTTGCACGCCAATACCTATTTGCGGCAAAGCCTCGCCTATAGTCATCTTCTTACGCAACTGCTCCGCTTTGATATTCATCTCGAGCAAATCCGCTTCCGGTCTGCCACTGACAATAAACGTATCCACTAAAACTACCGCTTCCACGGCATTATCTTCCGGAAACTCCTCCAACTCCAATTCGCCCGTATAAGGAATTCCGGTTAGTTGGCATAACAGCTTGGAAGCCAGCGTGATACCGTTCTCTAACTGAACCGACTTCGTGTCTATCTCGTTCTTCTTGAGTTGCACTTTTAGCAGATCATTCTGCGTCACCAGACCGTTGTCAAACGCCACTTGTGCCACTTGCTGAATCGTGTCCAACAACGCATTCACTTCCGCTACGGTTGCACGTTTCTCGTACAGACCGGCAACTAACCAATACGTATCTTCCACTTCTTGCAACACATCGCGTTCGGATATCTCCACTTGTTTCTCGGCGGCTTCAATTCCCACTTTCGCCAACTTATTGCCGGTAACAATACGACCGCCCATAAAGATAGGCTGCACGGCAGATGCTCCGGCCGCAGCGCCCCACTTGAGCAAGTCGATATTAGGCGAGATATTGGGGTCTTCCTCACGCAATAAATCAAACATCTCGGCAACCGCATCTTCTCCTTCCTGACTCGGCATCAAACCCGGAATATAAATACGCACCAACGGATCGATAGCATAGAAACCGAAAGCCGACAGATTAACTTGCGGGAAATACTTCGTGAACACTTGTTTTTTCACCTGTTGCGCTATCTGCACATCCAGCAAGGCAGATTGTATCGTGCAGTTCTTCTGCTTTGCAGCTCTCAGGCATGAATCCAGTGTCAGCACTTCCGCACTAACAACTACCGCACAGCACAAAACCAATATCGTCAATACTATCTTTTTCATTTCTTCTCGTATAATTTCCAGTAAGCCACAGGCAGCAGCGTCACTACCATCGGCATCGTTAATATCGCACCAAAACATATAACCACACCCATCGGCATCCACAACGCTGTCGCCGCAATAATCATCGGCACAACACCCAACGCTGTCGTCGCTGTCGTCAGGAAGATAGGACGCATACGACGGATACCCGCCAAATAGGCGGCTTCCTTCGCTGTCTTATGCTCATTAAGTCGCAAGTGTTCCGCGTATTCGTACATGATAATCGCATTGCGCACAATAATACCTATCAGCGATATCACACCGAGGATGGCCGTCACCGAGAAATGCAACTGGAACATCCACATTCCGAAGCATGCACCGAAGATGCACAGGAAGCTGGCACTCAGCGACAAGAACGATATCGACAGGCTCTTGAAGTGTGAAACAAGCAGTACCAACAGCACTAACAAGGCCGCAAGAACCGTCATAATCAAGCCCGGAAGTAACTCCTGAGTAATCTGCGTCAAACCACCATAGTTAATCATCACACCTTCCGGCAGATTAGGTTTCAGCTGTTTTTCAATGTACTTCTTGATAGGCCTCATCATACGTATCTGCGCCGTCTTACCGCGTAAGTCTGCCGCTACCGTAATCGTACGAATCGAGTTACGACGTTGTATCTGCGCATGGTGGAAATCCGGCTCTATCTCTGCTACTTGTCTGATTGGTACCCACACATCCGGAAGCAATGTCGGTATCATCAGATTACCTATATCCGAATAGTCCAGTGTGTCTGTACCTTTGCTGTACAGCACCACCGGAGTCTTATATCCTTGATCCCATAACGAAGTCATTCCGCGGCCATTTAACGCGCCATTTAAGTACAGCGACAGCGACGCCTGCGTAACGCCCAGACGACTTGCTTCATCATCTCTTAAACGTAAGCGAATCGTTTGTACCGTCTCGTCGTAGTTAGAGTGTATCCACGTCAACTCCGGCAATGTAGCCATATAGGCCTTTAGCGAATCTGCCACCACTTCCAACTGACCGATATCCGAACCTTGTACAAACACCTCAATCGGGTTAGATACAGCCTGGTAATCCAGCTGCTTGTACCGGCAGAAAGCGTTCGGGAACATATTCTCCGTCTTCGGCTGATACTCCGAGATTACTTCCACAGTCGCTTTGTCGCTAATCGTGTTCACTATAAACTGCGCGTAGTTCTCACCGCCCATCTGTGGCGCATACGTCGCGTGGAAACGCGGACTCGCCATTCCGACAAAAGCCGTTACGTTCGTCACACGAGGATCAGCATTCAGTATCTTCGCCAACGAATCAACCACTACCGTCGTCTGGTCCAACGAAGTGCCTTCCGTCAAGTGTATCTCCACCGCAAAGCAGTTACGCTCCGCTTTCGGCATCAACTCCGGATCAAGCAGGAAGAAGAATCCTACTCCTACCAGCACCATCAAGCCGCTAAAACCTATCGTTACCCACGGATGACGGAAACAAGCGTCTAACAGCTTCTTATAGCCGTTCTGCAACTTATCGAAGAATTTGCCTTGTACGCGCTCAATAACCGTCGGCTTCGCATCTTTCGGTTTACGTTTAATCATCGCCGTTGCCATCCACGGTATAATCCATATCGCATATAAGATACTGCACGTCAGCGCGATAAACACTGCCCACGGGAACAGCTTCACGAAGTCCGCCATCGCACCCGTCATCAATCCCAGCATCGGGAAGAACATACCCGAGATAGAGGTCGTCGCCAATATCATCGGCACAAACAGTTCCTTCGTCGATACCGCAGCTGAATACCAGCGCGAATGGCCTTTCTCCAACAAGTCCGAGTAGCCGTCAATCACAATAACCGAATCGTCCACCACCATGCCTAACACCACAATCAACGCCGCCAACGTCACCGTATTCAGCTCGATGCCGAACATATACATGATACCCCATGTCACAGCGATACATACAGGCAATCCGGTCGAACTAACCAATGCCGTACGCAGCGGGAATAGTACCAGCATCACGATGATAACAATCAACACACTGATTACCAAGTCCTTCAAGAACGATCTAACACTCGCGTCAACTACATGCGGCTGGTCCGTCACTTTATGAATCTGCACATCCGGCGGGAGAACACTCTCCATATATTGAATCGCCTTATCCACTTCTTTACCGAACGCCACGATATTATTACCCGGCTGCATCTCGATATTCAGCATCACGCAACCGCCTTGGCTGTCGTCGTCAAAATGCTCGATATAACTCGTCGCTTTCTGGTAACGACGCTCTATCGTCGCAATATCTTTGAGACGAACCTGCTGTCCGGTTACCGGATCGGCAAAGATAATCTGCTCGCCCAACTCATATTCTGTCCGATACGGCACATCCACATGTATCAGCGCCGCACCTTCACTGTTCGCAATCTCACCTGTCATCGTACGGAAGCCTTGCGTTGCCAAACGAGCAAAAATCATCTTCTGGTCAACCACATACTTGGACATTCTCTCCACATCCAGCGTCACGGCAATCTCTTCGTGCTGGTCTCCCAAAATCTTGATACTACCCATTTGAGGTATCGCACGCAATCTGTCCGATAATTGGTCTGCCATCTCTTTCAGTTCACGAGGCGTATGCTCATTACTCTCTATCGCCAACAGCATACTGCTCGTGTTGCCGAAGTCATCCACCACCACAATAGCCAACAAGCCCGTCGGCATCTGAGTCTGCTTAAGTAGCGATATACCGCCACGTATCTTCGCCCATGCCTCGTCCGAGTTCATCACTTTTGGAGACAAGGCTGCAAAAACATATACAATACCATCTTGCGAGATGCTATACGTCTTTTTCTTATCTATTTCCTTGAAACTGAATAGATATTGTTCAATCGGCTTGGCGACTTGTTCCTCCACTTCCTGCGCCGTAGCCCCCGGATACACACCGGCCACAACGCCCAAACGGATAGTCACCTCCGGGAACTCATCCTTCTTCATCTGCGTCAGCGCATACACACCGAACGCAACCAAGCACAGCACAATGACGTAAACCAATCCATGGCTACGCATCGCCGATTCGATATGATTAGGCTTACTCATTGTATTCTGGCTCCCTTATACATCTTCTGATATCCCTTGCTTACTACCGTATCACCTGCGTGCAAGCCTTCCGTTACCAGCACTCCGTTCTCCACAAAAGCACCTATCACGATTGGTACACGCTCAACACGACCGTTACGAACAACCCATACCGTGTTGCCACTCTGCTGCGTCTGGACGCAACCCGACGAGATGATATATCCCTGGTGCTCCTTGCTGTTCGTCACCACGCGGCATACCATTCCCGGTAGCAGAATATCCGTATTCGCTTTCGGGTCTAAGATAACCGTCACCTTATACGTATGCGCCAAACGCGTCGCAACCAGTGCTTTCTCGTCCAAGGTCGCATCAAACGTCAAGTCCAGTGCCGGTAGACTAACCGTCAGCTTATCTCCGTGAATCAAATGTCCTATCTCGCTCTCCGGAACAGTAAAACTGGCTCTCTTACCCGTCATGTCCAGCAACGAACCTATCGGCTGACCAACGTTCAGATGCTGCCCCACTTCAATGTCGTACAGATTAGCCACACCTGCTTGACTGGCGCGAAGGGTGCAGTCGTCGTAGCGCTTACGAGACGACAACACCATCGACCGAGCTTTAGACAAGTTTGTCTCCATCTCGACCCATTTCACATCGCTCAAACCGCCATTCTCATGAACCGGCTTCAAACGACGCCAAGCATCCTCTGCCTGACCTAACATCGCTTCCGCACTCTCGAGCATCGCTTTCGCCTGCGTGTTATCCACCGTCGCTATAACCTGACCCTCACGAACGTGCTGGCCGCTCTTGACTTGAATACTCGTCAGCTGACCGCCTAACGGAAAAACCAACGGGATATCCGCTTTCGCCAAAATCTCGCCTACATACACATTCGTTACCACACCCGTACCTTCCGACACTACTTCAATCTCTGCCGGCAGTGGCTGATCACGCAAGGACTCAAACTTACTCGTACGATGACAACCTACTAATACCAAGGCCACTAAGACCATCAAACAAGGAAAAAATCGCTTCATCTATATTCTTTACAATTATTATTATTCGCACCAGCGCGCAACATACACGCGCACAAAATCCGCCGCAAAAGTACAAAAAAAAATGCATACCCACAAATTTAGTATGCATTTTTTTGTATTTTTAGGCTTTCGCATTACTTAAAATATGCCATTGCCTTTTCGTTCTCTACGATTTCCTCTTGGAAAATATACGCTCCCGTCTTCGGTGATTTCACCATCTTGATGCATTTCGTGTGGTTACGTCCTGCATTACCTGTTTGAAGGGTAGCGACCGCTTTCTTTGCCATAGTCTAAAACAGTTTAGTGGTTAATTACTTGATCTCTTTGTGAATCGTGTAACGTTTCAAGATCGGATTATACTTCTTTAGTTCCAGACGATCAGGAGTGTTCTTGCGGTTCTTGGTCGTGATGTAACGACTGGTACCGGGCATTCCGCTGGCTTTGTGTTCTGTGCACTCAAGGATTACTTGTACACGAGCTTCTTTTTGTTTCTTTGCCATAACGTTTCCTCCTTTTTATTCGTAAAGATACCCTTTTTCGGCGGCCTGCTTTAGCGCTGCATCCAAACCGATTTTGTTAATTGTGCGAAGACCAGCTGCGCTAACATTTAAGCTGATCCAGCAATCCTGTTCTACCCAGTAGAACTTCTTGTGGAACAAGTTCACATCGAAGCTGCGCTTAGTGTGGCGCTTCGAGTGCGATACATTGCACCCCATCATGGCTTTCTTGCCGGTAATTTGACAAATCTTTGACATTTTTGTATATATTTAAAATTATTTTCATAACCATATAATGGTGCACATAACACCATAAAAACGCAAAAAGCGTGCAAAATTACTGCTTTTTTTTCATATGACCAAATATTTTTTGATTTTTTTTGATTTTTTTTTAAAAAAAACACTTCACAACCCGATTTTGGGTGATAAATGAGATATTTTTTGTAATTTTGCACCCACTATGGTAATTACCGCCTTTGATATCGACAAATACATCCGAATTCAGTCGGAACACATCCGCGAACGGATTGCACAATTCGGCAATAAACTCTACCTCGAAATGGGTGGAAAGTTATTCGACGACCTTCATGCCAGCCGCGTACTGCCGGGCTTCCTGCCTGACACTAAACTGCGCATGCTCAACATGCTCAAGGACTCGCTCGAGATCATCATCGTGCTCTCTGCGCATGATATCGAGCGCAATAAGGTGCGCCAGGACTTAGGTATCACCTACGACGAAGACGTGCTGCGCTTGCGCGAAGCGTTTATTGAGCGCGGGTTTACGGTCTCGTCTGTCGTCATCACTCACTACTCCGGACAACGAGCTGCCGACGATTATCGCCATCGACTCGAGCGATGCGGTATCCGCGTCTATTACCACTACCCCATCGACGGATATCCACACAATGTCTCGCTCATCGCTTCCGAGCGCGGATTCGGCAGCAATGACTACGTGGAAACGACCCGTCCTCTTGTCGTCGTCACTGCACCCGGGCCCGGTAGTGGAAAGATGGCCGTTTGTCTGAGTCAACTATACAACGAGAACGCCAGAGGACGTGTCGCCGGATATGCCAAATTCGAGACCTTCCCCGTCTGGAACCTGCCGCTCAAGCATCCGCTTAATGTCGCGTACGAAGCCGCTACGGCTGACTTACAGGACGTCAATATGATTGATCCTTTCCACCTCGATGCATATGGCAAAACGGCCGTTAACTACAACCGGGACATAGAGATATTTCCGGTCCTCGATGCCATCTTCAAGAGCATCTACGGCACCAGCCCTTATAAGTCGCCTACCGACATGGGAGTTAACATGGTGGGCTTCTGCATCAGCGACGATACGGCCGTCTGCGAGGCCAGCAAACGTGAAATCATCCGTCGATACTTCCACGCCGTGGCGCTTATGGCGAAAGGTGCTGCCAATGAGCCCGAGATACAGAAGATACAGCTCCTCATGCAACAAGTCGGCATCACCACCGACTACCGCAAGACCGTCGCTGCCGCACGACAGAGACGCGAGACCAGCACCGAGACACCCAAAGCCCATGCGGCGGCCATCCAACTGCCCGACGGACGAATCATCACCGCCGAAGCAGGACCGCTACTCGGCTCGTCCGCTGCTCTGCTGCTCAATGCCACCAAAGAGCTGGCAGGTATCGACCATAACGAACGACTCATTCCGCAGGAGATGATTGAACCCATACAGAAAACCAAAATACAATACTTGCACGGTCGCAACCCGAGGCTGCATACGGATGAAGTCTTAGTGGCACTCTCCGTCCTCTCGCGCACTAACGAGAACTGCCGACTGGCTCTCGAGACGCTACCGATGCTCAAGGGATGTCAAGCCCACTCTACCGTCATGCTCAAGGACGAAGACTGGCGCATCTTTAAGAAACTCGGCATCGACCTTACCACCGACCCTGCAAGCAAATAAAGCACACATACCATGAAACGCACTATCTTCCTTTTCTGCGCCCTCGCGTGGACTTTCAGCGCATCCGCTATCGACGCCAGCCTACAGGTCTTCTATGACTTCGGTTCCAATGGTACAGCTTGCGCCAACCAGCGCTCTAACAGAGTCACTACCACCGTCGAGTTCTTCCATCCCGACGCATGGGGATCAACCTTCTTCTTCTTCGATATGGACTACAGCATCAACGAGTCCAGCGATAACCCGCAGGACCCGAAGAATGCGCCCTTTGGCACCTATTGGGAGATAACGCGTAGCTTCAATTTCTGGCAGAACACCAAGGCTAAGGACTTATCCGTTCACCTCGAGTACGACGGAGGACTGGGTATCTTCGGTGGTAAGGTCGTGGAGGGGGGATACGGCATCAACCATGCCGTGCTTGTCGGACCGGAATACTTCCTCCACACACCCGACTTCAAAAACACCTTCACCCTGCAACTCCTCTTCAAGTACATCGCCGACGATTATAACGCTTGGCGCATCAAGGATAACGGTGTTTGGACGAATCAGTCAGGCAACCTCGTTCCGCTGCAGTTCACATTTATCTGGGCATGCCGCGATTTCTGCACCGCTCCGGGACTCACTTTCTCCGGGTTCATCGATATATGGGGACAGAAGCAGACCGTCTTTGACCGCAAAAACAACAGTTACACCGATCCCACCAAGCAGTCTTTTGTTTTCATCTCCGAGCCGCAACTATGGTACTCCATCGGACAATGGTTTAAGTGCCCTAATCTCTGTATCGGCACCGAGATTGAGTTCAGTTATAACTTCACCGGCAAAGGATTCATGTGCAACCCTTGCCTTGGTATCAAATGGAATTTCCTATAACGGAATAGACGCCGTCAAGCACTTATTTCCCTAACAGGAAAACGAGCGGCACATCCAGTCTTGCGCGCCAGTTCTTCTCGTCGTGCGCAGCACCTGAGAAGAACGCATAGTGGAAGTGCTCACTATCCCACCCCGCTGCAGCATAACCGTTGTTCACCATCTCTTGCGTCTCCGCATAGTTAGCATCCAGCGTCTGGTCGCCACGGTCGAAATAGATCTTATAGCTGTTCACAGGTCGCGTCTGCGTCAAATACTGCACATACCCTTTCACCACTTCGGCATCATACGTATTATCCACCGACAGCGTGCTATGAGTGGACATACACGCCGCTCCGGCAAACACCTCCGGGTACTTATTCACCGCATAGGACGAAATCAAACCGCCGCAGCTGCTGCCCATAATCCATGTGTGTTCACGCTCCTTATACACTGCCGGATACGTCGATTCGATAAACGGCTTCACTTCCTCCACCACGAACTGCAAGTACTCATTGCCCTTCGGAGTGCCCATACCGCTATACATCGCGTGGCCCGAAGCAATATACTTCGCTACATCACTCGGACAATATTCCTCAATTCGTTGCATATTGGATGACGTTCCCGCTGCATCAATGCCGACCACAATAGTCGGACGGATATATCCCTTGCTCTGCAGCGTATCCATAGCCTCGTCAACGCCCCATTCCTGGTGGTTCCATGTTATCTTCGAGTCGAACAGCATCTGTCCGTCTTGCATGTACAGCACGTCGTACTGACGGCCACTGTTTGCATAATCACCCGGCACATAGACGCGGATTGTCCGCTCGCCTAAAGTCTTTGACTTTATCGTGTGAATAAACACCTCACCTTTCTTCACCTCTACCGGCTCATCACCACCAGGCGTCACTTCCGTTCCCGGCTCTTTCTCAGGTTCATCACTCGGCGTACTCTTCTGGCACCCCATCAGCCCTGCTGTCAGCAGAACGATAGCTAACAATTTCTCGATTTTCATAATCCGTAAGCTGTATTATTTGATATTTCTCAACAGTTTGATGTGCTCATAGGCCTCGTTGATGGCGCGGAATTTCTCGGTGGCTTTTTGGCGCACTTGCTCACTGGCAGTAGCCACCTTGTCCGGATGGTACTTCATGGCCATGCGGCGGTAGGCTTTTTTCACCTCATCGTCCGTAGCACTCGGCTCTATCTCCAGCGCCTGGTAAGCCCAGTTCGGGTCCCGTGTCTTCTTGTAGAGCGCCTCTAACGCGTCGTAGTCCTTGGTCGTGAGGCCTAACAGCGTAGCCATACGACGAATAACCGTTTGTTCCGCGGCAGCAAAATCGCCATCAGCATTGGCCAAATCCAAGAGCAGGTGCACAATCTCAAGAAGCGTCGAGTAATTGACATGCTGCTTGATTTGCGTGCAAACGGAGACATAGTCAATATCCTTTCCCAACAGGTCTTTAAGCAGCTGCAACGCCTGTTTGGCTCCCGTCTCGCCGTACAGTCGAACAAGATACGGCTTAACGAAATTCACCTCAGACTTAAGCACCCGTCCGTCAGCTTTCATCACGCACGCAATAAGCACCAGGAACGATATATTAATATCCCCCGCAGTCGCTTGCCCGGTCGTACGTTGATTCGACTGCTGATTCGATTGTTGATTACGCGGGTTCGACTGTTCGCTCGTCTCGTCCGCCTCCATAAGGCCCGTACCCACAAATCCGTCGTACAGCGCCCCAAGCGCTACACCAATCAGCGCCCCTATCGGTCCACCGAGCACAAAACCCAAACCGCCTAATATCCATTTCGCCTTACTCATAAGCTCTCTCATTTCCGCCTGCAAAAGTACAATAAATTCTCCAATTACACAAATTTTTACAAATTATTCTTCATTTTCTTGCATATATCCCCAAAAAGCAGCATCTTAGCGGCATGAAAGTGAGATGGGGCATATTGTTATCCATTGTTGTAGCTGTCGGTGTAATGCTGACGGGCTGTTCACCGCGGACGAGAGTTGCCTACAGAACTAACAGTCGTGGCGAGTGATTCTACCGGCTTGTACCAAGAACAATCACGTATTTGCGAAATCACTTATGATTCTGTTTTCGTTGAGGAACAGGAACGGAAAATGCCATTTAATGGCTTCGTAACAGCCAATTTTGTACTTTCCCAATAAAAATCCCAAGCTCATTATTTGCACACCTCACAAATAAGCAGTACTTTTGCACCGTCAATTCACAATCAAATCCAATTGGAGGACAGAAGTATGAAAAAACTATGTATTTTATTGGTACTTTTCGGTATTACGCTTAACGCAACGCAAGCACAGAATATACTGAAACCTGCCGAACCCAATGAGGTGTGCATGGAAGCGTGGCAGAACTACCATAAGGCCGATGTGCTATGGAAAACCGGTTGGGGATTGTTCGGTGCAGGTGCCGGCATGACTTTAGCGGGATGTATCGGGTGGACATGTTGGCCCAGAGGTGAGAGTTATGCTTTCACCCGTCCTGGTTTTATAATTATGTGCATTGGAGGTGGTGCATTTCTATCCTCAATCCCCTGTCTCGCCATCGGACAAGTGCGGCGCAAGTCGGCAATGGTGATATA
This sequence comes from Paludibacteraceae bacterium, assembly GCA_017443145.1. GTDB lineage: Bacteria > Bacteroidota > Bacteroidia > Bacteroidales > Paludibacteraceae > Colicola. The sequence goes on from JAFSPA010000015.1 coordinate 17,728, forward strand.
CAACGAGTATAACTGCTCTCCGGAAACTTGTGAGCAAATCAATTTGAACTACAAAAAAGCCAATACTTTGTGGAAAACCGGTTGGGGACTGTTCGGCGCCGGAATGGGTTTAACATTAGGAGGCGGACTGTTATGGGTTAGCACTTCGAATTTTGGAGGGGTAGACCCTAGAGAACGTAGAGCTAGTTTAGATGCAGCCTCGCTTGCAGGTTTTTACATAATGATTGCTGGTTCCGCTGTGACGATTGCTTCGATACCATGTCTTGCCGTCGGACAAGTACGACGCAAAGAAGCTGCGAATTTGTACAACACCAAATGCAATCCGGATCAACCGATTCTCAGTGTTTCGCTCCAGACATCTTCCAAAGGTCTCGGCTTAGCGATGCAGTTTTAACTATTTAATGCTAAATTTTTGCAGAAAGAAAACGGAATAGGAGTAGCATATAATTTTTAGCAATATGAAAACAAAAACTATTATTACAGCATTGTTGCTTTGTGTAACTATCGGAGTCTTGGCAGATGAGCCAAAGGCATTACTGGAAAGTGTGATTGTTGATTATGGAAAATATCAAGACAAACACGAATATTCCTATGACATAAACGGAATCCTATCGAGTGAGATTTATTCCTCCAATGAATATGGCAAATGGGAGGCACGCGATAAAAAGGAATATTCTTATAACACTATGGGTAAGGTGGAAACCTATGTGCTTTCTTTTTGGTATGCCGATGAGAGTGATTGGGAAATAGACAGGAAGTATGAGTATTCTTACAATGATAAAGGTGACCAAATAGAATGCAAGATTTCCATGTGGGATCCGGATGACGAAATGTGGATTAGCTCTCAACACCTGAAAACCGCTTACACGTATGATGAAAAGAATCGCATAACTGTATCCATTGACTCCTTCATGTTATACAATATGTGGTTCGCTGAACATAAATACACGTATACCTACGATGTAGCAGGATATCTTTTAGAGAAAGTCACATATTTCTCGAACGGCGATCCTGGGGGCTGGAAAACGGAAGGGAAAAGCACTTATACCTATGATTCGAACGGCAATCTTATAACAGTTCATGAGTACAGATGGAAAGATGCCTCAAATACATGGGGCGATAAGTCAGAGAATGAACTAGTATATGATGTCAACGGATATTTGATTACAGAAATACTTTATAAATGGATTGATAATAGCAAGAAACAATATAGCACAAGCTCCTACTATTATCACGGGTACAATACAGCTATTGACTACATAGAAACATCCGGCAATGCGTTGAGCACAAAGTTCTTCCGCGACGGACAACTCTTCATCCAACGTGGCGACAAAACATACACCGTCACCGGACAAGAAGTGAAATAAATTTGCGCAATCCGAATAAAAGTACTACTTTTGTAACCTATTATTTAGAATTATTTGAGTAACTTATTAATATTTAGGGACTATGAGAAAGTTATTTTTTGGGGTCATTTATATGACCGGTGCAATTATGGTGAATGCTACAGATGTTCAATTATTGGATAGTGTAATAACAGAGGTATATATTACTGGAAATATAACCAAGTCGGAAAATACCTATGATGCAAATGGGAATTGTTTGTCGCATGCAACATATGTATGGAATAAAGAGACGAACATCTGGGATAATAGTGGACGCGAAGAAGACACATACGATAGCGAAGGACATATGCTGACACAAACAATTTATACGTGGCTCACAGATAAAAAGATATGGAGAAATTCCGTTAAAAATGAATTTTCCTACGATACTAAAGGCAATTGCCTCATTCGTACAACCTACCGGTGGAATGCGAGTACGGATACATGGGATAATTACTTAACAGAGGCTTCCACCTATGATGCTTATGGCAATCTGATTACGGCAGTAGTAAGACGATGGGAAAACGGTGCATGGAAAAATACGGGTAAGGTAGAGTACACATATGATGCAAAGAACAATCTTCTTACTTCACTCATTTATAACTGGAAAAATGAGACTTTTACAAAAACGTCTCTTTATACTTATTCATACGATTCTAACGGAAATAAAATTCAATATCTTTATCAGACATGGAATTCCTCGTTGGGATGGAGTAATCAAGATGTTGAATACTGGACATATGATGAGTATGGGTATATGGTTTGTTATCAAAAATGTGAATGGTGGCCTGACGGAGCTTGGCATAATATAGACAAGATTGAATATGTCAATGATAGTTATGGGTATCAACTTGAGGCTATTTGGTACGGATGGGATGCTTCCTCAAACACATGGTATTATCAAAGCAAAAGTGAATATAGCAATGACAGCAACGGAAATCTGTTGACAGGAACTTCTTTTGTGTGGAATTATGCATCTTCAACTTGGGAAGTAACTGGTCGCGGAGAAAATTCTTACAATGAGTATGGAAATATAATCGAACATATTGGTTATTATTGGAATCCAGAAACCAATAGTTGGGAAAAAGATGGTCGCACCACCTATTATTATCACAATATGTCAAGTACTATTGAACAACTATCAACTACCTATTACCAGTTGTCAACCAAGCTCCTCCGCGACGGCCAACTCTTCATCCAACGTGGCGACAAAACATACACCGTCACCGGACAAGAAGTGAAATAACGTTGAACGTTTAACGTTTAGCGAGAAAAGTGCAGGAATTTGAGTATTTCGGCGTATAGGTCATTTTGCAGGCTGTAAAAGAGTAAGTGTGTCTCTATGGGTCACTTTGCAGGCTGGTAGAGACACGCCTCTAAAAACCTCTTCGTTTGGGATTGCGTAGTATGCGGCTTGGGGAGCCGCGTAATAGAC
>JAFSPA010000016.1 GCA_017443145.1 Paludibacteraceae bacterium
CAAATTACAAATTATTGGATATTGTCTGCGGCCGAAATAGAGTTCCGCTAAAAACTGAAAGCTATTCACTGATCACTGAATACTTATCAAACGGTGGTCGCCTGCTACTCAGTACCGACCATTTCAGTGCCATCGATCCCGTATGGGCAGACACCTGTCTCCATGCCCGTTTCTATGCCGCACGAGCCACCCGCAGCGGACGGATCACTTCGCCTCGTCATCGGATCTACCAACTCCAACTGGAGCCCAACGAAGAACAACTCTTCACCCCCGCTCCGGAAGGCATCATGCCTACCGACACCCTCGCCATCCGCATGGCGTCCTACGAAGACATGCGCTGTCCCGCCGCCATTGGTTACCAATCACCAATAACAAATCACCAATCACAAATGACGAGCACCCTCGTCTACTCCTTCCCCCTCGAAGCCGTTCAGTCTTTCGATAAGATCTACCGCCACGCCATCGAGTGGTTATTGAGAAAAGAAGAATAAAAAAATACGCTTTTTTCTTGCATATGTGCGAAAAAAAGTGTAATTTTGCACCCGGTTGTAAATTCAAACAACATCAAACGATATCAAACAACATCAAACGATATCAAACGATATCAAACAACATCAAACGATATCAAACAACATCAAACGATATCAAACAACATCAAACGATATCAAACAACATCAAACGATATCAAACAACATCAAACGATATCAAACAACATCAAACGGTATCAAACAACATCAAACAACATCAAACGATATCAAACAACATAATGGGCTACAGTCAAATGTTTAATTTTACCCCCCCCCATACGGCAAAAATGTCGCATATCGATTCTTCTGCTGTTTACATGCACGCTTCTGATTTCGTGCACGTCCTGTTCTAAAAAGTCCTCTACGGAGAGCGCGCCGCGCCCCGTGGAAATCCGCAAATCGCTTATTTACAATGGTGACTCGCTCGCATACTTTGCCGAGCGCGCTTACCTGCACGATGACCCCGACGCACTCTTCATCACGGGGTTAGCGTCCTTCATCTCCGTCCAGGATCCCGACTTCCCGGACAGCATCCATACCGTCCCCATCGACGAAGCGGAGATCATGTTGCTCCATGCAGCGGACTTAGGTCAAAAAGATGCGATCACCCTTATCGGGTGTCTCAATGATGCCGGCTATTGGCATCACTCCATACCTCAAACTTTCAACGATAAATAAGGGAGGATGAGGTATGGCAAATAACAACACAGCATTAGGAGCCGCTAAAACCGGCAAAAAGGACGAGTTCTACACTCAACTCTCCGACATCGAAAAAGAGTTAGTCCACTATCGCGAGTACTTCCGTGATAAGGTAATCTTCTGTAATTGTGATGACCCTTACGAAAGCAATTTCTTCAAGTATTTTGCGCTTAATTTTAATGCACTCGGTTTAAAGAAACTCATTGCGACATGCTACGATGGTTCTCCCATCGCGCAACAGGAACTGCCTTTATTCGAAGATGAAAACAACGAACCGAAAAAGAAGGCTTATAAGGTAGAGATTTCCGAAGTGCCTGATTTAGACGGGAACGGTTCTACGGATTTGGTGGACGTTCAACTTCTGCTTAGAAGTAGTGAGCATAATGTAAAAGCTGAATTAAGGGGAAACGGAGATTTTCGTTCGCTAGAATGCATAGAACTTCTTAAACAAGCAGATGTAGTTGTTACAAATCCTCCATTTTCTCTTTTTAGGGAATATATTGCACTTTTAATGAAATATAACAAGCAATTTATAGTCATTGGCAATACAAATTCTCTTACATATAGAGAAATATTTCCGTTAATTATGGGGAATAAGCTTCGTACGGGATACACAAATTTTAACGTAGGCATGTTCTTCTTTATTCCGGATAGTTATGAACAATTTCATCACTATCAAGGGGGAAGAAAAGTAGCACGTGTAGCGTCGTCATGTTGGTTAACCACATTGCCGGTAAGTAAGCACAATGAAGAGATAATATGTATCAAACATTACAATGAGGAAGAATATCCTAAATATGATAACTATGATGCAATAGAAGTTGGTAATGTAAATGATATCCCTTGCGATTATTCGGGCATTATGGGTGTTCCTTTAACATATATAAATAAACATAACCCTGAGCAATTTGAAATACTAGGGGCTACACAAAGATTTTGTCATGATTTGGTTCCTGACACTCGTAAATATAATGACTATTGGGAAGTAAAACAAAGTGGAGAAAGGACAGGATCATCCGGAAATAAGACTAATGAGAATGCAAATTTATTAAAGAATGATGGCATTCATAACTATTTCACAAATAAAGAAGGACGTCAGATACAATCTGCATATCAAAGAGTATTTATCCGCAATAAAAAACCACAGATATCATGAGAATCGAACCGATTAAAGTAAAAATTGCCGATCTTGTAGATGGCTACAAAGACAGCGACGAAGAGGGCGTTGTTGGATATCACGGCAAGTTGGACATCCGTCCGAAATATCAGCGTGAGTTTGTCTATAGCGAGAAGCAAGAACACGCCGTCATTGACACCATCTCGAAGAAATACCCGCTCAACGTGATGTATTGGGTGGAGAAAGAGGATGGCACTTACGAAGTCATGGATGGTCAGCAACGTACGCTGTCTATATGCCATTATTTCTGGGGCTCTTTTGCCGTTAATTGGAAAGGCAATTTGTGGGGATACAACAACCTTCCGGAAGCGGAGCGTGAGCAATTCCTGAACTACGAGTTGGATGTCTATATCTGTAAAGACGGGTCGGATGTGGAGAAATTAGAGTGGTTCCAAGTAATCAATATTGCCGGAGAGAAATTGACAAATCAGGAGATACGTAATGCCATCTTTGCCGGTTCTTGGGTAACGGACGCAAAGCGTCATTTCTCCCGCAATAATAGCCCTGCAAAGCGCCATAGTGATGGATATATATCCAAGAACTGGATACGTCAAGAAGGATTGGAAATGGCTATAGAATGGGTCGCTAAAAGAGATAATCTTTCTATCGAAGAATACATGCGTCGCCATCAGCATGACGCAGACTGTTATGATCTTTGGACGTACTTCTCCGATGTGGTCAATTGGGCGAAAATGAAATTTGTAGGTAAGCATTCCGACCTTTACAAAGCCACGAACTGGGGTGAGATGTACCGCAAACATAGAGAGGATGAGATAGATGCCAAGAAGCTCGAAGCATGGATATCCGAACTTCTCAAGGATGGCGAGATTACCAATAAGAAAGGCATCCTTTGGTACGTCCTCGACAACAACGAACAGCACCTCGGTTTGCGTGCGTTCGATGAGAAGACCGCTTTGGAAGTGTACGAGGCACAAGGTCATAAATGCGTCGGAGCTAACTGCCCGGAGCATGGACGAGAATTGGATTTCTCCGAAATGGAAGCCGATCACATCGTGCCTTGGTCAAAAGGCGGCAAGACAGTAAAAGAAAATTGCCAAATGCTCTGCCGGCATTGTAACCGCACCAAGAGCAATAAATAAAAGCATAAGACATATATCTGCATAAGCAGAGCACATCGCGAACGATAAGTCTAAGCTGGAAACTTTAAGAACACTATCGTGAAACGATGCCTTTGACGTAGCTAACACTACGGCACGGGTGGACGTTTCTATAAATGGTGTTCAAAGATTCCAGCTTAGGCTCGTTTATAGGAACCAGACCCGTGCTTTTTTTGAAAACAAAATTATTACTCATATGCAACAAGTCGTCAAAATTGAGCAGCCAACCATTGGTCAAAATTTCGGGTCTGTAACAATTATTAACAACTATCCTCAACCCCTTGCAGACCCTAAACAAGAGGATACAGTATCTACTGGTCATTCCGCTATCCCGCCTGATTTCTTTTGTATTTCGCCTCGTTTCTCAGAGGAAAATATCCGAGAAAGATTAGACGCTGAATTGTCACTTTCTAATTCTAAAATAGACTATTGCAGAGCGCTTTACCGCTTGGATCATATCGGTTGTATCAATATCAAGCAGTATGCGTCGGACGCACAAAGGGCTATCGTTTTTAACCGTTTTCAAAGTAAATTTGACCTTTCTGCCAGCGATTTTTGTAAGGCGCGCCTAACCAAATAGACGCAGAATTTTGGCAGAGCTCGCAGAGATTTCGCAGAGATTTCGCAGAGAATTGGCAGAATTCGCAGAGTTTTCGCACTCCTCTTCAGGGGTGCTTTTTTTATACCTACCTTTGCATCGCTTTTCTCACGAAAGGCGGTGCGTTTCATTAAGGAAACCACCTAAACTTTACACATTACACATTACACATTATGTTGCAAAATCATTTATCACGCCTTTTTTTCTTATCTAAAGGCTGCACAAAAGTGCCGCTCGAGAAAATCGACGGTAAAGTACTATGGGCTAACCCCGTTGAGGGCTACTTCATGAGCACCGGCGGATGCAAAATTAAACTTAATCACAGCCCTTCAAAACGACGCAGAAACGTCAAAACAAAAACAAAACTTCGAGGACTTAATCATCCGATTCTGCGTCATTTCGGCGGTAAACAAGCACACCGTCTCATGTTCGAGACTTTTGCAGAAGAGCCTTGCCCCATCTTCTTCGATTCCAAAGGAAACCCCTACAAGGGCATCGTTCATCACGTCATCGAAAACCCTAACGACATCCGCATGGATAACCTCATGGGATGGCTCACTTACAAACAGCATAAGATTGCCGACAAAAGACGTCGTGCACTCGAAGCCGTTCTGCCGGATATGTATTGTGTCGAGACTAAATACCTCAAGACATTGCAAGACCCGCGAAAGACCGATGAAGAAATTTTTAATATGGAACTCAATAAACTCCGTGCGACCTATGCAAAAGACAATCTATGAGCTCTTTGATGAACTCGACCCAAAACAAAAAGCATCCTTCATAGATGCACGACTCGATTGGGCTACTAACGGAGCTCTCTGCGGAGAAATAACGATGCGACTCTGCCACCCTACCGAGGATAATGTATAAATCGTAAAACGTAAATGACTAAATCGTAAAGTTATGCCAAACGATCTAAGAAAACTGCGCCGACTGATGACGGCAGCGCACGCGCTCAAACAATCGCAACCCAATACGCCATGGCGCAAGCACGTAGCCAACGCATGGCTCTTCGAGAAACTCCGCAAAGCCATGCAGACAGATGTCATCCGCTTTGCCTATATCAAGAACGACGGCTCGACACGCGAGGCACGCGGCACCCTCTGCAAAAAGTACATCCCCTTCCGCGCACAGCCCAAGGGCGTGTACGAAGCCGACGGTGAAGAAGAACCCCTGCGTTTCAACTATTACGACATAGATGCCGAATGGTGGCGCTCCTTCTACATCGACGCCTTCATCGACACCCTCGACGAACCCCTAACCCCTAATCAATAACCCATTAACCAATTAACCCATTATGGAAACAGTAAAATGTGAAATCTGCGGCAAAGAACTGCCGGAATCCGAAGCCCATTACTACGAACCGGGCGAATATCATGTCTGCCCGGACTGCTGGGAAAACGAGTTTGTCACCTGTGAGCGGTGTGGCGAGCATATCACCTACGACGAAGCGCACAAAGGCATACACGGATACCTCTGTGACTGCTGTTACGATGATCTCTTCGGATAATCATCTATCGGCCAAGATTGACCGATAAAAGAGCATACGGCGGAGCAGATCGTTTGAGAGCTCTGCTCGAAAAGAGAAAAGAACCAAAAGAGAAAACCATGCGGGTGGGTATAATATCCCCTAAAAATAATTTATTTTATAAATTTAAAATTCCCCCTTTTATGGAAACTATAGATGACGTCATCGTTAAACGTTTCAGCAAATCGCTCGTTCATCTGCTGAAAGTGATAGACCCGGAGCGGAGGTATCGTATAGACCAAACGCTCGGAGAAAAATGGGATGGCCTCAGTCTCGAAGACCAACGCCGCCTCTACCTCTATCTCCTCTATCGCAAATGGCGGGGAGAAGGGTTCTACGGCACGCCCTACGAGATCATCACCAACTGCCATCCGTACCCCACCAACTGGAACGGACGACCCTTGGTGAACCGCCTCATGAAAGAGAACAGGATGGTCTCGGCGAAATTCAACGGCTCATACGGCACCTTCACCCTCGACGAAGCCCGTGTCTGGCAGATGACCGACGTAAAACCCCTCAATTTTTAGGGTAAAAAAATCATCGTCCATTAGGTCGGATGCCATCCGACAAAAAATCTATGTCCATTGCGTCCGAATGTTATCCGGACATCTAAAAATCAAACAACTATGGCTAAAGTAACCTTCAACCCGAACCAACCGGTTCAATCCCTCTCCGGCTCTGTCGGAGCACTCACCTTCCGCACCATCAACGGACGAACCTTCGTCCGCGAACGTTCCACACCCGTGCTTCCCAAGAACCCCACACGCAAACAACGTGAGCAGTTCAAACAACGTACTATCATCGATAGCTGCCTCACCATCCTTCAATCCCAAATTCCCGACATCCGGGAAGCGATCGCGATGCGAAGCAAGTTCAAACAACGACTCACCTACCTCTACAAATCTTTCGCTCCCACCATCAAAGCACCCACCAAACTGCAGAAGGCAATCATGACCGAGTATTATGCCCGTTTTTCCGCAACTTCAACGGGTCAATCACGTATCAATCACGTATGAATCACGTATCAATCACGGGAGTAAAACCATAACAAACTGATTTTCAAACAATGAGACCAACCACCAAGAAACGACATCAAGCCGTACGGGATGCGTTTAATGCACTCCCCCCTATGCCGGCAATGAAAGCGTACCTGCGTTTGAGCGAACAATTCGGCTTCTCGGACGACCATATTAGGCGTATTTTACGAAAAAAACACCCTCCAAATTAAGTATTGGGCAAATTGCCCACCGAGTTTGCAAAAAAAGCAGTACCTTTGCACCGGATTTCCAAATGAGCGGTTATAATTGGCAGACGGGGCGTCCCGCAACCTGTTCTCAGTCTCGTTTGTCAAAAAAGGAACAA
>JAFSPA010000017.1 GCA_017443145.1 Paludibacteraceae bacterium
CGATTTAACAGCTTAACGGTTTAACACACAAAAGCTGTGCCATATACCCTCTTTGTCAGTTTTCTATATTTCCTCAATGATTGACAAACGCTTAAAAATATGCATTGCGGAAAACTTTTATAGCAAAATGTTTGCATAAGTAAAATTTTTACTGTACCTTTGCAGCGTAAAATTGACAACTATGCTGAATGAGGATATTTCCATTTCGGAAAACTTAGACGAGATGCTGGCACGTTTCAGTCAGCATAATGAATGCTCGCTGCTGATACTCTGTAAGAACGGAAGGATGCAAATTGAAATCAACGGGCAGCCACATCTGATAGAGACGAATGACCTGCTCCTATGCCGACCGAATTTGATCATCGGCAACTACATGCAATCACCCGACATGCAATGTCATGTCATCGCTATACGCGAGCACGCGTTGGACGATATTTTATACATGTGCGTGCGAGAGGACAATAAATGGTGGGAAAAGTCGCAATACATATTACAGCATCCTATCGTGCATTTGGATGAATGGCGGCAGGAAATAGGACTTCATATCTACCGGCTGTTCCAATTATACGAAGAAGACACCCGCTCGGGACTGAGTGAAAACATCCGCCGCATCTTTCTGCAAGCAGCAATATATGAGTTGCTTTGTTGGTTGGAAGAAAACATCGTACAAACACCGGAAGCGGAACATAAACAAGGCAGGCAGGAGATCCTTTTCCGTGATTTTATCAAACTGCTGCAATCTACCAAAGGCCGTCAGCGTGAAGTGCGCTGGTTTGCGGCGCAGCTGGCGGTAAGCCCCAAATACCTGTCTGTGGCATGCAATACCGTAGCAGGCAAACCGGCACAGGCGGTTATCAATGAACTTTGCGTGCAAGAGATTAAACGGCTGCTCCGACAAACAGACCGAAGTGTCAAAGAGATCTGCGTACAGATGAATTTCCCGAGCCTCAGTTTCTTCTGCAAATACACCCGGCAACACCTCGGCATGACCGCCCACCAATACCGTTCGTCAGCCTCCTCTACAATGTGTGGCTTTCGCCAGAACTACTGCACTTAGAATGTAGAGGATAACAAAACCCGTCATCCATTCCCAATACGGCAATCCTCCCTCCGCATACTCGGTACTCAGTGGTAATTCTTTTCCTTTTTCTTTTCCTTTTTATTTACCTGTCATTTACCTGGTATTTACCTGGTATTTACCTTTTAACAATAAAAAAAGTATTGAAAAATAACCATATATTTTGCGTATGTCATTTTTTTGTAGTACCTTTGCAGCCGCAAGGTATATACGATATGAATAGACTTGCTCGGATAATAACAAAGGTCATTGACTTTTTCTACCGTCCGTTTGAGAAATGGATACCGGAACAGATGTTTCGTTATGCGGCGTGCGGAGGAGGGAATATGGTACTCGATTGGGTGCTGTATTTCCTGATTTATAACTTTGTTATAGGCCATGACTTGGTTTACTTGCAACTTCCAAACTTCTTTCAACTTTCAACTCTCAACTCTCAACTTTGCTTAACCCCGCATATAGCGACGCTGTGTATTGTCTTTCCGATCACCTTGTTGACGGGATTTTGGTTGCAGAAATACGTGACCTTCACGCAATCGGATTTGCACGGCGCACGGCAGTTAATTCGGTATATTACCATCGTGGCTGTTAATCTCGCTATCAACTATTTCGGACTCAAGTTATGCGTAGAGATGTGGGGCTGGTATCCGACGCCGAGTAAGATGGCAATCACGGTCATAACGGTCATAATCAGCTATTTCGGACAGAAATATTACTCATTTCGCGTGAAAAAAATATAAAATATTTGCATATATGCCAACTTTTTAGTAATTTTGCAGCGCAATTTGTAACAACACTAACAAATAACATACAGCCATGTTACACACTTTATGCTCCCACCTCCATACTGAGGTGTCCGGAATGCCCTTCAAGATTTCGGATTCATTCATTGAAGAGAACCAAGTTATCGCCGTGCTTTCTGGTGGTACAGAGGCCCAGTTTGTTGATCTTGTTCGCGAGAAGAAAATCGACCTGAAGCGTCCTGTTTATCTGATGGTCAGTGAGTTCAGTAACTCGCTTCCGGCCGCTTTGGAGATCCTGAGTTTTATTCGTCAGCGCAACGGATTGGCGAAGATCATGATGCACGAAAACGATACAATATTCCCTGACCCGAGTGAGACGGACTCCTTGACGCGCGTGCCGCTGGAGAAAGTGCTGCATAACGATAAGATCTTGCGTCTGGGTGTTGTCGGCGCTTCTTCGGATTGGTTGATTGCATCGAATGTGGACTACAAGGAAATACTGACTTCGATGAACTGCCAGTTGATTGATATCCCGTTCACGGAGCTGTCGAGTCTGGGCGAGGTAGATCCGGGTATGAAGGGAGCTGAGGCTATCTATGAGCGTCTTAAAGAGATTATCAAGAAGAACAAACTGGATGGTATCACGATGCGTTGCTTCGACCTGTTCAAGACCGTTAAGAACACAGGCTGTTTGGCTATCAGTAAGTTGCAGGACGAAGGTATTCCGGCGGGTTGCGAGAGTGATATTCCGGTATTGCTGACGATGATCGCATGTAGGAAACTGACGGGTGAACCGGGTTGGATGGCGAACCCCGCACGTGTCCAGTCGGACGGCCAAATCCTGCTGTCGAAATGTACGATTGCGCTGAGCATGACCGAGAAGCATGAATTCACGACGCATTTCGAGTCGGGTATAGGTGTAGCAATTCACGGGGAAGTGCCGGCCGGTGACTATACTTTGGTTAAACTGAGTCACGACTTGAAGCGCTTACTGGCTGTGAATGTGAAAGTTACGCGTTGTCAGTATGAGAAGAATATGTGCCGCACGCAGGTATGGATTCAGACGACGCCGATCGTGGCTCAGTACCTGTTGACTTCGCCTATTGCGAACCACCACATCCTGATTAAGGGTCATCATGCGGCAAAGTTCTGGAGAGAGTAATAAATTACAAATCAAAAATCACAAATAACAAATTAGAATTATGGTAAGTTACAAGGAATTGGGTTTGGTGAACACCCGTGAGATGTTCGCCAAGGCTATCAAGGGAGGTTATGCGATCCCTGCGTTTAACTTTAATAACATGGAGCAGTTGCAGGCTATCATCAAGGCTGCTGCAGAGACCAAGAGTCCGGTGATTCTTCAGGTATCGAAAGGTGCTCGTAACTATGCTAACCAGACGCTGTTGCGTTACATGGCACAGGGCGCTGTAGAGTACGCTAAGGAACTCGGTTGGGAGAACCCGCAGATCTGCTTGCACCTCGATCACGGAGACAGCTTCGAGCTTTGCAAAAGTTGCGTTGACTTCGGTTTCTCAAGTGTGATGATCGATGCTTCTTCGCTGCCTTACGAGGAAAATATCGCATTGACGAAGAAAGTGGTTGATTATGCTCATCAGTTTGATGTAACCGTTGAGGCTGAGCTCGGTGTATTGGCCGGTGTAGAGGACGAGGTTTCGTCTGCTGTCAGCCACTATACGAAGCCGGAAGAGGTAGTCGATTTCGCTACTCGTACGGGTTGTGACTCGCTGGCTATCTCTATCGGTACCAGCCACGGCGCATATAAGTTCACTCCGGAGCAGTGCACGCGTGACCCGAAGACGGGTCGTCTTGTTCCGCCGCCCTTGGCATTCGACGTATTGGACGCCGTAATGGAGCAATTGCCGGGCTTCCCGATCGTTCTCCACGGCTCGTCTTCTGTTCCACAGGAATATGTGGACATGATTAACCAGTACGGTGGCAAACTGCCCGATGCAGTAGGTATTCCTGAGGAGCAGCTTCGCAAGGCAGCCAAGAGCGCTGTTTGCAAGATTAACATCGACTCCGACAGCCGTCTGGCTTTCACCGCTGCTGTTCGCAAGGTATTCGCTGAGAAACCGGCTGAGTTCGATCCGCGTAAGTACTGCGGTCCGGCTCGCGACCTGATGACCGAGCTGTACAAGCACAAGATCATCAACGTGCTTGGTAGCGACGGAAAGGCATAAGCTATCTAAATAGGCAGACAACATGGCTTTACCTTTCATGACGGCTGAGCAAGCCGCCGAATTGATTCAACATGGTGACGTCTTAGGCATGGGTGGTTTTACCGCCACCGGAGTGCCTAAGGCGGTTCCTTTTGCTTTGGCTCAACGCGCAGAGAAGCTGCACGAACAGGGTATTCCTTTCCGTGTAGGCCTGGAGACAGGTGCTTCGATGGGTGACAGTTGTGACGGTGCTTTAGCGCGTGCTCACGCGGTGGAATTCCGCACGCCGTATCAGTCGAACAAGTCGATGCGCGAAGAGATCAATGCCGAGGGTACGCACTATTTCGATATGCACCTGAGCCATATGGCGCAGGACTTGCGGTACGGTTTTCTTCCCAAACCCAACTGGGCGATTATCGAGGCTTCGTATGTAGGCGAAGACGGTACGATCGTGCCGGCAGCCGGTATCGGTATCATGCCGACTATCTGCCGCATGGCCGATAAGATCATCGTTGAGCTTAATGAGATGTTCCCCGCTTCGATGCGCGGTATGCACGACTTGTACGAACCCCTTGACCCGCCTCAACGCCGCGAGATACCTATATACAAACCCTCCGATCGCTGCGGCTCGGATCATATCAAGGTTGATCCTGCGAAGATTGCAGCTGTGGTAAAAACGAATCGTCCGAACGAGATCCCGGCCTTCACGCCGGTAGATGAGACGACGGCGAAAATCGGCGCGAACGTAGCGGCTTTCCTCGAGGCCGAACTCAAAGCCGGTCGTATTCCGGCGTCCTTCCTGCCTATTCAGAGTGGTGTAGGAAACGTTGCGAACGCCGTGCTCGGCGAGTTAGGTAAGAACCCGCATATCCCGCCGTTTGAGATGTACTCGGAAGTGATCCAAGACTCCGTAGTCGATCTCATCAAAGCGGGCCACTGTAAGTTCGCTTCGGGTTGCTCGCTGCGACTCGTAGAGTCGAAGATGGCCGAAGTGCTGGCGGATTTGGATTTCTACCGCGACAAACTCTTACTGCGTCCGCAGGAGACTTCGAACAGTCCGGAGATCGCTCGCCGTCTCGGTATCATCGCCATCAACACCGCCCTCGAGGCCGATATATATGGAAATGTCAACTCGACGCATGTATGCGGCACGAAGATGATGAACGGTATCGGTGGTTCGGGTGACTTCGCCCGCAACTCTTATCTCTCTATCTTCACGACCGCTTCGACGGCGAAGAACGGCGCCATCTCTTCGATCGTACCGATGGTGACCCACCTCGATCATAGCGAGCATAGTGTGAAAGTGCTGGTGACCGAACAAGGCGTAGCCGATCTGCGTGGCAAGAGTCCGCGTCAGCGTGCCGAGGAGATCATCAATAACTGTGTCGCTCCGGAGTACCGTGAGATGTTGCGCGACTACCTCAAGATAGCGCGTCACGGACAGACGCAACACGAACTGTCTTGCGCCTTCGCGATGCACGAGGAATTCCTCAAATCGGGTGACATGCGGAACACGAAATGGGAAAATTACAAGCGATAAAGGGCTAAAAAGGCGTAAAAAACCAAAAAAAATAGCGAAAAGTGGCATACACTCTTGTGTATGTCATTTTTTTTCCGTACCTTTGCACGCTTTTTCTGCGGCGTGCACAGGCACACACACCTTACACGTGCGCAAAAAAGTGCAAATACTGCATAAATAAATCATAACAAATAACAACAAACGATTATGCAAAACAAAGGACTTGTTAGAATTTTGGCAGTCTGCCTTGCGCTGGTATGTGCCTTCTACCTGTCGTTCTCGTTGGTGACGAGTCATTATGACAAAGCCGCTAAGGAGTATGCAGCGGGTGATGATGCAAAAGAGTACCAGTACTTGGATTCGATTGCAGCAAAGAAAGTGTGGTTTGGTTACACGCTCAAAGAGTGCCGTGAGAAAGAGATCAACCTTGGTCTGGACCTCAAGGGCGGTATGAACGTGACGATGGAGGTGTCTGTTCCGGACATTCTCGATGCGTTGAGCGGTCATAACGAGACCCCGAACTACAAAGCAGCATTGGCTGCGGCTAAGCAGAAACAGAAAACGAGTGGTACGGATTTCGTAACGCTCTTTATCGAGTCGTATCGTGAGATTGATCCGGAAGGCCAATTGGCTTCGATCTTCTCGACTTTCGAACTCAAAGACAAAGTGACGCTGAACTCCACCAACGCTGAGGTAGAGAAAGTGATTCGCGAGGAGGTTGACGGTGCTATCCAGAACTCGTTCAACGTGCTCCGTACACGTATCGACCGTTTCGGTGTGGTTCAACCGAACATCCAGAAACTCGCTCAACCGGGTCGTATCCTGATTGAGTTGCCGGGTATCAAAGAGCCGGAGCGTGTTCGTAAACTCCTCCAGGGTTCGGCTAACCTTGAGTTCTGGGAGACCTATGAGGCTTCTGAACTCCTGCCGATGCTCGCGCAGATCAACCGTGAGTTCGCTGCCGGCGCTCAAGCAGAGGCTGAGGAAACTCCGAAAGCAGAAGAGGTAAAGGCTGAGGCTCCGAAGGCTGAGGGTGATGAGCTCGCAGACCTCGTAGATAACCTTGGCGCAGACTCTTTGGCTGCTGAGGCAGACCAGGCTGCTCAACTCGCTGAGTACAAGAAGAACAATCCGTTGTTCGCTATCCTCAACCCGTCGGTTAATCAGGCCGGTCAGGCTTACCGCGGTCCGGTAGTAGGTACGGTTCATTATGTAGATACCGCAAAGGTGAACGCGATGCTCAACTCGCAGATCGCTAAGGCTGTTCTGCCGCGTGACGCACGTTTCTACTGGACGGTTAAGGCCATCGATGAGGCCAACGCATACTATCAGCTCGTAGCGCTGAAAGCGCAGCGTGACGGTCGCGCATCGCTCGAAGGCGACGTGATCACCGATGCACGTGCGGACTTCTCGCAGTTCAGCGCATATGCTAACGTATCGATGTCGATGAACGCCGAGGGTGCTAAGACCTGGCAGCGTCTGACCAAGGATAACATCGGTAAGTCCGTAGCTATCGTGCTGGATGGCTATGTATATTCGTTCCCGACTGTACAAAACGAGATAGCCGGCGGTAACAGCCAGATCACCGGTCACTTCACCGTAGAAGAGGCAAAAGACTTGGCGAACACCCTTAAATCCGGTAAGATGCCGGCTCCTGCTCGTATCATCGAGGAGAGCGTGGTTGGTCCGTCGCTGGGCCGTGAGGCTATTCAATCGGGTCTCTGGTCCTTCCTGCTTGGCTTCGTGCTGATCCTCATCTACATGGTCTTCTATTACGGCTGGATCCCGGGTCTGATTGCCGACGCAGCATTGCTGTGCAACGTATTCCTGCTGTTGGGTATTTTGGCTTCCTTCTCTGCCGTTCTGACCCTGCCGGGTATTGCCGGTATCGTCTTGACGATGGGTACCGCCGTGGATGCCAACGTGCTGATTTATGAGCGTATCCGCGAGGAGTTGCGCAGCGGAAAAGGCATGCGCAAAGCGATCGAGGACGGTTTCAAGGGTGCTATCAGCGCCATCGTCGATGCGAACGTCACCTCCTTCCTCACTGGTGCCATCCTCGCTATCTTCGGTACAGGTCCTATCAAGGGCTTCGCTGTTACATACATGATCGGTATCATCTCTTCGTTCCTCACGGCTGTGTTTATCACCCGTCTGTTGCTCGAGGATTATGCAAAACGCGAGGGTGCAAAGGAGTTGACCTTCACCACCCGTCTGATGAAGAACTTCCTGCAGAACGTACACTTCGACTTTGTGGCTGCTCGCAAGTGGGCTTACTGCCTGTCCGGTGCAGTGGTGATTTTCGCTATCCTCGGTCTCGAACCGCATATCTTCGGTAAACTGAACCTCGGTATCGACTTCTCCGGAGGACGTAACTATGTCGTTCGTTTTGACAACAGCATCAATACGCAAGACGTACGCGAGAGTCTGGATAAGACCTTCAGCGCTACGCTCGAGGATGGTGAGTTGTTCTCGCTGAACGTAATCACCTACGGTAACGATGCTAATCAGGTTCGTATCTCGACCAACTACCGTATCCACGAGGACAACGCTGAGGCGGACGAGGCTATCGAGGCACTGCTCTACGAGGGCTGCAAGCCGTTCCTGGGTGACCAGATCACCTTCGAAGACTTCCGCTCGACCGACT
Organism: Paludibacteraceae bacterium; assembly: GCA_017443145.1. GTDB lineage: Bacteria > Bacteroidota > Bacteroidia > Bacteroidales > Paludibacteraceae > Colicola. The sequence continues at coordinate 8,165 of JAFSPA010000017.1, forward strand.
CGAACGCTGAGGTAGGTATCATGCAGAGCCAGAAGGTAGGTCCGGCTATCGCCGATGATATCACTACCAGTGCTGTATGGGCTGTCCTCGCTGCGCTTGTTGTGATCTTCCTCTATATCCTCTTGCGATTCCGTAACTTCGCATACTCGGTAGGTGCATTGACCGCCCTTGCTCACGATACCGTTATCGTGCTCGGTCTGTACGCTATCCTTTGGAAGATCATGCCTTTCTCCATGGAGATTGACCAGGCGTTCATCGCGGCTATCCTGACCGTTATCGGTTATTCGATCAACGATACCGTGGTTATCTTCGACCGTGTACGTGAGTACAACAAACTCTATCCGAAACGTGAGAAGAAAGTCAATATCAACGACGCATTGAATAATACGCTCAGCCGTACGTTCTCGACCTCTATGAGTACGTTCGTGGTATTGCTGGCTATCTTCATCTTCGGTGGCGAGACCATCCAGGGCTTCGTATTCGCACTCTTGGTAGGTGTGATTGTAGGTACCTATTCGTCTGTGTTCATCGCTTCGCCGATTGCATATGATATTCAGCGTGCACAGGCAAAGCGCGCAGCGGAGAAAGCTGCTGAGAAAAAGTAATCGTGCCAAGGGCTAAGAAATGAAAAATGACTTTCTGAAATTTGCCACTGCGCAAGGCCTTAACTCCATGCATGTGGAGAAGGTCTTGTCGCAGAGTGCAGATAACGTACAGGCTTCGTACGGCTATATCTCGCCCACTATCCTCGAGGAGCGTCAGTTGAATGTGACACAGATGGATGTCTTCAGCCGCTTGATGATGGACCGTGTGATCTTCCTCGGCACCGAGGTGAATGACTACACGGCGAATGTCATCCAGGCGCAGCTGCTCTATCTGGACTCTGTCGATAGCGAGCGCGATATCAACCTGTATCTGAATACGCCGGGCGGATCGGTATATGCGGGCTTGGGCATCTACGATACGATGCAGTTCGTTAAGGCGCGTGTAGCTACTATCTGCACGGGTCTCGCTGCTTCGATGGGTGCTGTCCTGTTGGTAGCCGGCGAGAAGGGTATGCGCGCTGCATTGCCCCATAGCCGCGTGATGATTCATCAACCACTCGGAGGTATTCAGGGTCAGGCCAGTGACATCGAGATCACAGCCAAGGAGATTCTCAAACTCAAAGAGGAACTCTATCAAATCATCTCCGACCATTCCGGCAAAGCGATTGAGCAGATCCGTCAGGACGCCGACCGCGACCACTGGATGACCTCTAAAGAGGCACTCGAGTACGGAATGATTGATCGCTTGTATATCCACAAAGACTAATGGGGAAAAACAAAAACAACGGTCCTTATACCTGCAGTTTCTGCGGGCGTACTATGCCTACGATGTATACGGGCCTCGAAGAGAACGTGCTCATCTGCGATGAGTGCATCGAGAACGGACACCGTATGGTGATGGCCAACCCGAAGAACAAGCTGGCGAACAATAAGGGCCTCTCACTGGAGACTCTGCCTACGCCGCAGGAGATCAAGGAGTTTCTTGACCAATACGTCATTGACCAGGATAACGCCAAGCGTTTCCTTTCTGTAGCGGTGTATAACCACTACAAGCGCGTGCTGCAGGAGATCACCAACGACGACGTGGAGATCGAGAAGAGTAATATCTTACTCGTCGGCTCTACCGGTACCGGCAAGACGCTCCTCGCGCGTACGATTGCGAAGATGCTGAAGGTACCTTTTGCTATCGGCGATGCGACCGCCTTGACCCAAGCGGGTTATGTAGGCGAAGACGTCGAGACGCTGCTCGTGCGCCTGTTGCAGGACGCTAACTACGACGTAGCGAAAGCCCAGCGGGGTATCATCTTCCTCGATGAGGTGGATAAGATCGCCCGTAAGTCCGAGAACCCCTCTATCACGCGCGACGTGAGCGGAGAGGGTGTGCAGCAGAGCCTGTTGAAGATGCTCGAGGGATCGATCGTGAACGTGCCGCCTCAGGGAGGACGTAAACACCCCGAGCAGGAGATGATTGCTGTGGATACCAAGAATATCCTCTTTATCTGCGGCGGTGCTTTCGACGGTATCGAGCGTAAGATCTCGCAGCGCATGAATGCCCAGACTGTGGGTTTTGCAGCGCAAGAAGCAGCCGCTAAGATTGACAAGAACAACCTGCTGCAATATATCGCGCCACAGGATCTCAAGTCCTATGGACTGATCCCCGAGATCATCGGTCGTCTGCCGGTATTGACTTACCTCAATCCGCTGAGTCGCGAAGCCTTGCGTAATATCCTCACACAACCCAAGAACGCCCTTACCAAGCAGTATAAGAAACTGATGGCGATGGATAACGTTACGCTCAGTTTTGACGACAATGCCTTGGATTATATCGTTGATAAGGCGCTGGAGTATAAGTTAGGCGCACGCGGATTGCGCGGCCTGATGGAGGCGGTGATGATGGATGTGATGTACGAACTACCGAACCATAAGCAGATCGGCACGGCGCCGCAACCCTTTACGGTGACGAAAGCTTTTGCGCAAGAGAAACTGGAAAAGGTTGACCTGTACAGACTAAAAAACGCGGTGTGAAGCCGCGTTTTTTTATTGTTCTTGTGCTGTCTTCGGGATAGCGAATCCGGAATAAACAATCTCGAATTTCATACCGTTCTTAGCCGACCGAATGACGGTTGCTGACAGCGTCTCCTGTTGCTTGACGGATGAGACGGTGGTTGACGTACTGGTAGTACCGGTATTGACCGTCACCGGAATAAGGAGCATATTCAACTCACGGGGTTGGTCTTTCTTACGCAACTGGCTGGTCAGGAAGTCCGACATGTCGAAGGTGTAGTAATAGATATTGTCGCCTAAGGAGTCCGTACTCTGCGTGAGTGCGCCGAGCAGCGCACAGGTGTCGGTCGGTACCTCTTTGTCGGCGAAGAAGCGCTCCACGCTCTCTTCTTTGATCAGCAGCATATAGTTCGACGGCTGCAACCAATCGTCGCGCGTGACGTCCGATGAGGAGCCTTGGAACATATTCTCTACGGCTACATCCACCTGCGCCTTGTTGACATACGCCCGTTTGACGACGCGGCCGTCTTCTTTCATATGCGCCATGATGGTATCGGCGATACGACCCATCGGGAACGTGATACGCGTATGTACGCCCGCAGGCGCGATAATATAATTATAGGTGTCGGAGTCTTTTCTTAACTCTTCTACCAGCGCTTCTTTGTCTTCATACTGCAGGTGGTTCACGCTGCGTACCTCCGAGTTGGCGTAGAACGGCTTCATGTCGTGTACGACGGTGTCGCGACCGGCTTTCGAATAACTGAAGCTGTAGAACACGCCTAAGGCCATATCGGAGATATTGAGCATCGTGGACGAACCGAACGAACTCTCGATTAGCAGACCTTTGAATTGCTGGTTGAACGCCTGTTGGCTCTCGAACGATTGGATGGACCAGAAATAATCCTTGAACTCATCGTTCACGCGCATGCGCAACATCGGCACATAGTTGCCATCCGAATCCTGCACCGAGTCCAGTTTCTCGGACGCCACTACGATGCGGTGGTTGTTGAGCACCGGCATTTTGTTTTGCGGATCGATAAAATAATCATCGACATTCAGGTCCGAAGGATAGTTACCGTAATAGTCGAAGGTCTTCTTGTCCAGCATATAGACGTTAAGCGCCATAGGCGAGAGACCGTCTCCGACCCAACTCGAGTAGTAGATATACAGGCATATCGAGTCAATCGTTGCGTTCGTAGGGTAGGAATAGCCTTCCGGACAAGCCAACTGCGTCAAGATAGACGCGCGTAGCACGCCGAAGTCCGTATCTATCTCGCCTAACAGGCATGAATCCGATTGCGCTACGATAGAGCCGCTGTTCTCCACCATCGAGGTCAAGGGGAACGTATCCGCCATCACCACGATCGCATCTTCCGGACCTAATACGGCGCTACCGGCACTCGTCGTGTCGTCCTTACATGCCGTCAAACAGCACGCAAGAATCATCATCATCACCCCTATGCCCGCAAAGCGTTTACTCATTCGTTGCTAACAAACTCTGGAAAAAATCATACTGCCGCTGACAAGCCGCTACGACGTCCTCCGTCTCCTGATACGGCAGGCTCGGTTTGCCCTTCGTCTCCGCGTAGTTCACCAGTCGCTGGTTCACGTGCGGCGAAGCATAGACAATCGCGTCCGAGAAATCAATTGCCAGGCGCATCAACTCTTCGTAACCGATTGGGAAACCGTCTATCGAGCGCACGTCCGAGTTGGAGATACCTTCGATGCGTAATTTCTCCGTGAAGCGGGTAGGGAACGGCTTCTGGTACTCGTTATCGTCCAGCATCAGCACGATCTTCGAGTTCGCGAAGAACGGCTCGTCGCTATAGGCTTTCTTCAGATATAGCGGCGCCAGGGCGGACATCCAACCCGAGCACAGGATGATGTTCGGCGTCCAGCGCAGCTTCTTCACCGTCTCGATCACGCCGCGCGCATAGAAAATCACGCGGTCGTCATTGTCCGGGTACTCTACGCCAGCCTCGTCTGCCACACCTTTGCGGCGATGGAAGAGGTCATCGTTGTCAATGAAATAGATCTGAATACGCGCCGACTGAATCGATGCCACTTTGATCAGCAGCGGATGGTCGGACTCCTCGATAATCAGGTTCATGCCCGACAGCCGAATCACTTCATGCAACTGGTTACGGCGCTCGTTGATCTCGCCGAATTTCGGCATGAACGTACGGGTCTCATAACCATGGGACTGGAAGAACTCCGGCAACTGACGATTGAGCAACCGGATAGGCGTCTCTTCTGCCAGATAAGGGCTAATCTCTTGCGAGATAAACAGGATACGATTCGGCTCTTTCATAAGGCATGCATATTTTCGCACTGCAAAATTACAACAAATTTTTGAAATATGCAAGTTTTTGGGACAAAAAGTAAAATATAATTTCATTTTTTTTATCAAAATAGTTGCATATGTCAAATATTTTGACTACTTTTGCCGCGCAAAATCACTCTAACGGTTGTGCCCGACACGAAAAAGGGCCTTTGCATATGAAACAAAAACTACTACTTTTTGCGGCATTGATGTTCGGTCTGAGCGTCTATGCTGAGAATCTGGTTATTCAAACCATGACTCAACAGGAGAAGAGGCAGGCGCTGGAGTCTTTCGGACGCCTGGAGTTTGATCACAGTCAGCAACAGATGTTGCTCATCCTTAAAGACGGCTCGGTGGCTGAGACCTACAGTATCGATGAGGTGCACAAGATTTTCTTCGCCGACGAGACACAGGACATCACTAATGTGAATGGAGGTTTGGCTATCGATGTGAGAGATAACGAACTGATTGTCAAGGGTTTGGACGAACCGATCACCCTGCGTGTGATTGACGCGAGCGGCAAAGTGCTGCTGACAGAGAAAGGTGTCTCGATCGGCGTATCTTCTCTGCCGATGGGGGTGTACCTGCTCCAGTGTAATAAAGGAATTGTTAAATTTATTAAGAAATGAGCACTATGAAACGATTCTTTACGATATGTATCGCAGCGCTGTTGGCTGCAGCGTCTTTTGCGCAAGTTAACTTATGGCGCACGAACGCTTATCTGAAACAGTTTGAGAAAGCTAAGCTGGATAGCATCACACTCAGCATGATCAATCCCTATACGGAATATGAACGGGCGTATGAAGGCTATCCTACGGGCGAAATGCGGGATATGTTTGACTTGCAAAAAACGCTTTATGTCGGCTTAGAAAATCTCAGTTACAACCGCCATAATGACTTCGGATGGGCTGCTGTGTGTATGCTCTTGGACTCCCGCGGCCAGGATTTTGTGAACCCGAATAGTGGTTACAACTGGTTCGGTGCTTGGGGTGATCCCGCTAATTGGAGAAAAAACGACAAAACGTCTTCGGTGGGTTTGGCCGACTATTTAGTATGGTACACCTGCTACAAACCTATCTTGGCGGCGAACTACGTGATTGCTACGCGCACCGGCAGTAGTGAGGAAGACCTCTATGCAGTAGCGCAAGCGAGAGCGCTGCGTGCGTTCGAGTATATGCAACTGGCGCAGGCTTATCAGGTGGCGTATAGCGAGAGCAGTCTCAATCTGCCTTGCGTACCGCTGGTACTGGATACGATGCCGGCTTATATGGTTCTCAACGAGAAACTGGCTACCGTATCGCAGGTATATGCGCAGATCAAGTCGGATTTGGACTTCGCTTGTGAGAACTTAGAGGGCTATATGCGCCCGAGCAAGCACCTCATCAACCAAGCTGTAGCGTATGGTCTGCGTGCACGCTATAACCTCTTGGTACATAAGAACACCCAAGCTGCTTCGGATGCTGAGCAAGCCCTGCAGCTCTCCGGCGCTACGCCGCTCTCTATCGCAGAAGCGAACCAACCCGGCTTTGCAGACGCAAGCGCACATAATGTGCTCTGGGCAAACATCGTGAACGAAGATGACGAGGTAGTGCTCTCCGGTATCATCAATTGGCCGTCGCATCTGTCCAATTTCTATAGTGAAGGATATACCAGCACCGGACAAGTTCACCCTGCTATCGCCAGCGAACTCTACGGACAGATTCCTGCTACCGATGTGCGCAAGGGCTGGTGGCTGAACGAGAACCTGGAGTCTCCGCTCCTGAGCGCAGAAGGCTACAGCGAACGTGCCGACGCACTGCAGGTCAGCGGTATGGAATTTGCAAATGTCAAGTTCGGTACGGAAGACGCCGCCACAGGCTATCCCACAGGCGCTGCCGGTGACTGGATCGTGATGCGCGCAGAGGAGATGATCCTCATCAAGGCTGAGGCTTTGGCCCGCGCAGGCAAAGACGGCGCATCGGTGCTGACGAACTTTGTCACTACCTACCGCGATCCGGAGTATAACATCAATGCACACGGGTTGTCTGTCGCCGATGAGATATGGTGGCAACGACGCGTGGAATTGTGGGGTGAAGGTTTTGCCTTTAATGATCTGATGCGTCTTCATAAGGGCGTTACGCGTACCACTTCCGCCAACTGGCCGGACGCTTGGAATCAGAACGTACCTGCCGATGACGATCGCTTCCCGCTCGCTATTCCTGCTAAAGACGAAGACTACAAAGTGCTGGCGGTGTGGCGGAATGGCGAAAAGAACCTCTATAACACCTCCTATTTCAAGATCGGACGCGTGGACAGTATCACGTTGGGTGAGGCCAGAGAGATAGACGACGTGGATATCTACCAGAGTTTTTCTGTCAACGGGGAATATAATTACGGCTTTACTTACACACGTTCGTTTAAAGAAGGGCATATGGGCGAACTCAGCGACACGTTGAGGCTGACCATTGAACGCCATCATAACATCATCAATCCGATTACTGTACCGCTGATCATTGATGCCGATCCGGTCTTTGCGGGAACAGCCTTCCCTGAGTCTATATCATTCGAAGGAGGAAGTACATATTACTATGGCGTAGCCGTCATCGACACCTCGTTTGTAGTGAACGTGAAAGAACTACCGGTAGGAACGTATCAGTTCACGATTGCCATTCCTGATGAGTATTGCCAAGGCACCCTCTCTTCCACACAAAGCCAAACGTTCACCTATCAGATTGTTGTCAACGAACCCGATGAGTGGGACGAAGCGGAGATCCATCAAGGTATATTTGTTGACCAGACAGTAGGTCCGGCATTCGGTCTGTCTACGTATGCTTGGTACGTTAAATATCAGGTAGTTGAACAACCGGATGGTTCACAGAAGATACGTATCCACAACCCCTATGCAAGCTTTAGTACAAGCCAGGATGCAGATGGTATCTTTGATGGTAACCCATGGACTGAGGAAGGCGATGTAGATGAGTCGAGACCGTTCAATTTCGATCTCCTTGTATCTAAAGAAGGTGAGGTTACATTCCCGGAAATCTACACCTATCTCGGTATTGGATGGGGTACCTATACAGAACAGTGCTTCGTTGATTATGCAAGAGGAAGGGGCGTTGCTGGTAACTATGGTAGATTCGAAAGCGAGAAAGGCAAGATCATCTTCGATGCACAGGATAATTCAATGCTCTTCGGTGTTGGAGGTATGATCTATGGTATTCAAGCGAACTTCCTGTTCTATCTGAGCAAGGCTGCTTATCTGAACGACCAACCCGCTGAGGCGCCGGCAAAAACCGCTGCTCCGGCGAAAAAGACTCTCAAGAACGGCCTCCGTCCCTTGAACAGCAAGAAAGCAGTATTTCAACTAATCGAGCAACTCTAATTGCATAGGGTAAATCCTCAGAAAAATGACATGCGTCCTTGCGTATGTCATTTTTTTGTGCATTATTTTTGCAAAAACTTGCCGGTATCGCAAACCAAGCTGATAGGCGGTTTCTTTGATGGTTTGTTTGGGGTTCGCATCCATGAGCAGTTTGGCTTGCGTCACAACGTACTGCTGAATCCATTCGAGGGGCGAAACACCGCCCTCACGAAGTTTGGGGACTGAGACTGGTGCTTCTGTTTATAGCATAAAAATGTGGCATGCCACAAAAATATGCTATAAAATGACATTTTTTGCGAACAAAGGAAGTATTTTTTGCTTAAAATATTTGCTCAATTCAAATTTTTGTTATAATTTTGCGGCGTATTTGTATAATGTACTATACAAAAAGCAATTAAATTTGTATAATTAATAATACATAAATGAACGAATATGCAACGGTTATTTCAACTTCAAGAGCAGTTATTGAACTTGACGCCAATGAAGATTGTGCGGCAATGTGCGTCTAAAATCAATTGGGATCAGCAGCTGATAGCTATCCGCGGTGCACGCGGTGTCGGTAAGTCCACCATCATTCGGCAGTACATCCGGAATCATTACGCAAAAAAGAATCAAACGGCATTGTATTGCTCGTTGGATGCCAATTATTTTGTGGATCACTCTATCTTGGACTTGGCGGAACAATTCTATCGGATGGAAGGCAAGCACCTGTTCTTGGATGAAATCCACAAATATCTCAATTGGGGGCGGGAGATTAAAGAGATCAATGATTATTACCCCGACTTAAAGGTAGTCATCAGCGGAAGTTCGTTGTTGGAACTTACAAAAGGCGAAGCGGACTTATCGCGGCGGTGTATGAACTATGACATTCCCGGACTTAGTTTTCGGGAGTATCTGCAGTTCTACGAAGGAATAGATTTGCCAACCTGCTCGTTAGAGGACTTCAACGATCCGCACGCGTTCATCGAACAAATATACAAGCAATGCAAGCCGATGGCGTATTTCGATAAGTACCTCAAGTATGGCTATTATCCGTATTATAAAAACAATCCCGTGGAGTACTACGCATTGATTAACAACGTCGTGCGGTACGTGATAGAAGAAGAGTTGCCGCGGATCTGTAAGGTGGAATTGGAGAATACACGGAAGATTCGAGCATTGATGAACATCTTGGCTGCCAGTGAGCCGTACGAAGTGGATATATCGAAGATGTCGGTACAAAGTGCGCTGCAACGGCCTACGGTTTTGTCGTATCTTAAATTTCTGAACGATGCCAAGTTGCTGAATCTGCTCTATTGCGATCTGTTGAACGTCAAAAAGATGCAAAAGCCGGATAAGATCTATATCGAAAATACCAATATGCTCTATGCGCTCGCTACGCACCCGATTAAGGAAGGTACCATACGCGAGACTTTTGCCGTGAACCAATTGAGTGTGGGACACGAAGTGGAGTACGGAAAGAAAAAAGGGGACTTCAAAGTAGACGGCAAATATACGTTTGAGGTCGGTGGACCAAGCAAGGACTTCAAGCAGATAGCAGGAGTGCCGGACTCCTATATACTGGCAGACGACATAGATTATCCTTTTGGAAATAAACTCCCGCTGTGGATCATGGGGTTCTTGTACTAACCTGCCGAAAAAACGCATCTGTAGATGCGTTTTTTTATGTCTTCTTCTCGCTTGCCAATACTGACCGCACGAAGTTCGGAAACTGCTTGCAGGGAGCATCGCTCGTTAGTTGGGCACGCCAGAGATTGTACATCTCCATAAAACGGGGATGGTTCTTGTCGCGGCAGATGAGAGGCGCTTCGCGGCAGGCTTCACGCCATCGGCTACGCTGAACCGTCTCGTTGGGCGTCAATGGATGCTCCTTGTAGTCACGACACTCCTGCGCGTAGATCTCTTTCGGTCCTAAACCGACCACCTCGCCCGTCAACGGATCTTTAACCGGTTTACGGCGGGTTACAGTCATGTGATTTACTCCTTGAATTTTCTTTTTGCTTAATGCGCCGGTGAAATTCTCAAAACCGTCTGAAGGTACGTAATGTGCCATAATTCATTTCCTTTCTTTTAATAATTTTTTGATTTGTCAGTATTGTCAGTTCTGTCAGTTTCCTTCTCCAAACTGACAATACTGACATTACTGACATGGTAAATTTTTATTGCTTCAGCCAAGTTTGGCACTTCCTGGGGTCCCCGCAAATTTTAATTTGTGGGGGGAGCTGAGGCAATGGTCGCACCTGCCATTTAGCGGAGCGGTATGGCCTTTGCGATCCATTTGCCGAACGCGACTGTTAATTGTTCTTAGTCATTCTTAGTTATTCGTTAACGATTACTGAGGGTATTCCCTATGCACAAGCAAGGCATTTCCTATAGTGCCCTTGTCTGATCTTCACGACAACGCCTTCTTCTACCCATTTATCATTCCATCTACCGGCAGTTCGAATAGGTACTCCTTGAGACTTCGCTTCCTCCAAAAGTGTTTTCATCTCAAACTCTTTCGGCAATAAACTCAGCAACATCTGACGTTGATCCAAAGGCTGCACTTTCGGTACACTCACCTCCTCTGCGCCTTTGATCATCCTATAGGCGGCAGCCATGTGCAGAATCAGCTTATTCCCGATCATCTCCGCCGTCTGATAATCCACATCCGAACAATGAAAATCTGAATACTGATGGCTGATAACTGAAAGCTTGTCCGCCATTCGTAACGCGGACAACACCATCGCGATGCGCTCTATATGCACCGCCATGCGGAGGACTACGGAGTGAAAGTTATCGCCCAACAACTGCATGAGGGCGGGGTAGGCGGTTTCTAAATGTTGTCCCAAACGCGCTCGTTGCTCGCTTGTAAGCGAAAACTCCATCGGCCTGCTTTTATACAGCGCCTGACAGAGGTCAAAGAGCTGTTGGGCTGCAATCGTCATCACACCGTTCGAACCGTTCGCGGGCTCTACATAACGACTATTAAAAGCCTGCTGGTCGTTGACGAAGAGCGTCAAGAGTCGCGAGAAATAACCGTTCTCGATACTCGGCACCAGCGCTTTGTACTGGCTGAACGTACCCGTGAGCAGCACACTCAACTGCGGGCACGCGATACACGAACTATTGTTCGCGCGGTTACGCGTGATAGGCTCATGCTCCGCGGCCTTGCGCAAGGCGGTGTTGTAGTTCGTCACGGACGAACGCCATACATCGGTAATAACCGATCCCTCGCTCTCATGGATGTACCCGCGGCCGTTCTGACGCTCTAACTGCTTGTAGAATCCCGGGTAAGACGAGTCACCGGCTATAACCAGCGGCAACGCTTCGTGTACTTTGCTAACCAACTCCAACGCCAAGTTCGCGATACCCTTGCCGCAAGCTGCCGAACCGACGATAAAGCATTGCAGGTTAGGATAGTACTTCTTGCCCGTCAGTCCGTAGCGGAAATAAAGGTTTGGCATGCAGCTTCCCGCCGCTGTCAACAACGACATCAATAACATGTCCCGCTCCGCATCACTCTGCGCAAGCGACATAATAGGTTGAATCATGGCCGGCAGGTTCTCCGGCTCTACATGTTTCGCGATGTGCAGATCCTGCTCCGCTTCCATCGCAGATTGTAAGTTTTGAATCATAATAATAAAGGTTTTAAATAAAAATGTTTTGTATGTTTTTTTTCTAACTCTCAAAGATCACCATGGAAAGTTCAGTTAATAACATGGGGTCCCCGACGGATGTCGTACATCCGAGTCCCTCTATATATAGGGAATAAAGCCCTACCTATACAGGTAAATGCAGGCTTTTCTTTTTACGTATAGTCTCAAAACTCGCGACATTTAGACGCCACCTACGCACCTGACAATCAACGAGTTACAAAAAGCTATGAAAAACCTGTCGCTTTTTCCGTGTACGTTATTTGCATATATCAAAAAAAAGTAGTACCTTTGCAGCGAAAAATGTAACCGCTGGCACCGACAGCGTAAGAAAGCGGTGAGAAATATAGAAATATTGAAAAAAAGCGTTTATTGACGAAATGAAAGACGAAATAGTATTATACAAACCGAATGAGCAGTTTCAATTGGAGGTGCAACTGAAAGACGAGACTGTTTGGCTCAATGTAAACCAGATAGCATTGCTGTTTGACCGTGATAGAACGGTTATTTCGAGGCATATACGCAACATATATAAGGAGGGCGAATTGGATGAAAATATCACATGTGCAAAATTTGCACACATGGGTATGGATGCCGACCAAGTATATGAAACCACATATTACAACTTAGATGTTATTATCTCTGTCGGTTATCGGGTAAAAAGTAAAAGAGGTGTTGAGTTCCGGCAGTGGGCAAATAAGATATTTATTAAAAGGCTATGCGGTAAACCAACGGTTAACGAGCATGGAAGACCGCATAGACCGTCGTTTGCAAGAACACTCAGACCAGATACATGAATTGCAAAATAAGGTAGATTTTTTTGTGCGAACATCGTTACCACCCGTTGAAGGAATCTTTTATGACGGACAAATCTTTGATGCATATACTTTTGTAAACGACAGGATTCGCGAAGCTAAAAAACGTATCGTATTGATTGATAACTATGTGGATGATAGTGTTTTGACGATGTTAGATAAGCGAGGTGAAGACGTTAGTGCCACCATCTACACAAAGAGTATTTCCCGCCAATTGACACTCGATTTCGAGAAACACAATGCGCAATATCCGGCAATAGAAATTGAGCAGTTTGACCGTGCTCACGATCGGTTCTTGTGTATAGACGACACCGTTTATCTTATAGGCGCAAGTCTCAAAGACCTCGGCAAAAAGTGGTTTGGCTTCGTCAAATTGGAACAAACAACTGATGATTTATTGAGTAAGATGTAGATTTAAGGTCGCTAATTGCGACTATATAAATGCTGTAGCTTTTTTCGTGTTCGTTATTTTTTCAGCCTATACCGACCACTTCCGGCCTATTTTTGCAAATAAATTTGCATATTTCAGAAAAAAGTAGTACCTTTGCAGCGAAAAATGTAACCGCTGGTTCCGACAGCGTAAAAAAGCGGTGACATAAAAGAAAGATAAGCATATGACAAATAAGTTACAACTTTTTGAAGGAACTACAATTCGCACGATTTGGGATAGCCAAACGGAGGAGTGGTATTTCTCTGTTGCAGATGTATGTAATGTGTTGTCCGGTTCGCAAGCAAAGGATCCTAATGCTTATTGGCGGAAGCTCAAACAACGATTGAAAGCAGAAGGTAGTGAGATCGTGACAAATTGTCACGGACTGAAATTGGAGTCTGCGGACGGGAAAAAGTACATGACAGATGTCCTCTCTACTCGCGATATATTACGATTAGTTCAATCCATTCCGAGTCCGAAAGCCGAACCATTGAAGATGTGGTTAGCGCAAGTCGGAAGTGACCGATTAGACGAGATTGCAGACCCTGAGAAAGCAATAATGAGGGCAGCGGATTACTATCGCGCAAAAGGTTACTCAGATCAATGGATCAACCAGCGTTTGCAATCCATTGAAATGCGCAAAGAATTAACAGATGAATGGAAGACGCGCGGAATTGAATTAGAATTAGAATACGCAATACTTACAAACGATATGACGCGCGCATGGAGCGGGATGTCCGTGCGGCAATATAAAGAATTAAAAGGGTTAAAGAAAGAAAATCTGCGAGACAATATGACCAATTTAGAGTTAGTGCTCAACATGTTGGCAGAAGTAACTACTACCTCCATATCTCGCAGCCGTAAGCCCAATACTTTTGAAGAAAGTCGTCAGATAGCAAGAGAAGGGGGCTCTGTAGCAAGAGATACCCGTAGAAATATAGAGAGCCGTATAGGTCAATCTGTGATTTCCACAACTAATGCACATGATAAATTAGCATTAGATGTAACGATTCCTGCCATTGAGCAAGAAGATGTTAAAGAAGAAAACGACAAAGAAAATAACGAAGATAACAAATAACTCTCGTCACTCACTGACGTTAAACAGGACGGACGCTGGCACCGACAGCATAAAAAGCGGTGACAAGCGCGAAGCGTCGCGCTAATAATAAAAGCATAATCGCTATTTATTCTGGAATGTCAACTACCACAATGAACATTTTTATACCAAGAATAAGTCAGCGCCTTTCGGCGTGGAGGACTTGTAGGTATAAAGGTATGGTAGCCGGACATTCGACAAGGAATCCACGTTTTTTTATTAAAAAAACAAACTAATACTATAATATATGGCTAAAATTTTAGATGCTACAGGTTCCATCTCTTCTATTGACTCTATTATATTAGGAGCGGAGAAATATATTATTTTAGTATCTCCTTTTTGGAATTGCCCACAAAATGTAATTCTGTCGCTTCTCGGAGCTTTAAAGAATGGCGTCCAAGTGGTAATATTTTGTCGTCCAACTCAGAAAAATGGAAGAGAGAAAACTCTCCCTATACCAAGAGAGAAATGGGAGTATTTCAAAAAATTTGAGAAGAACGGGCAATTTGTAGTAAAAAGTGAAGGCTTAGAGACTTTACATAGCAAGTTGTATATGAATGAGAACAAATGTCTCATTACTTCTCTTAACATGTATGATTATAGTGTAGAGAAGAACATTGAATTGGGTATTGAATTATCTTGGTCTGATGGGCACGACAAAGAATTACAACGATTTGTCATGAAGCACCTTAATGAGATTTGCGAAAAAGCAGGCTTAAGTGCTACTAATCCTATTATACCAGATGCAAAACTATAAAACCATGATACAATGAAAAAGGCTATACTTCTTTTATTGATGTTGCCGGCTATGTTGATGGCGGCTCCAGTTGACCCATACTTGGCTCAGCAAGTTGCAAGCAACTTTATAAACGCGCCGGAGACAAGCTCTAACAATGCTGTGCTAAGAGCACCTCGTAAGTTGAAACGCATGGCGCGTGCTCCTAAGCAGGTAACGAGTGATCAGCAATTTTATATCTTCAATAGTGAAGATGGAGAAGGATTTGTAATTGTTTCAGCTGATGATATCGCGCATCCTATTTTAGGATACTCAAGCACAGGAAGTCTTGATTCAAGAGACATGCCTGAAAATTTACGATGGTGGTTAAGTGAATACAATAGACAAGTAGTTTGGGCTAAAGGCAACAACATAACTCAATCTCTAGAAATTGCTGACGAATGGCAGCAAGTTATTTCTAATAATATCATAGCAGCAACTCCTGTAGTTTCGCCACTTGTACAAACTATATGGGGTCAGGCTCCATATTATAACAACAAGTGCCCCTTTAATTATCTTGTAATGCAGAGGACTGTTACCGGGTGTGCTGCTACTGCTTTAGCACAAGTAATGAACTATTGGCAATGGCCTACAATTGGAGATGGTTTTCATCAATATAATTGTGCCTTCTATGGAACACAAAGCGCTAATTTTGGAGCCACTATATATGATTGGGACTATATGCCTAATGAGCTAACTCCTAACAGTACATCAAGACAAGTTGATGCTGTGGCCACATTGATGTATCATTGTGGAGTTGCTATGGATATGGATTATGGTTTATCGACGAAATATTGGAAATTTAATAAAGGTACAGGCAGTGCGACAGGAGCTGATGATGTAGTTACGGCTGCTGTAAACTATTTTAGGTATAGTGCAACAACAGAAAATGCAAAAAAACAGAATTATTCTGAAACCGAATGGATAAATTTGATTAAGGGTCAATTGGACGCTCATCACCCAATGGTTTATTGGGGGATAGGCAACGGTGGTGGTCATGCATTTGTATGCGATGGATATGATAGTCAAAATATGTTTCATTTTAATTGGGGCTGGGGCGGAGATTGTAATGACGCGTATTATGCGGTCTCTGCACTAATTCCTGGTCCAGGTGGTATCGGAAGTGGTGACAGTGGAGATTATACAGCAAATCAAGGTGCAATAATAAATATGATACCACGTTCAACAAATAACAGTGCAAATCTGCAAGTTAATTCCAATTGGTATTTAAGTTCAGACTCTATTCAATATGGAGGGACGATTGCAGCAAGTGTTTCTATTAAGAATTATGGTAGTTCAACTTTTGTGGGAGATGTGGTTGCAATGGTACTGGATAAAGATGGAAATTATTTTGCAGACTATACAATACAGGCTAATTGTACAATACCAAAGAATGGAACATTGACTTTAAATCCATATGTTTCAGGGAACGCTGGTTTGATACCGGGCAAATACTATGTAGCGCTATTTTATAGGAATAATGATATAGGTTACCAGATAATTGGGTCAGAATACTATGTAAATCTTGCTACTTTCAAAGTGTATTATCAAGCAGAATTAGAAACATATTCGGATTTTGCAATATATAGTGA
Source organism: Paludibacteraceae bacterium (assembly GCA_017443145.1). Taxonomy (GTDB): domain Bacteria; phylum Bacteroidota; class Bacteroidia; order Bacteroidales; family Paludibacteraceae; genus Colicola. The sequence goes on from JAFSPA010000017.1 coordinate 24,741, forward strand.
CGATAATCATTCTTTGGTAAAAGGAAAGCAAGCTCAGGTTTGCGTAACACTTAAGAATACTGGGTCAACTTATTTCCATGGAAAAGCTGCGCTTGTGTTATATAATAGCGACTTGTCGCAAGGAGAGGATTTTTATGAAATAGACATGGGAATTGCAGGTATTAGCGCCGGAGGCACACGTACACTTACATTTACAGGCACGTCGCATTTAGACCCAGGTACTTATATACTTGCATTGGTTTATAGCGACAATAATAACAATGTGCATTTTGCAGGAAGTACTTATTACTCCAATCCTATTTACGTAGTGGTCAAAGCAGATGGGGAAGAAATAGTTCCATCTAATCCAATAACAATAAAAGCAAAAATGCCGTCAGATTGGGGAACGACTATTTCTGCTTGGACATGGCAAGATGGATCAGAAGGGAATTGGACGTCTCTTGAAAAAGAAGGAGAGTGGTATTCATATACTTCTACTACTAATCCTTTAAATATCATTTTCGTTAATGGCTCAACATGGAATGGAGATAATAACCAAACTGTTGATATTCGTTTGACTGAAAATTCATGCTTACAAATAGGAAATAACACGGCTGGCAAGCGCTCGTACACGGTCGTTGATTGTCCTTCTGAAGAATTTGAATTAAAGCCCGGCAATTATGTCATTGTGGCAAATCGTGACAAAGACGGTGATCGTAAATGGTACTACATGACCTCGGATCTTGGAACGGCTTCGACGAAGCGCTTCCAAGCAGTTTCAACAGGAACAGAGAGCATGGATGCAATTGATATCACAGATTTGGAGGACAAATACGTATGGACATTAGAGGCAGATGGTACTAACTGGAAGCTAAAAAACGGCACTCAGTATGTCTCATGGACTTCTGGTAATAGTGCAAAACTGGATGCAACTGGTAAGTTACTTACGTTTGACGTTGCCGATAATCAAGTTTTGGCACACTTTAACGACGGTACGGCAGAGCGTTATTTGTCGCTTAATGCTACAACAAATAACAATTACTTCGCTTTCTATTCCGGTACAAACCAAGTAGAGCAGTTATTCTTCCTGCCGTATGACGAAGGAACAACTCCACCGATAGAATCCAACCGATACATTGTTCTTGCGCAACGGAACGCTACTTCCAATTGGTTCTATATGACATCAGACCTTGGTTCCGCTTCTACGAAACGATACCAGGCAGTTGATGCCGGTACATCCGTTTTGGCTGATGTGGTGAACCAAAACTTGGCTGATAAATACTACTGGGAGATTGATGGTAACAAACTCCACACAGTTGCCGGATATAGTACTTGGACTTCCGGCAATTCTGCAAACTTTGACGCGACAGGAAAGGATCTTACTATCCAGCAGCAAACCGATGGAACTTATACATTCTCGTTTGTTGAGGGCGACAACACGCGGTATTTGGCTCTTAATAAAACTGCCGGTAACGATTATTTTGCGTATTATATCGGTACAAACCAGATATACAAGCTGACGCTTGTTAAGGAAGGTTCAAGCGGAACTACTACTTCCATTGAGGGCGTTATTCCCGCAGAACAGAAGGCAACTAAAATTCTCCGTAACGGACAGATATACATCCTACGCGGGGAGAAGGTATATACCCTAACGGGACAGGAAGTCAAATAAAGTGACCAAGGGACTAAGTACCAAGTACAAAGAAACAAATCGGGCGGCTCAACGAATGAGTCGCCCGTGTGTTGTGTCCAGATAATCAAAAATGTACTGCTAAAGCACCTTGCGAGTGCAGAAAATGTGTAAAAAATCACAAAATATAGTGCCAAAAATGTGTAAAATTACACAAAAATAGTACTTTTATTTGTGTGACTCAAAAAAAATAGTATCTTTGCACCGTTTTTTTAAATCGAGGAGGTCAGATATGCAAATAGAAAGAGATGCATTTGAGCAATTAAAAGCATGGAAAGCAAGTTCGCATCGCAAGCCATTATTGCTGCAAGGAGCACGACAAATAGGCAAAACATGGTTAATGCGAGAATTTGGCAAACGTGAATTTGAGTACGTGGCGGAACTGAACTTTGACGAAATGCCGGAGTTGCGCGACTTATTCGCACGAACCAAAGATACCAAACGCCTAATAAGTGAGTTGGCTCTTTATGTGCCTGTGCCCATCGTCCCGTAACGAACATTGCTTATCTTTGATGAGATACAGGAATCCGAAGCGGCGCTCAATTCGCTTAAATACTTCTGTGAAAATGCACCCGAATACGCCATTATAGCCGCCGGTTCTTTGTTAGGCGTAGCTGTGCGAAAAAAGAGCATGACCGTTCCTGTTGGAAAAGTGCAAACAATGTCGCTCTATCCGCTGACATTTAGAGAATTTTTGTGCGCTTCCGACCCTTCTACATTCGATTACATCGAGCAAAATCTTTCTCTTTCCCATCTACCTGAGATTATCATGTCCAAACTGACAGATTCTTATCGTCGCTATATGGTATGCGGAGGGATGCCGGAAGCGGTTATTGCCTTGTTGGAAAACAGAGGTATGCAAGAAGTGGATCGCGTTTTAGGTGACATCCTATATCTTTATCAGGCAGATTTCTCCAAGTATGCCACTCCGGTAGAGGTAAACCGCATAACTGCCTTATGGCAATCATTACCTTCTCAGCTCTCTAAAGAAAACCGTAAATTCCTTTATAATGTTGTGCGAAGCGGAGCACGAGCACGCGAATACGAAGATGGCTTGTTCTGGTTGGAAGAAGCAGGATTGATTTATCGGTTGTACAATGTCAGCAAGCCGGGCATTCCGCTTTCCGCTTATCGCGAGTTATCTGCATTTAAGGTTTACGCATTGGATTGCGGATTATTGCGAAGATTAGCACGATTGTCTCCCGAAGTGGTATTGTCCGGCAATGAACAGTACAAAGAGTTTCGTGGAGCCATGGCGGAAAATATGGTTTTGCAAGCATTAGTACCTCAACTGAACGGCGTGCCGTATTATTGGACTAGCGGCAATCAAGCTGAAATAGAATTCCTGATAGAACATATAGACCAAGTTATCCCCGTAGAGGTCAAATCGGCCACTCGTATCAGCGGAGGAAGTCTCGCATCTTATACAAGCCGATATAATCCTTCATTGCGTGTGCGTTTATCAATGAATAATCTGCAATATAATGGAGGCTTGATAAGTATTCCTCTTCCATTAGCAGACTGGATTTTGCGTTTAATAGCAATGGCATAATATTTTTCTCCGTGACGGCCAGATCTTCATCCTCCGCGGTGAGAAGGTTTACAATGCGCAAGGCGCGCTGGTAAAGTGACCAAGTAACTAACTACAAAGGAACAAAGCGGGCGGCTCAACAAATGAGTCGCCCGCTTGTTTTAGTTATCCCTTTTCTGCCTATACCGGCCTCTTCCGGCATATTTTTGCAAATGAATTTGCATATGTGCAATTTTTGTAGTACCTTTGCCCACGATTATGTTAGAAGATTATATCATAGGCGACCGATTGCGTTATGAGGACCACTATCTGAAGGTGGCTCAGACGGAAATAGAGATAGGCGGCGTGGCGGGAGCTGCGTTGCTGAGTGCGTTGATTGTGGACACGGAAGAGGGTGTCCGGCGCGATATTGCGATAGACAGCGACGCGGAGCGGATGGCGTGGATCAAGAAGTACGAGCGGGAAGTGCGACGCGAGGAATGGGGATTGTTAGGAGCGGAGGTTGAGTTGCTTAATAACGCGTATATCGATTTGGCGACATCGGAAGTTGAGTGGGGGGATATATGCCCG
>JAFSPA010000018.1 GCA_017443145.1 Paludibacteraceae bacterium
GCCACCGGCCATTCTGATTCGGGCGTCCCCAACGCCCTGCATATGTCGCTACGGAGTTCTATCCGGCCGGTCGGTAGCATCAAAGATGCTGGCAGCCGAATGAAAACCAACGATTATGAAGAAAGTACTTCTATTGGCAGGGATAGTCGCGATAGCGGCGACCTGCATGGTGAGTTGTAATGTCACCCGAGTGGTGGAGACGAAGAGTGAGTACTACCAACGCGGGGACACGACTTGCACGATAGTCACCAAGACGGTGGAGTCGTATGACGCGAGTAAGAAGACGTTTTAGGAAATCAAAAACGCGGTGGTCGGCCTACACGGCCTTGAGTGTAGTCTCTTAAATCGCGCTCACAAACGAGTTTGCAGCGCGCCTTAATAGCCAACCCCCGCTGACGCAGTCAGCTTACCACCTCACGAAAAAGCGCTATGCTTACAAAAAGTGAAAAACCCATTCGGTTAGATTAGAAGGCAACAACCAAACAGCCGCGAGCGAGGGTCATCGAACGGCCTGAGCGAGCATGAAAGGGCGTTTAGCCGCTCATGAATAAGCGGCGCATAAACGCTAAATTAACTAAAGTATTAACAATTTAAAACCTTAACGAAAATGAGTAAAGTTGTATTTTTAGATCCCGTTGACCACGTGAGTGGTAAGTTGTCAAAGAAAAGTCGCGTGACGTACTGCTTCAGAGCAGAGAACGACCGTAAGTACACCCAAATCCGCGGCAAACGTACGACGCCGTACAGTGCGGATGAGTTGGCACGCTTCGACAAGTTCGCGGCTGTGGCACAAGCAACGGCGGCGGTGATGAAGAACCCGACGAGCCTTAACACCGCTCAAACCGAGTTCAAGGCACAGAGCACGTACAAGAAGCTCCGCGATTACGTTTGGCATCGTGAGTGGACCAACTACCAGGGCTAGGCCCTGTAACGTTGAACGTTTAGCGTTTAGCGACAAAAGTGCAGGAAAATACGGTTTTCTGCACTTTTTTTGTGAAGCAGTATTTCGGCACGCCCCTTCCCCTACGGGGTGGGTTCCCTCCGAAAATACGTTCGCACTAACGTGCCAACTCCAACTAAATCGTTAAAAAAACTCAATTATACAAGCATAAATTGTTTTTTTTTACCAATTTATTTGGTACTTCCATTTTTTTGTTGTACCTTTGCGCGTTGAAATATAAGAAAAAAAAACCGAATAAAGATATATACCATGTTACACATTAATGAAGAGGCGGCTCGCTGCCTGTTATGCGAGAATGCTCCTTGTGGTGCGAAAGTGGCCCGCACTGTTCGTGCGTTGCGATTTGAGAATTTATGGACAGCCCGTGAGTTGTTTAGTGAGTTGACGGACGCTGAGATAGCAGCGGCTGAGAAAGCGTGTATCCATTACGACAAGCCGATACGGATTGCGGAGTTGAAAGCAAAATGTTTAGCGGACGCCTCGCAGCAGGTCGCCGGCAAAGCGACTACCGAAGCACTTCCGAGTCTGGAGCTGAATTTCTGCGATATGGTGTGCGAGAATCCGTTCTTCTTGGCCAGTTCGGCGGTCTGCACGAACTACGAGATGGTGGCTCGGGCGTTAGAAGCCGGCTGGGCAGGTGTGTTCTACAAGACCATCAGCAAGCAGGATATCCGCGAGGTGAGTCCGCGTTTTGATGCTATGCGTAAGGAAGGAACGCCGTTTGTGGGCTTCCGGAACATGGAGCAGCTTAGCGAGAATCCGTATGAGGTGGACTTTGATATTCTGCATCGGCTGAAAGTGAACTATCCGACCAAGCGTATTATTGCGTCTATCATGGGCCAGACGGAGGAAGAGTGGATTGAGTTGGCGAAGATGGCAGAGGATGCAGGCTGCGATGCGGTGGAACTGAATTTCTCGTGCCCGCAGATGCGTCTGTCCGGTCTGGGCTCCGATATAGGTCAGAACAACGAACTGATCCTCCTTTACACATCGATAGTCAGCGCAGCGGTGAAGATTCCTGTTATTCCCAAGATGACGCCTAACGTGAAGGGTCTGACCAAGCCTGCATTGTCGTGTTTCTTCGGCGGCGCGCACGGCATCAGTGCCATCAACACGATTAAGTCCATCACGATGAGTCACGAGGCGGAGGTGAGTGAGAAGAAGACCGTGAGCGGTTATTCGGGCAAGGCGGTTAAGCCTATCGCGCTGCGTATGATATACGAGATGACAGGTAATCCGATTCTGCATAAGGCCGGTATCGAGAAGCACATGGATATAAGCGGTATCGGCGGTATCGAGACCTGGCGCGATGCGTTGGAGTTCATCCAGCTCGGTTGCCGCAATGTACAGGTGTGCACGTCTGTGATGCAATACGGATACCGGATTATCGACGACCTGATTTTAGGTCTGCAGCACTATATGGCAGAGCGCGGCATTGTAGAGCTCAAGAAACTCGTAGGCGAGGAGCTGAAGAATATCGTGCTGCCGCACGACTTGGACCGCGAGACGATGGTGTTCCCGAAAGTGGACAGAGAGAAATGTATCGGCTGTGGTCGATGCTATATATCCTGCTGGGACGGAGGTCACCAGGCGATTGAGTTTGGTGAGGACCGCAAGCCGAAGATTATCGGCCAGAAGTGCGTAGGATGCCACTTATGCCGACTTGTTTGTCCGACAGGGGCAATGGGCATGGCGAAGAGAATGGCGAAGAGGGTTTAGCGTTTAGTGGATGAAAGACAAAAAGAAGATATTGCCGAAGTCGCGCAGCGGCTTGTGGATACTAATAGTGGCGGCAGTGATATTAGAAGGCACGGCCTGTGTGCAGTATTTCTACACGCGCCATGTATTAGAGAAGGCGGCAGAAGAGAATGCGCAGAAGGAGTTGCGCCGTGCGGAGTTAGAGATACGTACGCACACGATTGAGATGGAGACGGCAGCGCAGATGCTGGCTATGTTAGCCGAGAAGCATGTGGACTGTCCGGATTCGATTTTTGCAGCCACGCGCTCGATAGTGGGGGCGCTGGAGAACACCAGTAGCGTCGCCGTCGCCTATGTGCCTGGGTACTTTAAGGGTAAGCCGTTCTTCGAGGCGTGCAGTAGCCGTATCTCCGAGGACAGTATCTACACCCGTCAGATAGGCAGCGCGGAGCATGACTACACACAGATGGAGTGGTTCCAGAACGGATTGCGCATAGACAGCTGCTGGTGGTGCGAGCCGTACTTGGACGATTCGGGTTCGCGCACGTTCGTGGTGAGCTGCTCGCATCCTGTGCGCAACAGCAAAGGCGACGTGGTGGCAGTCGTGTGTGTGGACCTATCGCTCGGGTACCTGCAGAATATGTCGGAGTACTTGCAAGTGTATGAGGGCAGTTTCTACTCGATTACCTCGGAGTCCGGCGAAACGATTGTGCCGATAGGCGATACCATACCCGGCCGCAAGTACCGCACGTTTGACCGCGAGATAGACGATACGGGTTGGCATATTGCGATTGTTATTCCGGACGATGTCATCTACGCAGACTTGCGTAGGGTGGGGTTGATTGTGTCGCTGATGATGCTGTTAGGTCTGATGGTGCTGCTGTTCATCATATACCGCGCGGCGCAGAATCTGATTCGTGTTGTTAATCTGAGCAACCGTCAGGAGCGTATGGAGAGCGAGTTGAATATAGCTCGTGGCATCCAGATGGCGATGCTGCCGACACGTTTTCCGCCGTTTGACGATGTGCCCAACCTCAGTGCGTACGGAGTGGTTATTCCTGCCAAGGAGGTAGGAGGCGACCTGTTCGATTTCTATCTGCGCGAGAACAAGCTCTTTTTCTGCATCGGTGACGTGAGCGGCAAGGGTGTTCCGGCATCGTTAGTGATGGCGATGACACGCTCGCTCTTCCGCAGTTTCACATCCTACTTGGACAGTCCGGCGCAGGTGGTGACGCAGATGAATAACTCGCTTAGCGGCGAGGGTAATGACCAGAATATGTTCGTCACGCTCTTCCTCGGTATCTTAGAGCTGAACACGGGGAAGCTGCGTTACTGCAACGCAGGTCATGATGAGCCAATAAAAGTCGAAAGTCAAAAGTCAAAAGTCGAAAGCATCCCCTGCAAGGCGAACTTGCCGTTGGGCGTGATGGCGGATTATCCGTACGAAGAGCAGATGACGCAGTTGGCGGTAGGGGACACACTGTTCCTTTACACCGACGGTCTGACGGAAGCGGAGGACAGTAACCATGCGTTGTTCGGATTGGAGCGTATCACGGAGCGGTTACAGACGACGAGTGACGGGTTACAGGAACCGCGAACGATGATAGCGGATATGCAAGAAGCAGTGCATGCTTTTGTCGGTCAAGCGCAGCAGAGCGACGACCTGACGATGTTCGCAGTGCGGTTCAACTCCAAGCGACTGACGCCGACCAATCACCACTCGCTGGTGATGCGCAACGATATACAGCAGATTCCTACACTCGCCGAGTGGATTGATTCGCTGGACCTGCCGCAGGAGTTGAATATGCCGATTAACTTGGCGTTAGAGGAGGCGGTGAGCAATGTGATGCTCTATGCCTATCCGGGTAGTAGCGGCCAAGTGCTGGTGGAGGCAGAACACTCTGCCGAGCAGATAACGTTCACCATCAGCGACTCGGGAATACCCTTTGACCCGACGGCACAGACCGAACCGGACCTGACGCTGTCAGCCGAAGAGCGACCGATAGGCGGACTGGGAATACATCTGGTGCGACAGATTATGGACTCGATACACTATGAGCGTAAGGACAACAGAAATATCTTAACATTGACTAAAAAACTATAGTATATGAACATCAAGATTGAACAAGAGGACAACACTATCGTTGCTCGTTTAGCGGGCCGTTTGGACACGGCAGCAGCAGCAGAGATAACGCCGGATATCCAGGCGTTGGCTGAACAGGCAGATAAGCATATCGTGCTGGACTGCAGCGAGTTGGCGTATATATCGTCATCGGGCTTGCGTCTGTTCCTGACCCTGCGTAAAGAGTCTGCTGCCAAGAGCGGCAAGCTGCAGGTGAGAGCTATCAATGCCGACATTAGGCAAGTGTTTATGATGACGGGCTTCATCAGTCTGTTTGAGATTATCTGATTATGGACCTGCACAGCGAAATGATATTGGACGAGTACCGCTCGGCGCTACCTGTGTTCGCGAAGATGCAAGGCGAAGTGATGCAGCGTCTTCACGAAGCCTTGGCCAAGAACGGCATTATCGTCACGGCTATTGATTCGCGTATCAAGACCGAAGAGAGTCTGGCGGGTAAGTTGGCGCTGAAGGGTGCTAAGTACGCGACGCTAAGCGACATTACGGATATCCTCGGAGCGCGTATCATCACGTTCTATACGGACGATGTGGACCGCATAGCGGCGATGGCGGAGCAACTGTTTGAAGTGGACTGGACCAACTCCGTGGACAAGCGCAAGTTGCATGAGCTCGACAGTTTCGGCTATAACTCGCTGCACTATATCTGCCGTCTTCCGGGATACGACTACCGGTTTGAGTTGCAGCTGCGCACGACCTTACAACACGCCTGGGCAGCCATCAATCACGATATCGGCTACAAGACGGGTGTGGAGATACCGCATGAGTACTTGCGCCGTATTAACCGTTTGGCAGGTATATTGGAGTTGGCGGACGATGAGTTCAGTCGTATCCGGACAGAGATAACGGACTACCGTCGTCGCGTACAACAGCTCGTTAAGAACGGCAAGTTGGACGATGTGATGCTGGACGGTGACACATTCCGCAGTTACCTCGAGGCGCGTCCGCTCGACAGGCTCAATAAGCGTATCGCCGCTATCAACCAGGCGGAGATACAGGAGGTGCCGCTTGTGCGCTACCTGCGTGTGCTCAAGGCGCTGGAGTGCAACACCTTAGGCGATGTGAACCGACTTATCCGACAGTACGAAGAGGCCGCTTACCGTCTGGCACGACACCAATTGGGTAACACGGACTTGGATATTATCTCGTCGGCTGTGGGACTGCAGAATATATGCATCGTGTGCATTCTCAGTCAAGGAGGCGGCAAGATGGGATTGCTGCGGCTGTTCAATACGCTGAACGGTCACAACTCGCAGAACGAGGAACTGGCACAAATGACTTACGAACAAGCAAAATCATTACAACTATGACACCGATAAAGATTGATTTGAACGACTACGTCCGCACCGGCGAAGGTGCTAATGGCGACAGTTATAACCACAAGACCGATCCGTCGATTATGCTGAAGATGTACTTCCGCAATTTCGAGGCGGCGCAGTTGGAGCTCGAGTTGGCGCAGAAAGTGTATGAGATGGGTATTCCAACTCCCGAGCCCGGCGATCTGGTAACGGATGGCGAGCGGTTGGGTATTCGTTTCCGCCGTATAGAGGGCAAGAAATCCTATTCTCGCGCTTGTGGTGACGACCCGGAGCACACGGAGGAGTATGCGCGCGAGTTTGCACAGCTGTGCAAGAAGTTGCATGCTACACATGTGGACACGACGCAGTTCGAGTGCGTCAAAGACCGGCTGTATAAGATGCTGGCCGATAATCCGTTCTTCACCGACGAGCAGAAAGCGAAGATTCACGCTTTCATCGCCGCCGCACCGGACTGCGACACCGCTATTCACGGCGACTTACAGTTCAGTAACGGAATCTTCACCGAGCAGAACGGAGTCCGCACGCCGTACTTCATCGACTTGGGCGATTTCTGCTACGGCTATCCGATGTTCGATATCGGCATGGTCTATCTGTGCTGCTGCCTCAATAACGAGGAGTGGACGATGATGCAGTACCATATGTCCAACGCCACCGCAGCGCGCTTCTGGGACGCTTTCGCAGCGGAGTACTTTGGTCCTAATGCAAACATGGACGAAGTGATGAAAGAGGTGAAGATTTATGCCGGGTTAAAGACACTTATCATCGAGCGCGATACCCATCGTCCGATGCCTGAATTCCGTGCAATGCTCGAAGGAACGGTGTATTAGCGTTTAGAGTTTAGGGTTTAGCGTTTAGGGTTTAGAGTTTATGGCGAATAAGTATTTAGATACGGAGTTATTGGACCGTGCGATTATTTTTGCGGTCAAGGCGCATCATAACACGGAGCGTCGCGGTAAGGGTTTCCCGTATATTGTTCACCCGATGGAGGCGGTGGAGATAGTGGCAACTATCACGCCGGACCAGGAGTTGTTAGCGGCTGCGGCGTTGCACGACACGATAGAGGACACGGATGTCACGGTGGACGATATCCGTCGCGAGTTCGGTGACCGCATAGCGGAGTTGGTGCATGCCGAGAGCGACCAGATTAACGGTGAAGTGTTCGATGCTGCAAATGGTGATGAAGAGGCTACTTGGCACGCCCGCAAGCAGGCGGCTATTGACCGACTGGCAGCCGCTCCGCATGACGCGAAGATTGTGGCGCTGGGCGATAAACTCAGTAACATGCGCGCAATAGCCCGCGACTATGCAGTGAAGGGCGACGAGCTGTGGAAGATTTTCCACGCCAAGGATAAGGCCGATCACGAGTGGCACTACCGCGGCCTCGCCGAGTCCCTGAGCGAGCTGTCTGACACCTTCGCCTATAAAGAGTTGGTACACCTAATTGATGAAGTTTTTAAACACTAAATAGTACGCATTGGAAGTCCTGTTTGATAATATTGTTAACGCCCGCGATTTAGGTGGCATGCCGACTGCCGATGGCCGGCAAGTGCGTGCGCATCGCATCTTGCGCACTGCGCATTTGCACGACGCTACGGATCGAGATATACAGCGTCTGCGTGACGAGTACCATCTGTCGCGCGTCTTTGATTTCCGGTCGTTGGGTGAGGCGGAGTTCTTGCCCGATAGAGAGGTGGAGGGTGCGACGCACCATCTGCTACCCACTATTGACCTCAGTGAGGAGCGTCAGTCCGGACAGGCTATTCCGCAGGAAGCGTTCCTCAACCTCGAGCGGCATATAGTCAATTACTCTTTCTACCCTGAGGTACAAGAGATGGCGGCGGATATGTATCCCTCACTTATCCGCAGCGAATACTCGCAGCTGCAGTATGCCGCTTTCCTACGGCTCATCATCGAGGCGCCTGAAGACGGAGGTGTGCTGTGGCATTGTTTCCAAGGAAAGGACCGCACAGGGTGGGGCGCAGCGTTTATTCTCTCTGCGCTTGGTGTGCCGCAAGACGTCATCATTGAGGACTTCGACCTGTCCAACGCAGCGTATAAGGACTTGGTGGCGCGACTGAGCTACGATGTTGTCAGTCTCGGTGGCGGCGAACCGGAGATAGATGTGGTGCAGGCTTTCATGGGAGTTAGTACGAAGAACTTCCGTAGCACGCTGCAGCTTATCGACCGCGAGTTCGGAGGAATGGACCAATATCTCCGCAACCAACTCTTCCTCTCCGATGACGATATCACCCTTCTGCGCAATCGATTCCTTATATATGATGGGCCGACGGGTACAAGACGCTGACTAAAGAGTCGCAAAATAACGACAGAAAGGTTGAAGTCCGCAAGCTGAACATTTCGGCTTGCGGGCTTGGCATATATACCGGCCGTGAAGTAAAAGCCAGTGATGCGCTTTGGGAATAATCTCTGACGGAATATACTTAACAAGCTGCCTCTCCGTCTGCAACGGGGTCTTACTGTGTGTGGTCAGACCCAGACGCTCGGAGATGCGGAAGATATGCGTATCAACAGCCATCGTCGGCTGGTTCCATATAACGGCACAAACGACATTCGCCGTCTTGCGTCCTACTCCCGGCAGCGTCTGCAGGTCCTCAATATTATCCGGCACCGCGCCGTTATACACGCTTACGATACGCTTAGCACACGCTACAAGATGTTGCGCCTTAGAGTTCGGATAACTCACCGAGTGGATATACGTCAGCACGTCGGCTGGAGTCGCCTGAGCCATATCTTCCGGCGTCGGATAGGCCGCAAACAATGCGGGTGTCACCATATTGACCCGCTTATCCGTACACTGCGCACTAAGGATAACGGCCACAAGCAGCTGAAACGGGTTGGCGAAATGCAACTCGGACTCGGCGATAGGCATATTGACCGCAAACCAACTCAGTATGGACTCAAACCGCTGTTTCGTTGTCATAGTACGTCTTACTTAAGAACCGCAGCAGCTGCGTCGCATCCTTCACCACCACTTCCGTCTCCGGCGTTATCTCTTTCTTTTGCAGGCGCAGCATCATAATCTGATAGAGTAGAACCAGACACGCTTCCACATCCGACATATTCGGTCGGTCGGTCTTCGCCTTCAGGATATTGAGTGTCGGCTGCAGGTGCATAATCACCGCCCGATACGGGGCTTCCGTGTCCAGTAATTCGCTATGCAGGTCCTCCAACTCTGACAGCGCGTTCTGCGCTAACTGCAGATGACCACCACCGACGATGCCTTCCATATGCATCATATCATACAGCTCCATCAACTCCGTACTCTCGGACGCCTTCTCCGGAAAAGCACGCAGGTAGTCCTCTATTTGCCATAAGTACAGAATGTACTCGGCGATATTGTCTTTCTTACTCTTCATCGTCTTCAAAATCGTCTAAGTATTCATCGTAATCGTCGGAGAAGAATACTTCTATCTCGCGACGGTCCTTCTTGGTTGGGCGACCTGTTCCTCTGTCTCGGCCCGACTTACCCGCGAGGCGAGCCAACTCCAATAACTCCAGTTGGTCAGGCGCGGTAATATCCCGCATATAATCTGCTACCAGCTTGGCACCAAGACGGTTCTCACTCAATCGCAGCACCTCGTAGGAGTAGGTAATAGGGCCTTTGCGTACAGAGAACGTATCGCCTATCTTGAACGTGCGAGACGGCTTAAGCTCCACACCTCGCATTGTGACACGGCCTTTTTTGCAGGCGTCCGCAGCAATAGAGCGCGTCTTGTAGATGCGCATGGCGAATAGGTATTTATCGACTCTCTCTTCCATCGTTAACAGTTAATCGGTTAGATATCATACGCGAGATATACTGCTGTATATACGCCTGCAGATAGCGCTCCATATCGTTGGTAGCCGGACGCTGACCGTCGTAGAGAATAAGCGTGTCGGCCGACATAATCTGATACATTGGGTGATTGTAGCACACCGCATAAGGATGTTGCTTCGTCTGCGTCAGTGCATCCTCACCGAAAGCAAAGAACGGCTTGCCATATCCTAAAAAAGCTAACACCGACGGCATTATATCCACCTGACTGACAGCTTGCTCTTCGTCGTAGGGCGTATTCCACTCGCGGCCGGGATAATAGAACGCGATAGGCACCGAGAACAGTCCGCGCGCGTTATTGTATGCTGGCAAAGCATTCTCGTTCGTATGGTCGGCCGTGATAACAAAAAGCGTGTGGTCATACCACGGCTGCGTCTTGGCATAATCAAAGAACTTACGCAAGGCGTTGTCAGAGTAACCGATACACTGATGGATAGGCAGCGGACCTTGAGGGAATACACCCTCATAACGCTTCGGCACACGGAAAGGATGATGACTTGATGCCGTGAAAACAGCCGTCATAAACGGTTCACGCATCGAGGACATCGTGCGAGCATAGTACTGCAGAAACTCCTCGTCCCAGATAGCCCAGGTGCCGTCAAAAGCCTCCGGACCATCGTATTCATCCATGCCGTAATACGCACCAAACCCCGCTGCTCGCGCATAAGCCTGAAAACCCATCGAACCGTTCGGTGCGCCGTGGAAAAAAGCCGTCGTGTAACCCTCACGACCCAAACAGTCCGCAATAGACGAGACTTGGTTAGTGGAGTAGGGCGTGACAATAAACGGCTCAATCAGCATCGGTATAGACGACAACACCGACGGCATCGCATCTATCGACTTACGACCCGAGGCGTACGAATAACGGTACGTCTTACTGTGCTGAAAGAGTGAATCGAGAAACGGCGTATAACCCGCGTCGATATACTCTTTGCCGAAAGATTCGAGAATAAGGACAACAACATTGTCGTTTGAGTGTTGAATGCCCAACGCCGAAGGTGTATGAACCGGCGAGAAGATTTGCTCCATCTCCGCGTCGGACATATAATGCGGATGGACATACGTCTCGTTCTCTAACGACTTCATCAGCGAGAAAGGGGTGTTGAGCACAATCGCCGTCTCGCGGGGCGAATTGGTGTATTGCAGCGCGTTCGATATCGTAATAGGACGGGTGTACTTACCGAATCCGCCACGAATACCGATAATCACAAAATAGATAGTTGCTAACATCAGTGCCAGCTCGCAGATATAGTAACTGACAGCTGACCACCGATAGCTGCTGACCGATTTCTTCCGCGTCAGCAACACAAGCAGCGCGCAAGCGATAAGCGCAAACAGCGTCACATACCAGTACTGCACCACCGATTGGCAGAAGATAGACAACAGATTCCCCTCGTTTTGGAACTCCGAGAAGAACGTGCACGTCGTGCGACGGTCCGTGAAACGGAAATACACCATATCCACGCAGTTAACCAGCAGCCCGATAATATTCGGCACCCAGTAGAACCAAGTTGCTGTTGTCTGATACGCCTTCTTGTTGCGAATAAACGGTGGCAGCGGAAGCAGCATCAAAATCAGATACAGCGAATTGAGATATAACAACGCCGTCAGATCGAACCGCCAACCTCCGCGTAACATCTCACCAAGGTGTGCTGCGCTGATATCCGGATACAAATCGTGATTGACCCATACAAAAACAAGCCGTGACAGCGTATATAACGCCATCACAAGCAGAATGTTACAAGCCGCAACAATCCACGGGTGTTGCCAGATAGTCTTCAGACGGGTCACTTGTTATTGTATTGATTCATCGTCCGGTCAATGCCTTGAAGGCAGAAAGACGGGATAATATCCTTCACGATATTCAGTCGGTCGGGCAGGGCTTTCTCTTCCTCCTCTGTCCACGTGCCGAGCACATAATTGATCTGCGTCCCGCGTGTGTACTCGTTCCCTATACCGAACCGCACGCGCGCGTAATTAGGCGTGCACAATACCTGTTCAATATGCTTCAAGCCGTTATGTCCGCCGTCACTACCTTGTTTGCGAATACGTATCGTTCCAAACGGTAGATTAAGGTCGTCCACTAACACCAGCAGATTCTCCAGCGGGATATTCTCCTTCGTCATCCAATATCGCACCGCATTACCGCTCAGGTTCATAAATGTGGACGGCTTAAGCAGAACAAGCTCCGCGTTCTTCACACGACCACGACCGACAAAACCGTAACGCTTGTCCTCAAAAGCAATGTTGGACGCCTCAGCAAAAGCGTCCAACATCTTGAAACCTATGTTATGCCGAGTGTCGCGATATTCGTCTCCGATATTGCCCAGCCCGACAATCAGGTACTTACTCATTACTCAGCAGCTTCGGTCTCTTCAGCAGTTGCGCTTGCGCGAGTAACTTTCACTTGAGCTACACAAGCGTCTTGCGGGTTCATCAGCTTGCAGTTCTCAACTTGTACGTCGCTAACAGCAAGTTTCTTACCCAGACCCAGTTCAGTTACGTCAATAACAACGCGCTCAGGAATATTGGTATAGATACCATTCACTTTGAGCTTGCGCATCTCCAGACTCAGCTTACCACCGGCTTTAACACCAGCTGCGTGACCGGTCAGAGTTACAGGAATCTCAACGGTAACGGCTTTCTTCTCATTTACCTCAAGGAAGTCAATGTGGAGAACATTACCGCTAACCGGATGGAACTGCAGCTCTTTAACAACAGCCTTGCACTTTGCATCAGCAATGGTCAAATCTACAACCATCGTGTCTGGAGTGTAAATGAGTTTGCGAACATCTTCTTTTGCAACGGTGAACGTTACGTTCTTGCCCAGACCATAAAGGTTGCAGGGAACAAGCTCTTCTTTGCGCAAAGCCTTTGCAGCTTTCTTGCCGTACTCAGAACGAGGAGTACCTACTAATTCAAAAGTTTTCATTTGTTTGTTTTTGTTACTTTATTCGGGCAATTTATACATCATACATTATACATCATACATGACGCTCGTGACTAGCCCTACTTATCATCACATAAAAAAAGCCTTACGGCCAATTTATTTCGGGGCCCCCGGGAAATGTTATTTTCTGGGGAGAGCGTAGGACAAAACGTGGCGCTTTATGACCGGCTTGCCGGGAATCGCGCGAGTTTTAGTCTTAGCGAGTTGCCTAACGAGGAGTCGAACCTCGCCCCTCAGAACCAAAATCTGATGTACTACCGATATACGATTAGGCACCGTTCATACTTCGCCTTTCGGCAAAGCGGCTGCAAAAATACAGCTTTTTTTTGAACTGACAAAATTTTTTCGCAAAAAAATGCAAAAAAAACTTATTTTGCCACTACAAGGTAGTAATTTTTCTTCCCTTTCTGGAAAAGCAGGTACTTATTATTGAGTAGCGCGTCCGCCGTCAGCGGCGTCTGCGGGTCCGTCAGTTTCTCTTTGTTGAGCGACAAACCATTGCTTTGTATCATCTTACGCGCTTCACCTTTGCTCGGGAAAATAGCCGTCTTCTCTGCCAGCAAGTCCAACGGACCAACACCGGCTTCCAACTCAGCGCGACTAATCTCGTATGTCTCAACGCCGTCAAACACTTGCAAGAAAGTCTCTTCATCCAACGAGCGCAGCGCATCCGCGGTCGCATTACCGAACAGAATATTCGTTGCTTCAACGGCTTTGTTGTAGTCTTCCTCGCTATGCACCATAATCGTCACTTCCTTCGCCAGACGTTTTTGCAGCACGCGCAGATGCGGCGCAGCTTCCTGTTCCGCGATAAGCGCATCGATCTCGTCTTTCTCCAGCGAGGTGAAGATCTTGATATAACGTTTAGCATCCTCGTCCGACACATTCATCCAGAACTGGTAGAACTTATACGGACTCGTGTAGCGTCTGTCAAGCCAGATATTGCCGCTTTCAGTTTTACCGAATTTACCACCGTCGGCTTTGGTAATCAACGGGCACGTGAGGGCAAACGCTTCTCCGCCGTTCAGCTTCTTTATCAGCTCCATTCCCGTCGTGATATTGCCCCATTGGTCCGAACCACCCATCTGCAGTTTACAGTTTTTGTGCTTATTGAGATACGCAAAATCATACCCTTGCAACAGTTGGTACGTGAACTCCGTGAACGACATACCGCAGTTGAATTCGCCGTTAAAGCGCTTCTTCACACTGTCTTTCGCCATCATGTAGTTAACGGTAATCAGCTTGCCTATATCGCGCGTGAAATTAATAAAGGTGTAGTCCTTCATCCAATCGTAGTTATTCACCAGCTCGGCTGCGTTTGGCTCATTGGAGTGGAAGTCCAGAAACTTCTCTAACTGCGCTTTGATATGTGCTACGTTATGCGCTAACGTCGCTTCGTCCAACAGATTACGCTCGGCACTCTTGCCACTTGGGTCACCAATCATTCCGGTTGCACCACCAATAAGCGCTATCGGCTTATGACCGCAACGTTGCAAGTGACGAAGCATCATAATACCGCATAAGTGACCGATATGCAGACTGTCTGCCGTCGGGTCGATGCCTACATAGCCCGCCGTCACTTCTTTGTTCAACTGTTCTTCCGTTCCCGGCATGATATCCTGCAGCATGCCTCGCCAACGTAATTCTTCAACAAAATTCTTCATCGATAATAACTCGTTTTTCAAAAATGCGTGCAAAAGTACTGCTTTTTTGTGACATATACAAAATTTTGAACAAAAAATGTGTTTTTTATTTGCAGATATGACAAAAAAGTCGGAGGAGCGAGGACCTTGAACCCGAATACACAAGGACGCAAATTCTCCGGACAAGAAGTAGAATAACCCGACTTTTTGTTCAACGCAAAAAGTCCCGCAATAGTCCCGGTGAAATGCGGATAACTTCCTGAAATCATTATACAATTTTTCCGGATGTCTTAGAAAGTGCAGGAAATTACGGTTTTCTGCACTTTTCATGCAAAATATTTGCATATATGAAAAAAAAGCAGTATTTTTGCACGCTAAATCTAAAATACGATGTTAATGAAACGCATTTTACCTCTCGTAGTCGCTACATTCATGTTGGCACCAGCCTTTGCTTGCACGAATTTCCTCGTCGGCAAAGACGCTTCGACAGACGGCTCCACCATAATCTCTTATGCCGCTGACAGTTATACGCTATACGGCTTCCTGCATTTCTCTCCAGCTGCTGACCATCAGCCGGGAAGTATGCGCGAAGTGCGCGACTGGGATAGCAACCGTCCCCAGGGATTTATCCCGCAAGTGGCGCACACCTACAACGTGGTAGGTAATATGAACGAGCACCAGCTCACAATCGGCGAAACGACTTGGGGCGGACGCGAAGAGTTGTGGGACACAGTCGGTATCGATTACGGCAGCCTCATGTATATCGCTTTGGAGCGTTGCAAAACCGCCCGCGAAGCCATTGATTGTATGGTGTCGCTCGTCGAAGAATATGGCTACGCTTCCGAGGGTGAGACATTCTCCATCGCTGACCCGAACGAGATTTGGATAATGGACCTAATTGGTAAAGGCAAAGGACAGAAAGGCGCTAACTGGGTCGCAACTCGTATTCCGGACGATTGTATCTGCGGTCACGCCAACCAAGCCAGAACAACCTATTTGCCGCTAAACAGCAAACGTACAACCAAAGGACAGCGCGTTGCCACCAAGGACGGCAATGTCATGTGGTCTAAAGATATAATTAAGTTCGCGCGCGAGAAAGGGTACTTCACTGGCAAAGATGCGGACTTCAATTATCAGGCATGCTTTGCGCCGTTTGACTTGACGGCACTTTATATCTGCGAAGCCCGTGTGTGGAGCTTCTTCCGTCGTTTCTCAAACGATATGGACCAATACTTCGACTATGCGACAGGCAAGACCTTTGTCGCTACCGGAGGTAAGGATGCGGGAACGCCAATGCCGCTCTACATCAAACCAAACCGCAAGATTTCGGCGCAAGATATCAAGAACTGTATGCGTGACCACTACGACGATACACCGCTGGATATAACACAATCAGCCGGTTCCGGTCCGTGGAACAGCAAACTGCGTTACGGCAAACTCGGCTTTAAAGTGGACAGCGTGCAATACTGGTACGAGCGGCCTACTGCAACACAGCAGACCGGCTGGTCCTATGTCTCGCAGATGAACAGCAACAGCAAGACTGGTGGTGTCTTCTGGTTCGGCGTGGACGATGCCGCTACGAACGTTTATATGCCCTTCTTCCCGACCATGACACGTGTTCCCGACTGCTTACGCGAGGGTAACGGTGACCTGGTGACCTTCTCTTGGACCAGCGCTTGGTGGGTATTTAATATCGTAGCTAACTGGGCCTATACGAAATATAGCGTCATGCGACAGGATATAATCCGTCACCAACAGTACTGGGAGAATAAGTTCAACAGCGAAGTGCCGAATCTTACCGGCGACCTCACTGACTATGCTTGCTCGCAAGCCGAAGCCGTGGTAGCCGATTGGCAGAAACTCGCTATCTATCTGATGACCCGTTACCGCGACGGACAGGAATATAAAGCCGAGAACGAGATTTTCCTGCGCGACCGGTTTAACCAGCCGCTCTATCCCGACAGACCGGCCTATCCCGCAGAATACCTGAAAACTATTGCACCTAATACAGTACACGAATAATATGCTCAACCCTGATTATATATTTGAGACATCTTGGGAGGTCTGTAACCGAGTAGGCGGTATCTATGCCGTGCTATCCACTCGCGCAGCCTCTATGCAAAAAGAACATCCCGATAAGGTCTTCTTCTTCGGACCCGACTTCGGCAAACATAGTGATATTTATTTTAAGGAAGATAAGTCCCTTCTATCCGCTTGGCGCAAGGTGCAAGATCCCCGTATCCCTATCCGCATAGGTCGTTGGGCGGTGCCCGGAGAACCGATTGCTATTCTGCTTGGTGCAGAGAACCTGTGGCCCGAGAAAAATGCTATCTACGCTTGGGCTTGGGAGAAATTCGGTGTGCGCAGTCATGCTGCCTATGGCGATTACGACGAGAGCTGTCTCTTTGGCTATGCCGCAGGACAAGTAATGGCGTCGCTGGCAGATTACCTGAAAACCAAGACCGATAACCCGAAGATTGTGGCTCATGCCAACGAGTGGCAGACTGCCTTTTCCATCTTCTACCTTCGTCAGCACTGCCCGAAGATTGGAACACTCTTCACAACGCACGCAACAGGTATCGGTCGTTCGATAGCCGGTAACGGCAAACCGCTATACGACTGCTTCGAGGGCTTCCACGGAGACCAGATGGCGGAAGAACTCAATATGGTCAGCAAACACTCGGTGGAGAAAATGGCTGCGCGATGGGCCGATTGCTTCACCACCGTGAGCGATATTACCGCCAAAGAGTGCAAACAGCTACTCGACAAACCTGTTGATATAGTCACCCCCAACGGCTTCGAACCGGGCTTTGTGCCGGTAGGAAAAGCGTTTGACCGTGCCCGTGCGACAGCACGCGCAGCACTAATCCGCTCGGCTGAAGCGCTGCTTCAGAAACGACTGCAGGATAACAGCCTGCTCGTCGCAATAGCAGGACGACAAGAATGGAAGAACAAAGGTATAGACGCTTTCTTCCAATCAATGGAGCGGCTGGGCGATATGCTCTACCATATGCCACCATGCAATGCCTACTCGGGACTATTCTCAGAAGGCGAAGTGATAGCATTCGTCATGGTGCCCTACCTCGATAAACCGGTGATGCGATTTGGGCGCGTGACGGTCATTTGTATCCCGTACTACCTCAACGGACACTCGCTGCCTAATAAACGTGAGCTGCAGCCGTTAGACGGATTGACTTACTACGACCTGCTCATCGGAATGGATATAACGGTCTTCCCGTCCTACTACGAACCTTGGGGATATACGCCGCTGGAGAGTATCGCCTTCCACGTGCCGACAATTACTACCGACGTTGCAGGCTTTGGTGCTTGGGCAAAAAGCGAGGGAGCGTACGAACTCAAGGATGGCGTCGCAGTCATCCACCGTACGGATAGTAACTTCGATGAGGTGGTGACGAATATCGCCCGCAATGTGCAGCAGTTCCTCTTACAACCGGCGGAGAACATCGAAATAGCACGCAAGGCGGCCCTACAATTATCCAAAAAAGCCGAGTGGAAGTCCTTCTTTAAGTACTACCGCAAAGCTTACGACATAGCACTATCTAAATCATTAACACGATGATAACCGCACTAATAATCATTTTTCTTATGAGTCTATTCAGTTGCCAGAAATCTGCTGCACAGACAGGCCCCGTGACCTATCTGCAATATCGCCTGTCTGAGATGCGCAATCGTACCGAGTATATCTTTGAGCGTACCGAGGACGGAACTTGCTACCTGACGCGAATACTGGGCTATCGCGACGAAGAGGGCAAGAAAGTACAAGTGCCCGAAGCAACAGCCGAGGAACTATGGCAGATTATCCAAGAGGAGAAAATGACTAAGTACAAGGAGTCCTATACACCTACATTTGATATCCGCGATGGATACATGTGGCTTCTGGACGTACGCTTCAAGGAAGGCAAACTCTATACAGGAGGTGATAACGTCATGCCTGACGGTGGCAAAGGTATCCATCGCCTGGAGAAGTACCTGGAGAATTTGTGGGAAAAGATGGTGCCGCCGGTAGCAGAACATCTGGAATATCACGAATCCGGTAGTATGGCGGAGCCAATATGGCACTTTAAACTTGAATATGATCGGGAAAATCAGCAATATTGGCTCATCAACGCCTCTAAGTGCCATCGCACGGAAGCACGGCGTGTAGAAGTGCCGGTGGACTATGTGAAGCAGATTTGGCCCATCGTAAACGAGGAGCAGATGTGCTCCTACCAACGCGACTATCGGTCCGAGTGGGATGTGCTGGACGGAAGGTCGTGGAATATCTATATCACGTTCCTTGACTCGCGTAAATCCGTCTATTCATCCGGCTACGAGGCTTGGCCTGCCGGTAACGGCGTCGAGCGCATCGAACAATGGTGCTGCAACACATGGAAAGCGCTGGAGAAAAAGGCTGAACCATATCCTTTGAAAGAGTATTAATACAATATAACCCAACAAAAAACGTTACGCTTATGATTTATTCCAAAGAGGTACAGAACATGTGCCAGGTAGCCAAAGGTCCTCATCACGGACCGGCTCCAATCCCTGAAGAGGGTAAGTGGGTAAAAGCCAAAGAGATTAAAGACATCTCGGGTATGACTCACGGTATCGGTTGGTGCGCTCCGCAACAAGGTGCGTGCAAACTTAGTCTCAATGTAAAAGACGGTATTATCGAAGAAGCATTGGTGGAGACCATCGGTTGCTCCGGAATGACACACTCAGCTGCCATGGCATCTGAGATCCTGCCCGGCAAGACCATCCTCGAGGCGCTCAACACCGACCTCGTTTGCGATGCTATTAATACCGCTATGCGCGAACTCTTCCTCCAAATCGTTTACGGTCGTACACAATCGGCTTTCTCCGAGGGCGGTTTGACCATCGGTGCTGGACTCGAAGACCTCGGTAAAGGACTCGTTTCACAATGTGGTACACTCTATTCCACCAAGGCTAAAGGTCCGCGTTACCTCCAACTCACTGAGGGTTACATCACCAAAGAGTTCCTCGACGAGGATAACGAAATCTGTGGATATGAATATGTTCATATGGGCAAATTCATGGAAGCTATCAAGAAAGGTGTGCCGGCTGACGAGGCACTCAAACAAGTAACCGGCACTTATGGTCGTACAACCAAAGAGCAGGGCGCAGTTAAATCTATTGACCCAAGAAAGGAGTAATGCTATGATACGTCCAGTACAATTTGAGTCGCAAGACCGCCGCGAGAAACAGATTCTCGCCGCACTGAATGCCAACGGCATTAAATCAATTGAAGAAGCTAACCAAATCTGCGAGCAATATGGACTCGACCCATATATGACTTGCGAAGAGACACAGCGTATCTGCTTCGAGAACGCTAAATGGGCTTACGTGGTAGGTTCGGCTATCGCCCTCAAGAAAGGCTGCAAGAACGCTGCTGACGCTGCTGAGGCTATCGGTATCGGATTGCAAGCTTTCTGTATCCCGGGCTCCGTAGCTGATGACCGCAAGGTAGGTATAGGTCACGGTAACTTGGCTGCTCGTCTGCTCCGCGAAGAGACCGAGTGCTTCGCTTTCCTCGCTGGACACGAGTCTTTCGCTGCCGCTGAAGGCGCTATTAAAATCGCAGAAATGGCTAACAAAGTACGTCAGAAACCCCTCCGCTGCATCCTCAACGGTCTGGGAAAAGACGCTGCAATGATTATCAGCCGTATCAACGGTTTCACCTATGTGCAAACAGAGTTTGACTACTTCACGGGTGAGCTCAAAGAGGTACGCCGCAAAGCGTACTCCAACGGTCCTCGCGCGAAAGTCAACTGCTACGGTGCAGACGATGTGCGCGAAGGTGTGGCTATCCTCTGGCATGAGAACGTAGATGTCTCCATCACCGGTAACTCGACCAACCCGACTCGCTTCCAGCACCCTGTTGCAGGTACTTATAAGAAAGAGCGCGTACTTGCCGGCAAACCATACTTCAGCGTAGCTTCCGGTGGCGGTACAGGTCGTACCTTGCACCCGGATAATATGGCTGCAGGTCCTGCTTCCTATGGAATGACGGATACCCTCGGACGTATGCACTCCGACGCACAGTTCGCTGGTTCCAGCTCTGTGCCTGCACACGTAGAGATGATGGGCTTCCTCGGTATCGGTAATAACCCGATGGTAGGTTGCACAGTAGCTTGCGCTGTGAATGTAGCGCTTGCTCTCAATAAGTAATCTTACACACGAGGCAATACAATCAAAAAGTGCCGTTTCCAAACAAAACGGCACTTTTTGAACCCTCAACAATGATTTATTCGTTCGCTAAATATCGACCTTACTACCGCCGTAATCTACGGTTGGCTTTTCCTGTCATGCTCACGCAGCTCGGTGCCGCGTTAGTAGGCTTGTTCGACTCTATTATGGTCGGACACTACAGTACTGCCGACTTAGCGGCTGTCAGCTTCTCCAATGCCATCTTCTTCACCGTTATGGTCTTCGCGATGGGCACACTGATGGCTATCACGCCTATCGTTGGCTTCGCAGAAGGAGCTCAAGAGAGTAAAGAACGAATAGCTGCCTTACTGGCTAACGGACTCATATACACCACGATAGTCATGCTCCTTACCTTGCTACTCTTAGCCCCTTGTTGGCCCATTCTGCACCTCTTCGGCCAGGAACCCGATGTCGTCGCTTGTGCCAGACCATACTACGGACTGATAGTGCTCTCTATCGTGCCGTTCCTCTTCTTTTGCCTATGCAAACAGTTCCTCGAGGGACTCAACAACACTACTGTCGCAATGGTCATCACTATTGCCTGCAACCTGCTGAATATCTTCCTTAACTGGATTTTTATCTACGGCCACTGGGGTGCACCCGCTATGGGAGCTGCAGGAGCCGGTCTGGCCACACTGATTGCTCGTTTCCTTACAGCCATCTGTTTTATTGTGGTCATGTTTTCCCGCCGTCGGTGGAGACAGTACTTCACGCTTATTAACCGCAGCATGCTTAATTGGAGTGATGTGAAGCACTTAATCCGCATCGGCACACCTATTGGACTGCAATCATTCGTTGAGTGCTTCCTCTTTACAGCCTCTTTTATTATCATCGGCTGGATAAGCAAGGAATCCTTGGCTGCACATCATATAGCTAACCAGATGGCAGACATGACTTTTATGCTCGCATTGGGTATCGGAGCTGCCACCACTATTCGTGTCTCGCACCAACTGGGTAAAGGCGACCTACAGGCTGTTCAAATGGCCAGCCGTGCCTCGGTGCACTTATGCCTACTAATGAACACCATTGGCGCAACTATCATGATCACCCTGCGCCATTATCTGCCATATATCTTTACCGACGATCCCGAGGTCATTGAGATAGCGAGCACGCTCATCCTTATCGGCGGTTTATTCCAGTATGCAGACGGACTGCAGTGTGTCGGAGCCGCTATGCTGCGAGGTCTCCAGGATGTACGTGTACCGATGCGTATCGCCGCTTTCGCCTATATAGGTGTCGCTCTGCCGTTAGGCATAGTGCTCACTTTCCCTTGCGGACTGGGAGCTAAAGGCATGTGGTTAGCTTTCGTCATCGGACTGCTTATTCCTGCAGTCTGCTACCATATACGCTTCCGCAAGCAACTACAACGTATAATCACAAACAACGATAATCCCAATGAAACACAATCACGCATATCCCGCATGGATTGATTTGCATCTCCATTTGGACGGTTCCATATCCCTCAAGACTGCGCGCAAACTGGCTGGTATGCAGAGTATCGCTCTGCCGGATTCGACGGAGGAACTGCAAGAACGTATGTCTGTCATTGACGGCTGTCGTGACTTGAACGATTACCTCAACCGTTTCCAGCTGCCGCTATCCCTGCTGCATATCAAAGAGGCCCTCTATCTTTGCACTTACGAGCTCTTGGAGGACTTGTACGAACAAGGCCTGAAGTATGCCGAGATTCGCTTCGCACCACAACTAACCTATGCCAGCGAACTCTCGCAGTACGATGCCGTTAAGATAGTGCTACGCGCAATACACGACACACCGCTGCCTTGCGGACTCATCCTCAGTATGATGCGAGGAAACGATAACCATATCTATAACCTCAAGACCGTCGAGGTTGCCAAGCAGTTCTACGGCAAGGGTGTCGTCGCTGTGGACCTTGCGGGAGCGGAAGCACTCTATCCAACCCACACCTTCAACGAGGAGTTCAAAGCCGTTCGTGACGCAGGAATACCTCTGATTGTCCACGCTGGCGAAGCTGCAGGACCTGAGAGTGTGCGCGAGGCAATAGAGGCAGGAGCCGTGCGCATTGGACACGGTGTCCGCTCACTCGAAGACCCTGCTGTCGTGCAACTCCTTGTCGATAAGCACATCACACTCGAGCTCTGCCCAACAAGCAACCTCAACACCGGTATCTTCAAGTCCTACAAAGACTACCCGCTGCGCCAACTGCTCGACAAAGGAGTCCGCGTTTGTATCAATACCGACAATATAACCGTCAGCAACACCACTCTGCGTAAAGAGTGGCAGCATATGTTGCACGCCTTCAACCTCACCGACAGCGAGATAGAACGTATCGTCCGCTATTCAATCGAGGCCTCGTTCGCACCCGACGAACTCAAACAAAAACTCCTCAGCGATTGAGCAAACGTAGGAAAAGTGCACTTTTTTTATGTAAAAGTGCATTTTTTATTTGCATGTATGCAAAAAAAGCAGTATCTTTGCCGCAAATTTGAAAATAACCAAACAATAATATCACTTTTATGAAACACACATCAATCCTCGTCACCTTAGCGCTGTGCCTAAGTTTGACGCTGTCTGCGCAGAACGAGACCTTCGTTCGCTGTATCGCATTCTACAACCTCGAGAACCTCTTCGACACTATTCACGACGAGGGCAAAAACGACTATGAGTACCTCCCGGACGGTGGTATGAAATGGACTCCCCTCAAGTATGAGCACAAAGTGAAGAACATGGCGTATGCTCTTGCTCAGCTCGGTACGGACGAAGACCCGCGCGGTGCCGCTTGTATCGGCGTTTGCGAGGTCGAGAATCTCGGTTGCTTGCAAGATGTCTGCAAGAAAATGAAAGAGGACTACGGACGTATCATGGAGCCGGTATTGCTCGAAGGTCCGGACCGTCGTGGTGTCGACTGCGGATTCCTCTATAACCCGACATTGTTCAAACTCGTGAGTGCCAAAGGTCACGAACTGAATGCCCACTATGAAGATGGTGGCGTGGTTAAGACCCGTCTGCAGCTGGAGATTACCGGTTACTTGACAGGTGACGGCAAGCCCGAGAAACTGCATATTATCGTCAACCACTGGCCCAGCCGTTACGGCGGAGAACTTCGTTCACGTCCTACTCGTGACAGCGCCGCTATGCTCACGCTCTCTATCTGTGATAGCATCTATAAGAAAGAGCCGCGCGCTAAAATCATCATCATGGGCGACTTGAACGATGACCCGTATAACCACAGCTGCGCCGAGGTGCTCAAAGCACGTAAGACACGCGAGGAAGTCGGGGAGCAGGGATTCTTCAATACCCTCTGGCTCAAACTGGACCGCGGTATCGGTTCCCTCGCTTACAACGGCAGCTGGAACCTCTTCGACCAAATCATCATCTCCGAACCTCTCATGAACGAGAAACTCGAGACCGGCAAATGGGCGTACTGGAAATCGCAAATCTTCAACAAAGACTTCCTTACCATCCAGGACGGTAAAGACAAAGGTACTCCAAAACGTACACACAAAGCCGGTGTTTGGTTGGACGGCTACGGAGACCACTATCCGACAATGATTTACTTGATTAGAAAAAAATAATGGAACTGATTCGTAGGAACACCACGCCTATCCGCATGCGGAATTACGGGCGTATTATCCAAGACACGATTGAGTATGCCTGCACGCTCACTAATGATGCTGAGCGGCAGGCACTCACTCTCTATATCGCACAGTGCATGAGACAGAAAAACCTCGTCTGGAACAAAGACCAGGAGTCCGGTATTGAGCGCATAAAGAACGACTTACACATCCTTTCAAATGGGCGCTTGGACGCTGATATAGCGTTGCTCGACGGCGATTTGATTAGGAAGAAAAAGAAATAAACCATGTTACAAGAAGCCTCACAATTCAAGATTTTTGCAGGCAGTCAGGGCGAAGCTATCGCACAGCGTATATGCGAACGCTTGGGCTGCAAGTTAGGAAATTTGACCGTTAGCCATTTCTCCGATGGCGAGTTCGCAGCGTCGTTTGACGATAGCGTGCGTGGGCAGTCTGTTTATCTTGTTCAGTCCACTAATCCCAGTAGCGACAATCTTATGGAGCTCCTCCTTATGATTGACGCTGCAAAACGCGCCAGCGCACATGCCGTTATTGCCGTTATCCCGTATTTCGGCTGGGCGCGCCAGGATAGAAAGGACAAACCCCGCGTCTCTATCGGTGCCAAGCTCGTGGCGAACATGCTACAAGTCGCCGGCGCTGACCGTGTCATCACGCTTGACTTGCATGCAGACCAGATTCAAGGCTTCTTCGACATACCTGTCGATCACCTTTATGGCGGTAATGCCCTTGCCAACTATATCCAGAGTCTCAACCTCCGTAAGCTCATCGTCGCTTCGCCCGACGTGGGCGGTTCGAAGCGCGCTGCTGCATTCGCCAAGAAAATGCACATGCTTACCGACCGCGAAGTGCCGATGGTCATCTGCTACAAGAACCGTCCCGACTTCAATAAGGTCAGCGAGATTCGTGTACTGGGTGATGTCTATGGCAAGGACGTAGTCCTTATCGACGATATTGCTGATACTGCCGGTACTATCTGCAAGGCGGCCGCGGTCATGAAAGAGGGTGGAGCCAAATCCGTCCGCGCTGTCGTGAGCCACGGTATCATGTCCGGCGATGCTTGCCAGCGAATCATGGATAGCGAACTCGAGGAACTCATCTTCACCGACTCCATTCCTTTCGACACGGCGCGTTGCCCGAAAGTGAAAGTCATTAGTGTCTGCCAAGCGTTTGCCGATACGATTCAGGCGATCCAGGAGCATCGATCCATCTCCCAAGTAAACGTACGCTAATCATGACGAAAAAGAATATTGTCATCCTCTTAGCAGCACTGTGTCTTGCTGCTTGTCATAAGTCTGCCAAACCAGTAGCCGATGTCCGGCCCGCATTCTTTGCAGATAGTGCCTATGCCTATATCGAGCAACAGATGGCCTTCGGACCGCGCGTACCGAATAGCAAGGCGCACTTGGATTGTGCAGCATGGCTCATTCGTCAACTCCGCAGCCGTGGCGCACAGGTCGAGCTACAAAAAGGTACACTACAGGACTATTCCGGGCGCTTGCAGCCTATCATTAATATCATGGCACATTTCGAACCCGATTCGATTAATGCCAACAAGGATGCCATCCTCCTCTTCGCGCACTACGACACTCGCGCTTGGGCGGACGAAGAGCCGCTTTACGAGGACCGCTCATACAATGTGCCGGGAGCTAACGACGGAGCCAGTGGAGTAGGTGTCCTGCTCGAGGTTGCACGGCAACTCAGTATCAAGCCTGCAGCACAGCCCGTTGACATCATCTTCTTCGACTACGAGGACCAAGGAACGCCTTCTTCCTATACCGGCGTCCAGCGCGAGAACACATGGTGTCTCGGCTCGCAACTCTTTGCCGCGCATTATAACGACCGACTCAAGACCACCGATGCACAGCGCCCTTACCAATACGGTATCCTCCTTGACATGGTGGGCTCACCGGATGCTGTATTCCCTAAGGAGATGTACTCCATTCAGTATGCCCAGAACTACCTCGAGCTCATCTGGCGCAAAGCCCATCAACTCGGCTACGGACGCTATTTCGTGGACCGAATGACTTACCCCATCGTCGATGACCATTACTACCTCAATATAGCCGGTATCCCCTGTGTGGATATCATTCACTACGACGGTCGTAACGAGACCGGATTTGCCTCCTGGTGGCACACACGACAGGACGATATGCGCAATATCGACAAGTCCACTCTCCAAGCCGTCGGAGAAGTCGTAATGGCTGTAATAAACTGACAACTGAATACGGAATGCAGACTACTCTACTCGAAATACGCAATCTTCATGCCTCTATCGCAGGCAAACAGATACTCAAAGGCATCAACCTCACTATCCATGCTGGTGAAGTGCATGCAATCATGGGACCAAACGGTGCAGGCAAATCAACTCTCTCTGCCGTGCTCACCGGCAACCCGCAATACGAAGTCACCGAAGGCTCTGTCCTGCTCAATGGCAAGGACTTACTCGCTATGCCGCCCGAACAGCGCGCTCGCGAGGGTGTCTTCCTCTCCTTCCAATACCCCGTTGAGATTCCCGGCGTGTCCATGGTCAATTTCCTGCGTACTGCAATGAACGAGAAACGCAAATACGCCGGATTAGAACCGCTCTCTGCCACCGCTTTCCTCAAACTCATGCGAGAGAAACGCGCGCTGCTCAATATGGCGGACAAGCTCAATAATCGCTCCGTCAACGAGGGCTTCTCCGGTGGCGAGAAAAAGAAGAACGAGATCCTCCAGATGGCGATGCTGCAACCTTGCCTCAGTATCCTTGACGAAACCGACTCCGGACTCGATATCGATGCCCTGCGAGTCGTAGCAGAAGGCGTCAACCGACTCAAATCGCCCGACAATGCCTCTATCGTCATCACGCACTATCAACGACTGCTCGATTATATCATTCCAGACTTCGTTCACGTCCTCGCTGACGGACAAATAGTCAAAACGGGCGACAAATCCTTAGCACTCGAACTCGAAAAGAATGGATACGCTGAGTTTGAATAAAGGCGAAAAACGTGACCTCGTGTTTATCGACACGCCAGACTTAGACCTGCATGTCTTGCAGGCCGAAGACTCTGTCTTGCGTCTCTTCGTCTTGGATTTTCATTCTGCGAACAACATCCTCCATATCGACCATAAAGCACCACGCTGCACCACCGAAATCTACCACCTCGCGTTCCTGCACGGCGCTGACTCCGTCTCTACGCACACACGCATGCATCACGAACACGGCGAAGGCATCAGCCGCCAACTGATTAAGTTCGTGCTCGACGATACCTCCAAGGGTAATTTCCTCGGCGAGTTAGTCATCAAACCCGATGCCCAGCAGGTCGATGCACAGCAGACCAACCGCAATATCCTCCTCTCCAAGACTGCAACCATGCGCACCAGACCGCAGCTCGAGATTTACGCCGACGATGTCAAAGCATCACACGGCGCTACCACTGGACAACTCGACGAGTCCGCGCTCTTCTATATGCAGCAACGCTGTATTGCTCCCGACGATGCACGAAAAATGCTCCTACGGGCTTTTATCATGGATATAGTGGAAAAATTCCCCGAATCCGAGGACTTATCGGTCACGATTGACCGCATAATCGAGCAAGGACAATAACGCTTCTTTCGTCCGACTGTCCCTGAAAATCGAAAGTGCTTCGATGGCACTTTTTTTGTGCTCTGCCATGCGAGCTGCAGCATAACGAACACCGTCATAACGCAGCACAAAAGACTTTATCTCCTGCTCTGCATTCACCGGGTCTGTGATATCCTGATACAGCTCTTCTGCTAACTGTTTAATGTGCTCTGCCTCCGCTTTCGGGGCGCGCTCTAACGATATCAGCAGCGGTAATGTACACTTGCCGTCACGGATATCGCTCATCGTCGGCTTGCCTATCTCTTCCGCGTCTGTGTAATCGAAGATGTCGTCCTTCAGCTGGAAGCATATACCTAACTGCTTACCGAACTCTCGCAACGCCGTCGTCTGACGCATCGTCGCTGCACTCGACTCCGCGCCCGCTTCCGCACAGCACGCAAACAACTGTGCCGTCTTCTGC
This sequence comes from Paludibacteraceae bacterium, assembly GCA_017443145.1. GTDB lineage: Bacteria > Bacteroidota > Bacteroidia > Bacteroidales > Paludibacteraceae > Colicola. The sequence goes on from JAFSPA010000018.1 coordinate 28,378, forward strand.
GTGATAATCTGGAAATACTGTGCCTCGCTTATCCACATCGAACTGTTGGCATGTAGCTGCAGCAACTCTCCGCTACTGAGCGCCATACCCAATCCGGCAACGATATTCAGTATCTGCGAGTTATGTATCTCCGTTATCGTGTTAATCACCCGCGCAAGCATATAATCGCCCACTAACACCGCCACCTTATTGCTCCATTTGGCTTGCACCGACTTCACGCCGCGACGCATAGGCGACGAGTCCACTACGTCGTCATGCACAAGACTCGCGTTATGCAGCAACTCCAGCGCCACTGCCGTCTGTATCGTCTTATCCGTCACGCCGCGACATAACTGTGCCGACAGCAACACCACTATCGGACGAAGCTGCTTACCTGCCTTTGCATGGATATAATCCAATACCTCATTCAGATGCGCATTTTCGCTGTGCATCGCCTCCGCAAAAGCTTGCTCATATTGCTCAAAAGCTTCTCGAACCGGATACCGTATTTCCTCTATCGAAAGCACTTAAATCAAAAATCTCAAATCACAAATAGTCATTGCCGTCATCGCTTCCACCACCGGCACTGCCCGTACTGCGATGCACACGTCATGCCGTCCACCATACTCCTTCATCTTCGTCGCAGTCGCCTTGAATCGGCAGCGAAACACAATATCACCTCCGTCACTAATCCCTCCGACAATACCGCTCTCTTGCTCATAACTACGACAGCCGTTAATACTCATTATCGCGTAGGCCAAACGAGCCTGCAGCTTGTCAAAAATAGGTTCGCCTATGCCCGCATCAACACCCGTCACGCGACACTCAATCACGCCGCCAACCGACTCTCCTGCATCCTTAACAGCCTCTAACAACGCCTCAAACTTCGTCGCATCTGTCTCTTCACCTACTTGCACCAATCGCCCTTCTATTCCTATCCCGTCCTTGGCGAGAATCTGCTTCGCTATACTACCTGCCACCACACGAGCTACTGTCTCGCGAGCCGATGCTCTGCCTCCGCCGCGATAATCGCGTATCCCGTATTTCTGCTCATACACTTTATCTGCATGTCCTTCGCGGTATACATCCCGCAATGCCTCATAATCCTCCGGACGAGCATTCGTGTTCCGTATAATAAAGGCCACCGGCGGCCCCAATGTCACCAACTCTCCGCTCTCCAATCTCATCACTCCCGATAGCCATTCTACCTCATCCGCTTCCCCTTTCGCGCGCTCCGACACACCCATATTCCCCATTTCACGCCCTGCTCGACGATCCAGCTCATGCCCTATCGCCTCTTCATCTATCACCAACCGCGACGGAACACCGTCTATCACGCCGCCAACGGCCACACCGTGTGATTCGCCGAAGTCCGTAAAACGGAATATCTCACCTATTGTATTCATACCTCTTCTTGCCTCTTCTTGGCTTTCTTACCATTCTGCCCGCAAAATTACACTTTTTTAATCATATACGCAAATATTTCCCGCTAAAAATTAACTTTTAACCTTTTTTAATACTCCCTCTCCGCTCTTTTCTCGTCCTCGATTGCTATTTTTCACAAAAAATCTGCGTTTTTTCGCTAAAATATTTGCACACTCCAAATAAAAGCACTACCTTTGCACGCAAATCGCGTGCCAAACGAAAAACAACAGAAAATAAAAGTAGTCAACATCCATGGCAAATATTCACGACATATCGCGCAATGCGTGCCAGTTATTTGGCAAACAGGCACAACAAGGATACGACTGGTGGTGGCATAGTTTCACAGGCGAGGACGCTATAACTGGCGACAAGAAGGCTTTCTTTATTGAGTTCTTTGCCTGCAACCCAGCTTATGCCGCAGAGCATCCCATCTTTGGCGACAAGCCCTCTTATGTGATGGTCAAAGTAGGCGCTTGGGGAGATAGCGATAAAGCGCAGTTGCACCGTTTCTTCGGATGGCAACAGGCTCAGATTGATTTTGGCGTACCGTTCAGCGTGAAGGCGGACGATTGTTTCGTGACCGAAAACGAGACACGAGGTTCGGTGACGATTAAGCCCGCTGAGGCGCAGAAACATCCTGAATGGATGAGCGATGCAGGGGCCATGTCTTGGAACTTGAAAATCAACAAACAAGTCGCTTTCCATGTCGGATATGGCGCTTCGGCTCCTATGCGCAAATGGCAACTCTTCGAGATGTTCTGGCACGCTGAAGGCATGAAAACTGCCTACGATGGCGAAGTCGTTTGGAACGGACGTAAGTATATCGTTCGGCCTCAAAACTGCTACGGATATGCCGATAAAAACTGGGGACGGGACTTTACCAGTCCTTGGGTGTGGCTTTCGTCATGCAACCTGACGAGTGAACTAACAGGCAAAAAAATGACCAACAGCGTCTTTGATATCGGAGGGGGAAGACCCAAAGTCGGACCGCTCATCCTCAATCGCCAACTGCTTTCTGACTTCTGGTACGAAGGACGGGACTTCGAGTTCAACTTCTCGAAGTTCTGGACTGCTTGTCGCACGAAGTTCGAGTGTCGTGAGACCGACACGCAAATCATCTGGCACGTCGAACAACGAACATGGCTCAACAGAATGGTCACCGATATCACCTGTGAGAAAAAAGACATGCTCCTTGTCCGCTACCAGTCTCCTGATGGCGCTCATCGTCATCAGCGTCTTTGGAACGGTGGCACAGGTAAGGGCACGGTGGCTATCTATCGTTGCGGTCGACTCATTGACCGCTTACGTGCTGATAATGTCGGCTGCGAATACGGTGAATATTAACTTAATAGCAAAAACAACAGAAAATAATAGAATTCAAAAAAGGAGAATTGCTTGCAATAATCGTGCCTCGAAGGGGCTAAGACCAGGCTGTTGCCGTTTGGTAGCCCCATTTTGTGTTGTTTTTGAGCATAAATGTTAAAAATAGTAGTTTTAGGTACTTGTGCATTTCCTAAGAATGTAGTAATTTTGCAGCCGATTTTATGATTAAACATGTGTTGTCCATATTAGTAGCTCTTTTTCTCTGTTCTGTTACGCTGTTTGCAGACCTTAGAAGTGATAGCGAATTATTGGTTGATAGCGCCTATTCACAGGCGATGTCGGGCAATCTGCCTCATGCGGTTGCGATTAATATGGAAGGTTTGCAAGCCGTTCCGGAGGACTCGATGGCGATTCGATGTGAGTTTTACTCATGCTTATTATATTGTTATCATCGTCTTGGTGACTATGAGCAGGCGCTTCATTATGGCGAATTATGTTTGCAGTTTGATGAAGAGCAGGGTGATGCTGTTAATTTGTCCGCATCGTTAGGTAACTTGGCAGGCATCTATTCCTCTGCCGGTCATCATGATATAGCAATTGATTATTTAGAGCGTTCTATCGCGATTGAGCGACAATTGCTCCTTACCGACTCTACGCATACGCCCAAGTCGATGGCTATTCGAAAAGCGATGTTAGGCGAAGTGCTATTAGCAAAGAAGCAAGACTTACCTCGTGCTTTGGCGTTGACGCAGGAGGCATTGGCTATTGATGAGTCGTTGGGGCGGCGCGTACAAGTCGGTATGCGTTTGGCGCAGATGGGGAATATTTATCAAGCTATGGGTCAGTCAGTTAGTGCTCGTCAATGTACAACGGAAGCGTTAGCGATTGCCAAGGAAACGAATAATCGTATGACCGAGGTGCTTTGTTTGTTGCAATTAGGTCGATACGAAGAAGTTGCTACTATTTCTCATCAGTTAGGGCTCCGTAAGCAGGAGTATGAAGCATGTGATCGGCTTTATGCACAAAAGAAAGCGGCAGGACAAACGGCGGAAGCATTACGATGGTTAGAGCGTGCGCGGAAGTTACATGGTGAGATTATGAACGAAGAGAGTCAGCGGCAGCTTACTATTGCGCAGGTGCGTTATGACTCTTTCCGCAAGGAGAAGCAATTGCTTGAACAACAGCAAGAACTGCAGGCTAAACAAGCGCGTGAACGGGCACTTATCATGCTTGTTTCGTTAGCGTTATTGATTGTAGTATTGCTGATAGTTGTCGTTATCTTGTTGCGTCATCGCAAGCGCGCTATTGAGCAATCGGCAGCAGAGAAAGCGCGGCAGTATAGTATTTTAAGTCACGACTTAAAGAACCCTATCGTAGCCCAGCGCAATCTCTTGGCGCAACTCTACGCGGACTATGCGCATTATTCGTCCGAAGAGGTGCAACAGTATTTAGGTCAGTTGCTTGCAGCCGGAGACGGGCAGTTGGATTTGCTGCATAACTTGCAAGAGATGGTGCAATTGAACCGCAAGTTGCGTTCTATTCATCCTATTCGGTTGGATGTGAGTGCGTTATTGCGTGAAGCGATTGCGGATGTACAAAGTGCAGCCATGCTCAAGGCGATTAAGTTTGACGTTCGCGCAGAGCGGATGTTAGTCACCGTTGACCGCGACTCGTTGCGCACCGTTTTCCGCAATCTATTGAGTAATGCGATTAAGTTCTCGCCCAAAGGCAGCACGATAGAAGTGGGTACGATTGCGCCCAATAAAGTCTTTGTGCGTGATTATGGAATAGGAATGAGTGAAGCCCAAAAGCAAGCGATTCTCTCCGCCACCATGCAAGTGCGTTCGACTATTGGTACGGAAGGGGAAAGTGGTACCGGATTAGGACTTTTACTCTGCCGTGAACTTCTTCGATTGAATAATGCTACTTTAGACATAGAGTCAATACCGGGAAAAGGAACCACAATTACTTGTCAGATATGAACATAGCTCTTTTAGATGATCACCAATTTGTGCGTATCGGCGTTGCTACCACTTTGCGCAACACAAAGCATACGATAACGATTAGTGTTGCAACAGCAGATGAGTTATTTAATGCGTTGCTTCAAGGCCACTCCTTTGATATTTTGCTTTTAGATATTCTCTTGCCGGGTATGAACGGTATTGAGGTAGCGAAGCGGATGCGTAGCGAGTACCCGAAGATTAAGATTATCGTTTTGTCGGTTGATTCTCGAGAGTACACTCTTATTCAGTTGCTGCAAATCGGCATAGATGGTTTTGTGAGCAAGCGTGGCACGCAGGATGAAGTTGTTCGCGCAATTGATTGCGTGGAGAACGGAGTGCCTTTCTATGGCCGCGATATTGCTATTTTGATTCGCGATATCTCAGACGCTAAACTCAATAAGCAGAATACAGCAGCTCTCACAAAGCGTGAATTGGAGATTATTCAGGCTTGTTGCGACGGACTTTTAGGCAAGGAGATTGCTGAAAAACTGAATATCTCGTTGCGGGCTGTCAATAGTCATAAGACGAATATATTCAATAAGTTAGGCATCTCGTCTTCCGTGGAGTTGGTGCGTTTTGCTATAGAACACGGCATTATCTGATCATCCTTCCTTATCCACCTCAGCTTGCGAGAGTTTCTAATCAATGGATTATAACTATACCCGAATCACAGTGATGAAGGTAAAAATGCGAGTATTAGGTACTTGCGTACGTGCGCGAAAAGCAGTACCTTTGCAGCGTCAAATGACGCTGCTTTTTTATGCCTGTAAGTTTAACCCTTTAAATTATAATCGTATGAAGAAATTTTGCTCTCTTGTTCTTTTTGCGCTTTGCGCAATGAGTCTGTTTGCAACGCCGGAAGGTGCGTTGCCTAAAGTGTTTACCGTTGCTGCAAATAAGCAGGTGTATTTTTCTAACGGTAATTTGCAGATTAAGCCCTATGAGTATCTTTGGCGTTTTGCTCCCTATCAGTATGAGATAGCCGGAAATGACAATGCCCTCATAGCAGGTAGTGCTTCTGTTTTCATTGACTTATTTGGTTGGGCAACCAGTGGCTGGGTTTTAAGTACTGCCGTTGCTCACATGCCCTGGGATGCTTCTACTAACGATGCGGACTACATCCTTGGAAATGATTTTCACCTTGGTATGACCGGTGATAATGCGAATGCGGACTGGGGTGTAGAGAACGCTATCAGTAATGGTGGAAGCAAAGTCGGATTATGGCGCACCTTGACCGCGGACGAGTGGGAGTTCCTTCTCTTTGACCGTGATGATGCAGAGAATAAGTGTGCCATCGGAATGGTTGGGGATGTGCATGGATTGATTATCCTTCCTGATAATTTTGAACTCCCTTCCGGATTGAAATGGAATGGTGCTGCAACTTCTTGGGACGCGAATCGTTATGCGCAATCTAAGAACGAGTGGGATAAGATGGATGCAGCGGGTGCGCTCTTCTTGCCCTGTGCCGGTGCGCGTACCGGTACGGAAGTAAATGGTATCAATTATTATGGTGGATATTGGTCAACCGATTATTTTGATCAGAACACAGCCAGTGCATTAGTATTTGATGAGACAAGTATCGATGTTAATGGCTTATATCGTTCTCAGGGTTATTCCGTTCGTTTGGTACAAGACGCAGAGCCGCAAGGCATCAACCAAGTACAAAGCAACAAAGTGCAAGGTACAAAGGTGCTTCGCAACGGCATGCTCTATTTGATGTACAATGGGACAATGTACAATGTACAAGGTGCAGAGGTGAAATAAACTGACTACTGAATACTGATAAACTGAATACTGAATACTTTAAACAATTACTATTATGAAAAAAAGATTTCTTTCTTGGGCTTTGGCGCTATGCGCGCTGATGGTTTCCATTCCCGCAAAGGCGAAGGTCGTTAACGTCAGTACGTATGACGAATTAATAACCGCGTTCACTAATGGGAAAGACCCGGCATCTCCCAATATTTCTCTAACAAACCAAGATACTATCCGCTTGACTGCCGATATTACATTTTCTTTAGGAATAGATGCCAATTACACTCTAAACGTTTATGCCGGAACAACACGTACGTTGGATTTAAACGGATATACATTAAAACATCTTGTTGTCAATACGGCTCCATTTGCACGTATAATAACTATGTTCAATAATACTACGTTGAACATTTGCGATAGTAGAGGTACCGGTCGTATGATTAATGATTGCCATGCCAACTTTTCCTTAGCCTCAAATCCTGAACATTTTGATTGTTCTTCATTTGGCATTAATTCTGCATGTGTCGCTAATAGTTATGACACGAGAGATGACATAGCAACAAAAAATTGTGTTGTCAACATTTATGGTGGAAAACTGATAGCACAAAATTATGGCAATCAAGATGCAGAATGTAGTGCTATACAGGGTTTTCCGACAATTGTCCCCAATGTAAAGTCTTTCGACTTGTTATCCTCTAATCTTCTTTATTCCGGAGGAGGACATGTGGAAGCACCTAATATGACGGTGAACTTATATGGAGGTTCGGCTAATATACTATATAGTAAAACATTTACAATAGAGACATATGTGGAATCTTATGATGCAATACTAGCGTTAAAAGTATCCATGAATCCTTCACAATGGTCTTATTATGAGCCACAATTAGAGCGAGTGTATGTCAAATACACAGGCAATCCAATGAACATTAATCTCTATGGAGGTTCTATCGGAACAGAAATGATGGCTGTCCCTGCTTTAACATACCCCAAAGGCTTCTCCGGCACTTTGAAAGATGGTACGATCTACGGTATCGCTTCGGAGGATCACCTCAATAATTTCAACGCCGTGGCAGACGGCGTGAAGGTCTATCTGAACGGCACGCAGACTACGGTTAATGCCCTTAAGACGCAAGACCTGAACGACAAAACCGTCCGCTTTTCCTATGAGCCGGAGATTTCTGTTTCGGGAGTAGAGGTAACGAAAGACAACTGCACCGATATTATGCCGTGGGAGGAGTTCAAGGCTTCCTTTGACTACGCCACCAATACCCTCTATCTCAAGACCCTTTCCAATCCGACCAATGTGCTGAACGGTATTCAGTTTGCGGATTTTGATTTAAGAATCGTCGTGGACGGCTACTGGCGCATTAACGGTTCTATCGTCGGCACCAACGGCGACCTCACCATCACTTCGAACCATTTTGCATTGACCGAAGAAGATGGCGACGCATTAGTAATGAAGCCGGGCGACAACACCGCTATCACGCTGTCCGGACACTGCCTGACGCTCACCAACCGCGTGCGGCTGTTATGCTACAACAATGAGAGCGGTCATACGCCGCAATCCGCTGTCAAATGTCACGATATGTGGGTCAATAACAGCTGGTTCGACGCATGGGGAAAGAAACCGATTGTAGATTGTACCTATGGCAGTGTCGTCAATGCTACCATCAAAACCGGTTCGTTCAAGAATAGCGATGTCATTCAGGTGGAGCCGAATATCACCAAATATGTCGTTTGGGTGGATGTGAATGATAAATCTGCCGGAACAGTTACAGGCGACGGATTAGTTAATGAAGGCGTTTCGCATACCGTTACTGCTACTCCAAAGAGCGGCTATCACTTCCTTCGCTGGTCCAACGGTGTGACCGAGAACCCTTATACCTTCGTCGTGACACAAGACACCGTCCTGACTGCTATCTTCGAAGCCGATGTAGTTATCAATTACTACGATATCAACGTCGTTTCGGAGGACGAGACGATGGGTACGGTTTCCGGCGGCGGCACGCATATAGAGCAAGGTCAAACCGTCACCATCACCGCTACGCCGAACGAAGGGTATCAGTTCCTCTATTGGACTACCGCGGACGGACAGGTACAAGGCGCTATCTCGCAATGGACGGCAACCAAAGACGAAACGCTCATAGCCCATTTCCGTGTAGCTCCGCCCGCTGACGCGTACAATCTTTGGGTTTGCGGTACGCAGGTAACAGGCTCCAACTCTGCCGATATCCTCGGTGACGGCGTCTGGTGCTACGACCACGCTACACGTACACTTTCTACCATGAAGATGGCGACGTACACTATCGAGAACCACGGTTTCATTGAGGATTGGGTTACCGATGCAGGCTCGCTGACCGTCGTCTTCAACCACTTGATTGATGCTACCTGTACGACGACGGACAACGTGATCCGCACGGCTATCGTCAGCACGAAAGGAATGACCTTCACCGGTTCGGCGTACAACGGACCTTCGGTTACTGCGAAAAACATGTACGTGGCTAATTTCAGCGATGTCTTTACCATCACCGGACATATCACGGCATGGCTCTATCTGCAGAACACTACGGATTTCGGTAGAAATTATTTTACCACCGCTATCTTGCTTGCAGGCAAAACGCCTTCGCTGGTAGTGAACGGAGCAAACCTCGAGGTGCTTTCCGGTGTTGGAGAATCAACGGGCTACAAAGTGTCCAACAAGACAGATCAGGCAGCCAACCTCAGTTTGATTAACGCCGTCGTGGACGATGGTTCAATCAGTGCCAAGTCGCTCTATATATCCGACAACTCGCCCAAATACGAGATCAACTACCTCACGCCGTCGATTGAGAGCCTCTGCGCCGTAGGCGGTTTCAATAACTATTTCGAAGGTACGTACGTCACGCTCCGTGCTTATCCGGCTACGGGATATAAGTTTGTCAGCTGGTCTGACGGCAACACTGATAATCCGCGTTATATGGTTATGCCGGCTCAGAATGTTTATCTCGACCCGATCGTAGAAGTGGACGATAGCCAGACACCGAAAGGCGCTATCATCAATGCTTCCGCTACCGAAGGACAAGGTTCGATCGCTGACTTCACCTCCGGATGGTATGCCGAAGGTACAGAACTGACCATCACCGCCGTGGCAGCCGAAGGCTATACCTTCGTTCAGTGGTCTGACGGCGAGGTTGCTAACCCGTACTTCATCACGGTTGAAGATAAGAAGAATATCAATATCACCGCAATGTTTGAACCTACTGCCACCGCGGTTAACAACGTTGAGAGCCAAAAGTCCAATGTGGAAGTACAAAAGATTCTGCGCAACGGCATCCTCTTCATCGAACGTAATGGCAAAATCTTCAACGCCCAAGGCACAAGAGTAAAATAACAAACCCCAACCCCCAAACAAAAAAGTGCAGGTTCCCCAAAAACTTGCACTTTTTTCGCTACGGATACGCAAGGTGACTTTTCCTAAATAGTGTTGACAGTTTTTTACTTATTTTAACTAAATTACTTGTCACTCTCCTGGAATCTGTTTACACTTTCCTAAAAGAGTTTACAGTTGTACTAAATTTGTTGACATCCATCCTAAATTGGTTGAC
>JAFSPA010000019.1 GCA_017443145.1 Paludibacteraceae bacterium
AGCTCCAAGATTAGATTTCCATTGAGGGTCGTTGTAGACGACAACGTTGATAGGCTGCAGGTGTACAATGGTGACATAAAGCCGAGCAGTACTAATTGCCCGAATCTTTTTCTAAAAAAGGTTTTTAACCAACAATCGAGCTTGATTGCTCGTAGCGCGTGGACGCGCTTCTACATTCGTTGATCTGTCAACCCCATAGTGTTAACGGATTAGTGGATTAGTGGTTGAGTGGATTAGCGGTTTATCCGCGCCTTTCCCCTAACCCCCTAACCCCCTAAACACTAACCTATAATTAAGGTGGTTATAGCGCTGAGGTCCCACCCCTTCCCATTCCGAACAGGGTCGTTAAGCTCAGCATCGCCGATGGTACTGCACTGCGTTGTGGGAGAGTAGGTAGCCGCCACTTTGAAGCCCCCTGTGTCTTATGACATGGGGAGCTTTTTTTGTGTCTGGCTACGCTACTCATTTTTTTTGCTCGCTCCGTTTCACTCCGCGAAAATTCTGGGGGGGAGATTTCTTTTTTTTTCTTCTTAATTACTTTCGGTCGGGTGTAGCTTCTCTCTCTCATTCTTTCATTCCTTCATCCTTTATCTCCGTTGCCTTGGCAGGGCTTGCACATAGGTGGTTTAGTGCTTCGCTGTCCTCTCTCCACGTGAGGACGTTATTCCCGCGTCCCGTCCGTCATATTTACGTCACATACCATGAGGCCGTAAAAGATGACGCCCCGCCCGTGACGCGTCCAATGCGGGTGTAGCGCCATGCGGAGTGTAGCGTTTTTCTTCTTGGCAGTTACGCCGATTGGCAATCGGCATACAGCGAAGGGGAGCGTTATCTGCTCCCCTTCCGTCTTTAGCTGTTAATAGCGGTGCTATTTCTTCACGCCCGTGTACTCTTCCACGGTCTTCGTGTTGATGGTTGTAGTGACCTTCGATGTGTCCGATACCTGCGTGTACGTCGCGGTCGTGGAAATCGTCCTCCAGGCCTTGCAGGAACTCATCCCTGCGCAAACTGCAATGCTAATAAGCACTGCTGATACTAATACGAGTTTCTTCATTGTTTTGCTTGTTTTTGGTTAGATACTCTATGATTGCCTCTTTGTCCCGCGCGTTTACCAACACGCAGCCTTGGCTGTGCTCGGGTCGCGTGCCCGTATGAATACGTATTCCGCTGCGTTTAGGGACTTTGTCGATTAGCGGTAGGTTCTTTTGGAATCTTGGCGAGTACGTCACTGAAATTGGATAGGTTCCATCTGGTATGATGTAGTCCGCATTTTCAAGCGTGGTGATTTCCCGTGGTACTCCGCCAAGAAACATCTTTCCCCACACCGCTTTAACTGCCTTGCTCGTCCTGATTAGGTGAATTACCGCCATGCTTATTCCTCCATTTATAAGTATAATCAATTCCAAACAGGGCTCCTGCAAAGGTTGCAACTTCGCCAAATCCGATGAGCAGCGACTCATGGATTTCGCCTTGTGGCGCTATGAAGATCCCGCAGAACAGCAATACAAGCCCTCCGATGGACAGCACTGCTGCCGTTATGAGTTGAATATTTGGTTTCATAATACCTCCTTTCTTCGTTAGTTAACCCGAAATCTGATGTCGGTTGTCCGGAAGAGCAAGGCGGTCTGGAGTTTCTGGATTCTCCAGTCCCGCCCCACTTCCGCTTACGCAATCGTGTTCAAACGATCCGGCATGTTTACCTCGTGCGTACTTTCGTTGTAGCACTTCCATGCTTTGCCGAACAACCAACCCTTGTAGGTTGTGTACTTAAAGCTCGCGCCTTTCGCCTTGCGCTCCGCGATGAAGTCCATCTGGTCGTACGTTAGACGCATGAGGTTCATCGAACGCTCCTGAGCCGCTTGGCGCACTACCTTGAACCGCAGACGATGCTCGATCTCCTCTACACTCGCTGGAGTCGTCCGGTCGCCATGTACACAGGTGTACTTGCGCTGACTCCAACGACGGTAGTTGTAGCACGTGCGGTGTTTCTTCGAGATTTTGCCCGACAGGTGATGTATCGGGTCTTCGTACTCTACTTGTGCCATTGTGTGAATGTGTTTTAGTTAATTACTCCGTGAACTCGGTCGCAAAGCGGCGCATTAAGCGCCTAACTTTGCGTACTCTTGTGCGAACATGTATCCTTGCAGCGAAGAATACTTCTTTTGGTTCGCAAATGCGGTTGCGTACTCCGCTTTCTGCTCGCTGGTCAATGCCTTGACAGCCGCACGAGCCTGGCGGAATTTCTCTTGACGAGCCAATTCCTCAGCCGTAAAGGGTTTGGTACGCGGGTTACAGATTTTACCGGTGTACAGGGTCTTACCTTTCTTCGCGAAATACACGTCGCTGTGCTCGCAAATCTTCCCGCTGTAAGACTTCACCATCTCAATCGGATCATACTTTGCCATACTGATTGTGTGTTTGATTGTTAATAATACTTTGTTTATTGTCCCAGAATTGTATTCTGGTCTTGCAGCAGAGGTTGCGCTGACGTTGCGCTGCTCTTGCCGACGCGAAGAACAATATAAACAGCCAACCCACCTACCTTCCCAAATTCGCACAAAAAAGGCAGAAAATTTTCATTTCCTGCCCATTTTCTGTTTAATCGGCAAACTCCAGTCCGATTACTTCTGGAAAATCGTCGGGGTGATAATCCACCTCAGGATAACCGGGTAAATCAGGTCTCGGCTCACATACCTCAATCCTAATTTCCTCGCGGCATTCCTGTACCACTTTCAGATACTCCGTCACAGCCACTTCCAGACTTTCACTCTCCCACTGCCAGCCGCAATGTCTTCCGGCAAAGCAGATGCCGCTTCTTGTCACCGTCACACGGTAGATCAATTCCAGCGGTAAGTGCTCATTCAGCACAAACACCTCGCCCAATAACCGATTTCCGGTTAGATGGTTTATTTCCCATACTTCGCAGTGGCTACCCGAAATAAACTGTCGGGTCTTAATCAACTTCAATAACATAGTGTTCACAAATTATTTTGACTGCTTCCGGCGGCAAGATGTGTTGGCGTTTTCGCAATTGAAACGGTTCCAATTTCTTCTGCATGTAGGGTGTCTGCAACCACGCATACAACGTCCTTCTGCTCACCCCTGCCGCCTTAGCCAGTTCTGATTTACTTTTACTGTTCATTTCACTTTCTGGAAATACAAATGCGTTTCCACTTTGCCGTTGCGACGAAACGTCTTCGCCACCACGCGCGTTTTCTCGTCTTTGTATAGCGTTCCGCTCATGGCTTGGATAAACGCCGGTAATTCAATTTTTGCCATATTGCTTCACCTCCAGATTAAAGTCCCGCACATCCTCAATCGTGTACGTGCCCCAAGTGCCGTTGTACTTAGCCGTCACATACTGCCTGCCAGCCTCCAAAGCGTGGCCGTTCCAATTGAATGGCTCGGCTGTATCATTGTCTTTGATAGCAAACAGCGGGTTCGGATTGACATACTTGCCTTGCGCTTTTAGGCTTCGGATGGTCTCGTAGATATGTTTTCTTCTATGAAATGCCAGCCCGCTCCAGATCTTACCGCAAGCATTGACGCGACGGACGAACTCGCCTTGCGGGTTCAGTAACCGCCAAATATCATCGAATGTATATTCCATATCGCTAAACGTTAAACATTCAACATTAAACTTTAATTGCCCGCCAGCCACTTTCCGAATGGCCTATACCACTATGCAGATAAGTGGCTGGCAGGCTTTTCTTTATTAATTTTCTTTGGTACTTTCTTTTATTACCTTTCTTTTAATCCAGACACTTCAACGTCGTCTTTACAGAATCTGGTTCGATGTTGGGGTGATTGATGGGGTAGGCATCATAGATGGCTTTCATATCCTTGGTCAGCACTGCCGACTGATCTTTGAGCGACTTTTGCTCCTTAGCCTTACGGCGATAGTTCGCAGCCTCGGGAGTGTTGTACTTCTTCGTATCACCGATAATGTCGTACACTTTGTCTTTGTCCAAGGTGTAGTGGTGACCGTTGTGTCCAAACTTGCCTTTCGTGGCACCGATTTTCGCCAGTTCCTCTTCTGCGAGTTTCTTGGCATCATCTTCCAACTCTTCAACACGCGCCTTGCACGATTCGATAAGTTGTTTGAGTACCGAGGTCTCCACCAATGCATCACTACCATTCAGGTTTACGTCGTTTGCGGCGATCAATGCCACTCTTAATTCTATAGCTTTCATTTTCGTTAATTCTTTAATTCGTTAAACATTCATTCGTTATTCTCCCTCATACACGTCCCCTGCCACGTTGTAAGCATTGAACAGCTTTAGCAGCTCTTCCGACTGCATGTTTTCTGGCAGCAGTTCAGGACGATGGTCTTGCCGTGCAATCATCCTCCGCGCACGGAGTATCACAGCACGCTTGCGGTTCTCTGCCGGTGTTACCCATTGCAGGTTCACCGCGCGACAATCCGAGAGTTTACCATTGATGTGATCCACTACGTACCCGCTGGCGGGCTTTGGACCAATCCATGCTTTGGCTACGAGGATATGACAATGAGGATTACCAACCCATCCGCACAGGCGTGGGTAATTAGAATGAACGTTAGGCTTGCGTCGGAAGTTCTTCGTCACGTAGGGCTTGGTCTGATTCAGTCCTCTTGTAGAGAGGGAATAGAACCGTCCCTGTTCGGAACAGTAAAGCTTTCTGTCCCCTCCACGTGATACAACTCCTTGGCAAAGGTGCAGTTCGGTGCCATCTTCGAGATAGAGAATCTCAAATGGCAAAAGCGATTTCTTTTTCATCGTTGTTACGTTTTGATGATTAAACAAGTTAACTATCAAAATCCGTAACATTCCTTTCTTGATCAGCGAGACTGAGAATGTTGTGCCGGACGCCCCGCTGACCAATTATCCCGGCAAAGGATTTTCGATTTCGGCTGCAAAAGTACTGCAAATTTGTGACATGACAAAATTTTCGCCACAACCGCAAAAGTGCTGCAAATCAACCATTTACAAACGAAAATTCGACTTTCCAAATCGCATTCCAAATCGAAAACGAAGAAACCAAATCGGAACGTCAAAAAACCAAATCAAAAAGGGTGTCCGATTTGGATTTTTAGCATTTTCCAAATCGAGCACCCCGAAAACTAAATCGAAAAAATAAATCCACTCGATTGAGCGGATTTAGAAACTGAAAAATTAAATCGCGAAAAAGTCCGAAAATTGAACTATTTTACACCATCCCACAAACCTTCCAACCGTGAATATACTTCATCACCGTTGCGAAGCTTGTTCTTTTGGACATTGACGGTCGAGTTGTCCGGCACCTCATGTTCGCCCTTATACGTGTTGATAAAGAACTCCACAAACGCTTTCTCCTCCTTCGGTTGTGCCCACAGCAAAAGGCAAGCGATATATTTGGCGGGCAGCTTTTTGCGCGTTGCCGCCTTCTCGTCCAGATACGAATCGAAGTTGTCAATGATGGTATGCAACCGACGAAGAAGCGGACGGTTCTCTGCAAAAAGATTCAACTCTTCCTTGCTGAACTCACCGCGTTGCTCCTCTTCCACCAACTCCTTGACGGTCAGCGTACACACATCCTCATAATCAAGCGCGTGAAAGCCCTTTTGCGAGAATTCCTCTTCCGATGCAGAACTCTGCCGCAGGTCTATCGCCGGATTGATGAACGGGCTGAACTGCTCCGTGTAGATATTGATACTTTTGAGAATACGTTTGACGCGGTGGTAGTTATCATCCTTGAACGAACGGTATAACTCGCGACACTGGTTCGGATCACGACGGATATATTCCTCTTTGCGCATCACCTCCACGCACAACATCAGGGATTCCTTCAGCAGCGCAAAGAAACGCTTGAGGTCTTCATACAACTGCTGCACCTCAGCCGGATACGATTCGATAGGCCAAAGCGACGGCATGTAGGATTCCATGCTCAATGGCGACCGCTCATAGATGGACGGTTGCACGTAAGTCGCCGGTGTATGACGCGGAGTAGCAGCAGAACTATTGGGAGTGAAACGCGTGAAGACACGTTTAACTTGTGTCGTGCCGCTATGAATCTTGTGCAGCAGTTGGTGTGCCGAACTGAAACAATGATTGCGGCGGGTCACAAACTGGTTGTTGAAATCGCGCGCAAAATAGATCAAATCCATTTTCTGCTCTTGCAAGTACTTAACCGCGTCAAGTACCTGTGAATCAAGCGTTACGATGGACTCCAACGATACTTTGTTTTTTAGTTGGAGAGCTGCTAAAAATCGGTCTGGAGAAAAGTTCTCAATGGCACAAACGACCGTTTGCAGGCCGTCATAAGAATCGAATTGTGTTTGATACCGTTGCTGTGCCATTGTGCTTTTCAATTAGGTTGTAAAAAAGTGTGCAAAGGTACTCAAAAAAATCGATATATGCAAGTTTTTCAGTCCTTTAGTCTAAAATATGTGAGTTTTTGCGCCAAAATCGTGACAAAGGACAATATTTTTTCGAGATATGTGAATAATTGATAGCATTTTCAAATAAATCTAACTATTTATTTGCCTATGTCAAAAAAAAATTGTAACTTTGCACCCGGTTTGGGTGCATAGCTCTTAACGCAAGAAAAACCACTTATTCCATTTTGGAATATATGCTATAAACGATATGGCGAAGAAGAACGAAATAGCAAAAGCAGAGACAGCCTCCATCCAACCGGTGGAGCAAATTGAAAGTCTC
>JAFSPA010000011.1 GCA_017443145.1 Paludibacteraceae bacterium
ACTCATTTCTTCCTCTCTAATTCGTTTGGCAAGTTCAAGTGCCGTCGAGCTATTTACCTGATTTTCAATAACTAAGAAGCCTCGTGGTCCGGAGCCTCTCAGCCTTTTCGACACAAATCCTTGTTGTGCCATCACTCTGCCCAACGCACGCAAATCCATCGGGTGTTTGATGTTCCCATAGTACACCAACTGTGCCGAAATCTCCGCCGTCGTACGAAAAACCGCCGATTCGTTGCTTGATGGCACTGCCGTGTAATCCTTGCGCGTCTCTGCGTCTGATCTTCATAATTTCTCATAACTCTTTAGTTCTTATTGATTGTCCTCTATTATACTAAAAAGTCATGTCTTTGGCCTACTTTTCACAAAAATCTTTGATTTTTCTTGCATATATCAAAATATTTCCGTACCTTTGCACGCAAATTAAATTATGGCGAATTCGACATAATTAGAATTGCACTGTAAGTGGTCGAATTTGACCACTTTAGAAAGATAAACTATGGCCAAACAGAAAGAAATAATTGTTAAGGATACTACTATCCGTACAATGTCGCAGAACGGCTATGACTATATCTGTATTACGGATATTGCCCGACAGAAGAATGATTTAGAACCTAACGTCGTTGTTGGCAACTGGATGCGTAATCGCAATACAATTGAGTATCTTGGTTTGTGGGAAATGCTTAACAATCCTAATTTTAACCCCATCGAATTCGAGGGGTTTAGAAATCAAGCCGGACTTAATGCTTTTACTCTTAGCCCTGCTCGATGGATAGATGCTACCAAAGCAATTGGGCTTATAAGTGCTGCTGGTCGTTACGGAGGTACATACGCACAACGCGACATAGCGTTTAAGTTCGCCAGTTGGGTGTCCGTCGAGTTTGAACTCTATTTAATTAAAGAATTCCAGCGTCTCAAAGAAGATGAACAAAAAGCCCTCGGTTGGTCAGCAAAGCGTGAGTTGGCCAAGATCAACTACCATATTCACACCGATGCTATCAAAGAGCATCTTATTCCGGCGGAGATAGACCAGTATCATCGTTCGCTCATCTATGCTAACGAAGCCGATGTGCTGAATGTAGCATTGTTTGGAATGACTGCCAAAGAGTGGCGTGACGCTCATCCGGATGATAAAGGCAACATCCGTGATTATGCGACCATCAATCAACTAATCTGTTTGAGCAATATGGAGAACCTAAATGCGGTCTTCATCAATGAGGGAATGCCTCAACCGGAGCGTCTGCATAAACTTAACCAAATCGCTATCCAGCAGATGACCGTCCTTGAAACCGCCGGACAACGTAATGTCCTAAAAGCATAACATACCGTCCCCTCCATGACGTTAAACCGGAGGGCATATTGAAATTCTAGAGCACACAAGTGCTCTTTTTTATGCCTTTTCCTAAAAATATCAAAAAATATTTGCACATATCAAAAAATAATTGTAATTTTGCGGCGCAAAATTGAAAACTATGTCCACACGCACGGATGATATATCTTTATTCCTTGCTTTTTGCATCGAGCAATACAAGCAACGGCATCATTTAACAGGAGAGCAATCAATGCAACTCCTCAATCAATATGGTGTGCTGGAATATTTAGAAGAATGTTATGAGCCTCTGCATACGCAAAGTGCACAGTGGATAATGGAAGATATTGACGAATTTATTAACAAAAGAAAACAATGAGAGTTTATCACGGCAGTTTAGAGCGAGTCCCGACACCTGAAATTCGTCAGGCCGCCCGTACTCTTGATTACGGAATAGGCTTTTATACAACCACTTCGGCTAAACAAGCGGAAGAATGGGTACGTAAAAGAATGCGTGACACCAATGCGCGCAAGGGCTATGTAAATGAGTATGAGTTGGACTTGAAGGCTCTTAAACAATTCAATTGTGCTATCTTCGATTCGCCTACGGACGAGTGGATAGATTTTGTGATGAGCAACCGCATGGATCGCCATTTTACACATGACTACGATGTTGTTTACGGCCCGGTAGCGAATGACCGTGTATATGCGTGCTTTGCCCTATATGAAGGCGGCGTGATGAGCAAGCAAAATCTGCTTGCAGAATTGCGGACATACGATTTAGTTGATCAATATCTGTTCCATACCGAGCGAGCACTTATAGCACTAACGTTTGTTAAAGCAAAAGAGATATCGTTATGAGTGAGATTACTCAAAATAATCTGTATCTGATCTTGCCGTTCAAGGTGAGTCGGTTAGTTGATATGTTGTGCGCAGATGAGCATATCAGCAAGATTGAGGCTGTCCGCCGCGTTTATTCTTCTGCGATGTACAAAGAATTGGAGCAAGAAAGCACCAAACGCTGGCACGAAGGCCCAGCCTCTTTATACCAAACCATATAACCCCACCGCGGGTATCGCGCCCGTCAGATCTTAGACGTAAAATGGGATGACATGTTGAAATAATAACAGCGTTTATTGCGCTTTGTTCTTGGTACCAAAAATCCGCAAGTATTACGAGAATTTATAATATACTGAAAATATGTTCTTTCAGAATACCATCATAAAGACATACACCGCATTGCTTAATGAGGAGCAAGTGACAACCTCCTGGAATACCTACAAAGCGTATTTCCTCAACCCTGCCATTCAAGACAACATCCGCGCGTCCAAAGAAGAACAGTTCCAAGAGGGTTTTCTTCGGGAGTTGTTCGTAAAGGTGTTCGGTTATACGCTTAACCCGACGCCGGATTACAATCTTATCACGGAGCAGAAGAACGAGACCGACGCCAAGAAAGCGGATGGTGCCATCCTGCGTGACGGAAAGGTTATTGGTGTCATCGAACTGAAAGACCATAAGACTACCGATTTGAGCCATGTGGAGCGTCAGGCATTTGGTTATAAGAGCCAGCATAAAGATACGCGTTATGTGGTTATTTCTAATTTTGAAAAACTGCGTTTCTATATTGACAATGCCGTAGAGCATATTGAGTGGAACCTATTCACGCTTACCGAAGAAGAATTCAAACAACTCTATTTCTGTTTGTCGTGGGGCACATTGAGTCAAGACCTGCCGCTGAAAGCCAAGACGGAGAGTGTCAGCTCCGAAGACCAAATCACCCAACAACTCTATAAGGATTATTCCGCGTTCAAGCGGGAAATCTTTACAGATATCGTAGCCAATAACACAGACCAGAACACACCCAAAGAGCAAATCCTTCTTCTTTTCAAGAAGACGCAAAAACTGCTCGACCGACTGCTGTTCATCTTCTTTGCCGAGGACTGCGGACTCCTACCGCCTAATTCGATGATCATGATTCTCGACCAGTGGGAGCAGTTGAAGGAAATGGACGAGTACGTGCCGTTGTACGCGCGCATCAAAAAGTATTTCGGTTATATGGACACCGGCTATCAGGGAAAGAAATACGAGATATTCGCTTATAACGGCGGCTTGTTCAAGCCGGACGAGGTGTTGGACGGATTGAAGATTAACGATGAACTATTGGCAAAGTTCACACGCAAGTTGTCCGAATACGACTACGCGAGTGAGGTGGACGTGAATATTCTCGGGCATATCTTCGAGAACTCTCTTTCGGAGATAGAGGAAGTAACGGCACAAATCAATGCGGGAGAAAAGGCTACATCGGTAAGCAAACGCAAGCGGGACGGTGTTTTCTATACGCCGCAATATATCACCAAATACATCGTCGAGAATACTGTCGGGCGGCTTTGTGCAGAGAAGAAAGCGGAAATGGATATTGACGAAGCGGAGTATTTTGCCGACAAGAACCGCCAAACGGCAACCAAAAAGCGATTGTTGGAGAACTTGACCAAATACCGCGAATGGCTGTTGGGCATCACTATCTGTGACCCGGCTTGCGGTAGTGGCGCTTTCCTTAATGCCGCGCTCCGCTTCCTCATGGACGAGCACAAATTGCTCGATGAAATGGAAGCCAAGATAACCGGTTCGGCTATCGAGTTCCCCGGAGTAGAAAACAGCATCTTGGAGAACAACCTATATGGCGTGGACATCAACGAAGAGAGCGTGGAAATAGCCAAGTTGGCATTATGGCTACGTACGGCTAAACCGCATCGCAAACTGAACTCGCTCAACAATAATATCAAGTGCGGTAACTCCCTTATCTCCGATCCGGCTATCGCCGGCGACAAAGCCTTTAACTGGCAAAACGAATTCCCACAAGTCTTTGCCAAAGGCGGTTTCGATGTCGTCATCGGAAATCCGCCGTACGTGCAGGCAGTTGATTCAGAAAAAGATTATTACAAGCAAAATTATCCAGCTGTTGAAGGACATATTGATTTGTTTGAAATATTCATCCAAAAAGGAATGAATATTTTGAAAGATAGAGGACAATTTGCGTTCATTAATCCGAATACTGTTTTATCAAACCTTTATTCTCAAAAACTTCGTAGGAAGATGGTCTATGAGTATGGCTTACGCGAAGTTCTCAATTTTGGAATGGATGTCTTTGAGGATCCAACTGTTCATACCTGTATTATTTTGATGAACAAAGGATTATCTTTCTCTGAAATACAAGTCAAACAGAAAATCAAATCAGCAGAGGATATTGAAAAACCATTTGATTATGCAGTACCAGTAAAAGATATAGAAGAAAACAGCAATTTTTCGTTTGATTTAACGTTAAATGCTGCTGAACGTGCCTTATTTAGACGCCTTCAACATCTTTCCACTTTAGGGGATATGTGTTATCTTCGACAATGCATAAAGACGGGGAACGACCCGGAATATGTAACCCAAACAAATGAAGAGCTTCCAGAACCGTGGAAAAAAACTCTACGAGGTAAAGGAATGGCACGTTACATAATTAAAGAAGAAAATGTATATCTGAAATACGGAAATTGGCTTGCACGAAATTGGAATAATAAGTCATTTTACGAATGTAATAAAATAGCCGTTAGGGAGACGGGAGATAGGATAAATGCATGTCTTGATACCGAGAATAGATACTTTTTAAGTTCTATCTATGCTGTATATCCTAAACAGGCCTATGATATTAGCACATTGAAAAAAATGTTAGCAATTCTCAACTCTCGTTTTGCTACATTCTTTGTGCAGAAGATAGCATTTGATTTAACAGAAGGTGCTTTTACCAAAATTCGCACAAATCAGTTAGCACGCCTTCCTCTTCCTAATTTGGACGATGCTCAAAATTTAGTAGAACTAGCAGACGCCATGCTTTCTATAAACAAGGACTTACAAGCCAAGCGTGCGCGGTTCTTGCGTCGTTTGCAGGATAATATGCCGGAGGTGAAAATAAACGGAGCTCTGGAGGAGTTTGATAAGCTCGATTTTGCGGGCTTTGTTGCCGAACTCAAAAAGCAGAAAATCAAACTCTCCCTTGTGCAGCAAGACGAGTGGGAAGAGTATTTCAACCTATACAAAGCCGCTTGCAACGAATTATCCGCCAAGATCGCTGCCACAGACAAAGAGATAGACTCCCGAGTTTATGCGCTGTATGGTCTCACCGACGAAGAGATAAAGATTATAGAGGGTTAAGGGAAGTGTTGACGGAGAAGAAAAATTAGAAACCAAACTATGGCAAACAAAATCTCTATACGATTCTACAAAGACAGCAAAGTACGTGGTGTCTGGGATGATGAGCAGAACAAATGGTTCTTCTCGGTGCTGGATATCATAGGCGCCATCAACGAGCAGGAAGACTACCAGAAGAACCGTAACTACTGGAAGTATCTCAAAGCCAAATTGAAGAAAGAGCAAAGTGAACTGGTTAGTGCCACTACCCAGTTGAAACTACTTGCTCCGGATGGCAAACGTCGTTTGGCAGATGCCGTTGACCATGATGGTGTAATCAAACTGGCAAAGTCCGTTCCGAACAATAAGGCGATGGCTTTCCTCGATTGGTTCACATACTCTGACAACTCCATTGATGGTCAGAGCCGCAAGAAAGCATATACGTTCTGGGAAAGCAATATCATTGCTGATGAAGAAGTCGGTACTGTCAAAGCCTTGCAGAAGATACACGCGTACATTTTCGGCGGACTATACGATTTTGCAGGGCAGATACGAACTAAAACTATCTGGAAAGATGGTACGCTCTTCTGCCGTGCGGAGTATCTCAAGGAGAGTCTGGAGCAGATAGAAACAATGCCACAGAGCACTTTTGATGAGATAGTCGATAAGTACGTGGAAATGAATATAGCCCATCCGTTCATGGAAGGCAACGGACGCAGTACACGTATCTGGCTGGATATGATTTTCAAACAGTCGCTACATCAATGCGTCGATTGGAGCATGATTGACAAGAAGAAATACTTGCGCGCCATGCACGCCAGTACAACCGACGCCAAATACATCAAAGCCCTTCTCAAACCGGCATTGACCGACCAAATCAATGACCGCGAACTCTTCATGAAAGGCATCGACTATTCGTATTATTACGAGCAAGAAGAAATAAACTGATTGAGCAATGCAAGGTCACTCCGGCACACTGTTATCGGAAGACGAAGCAGCCAAATTGGACGAAATACTGTCGTAATCCTTCAAACTTTTTTCGTACCCTTGCGCACACTTGCAGGTTGTCTTAGGACTTTATCGATTACAAATTTGAAAGATATACACAATAAGGATTATTCCGTTGTGTAAACATTCAGAGTGGGGCTCAAGCCTCGCTCTTTTTTCTCCCATTTGCCACTTATGGTTATTCAAAATAAATACCTGCTATATCACTCAACTTCTCTATCTTCATCAACCAACATACGCATCAGCTTGTATAAATTTCTCTCCACATTTTTATACAAGTCATTTCACATCTTGCTTAATCACGAATACTTACATGCTACCATCATTCACATATATCACATATTCACACTAAATCGTATCTTCATTCCCTTTATGTTTAAATTCTTTTTAAATTCATATTTAAATTGTTGTACTTATCTCTCTTCGTTCGAACGATTATTTCGTTTCACTCACGGCTTTTATATAATCTTTCAAAAAAAAATCCTTGCACGTGTCGCAAAAATGTACCACCCTTGCAGCCGCAAAGGTTTTTACGTGTTTTAGAACGTTACAGGGAAATTGATATGTTTGCCACCCCACATTTCACCACTTTGTTGAAAAGTCGGCTAAAATGTTGAAAAATCGTTAATTATGAGCAGAAAAAATTGTTAAAAACCTGTTTAAAAACATGTTTATAAATTTTTTGTGGTGAAAAGTGGTGATATATCAAAAATTTTTTGTATCTTTGCGGCGTTTTTCAGAAAAAGCCGTAAAAGGCAGTAAAAAAATGAGTACATTTATTGGAAATATTGAAGGACGTGTGGACGAAAAAGGGCGCATTTTTGTGCCGGCCGGCTACCGCAAGATTTTGGCGGAGCGGGCGTCGAAACGTATCGTCATGCGTCGCGATATTGAGAACGAGTGCCTTATCTTCTACCCGGAGTCTGTCTGGGACGAGAAAGTGACGACGCTGCGTAACGCGCTGGACGATTGGGACCCCGATGATCAGCTGCTGCTGATGCAGTTTATGTCGGACGCGGAGGTGTTAGAAACCGATAACCAAGGGCGCGTGCTACTGCAGAAAAAGAACCTCGAGGCCATCGGTGCCGGTCAGGATGTGGTCTTTGTGGGCCTGTTCGACCGCTTTGCTCTGTGGAGCCCGGCTAAGTTCGAGGAACGCAAGATGGATCAGCACGAGCTGGCCGAGCGCTTGCGTGGTAAATTAAAGTTTAGAGTTTAGTGGTTATGGCAGCAGTGTACCACATACCGGCGATGTTGGAGGAGACGATAGCGGGCTTGGCTATTCGTCCCGGGGGTGTGTATGTGGACGTGACCCTCGGTGGCGGCGGACACAGTCGTGCCATTCTGGAAAGGCTGAATAGTGAGGGGCACTTGTACTCGCTGGACCAGGATAGCGAAGCCATCAGCAATCAGCAGTCAGCAATCAGCGGTCAGCGGTCAGAGGACGGCGCGCGGTGGACGCTGGTGCACGGGAACTTCCGGTACCTGGCGAACTTCATGGATTACTACGGGGTGGAGCAGATAGACGGATTGTTGGCAGACTTAGGTGTGAGCTTCCACCATTTTGACGAAGCGGAGCGCGGGTTCAGTTTTCGGTTTGACGGTCCGTTGGACATGCGCATGAACCAACATGGCGGACGCACGGCAGCGGAGATAGTAAACACCTACGCGCAGGACGCCCTCGCGCACGCGCTATATTTATATGGAGAGCTCAAGAACGCGAAGCAGCTGGCGAGTAAGATTATCGCTGCTCGTCCGATTGCAACGACATGGGATTTGTTAGAGGCGTTGACGGGTTCGCGTTCGCTGGAGATGGACCCCCGCAAGAAGAAAGAGGTGACCTGCGTGTTCCAGGCGCTACGCATCGAGGTGAATGATGAGTTAGGTGCCCTGCGTGAGCTGTTGGTGGCCGCCAAAGAGCTACTACGTCCCGGTGGCCGCATAGCGATACTGACCTACCACTCGCTCGAGGACCGGATAGTGAAGAACTTCCTAAGAAGCGGCAACCTCGACGGTACAATAGAGAAAGACTTCTACGGCAATATCCTCACACCGTTCAAGCTCATAGAGAAAGGGCTGACGGCCAGTGACGAAGAGGTGGCGATAAACCCGAGAGCGCGGAGTGCCAAGCTGCGCGTGGCGGAAAAAGTTTAGTGATAATGACAATAGCGGATGTTCAAGGATGGTTAAACGGAGAGAAGCTGCGTAGTGAGTTCCTCCGTAAGCAATACAAGCTGATAGCCCTTATCTGCGGGTGTATCTTCGTGTACATATTAGCTGGCTACCACGCCATGCAGCAGCAACATCGGCTGTCGGACCTGCGAAAAGAAGTGCGCGATAAGAAATTTGAGTACCTGACCATCTCGTCGGATCTGGTGAAGCAAACGCGCCAGTCGCAGGTGGTGAAAACATTAAAAGAGCAGGGTAGTGCGTTGCAAGAAAGCACGACACCTCCCATACGAATAAGTAATGAGTGACAACCAACGACATACGATTTTCCGCTTTGCGGTCATTTTCCTGCTCGTCGTGGCGGGCTTTATAGCCGTCATCGTCAAGATAGGCGTCATTCAGACGCGCGAGCGCGAACAGTGGCTCAATATAGCGAAAGGGCAGGTCAAGACCAATCAGCCCGTTGCCGCTACGCGGGGAAATATACTGGACTGCGAGGGGCGTCTGTTGGCGTCGAGTATGCCGCAGTACTATGTGTCGATGGACACTCGCGTGGAAGCTCTGCATCAGGGCAAGGATACGCTCTTCTACCATAACGTGGACACGATAGCTCGCGGTTTGGCGCGTATCGTACATGACCGCAGTGCCGCCGAGTACCGGCAGATCATGGTGGAGGCGTTCCGCGCGAACAAAGGTAAGGGCAAGATTATCAATAAACTGACCAAGCGCCGTATCACCTACACCGAGATGAAGGAGATCAAGGAGCTGCCGCTCGTCAAACGCGGTGTGTATAAGTCGGGAATTGACTTCGTCAATCAGCACCGTCGCGTGAAGCCTTTTGGCAGTCTGGCGAGTCGTACGATAGGCAGTATCTACGGCGAAGGCGGATACGGTAATGCCGGTTTGGAGAAACGCTTCGACAAGGAG
Organism: Paludibacteraceae bacterium; assembly: GCA_017443145.1. Classification (GTDB taxonomy): domain Bacteria; phylum Bacteroidota; class Bacteroidia; order Bacteroidales; family Paludibacteraceae; genus Colicola. Next base: position 9,581 of record JAFSPA010000011.1, read on the forward strand.
TTGGCAGGCACAGACGGTATCAGCACCCGTCAGCGTGTCGGTGGCCGCTGGGAGAACGTGACGGTGAAAGAGGAAGAGGACGGTATCGACGTGGTGACAACCATCAACGCCGACCTGCAGGATATCGTGGAGACGGCGCTGCGCGAGCGTCTGGAGTTAGTGCAAGGCGACTGGGGGTGCTGCATGCTGATGGAGACGCAGAGCGGACACATCAAAGCCATTGCTAACCTCGACCGCAACTCCGACGGTACTTACTCGGAGATGATGAACCACGCCGTGACCCGCGTCGAACCCGGTTCAACCTTCAAGACGATAGCCCTCATGGCGGCGCTGGATGACAATAAGTTCAAGCTCTACGACACGGTGTCGGTGACGCGCGAACCCTGGGTGTATATGGGTAAGTCCAAGCATACGGACTCGCACCCGAAAGACACAATCTACACGGTGCGCTCGGCACTCGCCATCAGCTCCAACCAAGCCCTTGCGAAAATTATCACCCGCAGCTACGAGGGTAGTGCCCGTAAGTTCGTTAAACGCATAGGTAAGATGGGCCTGATGGACAGTCTCTACTGCGAGATCCCCGGTGCGCAGAACGCCTGGATAACCGTGCCGAACGACACGGTGACACTCAGTAAGATGGCCTACGGCTACTCGGTACTGCTCACACCGCTGCAGATAATGGCGTTCTATAACGGTATCGCCAACGACGGCAGGATGATACGACCGATGTTAGTGAGCGAACTGCGCAAGGACGGACTCACCGTCAAGACGTATGAGACCGAGACCATCCGCTCGTCGATGTGCAAGAAATCCACACTGCACGATATACGCGAGTGCTTGCACGACGTGGTATGGGACAATAATCTCGGTACAGCGTCCGTGCGCAAATGGAACGGCAAAATTGTCGCCTACAAAGCGCAGTCAGACCTCGTGTCTATCGCCGGTAAGACCGGTACGGCGCAGATGATTATTCCGCACAGAGGCTACTCGGGCCACAACCACCGCATGACGTTTGTGGGATACTTCCCAGAAGAGCACCCGCAGTACACGTGTATCTGCATGATTGAGAACCCGAAGAACTACCCCGCCTACGATGCAGGATACGACTGCGGTGGAGTGGTGAGACAGATAGCAGAGAAGACCATCGCTTATAGCGACTGCTACGGGATTGAAGAAGGTAAACTGATTTTAGAAAGACGTTAACGATATGATACTCAACGAATTACTCTCCGTCATCACGCCTAAGCAAGTGGTAGGCAAGACGGATATCAACATCACCGATGTACAGTTTGACTCCCGAAAGGTGAGCGACGGCAACCTGTTTGTGGCGCAGGTCGGAACGGCCGTCGATGGACACCAGTATATCGCCTCCTGCGTGGATAAAGGAGCGAAAGCGATTGTGCTGTCTAATCCCGACTACCTGCCTGCCGAAAGCAAGGACGTGACCTATATCCTCGTAGATAATACGGACGAGGCGTTAGGTCGGATAGCGAGCAAATGGTTCGGTGAGCCGAGTAAACACCTTACGCTTGTGGGCGTGACTGGCACAAACGGCAAGACCACAATCGCCACATTGTTATATAAGCTCACGCGCGCGCTCGGCCATAAGGCGGGCCTGCTCTCGACCGTCGTCAATTACGTCGATGCGGAATCTGTCCCTGCTACGCACACCACGCCGGACGCTATCGAGCTAAACGGTCTGCTGCGCCGCATGGTGGACGCCGGATGTGAGTACGCTTTCATGGAAGTGAGCAGCCACGCTATTGTGCAAGAGCGCGTAGCAGGACTCGACTTCGACGGCGCACTATTCACCAACCTCACGCGCGATCATATCGACTACCACAAGACCTTTGATAACTACCGCGACGCGAAAAAGCGTCTGTTCGATACACTCAAACCCAATGCCTTTGCCGTAACGAATAAGGATGACAAGAATGGGCTCGTAATGACGCAGAATACGAAGGCACGTGTCTATTCTTATTCGGTACGGTCGATGGCGGACTACCGCGCGCAGATACTCGAAGAAGGCTTCGAAGGGATGCTGCTCCAGCTCGACGGGCAAGAGGTGTTCGTGCCGCTCGTAGGACGGTTCAACGTGAGCAATCTGCTGTGCATCTACGGTGCGGCTATCAACCTCGGTTTCGACAAGATGGAGGTGCTGCGCGTACTCTCCACCCTCACGCCTGTGAATGGACGCTTTGAGGCGATACGCTCACCCAAAGGTTGGACGGCTATCATCGACTACGCTCACACTCCCGATGCGGTAGATAACGTGATACAGACCATTAACGAGATACGCAAGGGTAAGCTCATCACCGTCGTCGGCTGTGGTGGTAACCGCGATAAAGGCAAACGACCTATGATGGCGCAGATAGCCAAACACGGCTCCGACCAGCTCATACTCACGTCCGATAACCCGCGGGACGAAGAACCCGCCGATATCCTGCGCGACATGGCGAGCGGACTGACCGAAGAGGAACTGCGTTCAACACTCATTATCGAGGACCGCGAATCCGCCATCAAAACAGCCTGCACCATCGCGCAAGCCAATGACGTCATCCTCGTCGCTGGAAAGGGACACGAAGACTACCAAATCATCAAAGGCGTCAAGCACCACTTTGATGACCACGAAGTGGTAAAAAACTGCATATAGCCACCCGGTCCCCACGATAGATACACGATAGATATACGATAGATACACGGACGATACACGGTCGATACACGGTCGATACACGGACGATACACGGACGATTAAGCCAATCTAAGTATAACGTAAAGCCAACAAACAAAAGAGATTATGATATATTCACTCTTCAATCATTTTAATGATGTACTCGGAGCCAGACTCTTCACCTACATCTCTTTCCGAGCCATTCTCGCAGGAGTAATAGCGCTGCTCGTCAGCGTGTTCTTTGGTGATTATTTCATCAACCTGCTCAAGCGCAAGAACATCTCCGAGACGCAGCGCGACGAGAAGACAGACCCCTTTAATGTCGCCAAGAAAGGCGTCCCAACCATGGGAGGTATCGTCGTTATTATCGCTATCTTAGTGGCGGTATTGCTGATGGGTAACCTGCATAATATCTACTTGATACTGATGCTTGTGACGATGCTCCTGCTGGGCGCTATCGGCTTTGCGGACGATTATATCAAAACTTTCCGCCACAATAAAGAAGGTCTGAACGGCTGGGTGAAGATTATCGGTCAGGTGGCACTCGGACTGATTATCGGTCTGACACTGCGCTACAGCCCCGTGACAACCATGAACGAAGTGGTGGAAACACGTATCGAAAACAATGTGGAAGTGGTGTATAAGACGCCGGACGTCAAGTCCACTCGTACCACTATTCCGTTTGTCAAGGACCACAACGCCAACTATGCGGATATGTTCCGTTTCCTCGGAGAGGAGAATATGTACCGCGCAGGATGGATTTTCTTTGTGGTACTGACCGTGTTTGTCGTGGCAGCAGTGAGCAACGGCGCCAATCTGAACGATGGAATGGACGGTATGTGTGCCGGCAACTCGGCTATTATCGGCATCGCGTTGCTCATACTGGCGTATGTCAGCGGTTCAACCGTGTGGGCAGACTATTTCGACGTGATGTATATTCCTGGCAGCGAGGAGCTGGTAGTCTTCCTTGCGGCCTTTGTTGGTGCGCTACTCGGTTACCTGTGGTGGAATGGTTTTCCGGCACAGATATTCATGGGCGATACAGGCAGTCTGATGGTCGGCGGTATCATCGCTGTGTCGGCTATCATCATCCACAAGGAGTTGCTTATTCCGCTGTTGTGCGGTGTGTTCCTGATGGAGAGTGTGTCGGTTATACTCCAGACGCAAGTGTATCGATTCTATAAGAAACGCAACCAGCACGTACGTATATGGAAGCGCACACCGCTGCATGACCATTTCCGTACCTCTGTGGACCAGGTACTCAAGAACGACCCGACTTGCCGAATCATCTTCAAGGGCAGAGCTAATCTCGACCACGAGCAGAAGATTGTCCTGAGGTTCTGCCTGGTGACACTGATTTTGGCAGCATTTACTATCCTGACTTTGAAAATAAGATAATATGAAACGAATCGTTATATTGGGAGCAGGAGAGAGCGGCTGCGGCGCAGCTATTCTCGCGAAGGAAAAAGGCTTTGATGTCTTTGTATCCGACATGGGAATCATAAAAGAGCCGTACCGTGCGTTGCTCGAGCAGAACGGTATCGCGTGGGAGGATGGCCAACACACCGAATCCCGTATCCTCAATGCCGACGAGGTGATTAAGTCACCGGGAATACCCTTGACGGCGCCGCTTATTGTGAAGTTGCAACAACAGGGTACGCCTATTATCTCGGAGATTGAGTTCGCTGCGCGTTACACATCCGCAAAGATGATTTGTATCACGGGCTCGAACGGCAAGACAACTACTACCTCCCTTATCTACGATATCCTTCGTCGCGCAGGATTGAATGTTGGCCTGGCTGGTAACATAGGCGCATCACTGGCGTTGCAAGTGGCGCACGAAGAGCATGACTACTACGTCATCGAACTCTCGTCTTTCCAACTCGACAATATGTACAGCTTCCGCGCGAACATAGCCATCTTGCTCAATATAACCCCTGACCATCTGGACCGCTATAACTACGAGTTCCAGAACTACGTCAATGCCAAGTTCCGTATCACGCAGAACCAGACCAAGGACGATGCGTTTATCTACTGGTCCGGCGACCCGGTGATAGACCGAGAGATACGTAAGATGTCACTTGGTGCGACGCTCTATCCCTTTGGCAAAGAGGGTAACGCAGCCTATATACGCGGTAACGACTTAGTCGTTGAAGCGGCTGAACCGCTGAAGATGCCTTATGCCGAACTGGCGTTAGAGGGCAAGCATAACCAACTCAATTCGATGGCAGCGTCTATCGCGGCGCAGGTGTTGAACATCAAGAACGACGTCATCCGCGAGTCGCTTAAGCAGTTTGCCGGTGTTGAGCACCGCCTGCAGTACGTGGCAACCGTGCGTGGCGTGCGCTATATTAACGACAGCAAAGCGACCAACGTCAACTCCTGCTGGTACGCCCTCGAAGCAATGACGACGCCTACCGTCCTTATCCTCGGCGGAAAGGACAAAGGTAATGACTACTCGGAGATTGATGACCTCGTGCGCGAGAAATGTCACACGCTCATTTTTATGGGCCTGCATAACGAGAAACTGCGGGAACACTTCGGCAGTTTTGGACTCAACATCATCGATACCGATAACTTGCACGATGCCGTGCAAGGCGCATATAACGCAGCGCGCGAGGGCGACACGGTTCTGCTCTCACCTTGCTGTGCAAGCTTTGATCTATTCACCTCTTACGAAGACCGCGGTCGGCAGTTTATGGCCGCCGTACGCCAACTATGAAACGATTTGACCTGCGCTACATAGATAAGACCTACTGGGTGCTGTATATCGCCCTGGCTATCGTCGCTGTGATCGCCCTTTTCTCGGCGGGAAGTACGCTGGTGTACGAGCGACACTCCGTGCTCGGACCTGTCACCTCGCAGATGATTTTCCTGTGCGCAGGTATAGTGATAGCCTTCTTTGTGCAGTTCGTTCCGAGTCAGTATATCCGTGCCGGAGGCTACTTACTGTTAGCCATATCGCTGGCGTGTCTGTATTTTATCATGCTCTTTCCGCACAGCTCGCTCGTCGCTACTATCAACGGTGCGAGCCGATGGATTAAGATAGGCGGGTTCACTTTCCAGCCGTCCGAACTGGCCAAGCTCAGCCTTATCATCGTCGTCACCGACCTGCTCTCACGCATCAAGACCGACGAAGACAAGAAGCGCTATTTCTACTGGACGCTCGGTCTCACCGCCGCGACTATCCTCCCTATCATGACGGGTAACCTGTCCACAGCCGTGCTGCTCGGAGGTATCGTGCTTATCCTGTGGTTCCTGGCGCGTGTGCCGTGGAAATATACGCTGTCCGTTGTGGGTATCGCCCTCGTGCTGCTCGTGGCGGGATATGCTATTGTGGAGTTCGGTTTTATCCGTCAAGGAAAGTCTATTCAACGCGGACCGTTCAAGCGTGCTATCACGTGGGTCAACCGCGTGGACGATATCTTTGCCGAACATAATCAAGATGCGGCGGAGTTCAAACTGACGGATGATAACTACCAGCGTTCGATTGCTAAAGTAGCCGTTGCGCGAGGCGGTAAGTCGCCGCTCGGCGTACTGCCCGGAAACAGCCAGGAGCGCGATTTCCTGCCGCAGGCTTTCGCTGACTATATCTTCGCCATCATCGTGGAAGAATCGGGAATGTTTGGTGCGATCTTCCTTATGTTCCTGTATGTGGCTATTCTCTTCCGAGCCTGCTTAACGAGCAGTCGTTTCGGTGACTATGCCGCGATGCTGATGGTGATGGGCCTGGCACTTATGCTCACCTGCCAAGCACTCGTCTCGATGATGGTGGCTGTGGGACTCGGACCGGTAACAGGACAACCCTTGCCGCTGATATCACGAGGCGGTACAAGTGCCGTCATAACGAGTATTTACTTCGGTATCATTATGTCGGTCAGCCGCGAACAGCGCGAGCTCTCCGAACGACAGAACATAACAACGAAAGAGTCTCTGGAGGATGTGCCGGAGGTAGAACTGGAGAATTAATAATTACGTATTATATGAGATACCTTATCTCTGGCGGCGGAACAGGTGGTCACATCTTCCCCGCAGTTAGTATTGCGAACGCGTTGCGCGAGTTGGACCCTGAAGCCGACATCCTCTTTGTAGGAGCGCTCGGTCGTATGGAAATGGAGCGTGTGCCACAGGCCGGGTACAAGATTATCGGCTTGCCTGTGCGCGGATTCAACCGTGCTCAGCCGTGGAAGAATATCTCGGTGCTGTTTGACCTATTGCGCTCGATGCGGATGGCCAAACGTATCATCAAGAATTTCCGCCCGGACGTAGGTGTGGGCGTCGGAGGTTATGCCTCTGGGGCTGCCATGAAAGTGGCGGCGCGAATGGGGGTGCCTATCTTACTGCAGGAGCAAAACGGCTTTGCCGGCGTGACCAATAAACTGCTCAAAGATGACGCGAAAGTGATATGTGTTGCCTACGAAGGAATGGAGCGTTTCTTCCCCAAAGAGAAGATTATCCTTACCGGTAATCCGGTTCGCCAGAACCTGCTGAGCGGTGAACGCTTAAAGGTTAATGGCGAAAAGAACCTGCTTATTATCGGCGGTAGTCTTGGTGCTCGCACAATCAACGAGTCCATCGCTGCGGGAGTTGACAAACTCGCCAAGGCGCATATACGCGTCGTATGGCAAACAGGTAAGGCCTACTACGATAAATACAAACACCTGGCGAATAAATGGCTGGAAGTGCACGAGTTCTTGTCTGATATGCAGGACCGCTACGCAACGGCCGACCTCGTAATCTCGCGTGCCGGCGCATCGTCTATCTCGGAGCTCTGCCTGCTCGGCAAACCGGCGATCTTGGTGCCGTCACCCAATGTGGCGGAGGACCATCAGACGCATAACGCGCTTGCGCTGGTCAATAAGGACGCTGCCGTGCTCGTGCGCGATAAAGATGCTGCGGACCAACTCGTGGATACCGCACTCGAGCTCATCAAGGACAATAAGCGCCTGAAGGCTCTGCATACCAACATCCTTACGCTGGCTCAACCCGACTCGGCACGTCGCATCGCGCAAGAGGTAATAAAACTCGCTAAAAAGTAAGTTAAGAAAAAAAGTGCCGAATAATTTGCATATATGCAAAAATTGTTGTACTTTTGTGCGCTAATTTGTGGTGTATGGAGTTTACGAACTTATATTTTCTCGGTATCGGCGGTATAGGGATGAGCGCCTTGGCTCGGTATTTCCGGGCGAAGGGTTATGCTGTAGCGGGTTACGACCGCACGCCGTCTCCGCTGACCAAAGAGTTAGAGGCGGAGCAGATACCGATATCTTACACCTCGGCTTTAGACGATGTGACGGGGCTTGATCCCTCCACGACCCTGGTAGTGCGTACACCTGCTGTGCCGGAAGATGAACCCAAATACGTCTGGCTGCGAACCAAAGGTTTCACGATTATGAAACGGTCGGAGGTGTTGGGCGTAGTAACCCGCCAAGAGCGGGCGTTATGCGTTGCCGGAACACACGGTAAGACTACAACCAGCACTATCTTAGCGCACTTACTGCACGAGTCACACGTCGGAACGAATGCGTTCTTAGGAGGCATAAGCAATAACTACCGCTCGAACCTACTACTGAATACGAACAGCGACTTGGTGGTGGTCGAGGCTGACGAATACGACCGCTCGTTCCACCATCTTACACCGTATATGTCAGTCATTACGAGTATCGACCCGGACCATCTGGATATATACGATACGGCGGCTGCCTATCAGGAGGGATTCAATGTCTACGCGAGCCTGGTGACCGACACGATTGTACTCAAGCAGGGTTACCGTCTGGACCGCTCACGCCTTCAAGCCCGCGTGTTTACCTACAGCGGCGAGTGGACCTCTGAGACTCGACCGGACTTCTACGCAACGAATATCGTCGTGTGCGACGGACAAATAACCTTTGACTTAGTGGGACCCAAAGTAGATGGCGAAGACCTGTCGGTGCCTAACCTGACGTTAGGTGTGCCCGTTTGGGTGAATATAGAGAACAGTGTGGCTGCGATGTCTATCGCGCGTCTGAATGGCGTCACAGCCGACGAGATACGACGCGGCTTGGCATCCTACACAGGGGTGTACAGACGCTTTAATATACACCTCAACACGCCTCGACTGGCGTACGTGGACGACTATGCGCACCATCCGACAGAGTTGGAAGCCTCAATAGCCTCTATCCGTAAACTCTACCCCGAGCGTTACGTGATAGCTGTCTTCCAGCCGCATCTATACACTCGTACGCGCGACTTCGCGGAAGGCTTTAAGCGCGTACTGCGCAAGGTGGATGAACTGGTGCTGCTGCCTATCTATCCGGCACGCGAATTGCCTATACCCGGCGTAACGAGCGAGATTTTAGGGGGTACGGTCGTGCAGAAACAAGACCTCACAAACTACCTATGCGAACGAATACGCAAACTGACCTGCCCGGTCGTAATTGCGACACTCGGCGCAGGAGATATAGACCGTTTGGTGGACGAGGTTAAGTCGAGAATAAGTCAATTGGTATAAGCGTGAGTAAGGTCGCAACGATATTGGTTTGGCTGGCGGGTCTGTTGGTTGTGGGGTACTTGGTCGGTATGGGTATCTGGTCAAGCCGCCGTACGAACAGGGAGATCTGCCCGGGACTGGAGATAACGATAACCGACTTCAACGAGCGCCAATACGTGACCGAAACGGACTTGACGAAGATGCTGCAGCAGAAAAGTCTCTACCCCGTAGGTAAGACGGTTGCTTCCATCTCAACGGAGGACATAGAGCGTGCCGTCATCAGCCATCCGATGGTGCGTCAAGCCGAATGCTATAAGACACAAGCCGGCACGGTGTGTATCCGTCTCACGCAGCGTATTCCGGTCCTGCGTGTGGTGAGTGGTGATGACAGTTATTTCGTAGATATAGACCGCACACGGATGCCCATACAAGAGTCCGTCACAACGCCAGTTCTGCTCGCAGATGGCAATATAGGTGAGCGTATGGCCCGTAACGAATTGGCGGACCTGGCTATCTGGATTACCGATAATCCGTACTGGATAGAGAAGATAGCGTCTGTTCATGTGGTAAACCCGAAGATGGTGTACCTGATACAGAAACCCGACGGCACGCACCTCATCTTAGGCGAAGTGAATGGCTTTAGACGTAAGTTGGGCAAGCTGCGCACCCTGTACGACAAGGGATTTGAACAGATAGGTTGGCGCACGTATAAGGAGATAGATTTGCGATATACAGGACAAGTGGTTGGGAGAAATTAACATGGCAAAAAAGAAACAACAAGCAGCGGAGTTGCCGTTAGTGGCAATCGATTTAGGGAGCAGTGGAGTACGCGCTATGTCGGCATCGCGTGTTGGTGCTGACATGCTGCATATCTTAGCGGTGGAGCAGTCGAATAAGTTCCCTTGCACGGAGCGCGGTGTGGTGGTGCAGTCCTCCAACGCCGGCTTTATGATAGGCGAGGTGCTCAGACTGATGGCTAACCGTCTCCAGTTGCCTGACCTACCTACGGCTTTTGTGGTCTTAGGTGGCCGCTCGATGCAGATAGTGCCTGTGTTCTCCAAACGCGATCTGGTGCATAAACGCGAGATACCGCAACGCCTGCTCGAAGAGATGGAAGAGGAGTGCAAGACGAAGATAGAAACGCATAACCCCGGAGTGGCAGTCTTGGGCCTTGTGCCTGCGTACTTCAAGCTAGACGGGGTGGAGCAGGAGGAAGCACCCGTGTTGACCCAGCGCGCAGAACTGGTGGAGGCACACTATGTCGCCTTCGTCGCACACAAAGAGGTGGAGACGCAGATACAGAAGAGCTTTGACCAGGCGGGTAAGTCCATCGAGAAGACTTTTGTTCGTCCGGAAGCACTGCTGTCCGCTTTTGTGGCATCGGACGGCTTGGAGATACTGCAGCAAGGCTGCGCCGTACTCGATATGGGAGCCCAGACAACAACCCTGTCTGTGTTCAAAGGAACGGAATACCTCTACAACAAAGTGGTGCCGCAAGGTGGTTACCATATCACCCGCGTGTTGGAGCAGTCAGGTATAAGCCTGACGATGGCGGAGAAACTGAAGTGCCAGTTTGGTTACGCCTCGCCCGCACAAGTGGAGAAGAATCTCAAACTAAAAGTGCCGGCCTCGCCCGATGTGGTGGAAGGTGGCATTCTGCATATATCCAGCGAAGAGTTGTCACGCACTATCTTTATTAAACTGGAAGAGATACTCAAGCCCCTTTTCGAGGCACTGAACAGCTTCGGAGACCGGATTCGCACACTCTATATAACTGGCGGAGCGTCCATGCTGCAAGGCATGCAGGATTATCTGCAACAGAAAACAACACTGCAGGTCATCTACGGCTCGCACGACACGTTAGTCGATGACACTACCGACCCGGAGTTCCTCGAGCCACGCTATTCGGCACTCGTCGGAGCACTCATCTTAGGTGCCGACTACCGCGACGAACACCGTAACCTGCCCGTCAAAGCACCCGGTATCTTCGAGCGACTGCAACGCCAGACGGAGATAATCTTTACCGACCAGTCCTAAACGCAAATATTGATTAGTTATGAATATAGACGAAGAATTATTACCCTTACCTATCCAAATCCAAGAGGATAGTATCATCAAAGTAATGGGAGTTGGTGGCGGTGGTTGCAACGCCGTTAACTACATGTACCGCCAAGGAATTCACGGTGTGACTTTCTTAGTATGTAACACGGATAAGCAGGTGTTGGAGAAATCGTCCGTTCCGGCTAAGCTGCAACTCGGTCCCGGTTTGGGTGCAGGAGGTAATCCTGACAAAGCCACTAAGTACGCTGAGGAGAACCGCGACCGTATTCACGACGCGCTGGATGATGGCACTCAGATGCTCTTTATCACGGCCGGAATGGGTGGTGGTACGGGTACCGGAGCCAGTCCTATTATCGCCGAGGTGGCACAGGAAATGGATATCCTGACCGTAGGTATCGTCACTATTCCGTTTGCTTTCGAGGGTCCGAAGAAGATTCGTAAAGCCCTGACAGGCGTCGCCAAACTCGCGGAGCATGTGGACGCTATCCTTATCATCAATAACGAGAAACTCAAACAGATATACAAGGACCTCGACGCTTTCAACGCCTTCTCGCGTTCCGATGATGTGGTTTGCAACGCCGCTAAGTCAATTGCCGAGATTATCACTATCCCAGGCTATATCAACACCGACTTTGCCGATGTCTATAACACCCTTAAGAACGGTAAGGTAGCTATCATGAATGTCGGTCAGGCGGATGGCGAAGAACGTATTACCCACGCTATCGATAATGCCCTGCGTTCTCCGCTTGCGAATGCCAGCGACGTGCACGGAGCACAGCGTATCTTGCTGCAGTTCTATTGCTCGAAGGAACATCCTATCATCATGAAGGAGTTCGACGAAATCAACCGTTTCGTGGCTGAAGTGGGTGACGACGTAGAGGTACAATGGGGCGTTTCGCTGGACGACAATCTCGGCGAAGCCGTGCGCGTGACCATTATCGCAACAGGTTACGCCGTAAGCGATATTCCATCCTTGCAGGAAGAAACAGGTAAGGTATCGGTCGATGAGGCTATTGACTCCAACTACGGCAACTTAGGCGGTAACGATAAGCCCAAAGAGGATGAGAAACCTGCCGAGGTCGATTTGACCCATACTATCCAACCCGACGCTGCTCCCGTGCAACGCACCGTAGGACAAGAGGATGGCGTCATCGAAATCAGCTTCGAGGAAGACGACTTAGCTCCTCAAGAAACAGAACAACCGAAGGAGCAGAACACGTCACGCCACTTCGGTTGGATTCGTAGAAAATAAATAAGGATTACTGTTTCTTGCGCGAACAGATAATCTTCTTCGCAACGAAATAGACAATCACTAATCCCACTATAATGAGTATGGCCACGCTTAGTTCGTGGCTATATTCTTTTATCAGGTCCATCTGTCCTGCCGCAAAATAACCCAGTGCCGCCAGGATGCAGTTCCATACGAACGCGCCGAGGAACGTCCACCACAGGAACGCACCGAAATGCATTCGGCTCAGGCCCGCAGGAATAGATATCAGCTGACGTATTCCCGGAATAAAACGGCCTACAAACGTGGACACATTACCTTTCTCGCGGAAATAGGCTTCCGCTTTCTCCAGTTTCTCGCTGGACAGGAGCAGCAGATGCCCCACTTTGCTGTCCGCAAACTTATAGATAATCAGTCGTCCGAGCCATACCGATAAGCCGTAGTTGATGATAGCGCCTATCATAGCTCCCAACGTGCCAAACAGCACAATAATAAGCACATTAATCAGGTACACATCCGTCGCGTACAACACACTGTCAGGCTGGTTGGCCACAAATGCAGCAGGCGGTATCACTACCTCGCTCGGAAACGGGATAAACGACGACTCAACAGCCATCAGCGCGGTAATCGACGCATAGTTCATATGCGCCGAATACCAGGAAATGAGGTTATCTATGATAGTCATTCTACAGGAAGATTATCTGACCAAGGATATAAACCGGCAACAGGATAATAAGCGAGAACTTAATCATGTATCCGAAGAAGCTCGGCATCTTCACACCGCTCTCTTCTGCAATCGATTTAACCATAAAGTTAGGTCCGTTACCGATATACGTCATACTACCAAAGAATACCGCACCGATAGATATTGCTTTCAGCATCATCTCCGGCACGTTAGCCACGAAGTTAATACCGTTGACTACTCCGTCGCCGTGAACAAGCAATCCGCTTGCTGCAGCCTCAAGAGATTCTGGCAGACCGCAAGCCATCGAATGGAAGGCAACAGCCGTAGGCGTGTTATCCAGGAACGACGACAGCAGACCGGTCGAGTAGTAGAACTGCCAAACATGACTGAAACCCAATTTGCCGGCATTCTGCTCCAGGTACATCAGCGCAGGAGCCATCGTTACGAAGATACCAATAAACAGCGCTGCCACCTCAATAATCGGTGCCCAGGTGTATTTATTGTCCTCGTAGCGCGTTTTCTTGCTGGTCGTTAGCAGACTCAAGCCCATAAACACAAGCATCGCTATCTCGCGCAGGTACTTCATGTAAACAGGTGCATCCTCTGCGCCCATCGCCGGAATAAAGCCTTCGTTGATAAAGGCCACACTGGCAACCACACCTGCCAACCACAGGAAATTGAGTTTACCCGAAATGCGCAGCGGTTCAACTTCGCGCGCATCGGCACTCAAAGCTGTCCAATGCTCTTTCTTGTAGTACCAGTAGCAGTCAGCAATGAAGTACAGCAGCAACAGCACACCGCCTGTGAACAGCCACTCGGCCCACATCGTTGCAAACCAAGTGAACTTAGCACCGCGCAGGAAAAGCATGAACAATGGTGGGTCACCAAGAGGTGTCATCAAGCCGCCGCAGTTAGCCACTAATGCGATGAAGAACAGTACGGTATGAATCTTGTACTGACGTTGCTGGTTGGTTGCCAGAACGGGACGAATAAGCAGCATCGCAGCACCCGTCGTTCCCATCAGACTGGCAAGGAAGAATCCCACCGCCAAGAACAGCGTATTCACCCAGGGCTTGGCCTTGATATCACCGCTCAAGTGAATACCGCCCGTGATAACGAACAGCGCCAAGAGCAGCACCATAAACGGCACATAGTCAAAGAACACGGTGTGAATCAACTCACCGCTCAAACCCTTAACTAACATAAAGACTACTACGGGAATACCTAAAACAAGCGAAACAATCAGTTTCGTCAGGTTACTCTCCCATAGTTTTTCGGAAATAATCGGGCCCAGAGCTATCATCAATAGCATCACCCCAAACGGGATCATTGCCCAAGCTGGCATAAGAAATTCTTCCATGATATTGTGTTATATGTTAAATTTGCATGCAAAAGTACAACTTTTTTTGTATATATACAAATTTTTGTGTAACTTTGCGCGCTTTTTTGAAAAGATAGTACATAAAAAATGAAGAATATACGCAATTTTTGCATCATTGCTCACATCGACCACGGCAAATCGACCCTCGCTGACCGCATGTTGGAGATAACGCAGACGGTGGACGTGAAGCAGATGGAGAACCAGGTGCTCGATGATATGGACCTCGAGAAAGAGCGCGGTATCACCATCAAGTCCCACGCTATCCAGATGAACCATAAGGGTTACACCCTTAACCTCATCGACACTCCGGGTCACGTGGACTTCAGCTACGAGGTGAGCCGTTCTATCGCGGCTTGCGAAGGAGCGCTGCTCGTCGTCGATGCGTCTCAAGGCGTGCAAGCACAGACAATATCGAACCTATACATGGCGCTTGACCATGACCTCGAGATTATCCCGGTCATGAACAAGTGCGATATGGAGTCGGCTATGCCTGATCTCGTGGAGGATGAGATCATCGACCTGTTGGGCTGTAAGCGCGAAGAGATATTGCGTTGTTCAGCTAAGACAGGTGACGGCGTGCCCGAGATACTCGATGCCATCATTGACCGTATCCCTGCGCCGCAAGGTGACCCCGAAGCACCGCTGCAGTGCTTGGTCTTCGACTCGGTCTTCAATCCTTTCCGCGGCATCATTGCTTATTACAAAGTGGTTAACGGCACCATGCATTCCGGTGACAGAGTACGCTTCTTCAATACCGGCAAGGAGTACAACGCCGACGAGATCGGTGTGCTCAAACTCGATATGCAGCCTACCAAAGCCATCTCTGCCGGTAATGTGGGCTATATCATCTCCGGTATCAAGGCCTCGTCCGAGGTAAAAGTCGGCGATACCATCACTCACGTCGCGCAGCCTTGCGACAAAGCCATAGAGGGTTTCCAAGAGGCCAAACCGATGGTCTTTGCAGGTGTCTATCCGATTGAGGCAGAGGACTTCGAAGACCTGCGCGCTTCCCTCGAGAAACTGCAGCTCAATGACTCGTCGCTGTCCTTTACGCCCGAGTCGTCCGTGGCACTCGGCTTCGGTTTCCGTTGCGGCTTCCTCGGTTTGCTGCACATGGAGATAGTGCAAGAGCGCCTCGACCGCGAGTTCGACATGAACGTCATCACCACCGTGCCGAACGTGAGCTACAATGTCTATCTCAAGGACGGTACGAAAGTGGAGGTGCATAATCCCGCAGGTATGCCGGACCTCACTGTCATTGACCATATCGAAGAACCGTATATCCGCGCGTCTATCATCACTACCTCCGCGTTTATCGGACCCATCATGACCCTCTGCCTTGACAAACGAGGCGAACTCGTCAAACAGGAGTATATTTCCGGCGACCGAATGGAGCTGCTCTTCGACATGCCTCTCGGCGAGATAGTGATTGACTTCTACGATAAACTCAAGTCCATATCCAAAGGATATGCTTCCTTTGATTGGCACACCAACGGTTTCCGTCCATCTAATCTTGTCAAGCTTGATATCCTGCTTAACGGCGAACAAGTCGATGCGCTTTCGACCCTTACTCACCGCGATAACGCCGTCGATTTCGGACGACGCATGTGCGAGAAACTCAAAGAACTCCTTCCGCGCCAGCAGTTCGACATAGCTATCCAAGCTGCCATCGGCGCGAAGATTATCGCCCGCGAGACCGTCAAACAAGTGCGCAAGGACGTGCTCGCTAAATGCTACGGCGGTGACGTGAGCCGAAAACGCAAACTGCTCGAGAAGCAAAAGAAAGGCAAAAAGCGCATGAAGCAAATTGGTAACGTCGAGGTGCCGCAAAAAGCCTTCCTCGCTGTGCTCAAATTAGACTAAAAATTCAACAATATAATGCAAAACGTAGTTATTCGATTCTGTGGGGACTCCGGAGACGGTATGCAGCTGACGGGAAACATGTTTTCCTCGCTGTCCGCTATCTTAGGTAATGAGATCTCCACACTTCCCGACTTCCCCGCAGAGATTCGCGCCCCGCAAGGCACACTCGGCGGAGTCAGTGGTTTCCAAGTTAACTTAGGTCAAGGTGTTTATACGCCGGGCGACAAAGCCGATGTCGTCGTAGCTATGAATGCTGCAGCCCTCAAAGTGTGTACATTAGGCAGTCACTTCAACCATCCCCAGGCGCATTTTGATGAAGAATTTGCACTTTATCACCGCCATGCCATCGTCATCGTGGATACCGACACATTCACCCAAACAGACCTTGAGAAAGCACAGTATCACACTGACAACCCCTTTACGGAATTAGGAGTGCCGGAAAGCGTGCAAATAGTGCCTATCGCGCTCACAACGCACACCAAAGAGTCGCTCAAAGACAGCGGCCTCGACAATAAGTCCATCCTCAAGTCCCGCAATATGTTCGCTCTCGGCGTCGTTTGCTGGCTCTTCGACAGACCGATTGACAAGGCTATCCACTTCCTCGAGGAGAAATTCGCCAAGAAGCCGCAACTCATTCCGCACAATGTCAAAGTGCTTACGGACGGCTTTAACTACGGTCAGAATCTCGCGCTCTCGGTCAACCGGATTCGTCTGGAGCAAACGCAGGACAGTAATATGCCTGCTGGGCACTATACCTCTATCGCTGGCAATAAGGCGACCGCTTGGGGACTCATCGCTGCTGCGCATAAGTGCGGCAAAAAGCTCTTCCTCGGCTCGTATCCTATCACCCCTGCAACGGATATAATGCATGAACTTGCAGCCCGCAAGGATATGGGAGTGATGGTTGTTCAAGCCGAAGACGAGATAGCCGGTGTCTGCACGGCCATTGGTGCCGCTTTCGCAGGCGACTTGGCATGTACCTCCACTTCCGGACCGGGTCTCAGCCTTAAGTCCGAAGGTATAGGTCTCGCCGTCATGGCGGAACTGCCGCTCGTGGTTATCGACGTGCAACGCGGTGGACCGTCAACAGGTCTGCCTACCAAAACTGAGCAAACCGACTTACTGCAAGCCCTTTACGGCCGCAACGGTGAGTGTCCGCTCGTCGTCATGGCAGCATCTACATCAGCCAACTGTTTCCACTATGCGTACCAGGCCTGCAAGATAGCCCTGGAGAACATGACACCTGTCATCCTGCTCACGGACACCTATCTCGCAAACGGCACAGGACTCTGGCGTATTCCTACGCTTGCCGAACTGCCTGAGATTCATCCGCAGACCGTGCCGACCGAGCTACAAGGACACTACAATCCTGCATTACGCGACGCCAACGGTATCCGCTACTGGGGTATTCCGGGCATGGAAGGCTTCGAGCATCGTAACATAGGCCTCGAGCGCGATGCCGCCAAAGGTACTATCTCCACCAACCCGGAGAATCACGAAACGATGGTCAAGGCCCGTCAAGCCAAAGTGGACCAAGTGGTGCGCTTCATCCCCGACCTGCAGATTCAAGGCAATGCCGATTCCGACACCGCTCTTGTCGGTTGGGGCAGCACCGAAGGACACCTGCACGCAGCTGCCAACGAACTGAACTGCGCACTCGTGCACTTCAACTATATCAACCCGCTGCCCGCTAACACTGCCGACGTACTGAAACGCTTCAAACGCATCATCGTCTGCGAGCTCAACTCCGGTCAGTTCGCGACCTATCTCCGCTCCAAACTGCCCGACATCCGCTTCGAACAATATAACGAAGTCATGGGACAGCCCTTTGCCGTAGAACGCATCGTTGAACATGTTAAATCACTCTAATTATGGAAGCAACTCAATTCAAATCCGACCAATATGTTCGTTTCTGCCCGGGTTGTGGCGACCACGCTATCTTAGCGGCCCTGACCAAAGCCATGGCGCAGATAGGTATCCCGACTCATCAGATTGCCGTCATCTCCGGTATCGGTTGTTCATCGCGTATGCCGCACTACCTCAGCGCCTACGGTTTCAACACGATCCACGGCCGTGGTGGTGCTGTTGCAACAGGCGTCAAGACTTCGCATCCCGAACTCACTGTTTGGCAGATGTCAGGTGACGGCGATTGTATGGCCATCGGCGGTAACCATTTCATTCATGAGATACGTCGTAACGTGGACCTCAATGTCTGCGTCTTCAATAACCGCATCTACGGTCTGACCAAAGGTCAGTACTCACCCACTTCGCCCAAGGGCTTTGTCAGCAAGTCCTCACCTTTCGGCACGGTCGAGCGTCCGTTTATTCCGGGCGAACTCGTCCTTGGCGCACGTGGCACCTTCTTTGCCCGCACACTCGATGTCGATATGCCTACAGCCGTCGATTGCATGATCAAAGCCCACCAGCACAAGGGTGCATCAATCATTGAGTGCCTCGTCAACTGCGTTATTTTCAATAACGGCACCCACAACTGGATTGCCGACCGCGAGACGCGCGCCGACCACTCCATCGTCCTTCACCACGGCGAGAAGATGATATTCGGTACGAATAAAGACAAAGGATTAGCGATGGAAGGTTTCAACCTCATCGTCGTTCCGGCAGACGACCCACGCGTGCTTGTTCACGATGCCCATTGCCAGGACGATATCCTGCACCATAAGCTCGTGCAGATGGGTCCCGAGAACGGCCTGCCTGTAGCACTTGGTGTCATCCGCGACGTTGAAGAAGAGACCTACGACGAAGCCGTTAACCGCCAGATAGCCGAAGTGCGAGCTGCCTCCAAGGCCAAGACCTTCGACGAACTAACCGCTACCCTCGAACAGTGGGAGAGAAAATGATACAGTTCGTAGCCGAAAATATCCCATCTCCACTATCCGATGACCAATCCCGGCGTATCTCGCGCTGGGTTCGTGCTGTGGCGGCGGGTTATGGCTTTGCCACGGGCGATATCACCTATATTTTCTGCTCCGACGAACGCATCCTCGAAGTCAATCGTCAGTTCCTTGGTCACGACTACTACACAGACATCATCACCTTCGACTACTCGACGCCATCCCGCATCTCCGGCGATATCTATATCTCATTGGACACGGTGGCATCTAACGCAGAGCAGCTCGGCATCGCTTTTGATGACGAACTGCTCCGTATTCTTATTCACGGCGTGCTGCACCTGACAGGTCAGGGGGATAAGACGCCGGAGAGTAAGGCAGTCATGACGGACAAAGAGAACGCAGCCCTTAAACTTTTTACTACTATCCCGTAGCAAAGGGGGACTTCACCGGGACTTCGCTAAGCTATCCCAACCGTTCCAACTCTACCGTGAAGTGTCGCATAAGCGGCGCTTCTTTGGTTATACGCAGTCCGCGGGTGACACTGTCTCTGCGGTCGTACACGTTCTTGATGGCGGCAGCGATCACATCCATATGATTATTTGTGTACACGCGACGCGGGATGCACAGGCGCACGAAGTCTAGTCCTCCGAAGCGGTTCTCTCGGGTGATGGGGTCACGATCGGCGAGGATATAACCAATCTCGCACGCGCGGATACCTGCCTCCAGATATAGCTCGCAGGTCAGCGTCTGTGCTGGGAACTCCTCTTTGGGTATGTTAGTGAGAATCTTATCTGCATCGACGAAGATAGCGTGTCCGCCTGCAGGGCGCTGATACGGGATTCCGTATTCGTCCAGTTTATCGGCGAGGTATTGCACTTGTCTGATGCGTGTCTCAAGCATCTCGAACTCGGTGTTCTCCATCAGTCCGACGGCCAGTGCTGCCATATCACGGCCGTTCATACCGCCGTAGGTGATAAAGCCCTCAAACGGGATACAGTAGCGCTTACAGCCTTCGTACCAATCTTCGCTGTTGGTAGCAATGAAACCGCCCATATTCACCAGTCCGTCTTTCTTGGAGGACATCGTCATCGAATCGGCGTAGGAGAACATCTCGCGCGTAATATCTTTGATGCTCTTATCGGCATAACCCGGTTCGCGGGTCTTGATGAAGTAAGCGTTCTCGGCAAAGCGTGCGCTGTCGATATTAACCGGTACACCGTACTTATGGCACAACTCGCAGGTCGCCTTGATATTCGCCATCGAGACGGGTTGTCCGCCTACGGTGTTGTTCGTTATCGTGAGCACCATAAAGGGCACATTACCTTGGTTCTCGCGCAGCACTTTCTCCAGTTTCTCCAGTCCCACATTACCCTTGAACGGTGCTTCGAGTTGGGTGTCTTTCGCCTCGTCGCAGGTCACGTCGATAGCGAATGCTTTACGCGATTCGATATGTCCTTTGGTCGTATCAAAATGGGCATTACCGGGTACCACATGTCCGGGTTTAACGAGATAGGAGAACAGCACGTTCTCTGCCGCGCGGCCTTGGTGGGTCGGGATAACGTACTTAAAGCCCGTCAGGCCGGTAATGACATCTTTCAATTCGAAGAACGAGCGTGCGCCCGAGTAACTCTCGTCACCCGTCATCATCGCTGCCCACTGGCGGTCTGACATAGCGCCGGTGCCGGAGTCGGTTAGGAGGTCGATGTACACTTGCTCGGAACGGAGCATAAAGACATTGTTTTTGGCCTCGGCCAGCCACTGTTCGCGTTCTGCGCGGGTGGATTTGCGGATGGGTTCAACCATCTTGATTTTCCATGATTCAGCAAAAGGTAGTTCCATATATCGTGTTTTTAATTTTTTTAGCTCTTTACATAAACAGCATGCCTACTTGGTACACGCCAAACGCCACTACCCAGGCGAGTAGCAGGGAGTGAATGACGGTGAACCAAGCCCAGCGTCTTCCGGCCTCGCGTTTGAGTGTCGCTACGGTAGCTATACACGGGAAGTAGAGCAGCACAAACAGCATAAACGTGTAGGCGGTGAGTGGCGTAAAGGCGGAGGTGGTAGCATCGCCGCCGTAGAGGATTCCCATCGTAGAGATAATAGCCTCTTTCGCTGGCAGACCTGTCAGCAAACAAACGGATGTCTTCCAGTCAAAGCCCAGCGGCTGAACCAATGGTTCGGTCCATTTACCTATCATAGCCAGGTATGAGTGCTCAATATCCATTGAGTGCGTAGGGAAGTAGGTGAGTGCCCAGATGACGATACTGGCCCATATGATGACGGTACCAATCTTCTGCAGATAATCCCACAGTCGGTCCCACACGTGCAAGCACAGTTCTTTGAAGCAGGGCTTACGGAACTGCGGCAGCTCGGACACGTAGTCGCGTGTCGGTTGGCGGAACCATTTGGTGCGCTTCATCACCAACGCAAAGACTATACTAAGCACGATACCTATCGCGTAGAGCGACATCATTACCAGCGCCTTGTGGCCCGGGAAGAAAGCACTCACAAACAGCATATACACCGGCAGGCGTGCCGAGCACGACATAAACGGTATCATGAGCATGGTGAGTGTACGGTCTTTGAGGTTATCGATATCGCGCGCGGCCATGATTGCAGGCACGTTACAACCGAAGCCCACCAGCATCGGGATGAAGCTGCGACCGTGCAGACCCACCGAGTGCATGATCTTGTCCATCAGGAACGCGGCACGAGCCATATAGCCCGAGTCCTCCATCAATGCCAGCAGAATGAACAATATCAAGATATTCGGCACGAAGGACAGCACAGCGCCTATACCGCGCACGATGCCGTCTATCATCAGGCTGCTGAACCATCCGTCTGCCCAAAGTGTATCAAGCCACTCACACAGCATATCGATGCCGCTGGCTATCCACTCTTGCGGATAACTGCCAATAGCGAAAGTGAGCTCGAACACGGCGTACAACACCGCAATAAGTATCGGGAAGCCGAGCCAGCGGTTAGTCAGCACCTTATCTATACGGTCACTGAGGCTGTGCCCTGTGTCGTCGGGCGAGTGGTGCAACGTCTCTTCCAGCGCACCGTGGATATAACCCTCGACGCTGTTGATACGTACGTAACGCAAGGGGCGTGGTTTAGCCAAAACCGCCTCTTTGTCCTCTTTGAGACCTATCTGCACACCCATCAGTTCGGACAGTAGGTTATAGTCCAACCAGTGACGGGTCTTAAGCAGTTCTTTGTAATGGGAAAGAAGAATGACGATGTGTTGTTTCTCGTTGAGCAGATGGACTGCCTGAACAAGACCCTCTTCGAGGTGCCTTGCATCCACTTCAACGATATGAACACCACTCTCAATATATTCAGTACTATGAGCCATAACGCGTTATTTTTTCCGCTGCAAAAGTACTGCTTTTCGCGCATATGCACAATCCCCAAAAATAGGTAAAATTATTTGGGGCCCCCGACGGAGGCTAACGTAGTGCATCCGGTGGGGAGGCGTAGCACATGGCGGCGCACTTTACGAACTACGGGGTAGTTCGTCGTGCAAGCCATAGTGTAAGTCTCGTGACCCCGCTGGGACTCAAACCCAGGACCTTCAGAACCGGAATCTGACGCTCTATTCAACTAAGCTACGGAGCCTATATTTAATCCCGTCTTCCGCCGAGGAAGATAAGGATGTAATATACCAAGGTTGCGAGAGATGAGAGGGCAGCAACAACGTAGGTGTACGCGGCACTATGCAGTGCGGACGATGCCATCTCGGTGGTCTCGCGGTCGGTTATCCCTGCTTCTTGGAGCCAGTTCACCGCACGCTGACTCGCGTTCACTTCCACCGGCAGGGTGATAAACGCGAAGAGGGTAGTCATAGCGAACAAGCATATACCGCCGAGCAGCAGGTAGGGGAATATCTCGACCAGCAATATACCTGCGAGCAGCACCCACATCATCCACGTGTTGGCGAAGTTCACGGCGGGCACTAAGGCGGTACGCAGTTTGAGCGGACCGTAGGCTTTCGCGTGCTGAACGGCGTGACCGCACTCGTGTGCGGCAACAGCTGCTGCGGCTACGTTGGCCTCATTAAACACGCCCTCCGACAGGTTAACCGTCTTATCGGCAGGGTTATAGTGGTCGGTGAGGTGACCCTTTACGCAGGTGACCTTAACGTCCGTGATACCGTTATCGTGCAGCATCTTCTCTGCCACCTGTTTGCCTGTGAGGTTAAGCGGCACCTTGGCGTAGCGTTTCATACGTGACTCCATCACGCTGCTCACTATCCAGCTGGCGAGTGCGACACCGATAAACAGCACCCAATAGATGAGGTTCGGATTAGTATATACTGCTTGTTCCATTATTATTCTTGGTTTTTGCCGGCAATCTCTTTGGCGAGCAGGCTGCGGCACACCTTACATTTGCCATAGACGGTGAGCGTGTAGTGCTGCATAACGAAGTTATTGAACTGCCGGTTGTGTATAGCTTTGCTTATGCTATTGTCTTTAATCTTGGATATACGTCCGCATCGGGTGCAGACGAGTTGTATGTTTGTATGCTTCTGGAAGAAGAAGTCGTACTGTCGGTATTTCTTATCCACGGCCTTGCCTACGCATTGTAGTATCTCGGCGTGAACGAAGGTGTCGATGGCGTTATAGACGGTGGGTCTGCTGATACCTCTCTCGGCAGCGACGGTGACGAGTCGTGCGGTGGATATCGGAGTAGGCTCGTTGCAGCATATCTCCAGCACGGCATTCCGTTGCGGGGTCATGCGCAAGTGGTTACGTGTCGCGTAAGCGCGCAGCTTCGCCATCAGTCGGTCATATGGATTAACAGTAATCACTTTAACCTAAACCCTTTAACTTATAGCCTTTATATACGCTCTCCGACGTTTGTGGTACTTATGCTCGAGCAGCTGGAACTGCTGTTGGTTCTTTGTGTTCGTTTCGAGGATGGAGGTGGTGTCGAGTGTCTGTACACCGTATTTATTGAAGTACGGTATCTGGTCTGCGAAGAAGAGGCTGTTGATGCCCTTATCCTGGTAGTCGGGTCTCACCGCTACGAGCAGCAGGTCGAAGTGCTTCATGTGTTTGGCCTTGAGGGCACGGAGTATATGGAACCAGCCGAAGGGGAAGAGCTTACCGCCACACTTGCGCACGGCGTCGCTGATATCCGGCATGCCTAAACCTACACCTACTATCTCATTATTCTCGTTGACGATGATGGTCACGAAGTCGAAGTTGAGAATTGGGAAGTAGATATCGCGGTAGTAGAGTTTCTGTCGCTCGGTCATCGGCTGGAAGTTATAGAGCTTCTGGTACGCCTCGTCGAGCACGTCCATAAAGGTGTTGCCGTACTTACGTACGAGCTCTTTGGCGTTCTTGACCTTATCGACGCGGACGTGACTGCGCTCTTGCACTATCTTCGCTACACGCGCCATCTTCTCCGGCACTTCCTTAGGGCAGGTGATGAGCATCTCCACCCAGTCCGCATCTTTCTCCAGTCCGTAAGCGTCCATATGCTTGATGTAATACGGGTAGTTATAGAGCGAGGCGAGTGGTGCTACGTACTCGAAGCCCTCGAGCAGCAATCCCTCATGATCCCAGTCGGTAAAGCCTACGGGGCCATTCATTTCCGTCATTCCACGCTCTTTGCCCCAGGCGGCTACAGCATCCAAGAGGGCACGACTGACTGCGAGATCGTCGATGAAGTCCATCCATCCGAAGCGCACATGCTTCACGTTCCAAGCCTCGTTGGCTTTCTCGTTGATGAGCGCTGCGATACGACCGACTATCTTGCCCTCGCGGTAAGCAAGGAAAAGCTGGAAGTCGCTGAAGTCCATTGCGGGGTTCTTCTTGCGGTCAAACACCGCCAACTCGTCCAAAAAGAGTGGAGGACAATAATACGGGCAGTCTTTATACAGGTCGTTGGCGAACTGAATAAACTGCTTAATCTCTCGTTTGCTATCTATCTCTCGTACTTCTACCATAGCTTTTCTGCTTTTGTCTTTTACTCGGCTGCCTGCCTTGCAGTTTGCGATGTGAACCCCGGAGGTGTCCCCGCTTATCGGGGAAACCGGCTTCCGCCGGAAGGGGCTTCGGTCGCCGAGGGGTTTACTCGCTACCTGTTGGCAGCCGCGACTACGTCGCGCAGTGGAGATAGCGGGATTCGAACCCGCGTCCAAACAAGGAACCGATATGCTTTCTACACGCTTATCTTGGCCTTCGTTTTCGTGCAACGGCAAGACCCAAGCCACCAACCGTTACCTTATCTGCTAAATCTTCATCACCGCATCGCAGCCTACGCTGACTATCTTTGCTATTTCCGCACCGCTATATCCTATCAGCCGCAAAGCTTGGCTTGGAGCGATGTCTCGTTTCAGCACCTTGTGCCGAAAGAAGCTAACCTACTGTGCTTCGGTTAGGCAGCGAGAGCATAAGAAGTGTTGCCAGTTAGTTGTTTGGACACGATTAACGAGCGTTGTCCATGCTCGGCGTGCTTACATACCCTTTCTACTTGCTGTCAAAACCAGTTATCCCCAAAATCGGCCGCAAAGGTACAGCTTTTTTTGCATATATGCAAATAAAAAGTGCAGAAATTTGATTTTCCTGCACTTTTCTCGCTAAACGCTAAACGCTAATTCGTTAACTCGCTAAACGTTAATTCGCTCGCGCGACATGCCTCTCCAGAGGCAGTAGGGTTGCGGATAGAATCCCGTAAAAACAGTGATTCCGCGAAATGGGGAGCGGAGTTAGGTGCCCGTGGGTCGGGCAGTTTTCGAGGGATTGCTATCCGCCAACCCGTAAATACTGGTGTCGCCGAGGAACTGCTAATCGCAAACTACGTAAGCTACGAAAGCTACGAAAATTATGCGGCTATCCCGCATAATTTTCCCACTCCCTGTGCCAAACGTAATCGCGGAGCTTCTTGTAGGTGGTCTGTGCCTTGAACTCGGTTTGAGCGGTGTTAAGGCTCGTCGGGTTCTTCATCACCGCCGCCGTTGCTTGTGCCACAGCTGCGAACTTATCGAAGCGTGCCAACTCATCCGCACTGTACGGCGTCGTACGTTTGCCACGGATTTGGGTGTACTTGCGGTCGTTCTCTGCTCTGAAGCAGTACGTCACACGACTTTTCTTTGACAACTTACCACTCACGTGGTCAATCGGATCTAAAAATACAACTTTACTCATTTTCGTTTAGGTTTTAAATTGTTAATACTTTAGTTAATTTAGCGTTTATGCGCCGCTTATTCATGAGCGGCAAAACGCCCTTTCATGCTCGCTCAGGCCGTTCGATGACCCTCGCTCGCGGCTGTTTGGTTGTTGCCTTCTAATCTAACCGAATGGGTTTTTCACTTTTTGTAAGCATAGCGCGTTTTCTTAAGGTGGTCAGCTGACTTTCAGTCAGGAGGGTTGGCTATTAAGGCGCGCTGCAAACGCGTTTGTGAGCGCGATTTAAGAGACTACACTCAAGGCCGTGTAGGCCGTTACCACCGTGTTTTTGATTTCCTAAAACGTCTTCTTACTCGCGTCATACGACTCGTCCGTCTTGGCGAACTTACGTTGCACCGAGTCAAACG
>JAFSPA010000002.1 GCA_017443145.1 Paludibacteraceae bacterium
CACTCATTTGTGCTGCAAACATCTGATCAATGACCTCTAAATTAATTTTGTTTTCCATTTTTTTGAAGTTTTGTGCGTTCGTCTCGTATGCGAGTGGCCACTCTTTGCACGTGCGATTCACACTCAACTCCAGCGGGTTAATAATTTGTTTTCATTCGGCTGCCAGCATCTTTGATGCTTCTGGCTGTAGGATAGAGTTCCGTAGCGACATGCCTCATCAGAGGCAGTAGGGTTGCGGATAGAATCCCGTAAAAACAGTGATTCCGCGAAATGGGGAGCGGAGTTAGGTGCCCGAGGGGTCGGGCAGTTTTCGAGGGATTGCTATCCGCCAACCCGTAAATATCGTTGTCGCCGCGGAGGTGTCCCCGCTTATCGGGGAAACCGGCTTCCGCCGGAAGGGGCTTCGGGTTGCCGAGGGGTATACTCGCTCCTACTGGCAGCCGCTTCCGAATTCCGACGACAAAAGTATAGCAAAAAAAAGAGACCCACAAAAATGGGCCTCATTTAGGGACGGTTCGGGACTATCTTCGGGACAAATCGTCTGATTTTAGCACAATGTCCCGGGACACTTTGGGACAGTATTAGTTCGTTGGACGGTTACGTGATTTCTTGAAATCTTCTGCAGAAAAACTATATTTAGGTGCCGCAAACGGATTAACCAACTCCGCCTTCCTTTCGTCCGTCACATTCGACAAACGGATATATCCGCATGTATCCAGCTGCATCACCTTACGGCACGCATCCGCCTTGCTCTTCGCTTGCGCTATCGCCTCGCGCAGATTCTTCTCGCACAGTGCCGCATCGTATCGTTCCGTGCAGAAAAAACTCGTATCTACAGCCTCCACATCCTCGGCTTCCTCTTCGTCACTCGAGGCATGAAACGAACGTCCGTCACTGAAATGCGCAGACGGATTATCGTGTACGTCAAACGTATCTCCGGCAATAAAGTTGCCATGTATATGGAAATGAATTATAATAGCTGTCATGAAATACTAAAATATTTATGGTGGACATAAAAAGCACGGGCAAACAAGACCCATAGACAAGCAAAGTCGACAAACTCCTCAGCAAAGTCCCGTTCACCCGTGCAAAACACGGTAAACCAGGACATATTCTCTTGCTGATTGTGAAGTTTGTCGACTTTTTTATCTATGAAGCTATATGCCTGTTTGCACTATGTGCTTTTTTCGTATGTCCTCCCATTTATAGTCTAAGAGCTGACTAATTCGCTGCAAAATTACAACAATTTTTGGATCTATGCAAATTTATTTTACCTCTTTGCCTGTCACGTTGTATGTTTTCCCGTCGCGCAGAATAAGGAGTTAGTTCTTTTGGTTGATTAGGTTCACGACCACTTTAACCATGGTGTCTTTCTCCTCCGTTCGGCTTTCGGCAATCATAAGTGTCAAGGCTACAAGTGTATTGTCTGCTATGCGCTTTGTGCCGTCCTCGCGATAGAGAATGCCATTATTGTTGAGGAACCACAAGAACAATGTCGCCGCGATACGTTTGTTACCATCGGAGAAAGAATGGTTCTTCGTGACGAGATACAGCAACATGGCAGCCTTTTCCTCTACACTTGGATAGAGATATTTTCCACCAAAGGTTTGATATATCTGGCCTATACTACTCTTGAATGAGTCATCCTTTTCGTTGCCGAACAAGGTGCTCCCACCGAACTTCTCGCGCAAGGCGTTAATAGTTTGTATGGCATTATCGTAGGTAGCTCGGAAGCGCTCTTCCGGTGTAGTCTCGGCTACTGCTAGACGTTCGTAATCATAGTTGTCCAGCGTATCAAGCGCGTACGTATAATCTACTACGACGTCAAAGACAGCCTGTGTCTCGTCCGTGCTCTCGATAGCCTTGCTCTGCACAGCACTTCCGACGATTTGAACCAATTGTCGCAGGTCGGAAAGCTGTTCTCGACGCAGTTTTTCGTTAACGGCAAAACCTTTAAGCAAGTAATCCTTAAGGACTTTGTTGGCCCACTTTCTGAATTGAACACCTCTTTTACTTTTAACTCGAAAGCCAACCGAAGTGACCATTTCTAGGTTATAACACATCACCTCATTGGTTTGAGTTTTGTCTTTCATAGCACCATGACGAGTGGTGGACGCAAATTTTGCGCCTACCAGTTCATCTGCTAATTCTTCCCTTAAAGCATTATTGATATGCTTGCGAATTGTTTTAACATCGCGATCAAATAATTCTGCCATTTGTCCCGCACTCAGCCATACCGTTTCCTGTTCCATACGAACATCGAGTTGCACGGAGTTATCTGCGTCGCGATAGATAATAATATTTCCTCTGTTTTCGTCCATTATTGGTTCTTATCAATTTCGCTGCAAATATACGACAAAAATTGCATATACACAAATTTTATCTGATTTTTTAGCCAAAATGATTGTTAATTATTGCTTTTTGACGCGAATAGGACGTTAATGCTTGCATAGAACGAAATGTTTGCGCCTAAAAGCGGAGGCACGTAGTGCCGGCTAAAAAATGGAGCGTTATGTATATCCGGCAGGGCACGAACGTACATTCGGGGGCGGAGCGTCCTTCCGCTTTCGGAAGGAGCGGCATCCGCCTAGGATGGTTATTATATTGCAAGGCGGCGTCCGAAATTACTGCTTTTATTTGAATTATGCAAATTTTCTTGTTTTATACGCGTTACAAATCGGTTAATTCGTCCAGTTCGTCCTTCTCTTTAGGTAATGGCAGTTCGTCAGGTGGGTTTATGAAATGGGCTGCGCGTTTGGAAGATATGACACTACGACCAATGCGCTGTTCAAGATTCTGACGAGCCGCGTCAGCCACCTCGCCACCTTCTTGTGCTACAGATGCTGTTTCTATATAGCCCTGTGGATTGCGTTCCTGCGAAATCTCCGTTGCAGCAGCCTCAGCCAAGCCGTTTAACATTAATTCCACATTGGTCATGTTATCACGCAAGCTCTCTTTGCGCAAGCCTTTCAGTTTCTTGTACTCGCGCGTATTGAGGCCGGACCATGCGCGATACATAATGTCCGTCAATGAAGCATACTCCTGCTCCATTTCGACGCCACTTCGTTTCCACTCGTCCGTTAACCCTTTGCGAATCTCAATGGTTTTAATGCGCTGGTTAATCCATGTTTCTGAATAGCCTAATCGGCGATAGTCCTTGATTGCCTGTTCAATGCTACGTTCGGGGTCTTGCAATTGATTCAAACGTTCCTGTCCAACCTGTGCAAGCCACAATTTGAGGGGCTCTGCTTTCTTCGATGGAATAGATTGAATAAGGCGCAGAACTTGCTCTGTATCAGCCACATCGGTCAAGCGCTGTTTGCCATCTGGAGCAGTTAATTTCAACTGTACGATTTTTTCGTACACTTCACTTCCTTCTGCGGATAGTTTACGTTTTAAATCACTCCAATAGCGTCGTGGTATTGCGCTATCGGTTAACGCCTGTATCACATCCACAACGGAGAAAAAATACTTTTCTTTTTCGTCATCCCAAACGACACGAATCTGTTTCGCATCAAATAATTTTATGATTTCTTCTTGCGCCATATGTAGAATCCTTCAATTCCGCTGCAAAATTACTGCTTTTATTTGAATTGTGCAAATTTATTTCACCTCTTTGCCTGTCACGTCATATATTTTGCCGTTGTGCTCAAGGAAGAGTTGACCGTTGCTTATTCATACCTTCATTCAAAAATATTTTTGTAAACTTTCTGAAAATCGCCATTAGTGGTTATATCCATAAGGCGTTGCACATAGATTTCGTGCAAACTATCTTGCTGGTGAACATATGTAAAATAGCTGTCTTTTTCAAAATCCTTAATATCTTCCTTGTTCATATATCCGCGACCATAGACCACTGGAATACCATATAAAAAGAAGTATTCTTCAGTCCCGCTTTTTACATCTTTATTGATAGATAAAAGTGTATCTATGCTCCTTCTCCTAACACTTCCTACCTCCACGATATAATCATGGAATGGAACAATCTCTTCCGGCATAGGCCACGTCTGAGTCCAATGCGTCATACTCTCCCATTTGTCAGGAAGCAAGACGTTAGTCGACGGATAGATAAAACTGTTGCCCCATTTCCAATCGGCTATCCAGTATCCGTTTGGCAGTTTTGTTGCCCAAGGATTTGTTCCAACGATAAGCTCTTCAACTACTGGAGGTGTTGCTCCTCGCATTCTCACGGGGTTATAAATATTTTCCGCAATAATCTGTTCGCGATACTTGTCGTCTGTGAACTTAACAAGGAATAGGAACACTTCCTGCTCCGGTTCGCTTGTAGGAACTTCCGTATTATTATTTTCGTTCGGAGTCACTTCGCTTGGGTTGTCATTACAACCATAAAAGATTGCGACAATGCAAACAAGCATGATACTTAAAAATCTTGTTTTCATATTTCTGTCCTCCTGTTATATTAAATTATTATTTTGAATTGACCGTGCAAAGATACCACTATCTTTTGCGAATTAAATTAAGCATGATTTGCTTTTCTTTTTCAGTAATGGATGGTCCTCCAACATCTTCCCTTTCGTATATTGATGGGTGCATGGCATCATAGATGACACCTCTATTTACATGGTATAATAATATGCGAGGGTACCATATACCTTCAAAGTCAGGTACACATTTCTCCAAATAACAGTAGTATTTGTTACAATCGCCCTTACGATGATGTCCATATGTTATAAACAAAGATTTTCGTTCTGATTGCGGTTTACTATAACGGTATTTCTCCTCGTATAAACTATCGGACAGAATTATCATTGGTGGAACAAATTGAGTTATGTTGCAAATGTTATTGATAGCTCTATGCACTAATTTCTCATCTGCGGCACGTTCAACAATCATAATGGAGTATGGTATCTTCTCTTGTTTTACAAATGACATAAACTCAGGCAATATATCGCTACATCCAGGGCAAAATCCTTGATAGAGATACATCATATGGAAAGTATCACCCTTGGCTTGTATATAATCCATTATCTGAGCGCTATCCAATTGCGGAATAGTATCTGTAGAGTTAGGATATGTGTAATATATTTGCTCCAAATTACAAGTTCTCTTCGCCATGCAGGAACTACAACTCAAAAAGAAAATAACGACCAATATGGAAACATATCTAGACATTTTTCACCACATAAATAACATTATTATTCATAAATCCGCTGCAAAGGTACTGCTTTTTAATGACATATGCAAATTTTAATTGAGATTTAATATCCTTGGCATATCATTTGAAAGCATAAAGCATTATCTTCTTCAGAATAAGTGCATATCTGTTGAGGGATATACAATGTCAATGTTTCATCATAAATAAATTGCTCTTGTATATAGAAGTCATATCCCCTTAAATCCAGATACCATGGATTGTCATTGACATATACTTTATGCAAAGAATTTTCATAATCCACAAAAATCCAAGCTGTATGATATGGATCCCATTCTTCATATTGAGTCCACTGTATATTGTCTATATTTCGTATGACCTTCAACCTGCAGAATTTATTGTATCTATCATCACATTGCCGATGTGGAAGCCTTTTTCCATACTCAATAGAGAAACGGATACCTACTCCACAATTATAATACTGGTGTAGTTCGGATTCTATGTCCTCAGCATTTGTACTACTAAACCCAACAAAACTGATTGCATAGCGTAATAATAAATCAGAATAGGACTGATTACCCTTGGAAAAATGATGCCAATTCACGATTTCATCGCGGAAAGATAACACAATCGTTAAATGTTGATTCGCAAAGTCTTCATCTATCGGTATGTGTTGTTCGTTAACTGTACCATTAGATATTACATAGGCTGTAGTATATATATCTGCACTATCGTCTACGATATCCAAAGCTTCACGATATAGGGCATTTACAATGTATATATCATCTACGCCATCGTAAGATTGCAAAATTTCAGAACTGTTGGGGATATATAGATTTAGCCGCAAGTAGTTGTCAGCACACACACCACATATTAATTCAGCCAATTCATGAGAATCTTCCATTAACAAGCGGCCCTGTTCTGTTAAAGCGTCATCTGTATCAGCGCTAAAGACAACATCAAAATACGGGGAAGATGAGATTGTGTCAACATAATTTTGTAGACCACTCATGAACGCCTGGTCTGTACAAGCATTGGCAATATAGTATGCTATCTCATCTTGTATTTCATGGCTCATCGTAAATTGAAAGCTAGGAGGTAGTGCAACATTCTTGAGGGAAGGTTTGTTGCTACTGGAAGTGTCTAATAAATCGCTTGTCGTACATGATACAAGGCCCAATAATAAAATGCTCAAGAATACAATCTTTGTTTTCATAACGATACAATTTTATTAATATTTAACAATTCTAATTATTGCACCATAAATTGTCCCGTCAAAGCACCGCCGGCGGTAGGGATTACACGCTATTCTGCTGTCGGAGTGTTCGCTGGACTTTCTGGCTCATTCATAAAACGCTCCAATATGGATGGTATCCACTTTTCACTGAACCCTGCGCAAAATCCGAGAATAGGCAATAGATAATTATTTGTCGCATTGACCTCTATACTGCCTAATATCAGCCCGCTGTTAATCATGAACACAACTAAGACGGCAAAGATTACACCTATCAGAATACGTGAAAAAGCCTCTAAGTAATGCAGTTTTTTTGTTCCAAGACCGGTCATGTCCATTTTTCCATAACGCGTCCAAATCGACACATATGCTCCTACTGCACCCATCATTATTCCTATCATCTCTGGATGTTGCTGTCCGCAACAATACCATGCAACGGCACATGCAACTCCAAACAACATTACATAGAATGTCGCAGCCGTCAATAGTATATAGCGGGAACGCTCTTTGTTTCGGTCGTCCCGGTATTTCCCTGCTTCACGGATTGCCACATCTACTTCCGGCCAATCATTTATCAGTGCAGCGTTGTAGCCCATGCCAAGTATTTTCTTGTAATTAATCACTTCGTCATGCGACAGGTTTTGTACCGGTAACGATTGCGCTATACGTAGCTTAGACATTGCCTGATTCCTGCTCTTTTGATCTTCCGGTGTCAACTTGTCTTCTTTTTCAACACGCCATTTAATATCATTATCCGCATCTATATATACTATGCGATGATAACCGTTTGGCTTTTCATCTCATTCGCTGGAATATAAAATCAAATATTGATCCACAATCCCGCCAAACTCTTCACGGTATTTTTTCTGTGCGTTGCTTAATGCTGGAAACCTCTCTTCCGGCGTTACAGCAAATAGCCTGCGCCATTTGGCTGCCATATATTTCCAAAGATTTGCCATGGTTATTGTTTATATCATATATGGGTAATATAATTACTTACAAAATTCCAATGTATAGGTAATATATGAGCCATTACGCGTTTCAGGTGTTAATGTACAAGTCATACGGCAGTAATCTGCTGTGATTACCTCAATCTGGAACTTTAACGTATTGCCGACTGTCTCATCTGCACATAAGTTTTCACCCTGAATAATAACACCGTCTTTCTCACTCCACCATTGAAGTTGCCTGCTTGTAGAAAAGAAAACACCTGATTCTGCAGCAGTATGATCCGGATTGAACATTAACCAAGGCTCACTTCCGATTTTGTCTTCCCGTAGTTGCTTATCCGCTAACGGACGACCATTCAACCACCGATGTTGAGTTAGAGTTCTTTTTGTTAATCTCCAACGATGAGAGCATAATAATATATCACTATCACTCATCGGTATTTGTCTTTTAAAAGTTAGCTCTTGCCAATAATCATTTGTTGAACCTGTAAACAACACCAACTCTGATGGGGTCAGTTTTTTAATTAACCAATTTTCGTAATAGCCTACATTATAATGTTGACCGTTATTCTCACTTATATGCAACATCGGCTTTCCATAATCCATGCGCCACGTTCCGGTCCAAACGCCATTCGGTCT
This sequence comes from Paludibacteraceae bacterium, assembly GCA_017443145.1. Taxonomy (GTDB): domain Bacteria; phylum Bacteroidota; class Bacteroidia; order Bacteroidales; family Paludibacteraceae; genus Colicola. The sequence continues at coordinate 7,937 of JAFSPA010000002.1, forward strand.
CTCCCCAAAGTCGGGACTGGAAATTGCCAACTTCCCCGATTCTTCAAAGTTCCATATTCCCGGGCTTTCATATTTATCTGTGTTTTGAGAATTAACTTCCGTTAGATTCCAAAAACCTATCAGATGTTGTTTGTATTCTTGCTCAGAAGGACAAGCATTCAAAATTAATGTTGAATTTAATACAACTAAACAAAGTAATAATTTTTTCATAATAGTAATTATTTTAATGGTTAAACATGTTATTTTCCAATATTCTTTCCTTGCACATCGTAGGTCAGTTTGCCACTACGGATAAGCACTTGTCCGTTTTCTATGTATTTCTGCGGTGCAGAGGTCCCGCTTTCATAACTCTTTAGTCCTGTCACCTCATCATTCTGCGTCTTGAACGAACCGTTCTCCTCGTCAATCACTTCGTCCCCGTTCAGACTTTGGCGAGTGTAATAATACTTCGTATCGGGCGAAAGACCGGTAATAGTGAATGAATAGTACTCTGCATAACGATTTTCTTCATCTTCGCCTTTATACAGTGCCGGAGCACGTTTAGGGGCAAGATTACTTCCAAAGTCAATATTTGTCAAATGACCAATAGCGTCAAAGGTCAGCGACATGAAACGCTGCGTTTTAGCCTCATCCAGATAGAGTGTCCAGATATACCCCGTTGCAGAGAAATTCTGCACCCAACTGATCTCCGCACTACTCAAACCTGTTACTATCGGTGGCTCAATGGGAAGAATATGTTGGAAACTACTCCAACCTTTAGCTCGTTTATACTCTCCGACACTAACTCTTGGCACATAAAGAGCCATTTCTTCCGTGCAATCAAAGTTTGTAAATCCTGTCGTTGGTGGAGTGATTGCGCGGCATATGACTTTTTCAAGGACAGTCGTATTCGGTAATACACGACTCCCAATGTATTTCAGGTCAGCACCAAAAATAATTTCTCTTAATGAGTCTGCAGTAAAGTAAGTGTCATTCAAATGAGTTATGTAATCAGGATACCGAAAAGTCCTCATTCGACGTGCCTCATTAATAAATTTTATTCTTAATTCAAGATCTTTATCTGGCAAAATAAGTGTGTCAATATTCGTAGCTAAAAATGCATTAGTCGTAATACATACTACTCGTTGCGGAACGCGGAAACTTCCAGTCCGCTTTGGTGGATATGCAATCAATGTATCCTTATTCCTGCTATATAAAACACCATTTATTGATGTTAGGTATTTCCCATTTTCTATTGCCCAATTTTCTAAACGGTCACACTTAGTTCTACCCAAAATCTGTAAAAGTGCACGTACATCACCAGCACCAAAAGTTGGCAAGCAATAGTCTTGAGGTAATAACAAGGTGCGAGGAGATGCTTTGGTCGCATCTAATAAAAAACCGAAATTAAGAATCAGTTTACTATAATCATAATTTATTTGATAAGTAACGCCTTCGTGAGTGACCGTCTCTGGTAATCGGAATGTGTCAACCTCATATATCATATTATCCGGAAAATTAACCCAACGGTCAAGAGATACAGTTGTTTCATCATCTATAATGTAGTATATAGTGTCACCGTCCTGATTCGGTTCTGCAAAATCCCAAGCCTTGGCACCGGTAATTCCGATGCCAAGGATGAGAAGTATAGTTAGATAATGTTTCATTTTTATTGCTTAATGAATGGTTTGGTAATATGCTCATTGCCTTTATGTGCACACATTATATATTGCCCTTTAGGTAATACATTCAAATCAACTTTAGTGCCTAAACTATAATTTCTTTTTGATAGCACAACGCTGCCATTCATATCCACTATATATAGATCAACGAAATCCTCTACTTTTTTACTGAAATCCACGATAATATCATTTCCCGTCGGATTAGGGTAAAGCAAAAGGTTAGTTTCGTTATTTCTTTTTGGGGCAGATGGACTTACCGGAGCATGTACCAAAGAAACCTGCGATAAATTGGGAACAGCTCCATATGTAATTAACGTTTTACACCCACTTGTAAATGTTACAATACAAACAAGTCCATATTGCTGTGAATTCACTATATCTTGTAGGTCTATATATGTTCCCTTAAAATTCACCAATTGCCCAGTATTAGAGTCCAAACCATCGACTATGGTGCCATTATCAAAGAAATACCAATCGCATAAAGCAATTGTGTTAGTTCCATAATTATTAATTGTATAGCCCTTCACATGAAGATTGATACCAGGAATAACATAATCAAGATATTGTATCGTCGCAGGATTTGTCACAATATTTACATAAGTATCTATTGTATCGCTACTACCACACTTGCCAGTTCCTGTTCCCCAAGCTTGAATATGATATGAACCGGTTTGACCATCAGTTGTGATAGTTACAGAAGTTAGGCGTTGACCTTGATAGTCGGGATTTAATGCGCTTGGAATACTCCATCCGTATGTTTGGGTTGAATTGCTTGAGGCCTCGACTAATGAAAGAGTTATTTCATCAGACATATTATAGGCTACACATTCTTTAGATTTAAGGATTGATATCGGTGCTTCTGGCCCAAATGTCAGAGTGACTTTTGTAGTATCACCTGTATAATATTTTGTCCCATCAAAGGCCCCGATTGGGATTATCGCTAACTTAGTCATATCAGGTGTAACTGAATATGTTAAACTTGTTATACCCAAATCAGTAATGGTGTCTTTTGCTATATTCGCTCCCTTGTAAAGTATCCATTCGTAGTTTGTTGCACGTGGTCCTTTATCCCAACTCGAGATAGAGAATGTGTTTGTGCTATTAGGAATGATACATGTAGTATTACTTACGTTCAACACTTTTGCTGGTTTCATATATACAGGAATCTCCGCCGTTTGTGGTTCAGACGAGCATGTGATCTTGGATGTAACACTCAACACGTCCGCTAACAGAACCTCGTTGTCATTTATTGGTTTTAATTTTGCAGTATAGCCTGTTGCGGAAGAATATGTATTTGTAATCAATAGCCATCCAGATGGAGGTGTCCAATTTAAACCTCCTCCTGCTGCACCCTCTAAGATGAACTCATATTCTTTATTCATTTCATATGGTGCCGCTATGTTTGAAGTTATTCTGGCATTATTACTCCATTGCCGACCTACTTTGACGGTTGTATAACTTGCACTACACCTCTCATTTCCATCATAGTACGCGATGACCGTAACAGATGCAGAAGCATCATTTGCAGGGGATATATATGCACTGTCTGTGTGCACAGAATCAACATCAATTATCCATGTATCATCACTACAACTCCAATTATATTTAACTCCTGGTTGAGGATCGCTCACATAAAATAAAACTCCTTGTTCACCATGCGTAATACAACGAGATACAATCGTCGGTTTGGGTGCAGCTTTGCCAAGAGATTTAAGCACTTTTGTGGTTCCGTTAGCGAGACCAACTTGTACGCTTATCTGATCTGCTCCGGTAACTTCTCCCACTACGAATGTAATGGAACTGCCATCACCTGCATTATATATTATCTGTTGGGCAAGATTACCAGAAAGAGTCCACAAATATTCATCAACACCTATACCCTGATTTAGGTTCTTGGTCAGTATTGGATCTATAGAATAAACAACCGTGTCGCCTGAAAGAATACAATCAGGACCGGAAATTTCAAGATTATATGGCGTTAGATTAGGATCAAATTGTTTATATACATATATTGCAACAGCTTTTTCGCCACAATGACACGTTGTAGAAGGATTGTCATCATAATAGTAATAAACTCTACCTTTGGCAGGGCCTGTAGAATATATTTGCACTTCAGTAGGGGACTTATGATTCTCATCAATAAGTAAGTCTCCACTAACTCCCCAACCCGTATAATCAGACGTGTGCTCGGTCATAGTTACAATAAATGAACCGGAACCGGACACAACAATTGAATCATATGCACTTAGCCAAGTCCCGCTATATTGCAAGCCTGTAGCTGCATTATTTGCATTGGCAAATATAATGCCCATCGCCAAAGCTAATGAGATAAATAAAATTTTCTTCATAACTGTAAACATGTTAATTGGTTATTAATTATGGTACTAAAAATTGTCCCGTCAGGGCACCGTACGCTGTTTGGATGTTCAGCACGTAAACGCCAGCGTTGGGGATTTGCTGTTGCAAGGACTCTGTAAAGTTAGAGTTAACGACGATGTTACCTGTCGAAGCATTAACGACAATAGCCTGTGCAGACGGGATGTCTTCATTCAGTATCGTTACTGACAAAGCATTGCCGTTAATAGTAGCGCGAAAATCTCCAGGACGCGTCGGTACGTCACCAGATTGTTCTGGATTATCTAAAGGATTATCTCCTGGTAGAGGAGTCATACTAACCACCTCAAACAGAGGAATAACAACTTCCTCTGCGCGGAGGACACATGGCATTGTCAAGAGTGCGCCCAATGCTAAAGCAATAAATACGTTTTTCATACTCGTTTTTAATTTGGTTAATAAATTGAGTTTCATTTACAAAAATTATGCGTCAAACCATTACGATTTGACGCTGCAAAGGTACTGCTTTTGTCTGATATGGCAAAATTTTGAATTGGGAAATGTTAAAAGCCTAAACTGCTGATTATAAGCAAGTTCAGATTTTTGGTATTGGGAAATTTTAGATTGAAAACCAGTTATTTCATCATACTAAGCAAAAAAATGCGTAAATTAGAGGTATTCGTTCCCAATTTTCGCGCCGTAGTGTATTTTAATTTGCCTAAACCACTTTGTGCATATGGCAGCAAATCTACCATCTGCTTAGTACTTGCTTGAAATAATACTAATAAGCAAAGTCGAATTTCTTTCTCAGACAAAGAATATGCATGTAGTTGATCAACAATTCCAAACATGCGAAAGTTGACAATTGAGCACATTATTTCATAATCGTTCCAGCGTAAATCCTTTCTAATATTATTGGGATCATGAAACTGATGACATACACTCTCCACTTCTTCTATGATTTGTTTACGCTTTTCCGTTTGTAGCAAAGATAAGTTATTAATGCTATCTTCTATTATATTCTGTTCCTGTTTCTTTTCCTGCACCTCAATTATTAACTTATGGTGTTGCTTGCGTTTTCGCCATATATAGTATAAAATGCCAATAGCAAGGACAAACAATATTATTCCTACGACTGCATACAACCACCGCATGTCGGGTCGACGCCCTAAATCTTGTTCTAGTAATTGAACCGCTTGAGATAATTTGCCTTGACGTATTTCTATTTGTTTTTGTATATCTGCGCGTTCTGCACTAAGCCCATAAACTTTGTAGCCATTATTAATGCTATCACAATGAATTAATATGTATAATGCATTATTTAAATTAAACAACTCGGAAGATGAGGCCATCGTTCGTTGAGCATAATCTGTGGCTGAATCATATTGATGTAGATGGCAAAATGCTTGGGCCATTGATATTAGTTGCATTGGACTTTCTCCATTGAGTTTTGATATTGAATCAGCGTAATATAAAACGGAATCATACTTATGCAGATACTTGCAGAGGATTAAATGCGCTTCTACATTCTTTACTAGTAACTGCCTATCGAAATTTGGTTCAGGCATGCTATCCAATATAGTATATACCCTATTTTGTTTCCCCTGTTTAGCACATTCAAATGCCATATCACTACGTAGACAGTAATATAATATGATGTCGCCATTTTTGAGGAATAGGTCTGCGGAACGGGAATACATATCGTAAGCCAACTGGTATTCACTTGCCAAGTGACAAATAGACCCCATATTGGAATACGTTCGTGCAAGGATATGATAATCGCGCGTGTTGGTATGTGTCGCGTTGATGAAGACCTGCATCGCAGCAACAGGGTCATCATTATTGCGCAGGAGGCGACCGTAATAATAGCACGCTCGCGCATAATCCGTCGGATAGAGGTACTGCCACTTCCCTAACGTATTATACGCCTCCGCCATAGTGACACTATCCGTATATGCCACTCCTTCAGCACGCAGACTATCGGCAACAGCAATCACTTCTCGCGCCTCACGCACTGCCCGCGACGAACAACCCGTCAGCATTACACCGACAGCTACAACAGCCGATAACAATATGCCCCACCTCACTTTCATGCCGCAAAGGTACTGCTATTTTCCGACATACACAAATAAAAGTGCAAGTTTCGTTAAAATCCTGCACCTTACCATCACCTCCTTCCGCTTAGCTTGTTCCCTTCCACGTCCAAAAAGGAACAACCCATTTCGCTGCAAAGGTACTGCTTTTTTTGCATATATGCAAATAAATGAGTAAAAAAGTGAAAATAATTTGCGAATATCATTTTTTTGCAGTACCTTTGCGCGTTTTTTGTGAATTGTGAAAAGATACGATATTATGAAAAAAGTTTGGAGTGTAGTTATTTTATTGTGCTTGAGCACGGCGATGTTCTCACAAGACGTGGTATTGTTCTACGAGTCGTTTGACCAATGTATCGGTTACGGTACACCGGGTTCGGATGACTATGAGGATATGGGTTATACCGGCGGAAACGACAATCAGTTTAGCGGTAATATCGCGACAGGTGTGGTGCTGACGGATAATCAGAACTGGACCGACAGTTATGCTTACGGTGCCTATCAGTGCGCCAAAGTGGGACACAGCAAGTACGCGGGTTATGTGACGACGCCGACCATCACTTGCACCGGCGACGTGGTGCTGACCTTCCGCGCTGCGCCGTGGACAGGCGACTCGCTGATGAATATCCAAGTGACAGGCGGTACGCCGGACAAAGCGGCTTTTGAGCTCAAGAAGAACGACTGGACTACTATACGCGTGAACATCACTGACGTGACAGAGAGCGTGAAGATTAAGTTCCACTCCGTCAATAAGCACCGTTTCTTCTTAGACGATGTGACATTACTGCCGCCAGACCCGGACGAGCCGGCTATTCGACTGATGTCGAGCCCGTTGGTTGAACTGGGTTTCTTAGGCAAGAACTACACAAAGCAGTATGCTAACGTGCAGGTAGTGGGAACAAACCTGAGTAGCGGTATAACGGTGAACTTTACCAATAACGACGGATACTATTTTGCAGCCAGCATGCGGTCGTTATCGTCTGAAGGAGGCAAACTGACGGTATCGTTTGGCGAAGGTGCAAAAGCCGGAACGTACAGCGCAACGATTGAGTTGAGCGCAACGGGTAAGAATGGCGCGAAAGTGACGAAGAAAATCAATATCGGCGCCGAAGTGAGCGAACTGGATTTGGAAGGCAGCGGCACGCGAATGGACCCATACACGGTAGGCGACGTGATACTGCTTGCTAATAATCCTGGCACTGTTTGGGCGGAGACACGTTATTGGGTGAAAGGGTACGTATTAGGAGCCGTGAAGCGGTATAACACCGACCAGTTTGACGGCATATGCACCAACGACAAGACCTCACTTGTGCTTGCCGGTGCGCCCGATGAGACGAATTACGACAAGGTTGCGACGGTAGAGTTAGTGTCGGGCGACGCTCGCAATGCGCTGAATGTGGTAGATAACCCGCAACTGATTGGACAAATGGTCAAAGTGTGGGGCGAACTGCTTAACGACAAAGCTAATCCGCTGTATCTGCAGAAGCCCGGTGTGCGCAACGTGAAGTATAATGAGCAATACGTGCGGCCGTGGGACCAAGATGAGCCGGAAGAGTATGATCCGACAACAAAAATCAGCTATCAGCAATCAGCTGTCAGCATTCAGAAAATTATTCGCAACGGGCAACTATTCATCATTCGAGATAACGCAATATACACTATAACAGGACAAATAGCTGAATAATATGGAAGCAAAATATAATCCGAAAGAGATTGAAGCCAAGTGGTATCAGTACTGGCTGGACAATAAGTTTTTTCACAGTGAGCCTGACCGGAGAGAGCCGTACACGGTAGTTATACCGCCACCCAATGTGACGGGTGTGCTGCATATGGGTCACGTGCTGAATGAGACAATTCAAGATGTGCTTGTGCGTCGTGCGCGATTGGAAGGCAAGAACGCCTGCTGGGTGCCTGGAACAGACCATGCGTCGATAGCGACTGAGGCAAAAGTGATTAAACGTCTCAAAGAGCAAGGTATTAACAAGAGCGATTTGACTCGCGAAGAGTTCCTCAAGCACGCTTGGGCTTGGACGGATGAGCACGGAGGCATCATTCTCAAACAGTTGCGCACACTGGGTTGCTCATGCGACTGGGACCGAACAGCGTTTACGATGGACGAGAAACGGTCGGCTGCCGTTATTAAAGTGTTCTGCGACCTGTATCGTAAGGGCCTGATATACCGCGGTTTGCGCATGGTGAACTGGGACCCGGAGAGACAGACGGCGCTGAGTGACGAGGAGGTGATCTACCACGATGAGCATAGCAAATTCTACTACCTGCGTTATAAAGTTGTCGAAGAGCCGGGCAAGTACGCTGTGGTTGCGACAACGCGTCCAGAGACCATCTTCGGCGATATAGCTGTGTGCATCAACCCGAAAGAGGAGAAGAACCAGTGGCTGAAAGGTAAGCATGTGGTAGTGCCGGGCGTAGGTCGCGTGATACCGATTATCGAAGATAGATATGTCGAGATCGGCTTTGGTACGGGCTGCCTAAAAGTGACTCCGGCACACGATGTGAACGACTATGCGCTGGGACAGAAATACAATTTGAAGACCATCGATATCTTCACGCCCGATGCGCATCTGAACATGGATACGATGGAGGAAGAACTGCAGGCTAATGTGCGCAAGTACCACGGCATGGACCGTTTCGATTGCCGCAAGCAGATTGTAGAGGACTTGAAGGCGCTTGACCTCGTGGAGAAGATTGAAGACTACGACAATAAAGTCGGCTATTCGGAGCGTACGAACGTGCCTATCGAGCCGCGGTTGAGTCTGCAGTGGTTCATTAAAATGAAGCACTTTGCCGATATCGCCCTGCCACCTGTGATGAAGGACGAGATCGAGTTCTATCCGACCAAATACAAGAACACCTATCGTAACTGGCTGGAGAATATCAAGGACTGGTGCATCTCGCGCCAACTGTGGTGGGGACACCGTATTCCGGCGTACTACGATGCGGACTTGCTGGCTGAAACGGGACTGGAGGATTATCCTGCCGATAAGATTATCGTGAGCGAGAACAAGCCGGAAGGTAACTACGTGCAAGACGAAGGTGCGCTGGATACATGGTTCAGCTCTTGGCTGTGGCCGATTAGTCTGTTCGACGGTATTGAGAACCCGAACAACGAAGAGATACAGTACTACTACCCGACAGCCGACCTGGTAACAGGACCGGATATCATCTTCTTCTGGGTAGCGCGTATGATTATGGCGGGTTACGAATACATGGGCAAGATGCCGTTCAAGCACGTCTATTTCACGGGTATTGTGCGCGATAAGTTAGGCCGTAAGATGTCCAAATCGCTGGGCAACAGTCCCGACCCGCTGGATCTGATTGAGCGTTACGGCGCGGACGGTGTCAGAATGGGTATATTGCTGTGCGCACCTGCCGGAAATGATATTCTCTATGATGACTCACTGTGCGAGCAAGGACGTAATTTCTGCAATAAGATTTGGAACTGCTTCCGCATGATGCAGGGTCTGGAAGTCGCTGATTTCGCACAACCTGAGACCAGCAAGACGGCAACACAATGGTTCAGCGCTAAGTTAGCTCAGAAAGCTGCCGAGATAGCTGACCTGATGCACAAATACCGTCTGAGTGAGGCGTTGATGGAGATATACAAACTCTACTGCGACGAGTTCAGCGGCTGGTATCTGGAGATGATTAAACCTGCTTATCAGCAGCCTATCGACCGCAAGACGTACGAGACGACGATGCAGTTCTTTGACCAACTGCTGCGCCTACTCCATCCGTTTATGCCGTTTATCACGGAAGAACTCTGGCAGAATATCGCAGAGCGGAAAGCGGGAGAGAGTATAATGATCGCTACGCTTAATGATGTAAATGGTGACACTGCGCTTAATGGTGAAATTCTCGAGAAGGTTGAGGAACTGAAGGAAGTCGTTTCCGGTATCCGTAATATCCGTGCGTCGAAGAATATCCCGCCGAAAGAGCAACTGACCGTTATCAGTCCGAAGCCGTTAGACGCGCTCGTTAACAAACTGGCGAACTGCGATATCCAAATAAGTGCAGACAAACCCGCTAATGCCGCTACTTTCATTGTGGGCACGACGGAGTATGCTGTTCCGCTGGACGCTTTCATCAATGTGGACGAAGAGTTGGCTAAGTTAGAGGCCGACTTGCAGCACCAAGAAGGCTTCCTGCGCGGTGTGATGGCGAAACTCAGCAACGAACGCTTTGTGGCAAACGCCAAGCCCGAGATTGTGGAGTTGGAGCGCAAGAAAAAAGCCGATGCCGAGCAACGTATTGCAGCGCTGAAAGCTAATATCGCAGCACTCAAGAAATGAGCAAACTTACTTACATAGCAGGTCCGTGCGCCGCAGAGAGCGAGGAGCAAGTACTGGAGACAGCGCGTGCTTTAGTCGCAACGGGAGACATCATCTTCCGAGCCGGCGTATGGAAACCTCGTACACGTCCGGACACGTTTCAGGGCGTAGGCGACGAGGGACTGCTGTGGTTAAGTCGGGTTAAGAACGAGTTGCATGTGCCTGTCGCCACCGAAGTGGTGACGGCGGAACAAGTGACGAAAGCGCTGGAAGCCGGAATCGACTACCTGTGGATAGGTGCGAGGACCTGCGCGAACCCCATTGCGGTAGGCGCTATCTGCTCCGCGATTGATGATTTTCGGTCACGGGTGACAGGAGACGGGTTACGGGGCATCTTTATCAAGAATCCGGTGAATGCCGACGCGGCCTTGTGGCTGGGCAATATCGAGCGTCTGGAAGCGACGGGAGTGCCGGTGATGGCGGTGCATCGAGGATGCAGTCATCAGCCGTATTGGGAGATGGCGCACCAAGTGCGTATAGCCCGTCCCGATATACCGATGTTGCTGGACCCCAGTCATATGAGTGGTGACGCCGAACGTGTGCCGAGTCTGAGCCGAGTCGCTGACGAATTGGATTATGATGGTTTGATGGTAGAAGTGCATCCTCGTCCTCAAGAGGCGCTGAGCGATGCCAAACAACAGATTACGCCGGCCGTGTTTGAGGATATCAGGCGTGCGCCTGCACAGACGTTTACTACCCCACTCGAACTGCGATGGTTGCGTAAGATGATGGACGAAGTGGACGACCGACTCTGGACCGATATCGCCCAACGAATGGCCGTAAGTAAGCAAATCGGCGCATACAAGAAGACCCAACAGATGGCCGTTATTCAACCGACCCGCTTCAACGAGATAATGACCAAACGCTTGGCCTGGGCAGAGAGCCACGGGCTAAGTAAAGAGGCCGTAGAGATAATTCTGAAAACTCTACACGAAGAGAGTATCCGGATGCAGCAATAATTTAATGCGCATCAAGCCAGTTGTGTCCATGTCCCGCTTCCGCTATAAGCGGTACCGACAACAGCATCACATTCTGCATCTCTGCCACTACCATTGTTTGCACCTTATCAATAATCGCTTCCGGCACATTGAAGCATAACTCGTCATGTATCTGCATAGTGAGTTGCAGACGCGGGTCATTGAATTCGGGTAGGCGTTTGTCGATAGCAATCATCGCCATCTTGATGATGTCGGCGGCAGTGCCTTGGATAGGTGAGTTGACGGCGTTGCGCTCAGCAAAAGAGCGAACGGTGGCATTGTGCGAATTGATATCGGCTAAGTAACGACGACGACCAAAGAGCGTCTCCACATAACCGTGCTCACGGGCAAACTGTTTCTGCGACTCAATAAAATCTATCACCTTCGGGAAAGCAGCAAAATAATCGTCGATTAGCGCCTTCGCCTCTGCCCGCGGACAATCGAGCTGTTGGGACAGACCGAAAGCAGAGATACCGTATATGATACCGAAATTGGCTGTTTTAGCACGCCGACGCTGGTCCTTAGTCACTTGGTCAATCGGTGTACCGAAAATCTTCGCTGCTGTCGCCGCGTGAATATCCTGTCCGCTACGGAATGCCTTGAGCAAGTGTGGGTCTTGCGACATGTGTGCCAGCAGACGCAACTCTATCTGCGAATAGTCGGCGCTGAGGAAGAGACAGCCTTCGTCCGCTATCACGGCACGACGGATGAGCTGGCCACGCTCCGAACGAATAGGCAGGTTCTGCAGATTCGGATTGGACGAACTGAGACGACCTGTCGCCGTAACAGTCTGGTTATAGGTCGTGTGAATCTTACCCGTCTCCGGATTGATATAACCCGGCAGAGCAGAGATATAGGTAGATATGAGCTTCTTGAGTTCGCGTTGATCGAGAATCTTGCCCACTATAGGATGTCTCTCTTTGAGTGCTTGCAGCACTTCCTCCGAGGTGGTGTATTGTCCTGACTTGGATTTCTTGGCTTTAGGATCCAGATGCAACTGGTCAAACAGCACTTCTCCCACTTGTCGCGGGGAGTTGATATTAAACGTCGAACCGGCTAATTGGTAAATCTCCGCCTCAAGGGCATTCAGTTCAGCCGTCAGTTCGGTCTCCGCCTGTTTGAGCAGCTCTACATCAAACCGCACACCGGCTTTCTCCATCTTTCGCAACACTTGAACCAGCGGCAGTTCAACTTCGTTATACAGTTTCCACAACGCAGGATTGGCCTTGAGCGCTTCCCAGTCCGGCTCACGATACGGATTGAACGCCAGCTCGGGATTGAGGAGGTAGGAACACAACCGGTTCTCGACGGTATCGTATGTTACTTGCGATGAGTCATTGGCGGTTGGTGATTCTTCGGCCGGCTCGGCAAACAGATCGAGCTGCCCGGTCGGTTGTTGCGGTTGAGGCTTGGGTTGCGGTTTTGGCGCAGCCACAGCGGGTGCATTACGCAAGAAGGAATTGAACTCCAACGCCTCGTACAACGGACGCAGTTGAGACCAGTCCTTTTCCCGCATCACTAAGTCGTTCGGATGGAACTCGAGCGGCACATCGGTCTTGATGGTTGCCAAGAACTTAGAGAAACGGATATCGTCGGCTTGAGTCTCGACCTTGGTCTTGAGCGCCCCTTTCAGTTCGTCGGTATGTGCCAGCAGGTTCTCCACATCGCTAAACTGCGTAAGTAGTTGCACGGCTGTCTTCTCCCCTACTCCCTTGCAGCCTGGGATATTATCCGAGGCATCCCCCATGAGTGCCAGTAAGTCTATTACTTGGTTCTTATTCTGCAAGCCGTACTTGGCGCACACTTCTTCAGGTCCCATCTGCTCAAAGCCGCCTGTATGCCGCGGACGATACATATGTACACGCTCAGTAACGAGTTGTCCGTAGTCCTTATCGGGTGTCGCCATAAAGACCTCAAAACCGGCTTTCTCTGCCATCTGCGATACCGTTCCGATAACATCGTCCGCCTCAAAGCCTTGCACCTCTAACACGGCGATATTCATCGCTTTGAGGATATCCTTGATGATAGGCACAGCGCGACGTATCTCTTCCGGAGTCTCGGGACGCTGGGCCTTGTACTGCTCATAGGCCTCGTGCCGGAAAGTAGGTCCGTGCGGGTCAAAAGCAACCGCTATATGCGAAGGATGAAGACGCTTAATCAAGTCCTCCAAGGTTACGACAAAGCCGAAAATAGCCGAGGTGTTCTCTCCCTTGGAGTTCATACGAGGTGCTTTGATAAAGGCATAGAAAGCACGGTATATCATCGCGTAAGCGTCTATGAGAAGAAGTCTGTTCATGTTACCAGTTGATAGGCGTTAAGCCGTGTTGAATAAGATAATTATTAGCCTGCGAGAAGTGCCCGCAGCCGATGAATCCGCGGTAGGCAGATAACGGACTGGGGTGCGGCGCCGTGAGTACCAGGTTATTGCGTCGGTCGATAAACTGCCCTTTGCGTTGTGCGTAACTGCCCCAAAGCATATAGACAATATTCTTACGACGGGTATTGAGTGCCTGGATAGCGGCGTCTGTCAGTTCTTCCCAGCCTTTATTCTGATGCGACCCGGGGTGATGTGCCTGGACTGTCAGCGTGGCATTGAGTAGCAGTACGCCCTGCTCTGCCCAGCGAGTCAGATTACCGGAAGAGGGAATAGGTGTACCTAAGTCGCGATTGATCTCCTTGTAGATATTGACCAACGACGGCGGTATCTCAACACCGTCATTGACGGAGAAACACAGTCCGTGCGCCTGACCGACATCGTGGTAAGGGTCCTGTCCGATGATAACAACTCGCACCCTGTCAAAAGGGCACGAGTCAAAGGCATTAAAGATGAGCCGTGCGGGAGGAAAGCATTGCTTGGTCTGGTACTCGCTCCGCACAAACGATGTCAGCAACTCGAAATACGGTTTATCAAATTCAGGTTGCAACACCTTACGCCAAGAGTCATCGATACGAACATCCATGACATCTTATTTGACGATTAACATCGCATCTCCGTAGTCACCGAAGTGGTATTTCTCTGCGACTGCCACCTCGTAAGCTTTCATCACGTTCTCGTAACCACCGAAGGCAGCCACCTGAAGCAGCTGGCTCGATTGCGGCATATAGAGGTTCACAAAGAACGAGTTAGCAACCGTGAAGTCGTACGGCGGGAAGATGAACTTATTGGTCCAGCCTTCGTACGCTTTGATTTGTCCTTCCGTACCGGCTACATGCTCCAAAGCACGCATAATCTCCGTACCTACGGCACAAACACGGTGGTTAGACTCCTGAGCCTTGGTCACTTTCTTGACCGCATCCTCGCGAATAGAGATCTGCTCGGAATCCACTTTATGCTTCACTAAGTCGTCCACATCAATGGGTTTGAAGTTCCCCAGTCCGATATGCGACGTGATGGTTGTATAATCGATACCACCTATCTCCATACGTTTGAGCAGCTGTTTGGAGAAATGCAAGCTGGAGGCTGGAGCAGCTACTGCGCCGATATATTTGGCAAAGATAGACTGATAGCGCTCTCTATCCATTTCCTCCACGGGTTCCTCACGGAAGACTTGATTATACTCTGCCAACGTCTCTGCATCCATCGGACGACGGATATACTTAGGCAGCGGTGTGGTACCCATCGCGTACAAACGGTCAATATACTCACCCTCTTTGTAATCCGACAGGAAACGGAACGTACGACCGCGAGACGTCGTATTGTCCACCACCTCTGCCACGATAGACGGGTCTTGGTCAAAGAAGAGCTTATTGCCGACACGAATCTTACGAGCCGGATCGACATTGACATCCCAGTACCGCGTAGCGTGATTCAGTTCGCGCAATAAGAATATCTCGATATTAGCCAACGTCTTCTCTTTCTGACCGTATAAACGTGCCGGAAAGACCTTTGTATCGTTAAAGATGAACAAATCACCCTCGTCAAAATACTCGACTATATCCCGCACCTGCTTATGTTCGATTTCACCTGTTTTACGATGCAAAACGAGCATGCGAGCGTCCTCCGGATACGCAGAAGGATACTGCGCCAACAGCTCCTCGGGGAGTTTGAATTTAAATTGAGCTAACTTCATATACTAACTTTTCAAATTGTTCAAAACTAATGCAATCCTCTATCTTATAATCGCCTACCCGAATACGTCGGAGTGCAATCAGGTGGGCACCGCTATTGAGTTTTTGTCCTATATCTCGCGCCAAAGCACGGATATACGTACCTTTTGAGCATACCACCCGAATAACCAGTTGCATCGTCTCCGGGTCAAAGGACATCACCTCTATCTCGTCGATAACCAACAGTTTGGGTTTGAGTTCTACCTCTTCCCCTTTGCGCGCCAACTCATACGCACGCTTACCATCCACTTTGACGGCAGAGAACATAGGCGGTACTTGCCATTGTTCACCAAGGAAAGTCAGAATAACCTCGTCTATCAACTCGCGGGTTATATGCTGCGTAGGATATGTCTTGTCTATCGGTTTCTCCAAATCGAAACTGGGAGTGGTAGCACCTAATTGCAGCGTGGCCACGTATTCCTTGGTGTCGTATTGCAGTTTGTCAATGAGCTTGGTCTTACGTCCTGTACACACGATGACTACGCCTGTAGCCAAAGGGTCTAATGTCCCGGTGTGTCCGACCTTGAGTTTCTTTACGTGAAGGTGGTGGCATAATAACCATCTTGCCTTACCTACCACATCAAAGCTGGTCCATTTATACGGCTTATCAAAAGCCACTATTTCGCCCTCAACAAAGTCCATATACGATAGCAAAAATGCCTACACAGAGACAATAGATTGCGAAATATGTTAACTTCTGACGACGAACAATATCAATCATAAATCGGCATGCGAAGCAACCCGTTACAAAGGCGGCTGTAAATCCCACTACCAACGGCAGCCAGCCTATAGAAACTACCACCTCGCCGGTAAGGATATCCTTCAGCTCCAACAGCGCATCGCCTAAGATAGGAATCAGCACCATAAGAAACGAGAACTTAGCCACCTCTTCTTTGCGAACACCGCAGAGTAAGCCGGTCGCAATAGTGGTACCACTACGGCTCAATCCCGGCAGTACGGCAACCGCCTGTGCACAGCCGATAATCAGCGCATCGCGGTAGGAAACCTCGTGTCCCTGACGATTCATCCGCTTGGTTAAGAACTCACTCAACCACAGTAGAAATGCGGTGACTATCAAGCAGATACCAACAATACGCAGGCCGTTACCAAAGAACGCTTCCACTTGGTCCTTGAAGAACATACCAACAATAAAAACAGGAATCATCGACACCAATATCTTGGCCACATAATCCTTGTCTTTATTCCACTGAACGGTCGTAAAAGTGCCCTTAAACAGCTGTGCCACCTCACGCCATAAGATGACTAAGGTCGATAACACCGTCGCCGCATGTACCACCACAGCAAAGAGCAGATTCTCCTCACCTGCCGTACCCAACAAGGCTTGACCTATCTCCAGGTGCCCCGAAGACGAAACAGGTAAGAATTCCGTCAGACCTTGCACTATGCCCAGTATCAGAGCTTCTAACCAAGTCATCGTTTAGTCTTTCTTTTTTCCTTTGAACAGAATAGCAAAAATCATCAGCACAAAGCCCAAGAGCGAAATCATCGGGCCTACTGTGATACGTCTTACCGAGAAGATATCAGGGTTGTAGGTATCCGTGCTTGGCTCTCCTGCCATCAGCGCAAGACCTAAAATAACAACAAGAAAGGCAATGCCGATGAGGATAAGATTTATCTTTGATAAGTTCTTCATAATTACTTAAATTTCATATATCGTATTCGTTTTCATACGGATATATCGTCCTGTCGCAAAAAGGGACGCTAACAGGGTAATAACCAGTCCGATAATGATAATCACACCGGCAACAATCGTAATATTCTGCCACGTCAGCGGGAAGAGTTGTACGCCGAGATGTCTTTGTACGTAGTAATACACACCTGTAATAGCCATAATGGCCAGCAGACCGGCTATCAAGCCCATGCTCATATTTTTGCGCAAGATAGGAGCTTTAATCATCCACGATGTGGCACCAACTAATTTCATGGTGTTGATAAGGAAACGCTGGGAATAAATCTGCAGACGAATCGTGTTACCTATCAGTGCCAAAGAGATAAAGAGCAGCAATGCCACCACGCCTAATAAGATGAGCGACAGCTCGTGTATATTGCGATTGAGAATCGTCAGCAGGTCCTTTTGGTAAATCACTGTCTCGACATATGGCAAACTCATCAATCGTGACTCAATCACCGCCAAGCTGTCGTTATTCGCATAAGGAGCCTTGACATGTACCTCACACGATGCCGTTAACGGGTTGTAGCCCAAGAACATAGACGGGTCTTCACCCAAATAATCAATATGCTCCTTGAGTGCCTGTTCGGCAGAGATGAATCGGCAGTTCAGGCAGTAATCCGAGGCGTTAAGCATCTCTTGCAGCCGATTGAAATCAGAGGCCTGAGCATCGGAAGTAAACACAACCTCTACAGCCGCGTTTTCCTTCACCCTACTAACGAGAGCGCTGGCAGAGAGCAATAACACGCACTCTAAGCCGATAAGGAACAACACCATCGCTACGCTGATAGTGGTGGTTAAGTACATATTGAAGAAACGACGAGACTTACCCATTCGCAAACTATTTATACGAGAAAAGGGCAGGTCTAATGCCCTGCCCTATCCGATTAATACTCCCAAAGATCTTGTTCGAAATCAAGCAGTTCGGCTTCGATACGAGCTTGCTCTCGTTTAACCTCTTTGGCTGTATAGCCGTATTGTGCGTCAGGAATCATACGGTTGTACATATTTCCTTCACCCACAATATAGGCGGAATACAAATGTTTCTGGAAGAACTCATCAAACGTCACACGTTTGGTTTCGTTCTGCGACGGGATAACGAATTGTTGTGCCAAGTACGGGCGCAGTTCGTCAAAGGCAATCCAGAACAGGATTTGGCCATAAAGTGCGTCCATAACCGGCATATCTTCGTAGTAGGTCACGTTATCAGCCTGCAGCGGAGCAATACCGATAATCTTCTGGTGCATACGAGACGTATGACGGTCGAAGAACACTACCTCCTGAATCAAATACTTGTACTGATTACGTACAAAACCTGCGTACGAGTAGTTATTGAAACGCATCACATTGGTGGTAGAGTCATAGTTGAGCAGCATATAGTCAGAATTTGCTATATCGCCATCTCCCATATCACCGGCACGGTCCGTATTCAGAATCGGCGGTACCATCTCACGAGGCATAGGATCGTTATCAAAATAAGGCTTGATATCACCTACGTCAGACGACTTAACGTAAATAGGCAGACCATCGACAATGGCGTCAAGGATGACGCGGAACAAAGAACGATAGTCCGGATCGTCCGGAGTTGCAGGGAAATACAACTGATAGTTCTGTTTTTGACGCATATCAATCATACGGTACACGTAGCGCGCCCAAACCACATCCTCATTACGATGGAAGGTTTGAATGATAGTGTCTTTAGCAGGAGAATATTCTGCCACAGAAATACGAGCCGATCCCTTGGAATCAAAGAACGGATTGACATAATGTTGTGCTTCTGCGATTGTGAAGCCGAGCAGCAAGCACGTGATAATACATAACTTTCTCATATCGATTATGTTTAATTAAGTTCAATAGGAAGACCACGTAATTGGATCTCTTTTCCATCAGGACCTACAGCCTTGATATACTGCAAGTTAACCATGTTACCCTGTTTCAATTTCTTGATAGCATCAAGCGATTTTGCATCCAAA
The DNA here is from genome assembly GCA_017443145.1 of Paludibacteraceae bacterium. Lineage (GTDB taxonomy): Bacteria > Bacteroidota > Bacteroidia > Bacteroidales > Paludibacteraceae > Colicola. Next base: position 27,121 of record JAFSPA010000002.1, read on the forward strand.
CGGTCACCCTTGATATTGAAGGAAGCGCCCGTAGGCAGTTTCACTTGGAAGCCGGTAATCGTAAACTTCGCTTGAATCAAACCGTCAGCACCGTACGATGCCACAATCTTATTCGACGGATTAATCAACGCAGAGCGGGCAATCTTCGTATCTTCGGACAAGTTACCGTTAATCTCGAAGTAAGCATCCGGTTTCGGAAGACGTTTAACACGATATACTTGCGAGCCCATTACGGACACTTTACCGTCCACTTCGGCCAGCACCTCAATCGTCATCTTGTCACCACCGCCATTACCCGGCTTGATAATCCACAGACCATTCTGCTTCATAATCGATGCACCTTGGCAACGTACTTGCAGTTTCTCGTTACTTACACCCGGAACAGAGATACTAAACGGGTTATTGTAACCACGATACATGATATTAAGGTCGGTGTTGGAGATAGTAGCAGTCGGTTCGCCTACGGTATATTTACCCTCGAACGGCAGATAAACCGTTTCGCCAAGGTGCTGGTAAGCAATCTGACCTTTGTACTTCTTCTCACCGATACCCGAAGCAACGACTTCGTAAATACCATTCTCGTTAATTTTTTCTCCGTTGATAAAGTATTCCGGAGTCTTGGTCGAGTCGATACCCGCTAAGATGATTTGTGCACGATATTTACTGCCGCGAATCACATATTCGGACGACGGAATAATATACGCACCCATTTTGTTCACACGCACGTCACTGGCATCCGTCTTGCTGTACAGCACTTGCACAGTCTTACCTTCGTACGTACGAATATCGTTCTGAATCTTGGTCAACACGGTGATTGATGCGCAAACAGGCATCTCTTCGAACACGGTCTGTTCCCAGGAAATCTCCTTACCTTCCGCATTAGTACCGTTCTCGGTTGAGAACATCTTCTCGATATCCTCGTTCACGGACTCGTCGTCAGCAATCTCTTTCAAGAACTCGCGGTATTCACCGATACGCTTCTTGAGTTCTGCAGCATGACCTTCATTGATACCGTATTGGTGAGGGATATTGGTGTCATCACGTTTCTTAATCTGACGAACGGTTGCACCTTTGACAGCATCCTTACCATCTGCTAAACTAACGATGGCATCCTTGAAGTCAGCAATATAGTTATACAGATTGTCTGACTCTTCCTTAACGCGCATCGCCTTATCATACCATTCTTGCGTCTTTTCTTGGTTCTGACTCAGTGCATTAGCGAACTTCTCATAGCCGTCTATATTACCACTCTCCGTGGTCTCGATGGTTGCGTGAAGACTCTCATCCACTTGCAGATAACCGTTAAGGATGGCAGCACTGACGTTCAACGCCAACATGGCGGTGAGCACCAAGTACATCATGCCTATCATTCGTTGTCTCGGGGTTTCCGGACAGTTTTTTGCTCCACCCATTATTTATTCAATTTTAATTAGGAACTACATTTTTATTTGTTAACTTTTTGTGCGCTATATATAAATAGGTTAGCGCATGCGCGCGTTACGCGAGGGCATTAAGCATATTGCCGTAAACCTTATTCAGGTCAGCTACCTGTTGAGCCAACTTCTTAGCAGCAGCCTCGTAAGCAGCATGTTCCTTAACAGCCTCGTTGATAGAAGCTTGCATCTTCTGTACGTCAGCCGACATTGCTTTCACTTGGTCAGAAGCAGCAGTAACTTGAGCCGTTTGTGCCTTGTATGCCTCCACTTGTGCTTGCAATGCATTCAGTTGCAGTTCGTATACAGAATTGAGCGAACCTAACTTAGTGCCGATATTCTCAACACCCTTGTGCAGGTTCTTCGTCTCTGCTACCACACCTTGCATGTCAGCAACGATCGTACCGTATGCAGCACCGAGTTCTTCGTTCTTCTTGCTAACAACATCAGCAGAAGCCACGAACTTAGCAGCAGCATCACCGATAACGGCCATCTTGTCACTTGCAGCAACCATCTTCTGACCTGCGTTATCTACGGCAGCACCCAGTTTCTCACCGGCAGCTTCCATCTTCTCACCTAACTTATTCGAAGCTACAGCAACCTTACCGAGGTCTTGCAGTTGAACAGCCGTCTTAGCCAAACCGTCAATACCTTCTTTCAGAGCTTCCATATCTTTCTCCGTGAGAGCAGGAACATTAGCTTTCTTCTTATCTTCAGTCTGAGTCGGAGCAACACCCTCTTCGACACCTGCGCCTAATAACGTCGGACGAGGACGAGATTGTAACTCTGCCAGATATTCAGGCTCGGTTCCATATCCGCAAACTTGCGGGAACACGTTCTCCCAGTGGAAATCTTGGTGGGGTTTATCCAATACACCGATCATAAACAACAGAGACTCGGTGATCATACCGGTCATCAACACGGGACCTGCACCGGGGAAGTGCATAATCTTAAACAACGCACCGATAATAACGACAGAAGCACCTGCCGAATAGATGATACCGGTTACTTTCTTTCCTTGATAAGACTCATACCAACGGATGAAGCCTGATTCTTTTTTTGCCATACTAAATAGTATTTAAGGTTGTTAATAATGATTTTCTACTTTATTAATCGCCAATATACGAGCGAACGCAACGGAAGCCGATATACGGACGGGTTTGGTATTGGTACTCATACGTACGCACACCGCACTGGAGGAAGTAACTGATATCTTTCCAGCTACCGCCTTTAACCACTTTCTTTTTCAAGATATCCGGATCGTCAATACGAGCCATGTAGCAATAGTTCGGATTCAAGTCGTGCACATTCGTGTTTGCGACCGGTTGGAAAGCAGAAGCAGTCCACTCGGCTACGTTACCGGCCATATCAAACAGACCGAAGTCATTTGGACGATACTGTGCCACTTTGCACGTAGCTGTTCCGGTATCGTCGTTATACGCACCGCGATAAGGTTTGAAGTTGGCGAAGAAGCAACCTTTTGCGTCACGAGCATAGTTACCTCCCCAAGGATACATCGCCATCTTGCGGCCTCCACGAGCTGCATACTCCCACTCTGCCTCTGTCGGCAAGCGGTACTCTTGCGAGTTAGCACGAGTGTGACCCTGGAAGAAACGAGTACGCCAATGGCAGAAAGCATGAGCCTGTTCCCAGGTCACACCTACTACCGGATACTCAAGATAACCGTCATGCGAGAAGTACTTCAGCATCAACGGGTCGTTATACGAATATTGGAAATCGCGTACCCATACCATCGTGTCGGGGTAAACGCAGATGATCTTGTTTGTCAGCAGGTCGTTCGGCGAACGGAGCGGACGTTCGATCGTCTTCTCTTGAATAGCGCCGTTCTCATCAATCCACGCCGTGTCCACGCGGGCAACTGCTGTCGGAGGATAGCAACCACGAGCCACATCGAACTTATTCTGCGGCAGTACAGCCTGGTCGTAGTTAATCCAACTGTAACGATAGGTCAGCAGGTTTGTGTTAAGGGTGTTGGTACCGGGGAAGTACATCACTTCCAGAGCCTCTTTCACCTCTTCGTCGGCGCTAGACCATGGAATCTTGGCTTTCCAGTTCAGACGATAATTCTCCTCGTCGAAGTCTCCATCCTTGGGCACAACGGCATAATCGGTTAGACCGGCATCCACAAGGCGAGTCAAAGCGATGGAGTCGCGTACGTAATTCACGAACTGCTTGTACTCGTTGTTCGTAATCTCCGTCTCATCCATCCAGAAAGCCTCTACGGTCGCCATGTACACGTTGTCTTGCTGTTCAAAAATAGCAGACTGCGTGTTCGCGCCCATCATAAACGAACCCTTGCGAACAAAGACCATTCCGTAAGGATTTGCTTCCTTAAACTGAACACTGTTTCTAACGCCTACCAACTCACCGGCAGGTTTGTTACAAGCCGTCAATGCGGCTACAAGTGCCATAACAGACAATAATTTTGCAATTTTCATCATATAAATGCTTATCTATTTCTTTCGTTTCCGTTACAAGTAGCGTACGCTCTTGTACTTATTTGTGCGTTTGGGCTTGAGGATATTAAATCCGTAGGCCAAATACAGTTCATGTGTTCCAAAGCTCTCCAGCAACAGTTTGTTATGCGGCAACTCGCAGGAGTATCCCAGTGTCAAACCCGAAATAATATCCACTCCAAGCAAGATATTCACACTTCCGGCGATGCGGTAACCCAATCCCCAGCGGTACCGATCTTTGTACTCGCATAGGAGCGACAGGTTGATATCCCAGGACGTGAAGTCAGTCATCATCATCAACGACGGGCGTAACTGCCATTCTTTGTGGTACTTAAAGCGGTGGTTATATCCTCCCGCTACGTATAAGGTCCCTCGCAGCCCGACTTCCGAGTAATCGTCCCACTCTACCCGCGGTTGTGTGAGGTGGCTGTAACTTGCGCCTACCCACCATACACCGGTCGTGTAGTAAAGGCCGACACCCATGTCAAACGTCATTCCGGACTTATCATCCTTTGGGATAACCTGATCGTTTGCGTCGAAATAGTCCGACTCCGACAACTTATCCAGATTGACACTATCGCCCTTAAAGCCAACATTTACAAATCCCAAATCCACGCCGGCGCTCAAGTATCCTTTGCCCAACTTATGGCGGTAGGTGTACTGTACATGCAGTGCCTGGTTGGTAAACAGTCCGTACTTATCGTTCATGAAACGGACTCCTGCCCCGTGTTTGGTTTTGCCTATTACAAACGGTGAACTAAAACTGAAGTACGTGGTCATCGGCGCATTCGTAATGTTCGCATACTGCATGCGGTGCATGCCCGCCACTTTCATCAAGTCACCTTCGCCTGCCGCTGCAGGGTTATAGGCTGTCGGTAAATACATATATTGTCCTATCTGCGGGTCAAACTGAGCCTTTACGACTGCAGCAAATCCGACCAATACACACAAAAGAACAACATATCTTTTCACCTTTCAACTTATTACTTTCGTCTTTTGTCTTTCAACGTTCGACTAAGTTAATACTCTTCCTCGTCAAAGAAGAAGTCTTCTTTAGTCGGATAGTCCGGCCAAATATCCTCAATACTCTCGTACACTTCCTCTTCTTCTTCGAGTTCCTGAAGGTTCTCAATCACCTCCATAGGCGCACCAATACGGTTCGCATAATCCAGCAACTCATCCTTGGTTGCAGGCCACGGTGCGTCCTCTATCTTCGATGCAAGTTCTAACGTCCAATACATACTTTCACTAAATTAGCGTGCAAAAGTACAACAATAAATTGAAATATGCAAACTTTTTATGCATTTTTTTTCATTTTTTGTCATTTTTTTGCAAACTCGACCTTACAAAATCATTTTTTCCACACCTCTTCGCTTACATTTGCGCATAAACATAGGTATCGAGCAAGGACGAAAAAATAGTCACTCAGGCGGTTAACAAACATCAATTCGTTCTGCCACTTGTCATGATTCTCACAGACTAACATAGCACGCTCGAGACGTCTAGCAACTGTGCGGCAAACATGCGCACGACAGGCGGCCTCGCTACCTGCGGGTAATACGAACGCCTTGAGGGCCGGAACCTGTTCCTGCATTGTGTCTATCCATTGCTCTAACTGGGTAACAGAAGTCTCCTCTATGTGTAGGGTCGCGCCCGAAAGGCTGGCACCTAAATCAAACAGTCGGTTCTGTATCCAGCACAGTTGCTCGTTATTCGGTACAACGACGCGTAGCAGGCCCACTAAGGAGTTCAACTCATCGGCAGTGCCATATGCTTCGATACGGCTGTCCGTCTTACTGACGCGTTGACCGCTGGCTAAGGACGTCTGGCCTTTATCTCCTGTCTTTGTGTAGATTTTCATATGCGTAATCGATAATGTTTCTTCAAGTAATGCGGGTCAAAGAAGACTATCCCAAACTCATAAAAGTCCATTGTTGTGGTCACGTCTTCTCGCTCCTGAATAGTCTTCCACGCACGCTCCATATCCGGGCTGTAATGGATGTCATCCAGTATAATCATTGACTTGCCGTGCGCGTACTTAGCTAACGCGTCAAAGTAACGCAAAGTTGCCTCATACGTATGGTTAGCATCTATATAGCCGAAGTCTATATGCTTTCCTTTGGGGGCATTCGACTTTCCACTTTTATGTATAAATAGCGTATCGTCTATATTGCCTTGCACGACGTCTATATTCGTCAGTCCGAGTTTCTTCCAGTTCAGTTGTGCCATCTCGATGAGCGCCGCACTGCCTTCGTAGGTCGTTACGTGGTTACGTGCTGCAACGGAGGCCAGATAGGCGGTCGTGATGCCTAAGTTCGTGCCCAGTTCGACTATCTCCAACGGCTGGTCTGTCTCGTGACTGAGCCAGTTCAGTATCCGGAAGAATGTCTGCGCATTACGAGCCGACTGTAAGCTATGCTTTGCCACATCGCTCACCAGGCACGAATAGGTAGCACCTTTACCTCTACTGCCGTAATCGGTCACGTCAATCCGTTTCGGGGCGTGTAGCATCGCCTGTCTGCGTTCTTCAATAGCCTGCCAGCAGTAGTATCGGTTATCGTCACGGATGATCAAGCGCACCAAATGGAACAAGTACGGAGAGTGTATTCCCTCTCCTCCGGTATTCCAGGCACTCAACTGATGCCGCAACCACGCTCCTAAACGATATAAGTTATTCGCCATCAACTCTTTGTCCCAAAATATCAAATAAAAAGTTATTGCAGTCTATGTAGGTGGCAAAGCATGAGTGAGCCATCTTCTCGGCGCAGATGCATACCATTTCCTTCGCAGTAACGGAAGAAAGAGCAGGTATTGCAGGGTTCTTTTTGCTTCATCCAAGAACGGTCACGATAGGGCTTAAAGCCTTTCTCCCACACTTCCCAGAACTTATCCTTATAGATATTACCTTGGTAGTACTTACCGCGGATAGAGGTACATGCCGATATATGTCCATCCACGAGTATAGAGGCGACCGTCACGCCGGCTGAACACTGGTACAGGTAGTCACGCACTTTGCCCTCGTAGTCGCCCAAGAAGCCCTCACAGGAGTATGAGACGTATAGTTCCTGCTCACCGGCTTTCGTTTTTTCGCGCTCGTCGTGGATGAAACGGATGAGGGTCTTGAACTCATCGTCGTTAAGAACCAATTCGGGATTGGTAGCAGCGCGGCCCATCGGGTCGATACCAAAGATACGCCAGTATTTCACGCCGAGGCTCTTCACCAGGTCACGTATCTGGTCCAGATGTCCTATGCTGCGTCGGGTTACGCACGTCACGATATCCCATACAAGGCCTTTCTCGGCTACCGCAAGTTTAATCGTGCGGCAGGCGGCATCGTAAGCGCGGGGTGACTGACGGAGCCATTTATGGTCCTTTTCGAGGCCGTCGAGACTGATAGCGAGTGAGCGCATACCTGCTTGGCGTAGTCTGCGGAACAGTTCGGGTGTCATAGCTACGCCGTTTGTCACCATACCCCATGGATAGCCGCGTTGTTTGAGTTGTAGGCCTATATCCACCAGGTCTTTCCGCAGGGTGGGCTCGCCGCCGGAGATGATAATCAGCACCTCGCGGGGGTTAACATGTGGTGTAATCTCTTTGTCTATGACGCGTAGGAAGTCCTCTGCAGGCATATCGGGTTGTGTGACGGAGGAGACACAGTCACTGCCACAATGCAAGCAGTGTACATTGCATCGCAACGTACTCTCCCAGAACAGCTGACGTAAGGGATGTAACTGTTTCAGATTCTTTCGGCGGAGTCGTTCTAACTCCAGCGCGATGCGTAGGCGCAGTTTCATGCTTTATTCGGGACGAGGTCCGTACTTAACAGGAGTGGGTTTGATAGGCTCTTTCATCTCTTCGGGCTCCACCACTTCTTCGCTCTGCATAGCAGAGTCTTGACGCACATTGAGCTCGCCCATCTGTCCCGGACCTGCGTAGATACAAACCGGTTCGGGTTCAGGAGCCACTTTTTTGTGGATGTGGCAGCCTGCAAAGATGGTAGCCAGCACGCCCAGCACCACATTGACGATAGTCATTACTTTCCGTTTCATAAGCGTTTTTTTCGTTTCGGCGGCAAAGATACAGCTTTTTTTGCATATATGCAAGAAAAAAGTGCAGAAATCGTCAAATTCCTGCACTTTTTTGCGTATTCAGCTGTAGTTATCAGCTTTCAGCCTTACTTCACTTCTTCGAAGTCCACGTCTTCGGCAGCGTTGTTATTGTCGTTACCGTTGTTGGTAGGACCTTGTTGCGGGCCTGCTTGTGCACCACCTTGGGCGTTTGCCGCATTGTACATATCCTGTGACGCAGCTTGGAAAGCGGTCATTAGCTCGTTGTTGTAACGCTCGCACGCGTCGGCATCCTTCTTCTCGTACGCCTCTTTGAGGTTCTTGAGTGCTTCCTCAATCGGAGCTTTCTTGTCAGCAGGGATCTTATCGCCTACTTCAGCCAGTTGTTTCTCCGTTTGGAAGATAGTGGCGTCAGCCTTGTTGAGTTTGTCGGCGCGCTCTTTCTCGCGTTTATCGGCTTCGGCGTTTGCTTCTGCCTCGGCTTTCATCCGCTTGATCTCGTCGTCGGACAGACCGCTGGAAGCTTCAATACGGATCTTTTGCTCCTTGCCTGTGGCCTTGTCCTTTGCAGTAACATTGAGGATACCGTTTGCGTCGATATCGAAGGTCACTTCAATCTGCGGTTCGCCACGTCTTGCGGGCATGATGCCGTCGAGGTGGAAGATACCGATTTGCTTATTTTGAGCCGCCATCGGACGCTCGCCTTGGAGGACCTTAATCTCTACGGACGGCTGGTTATCAACGGCCGTTGTGAAGGTCTCGGTTTTCTTGGTTGGGATAGTGGTGTTGGCCTCAATCATCTTGGTCATCACACCGCCCATGGTCTCGATACCGAGGCTCAGCGGAGTTACATCCAGCAGAAGCACATCCTTCACTTCGCCTGTCAGTACGCCACCTTGGATGGCAGCACCGATAGCCACTACTTCGTCGGGGTTAACGCCCTTGGACGGAGCCTTGCCAAAGAACTTCTGTACGGCGTCTTGGATAGCCGGGATACGGGTTGAACCACCTACCAGAATAATCTCGTCAATATCCGAAGTCGTCAGTCCTGCGCTTTCCAGACAGGTACGACACGGAGCGATAGTCTTCTGAATCAGGTCGTCAATCAGTTGCTCGAACTTAGCGCGAGTGAGGGTCTTAACCAAGTGTGCCGGTACGCCGTTAACAGGCATGATATACGGCAGGTTGATTTCCGTCGAAGTGGTGTTAGAGAGCTCAATCTTAGCCTTTTCAGCAGCCTCTTTGAGACGTTGCATAGCCATCGGGTCTTTGCTCAGGTCGGCACCGCCATTGTCTTTCTTGAACTCGTCAACGAGCCACTCGATAATACGATGGTCAAAGTCATCACCACCGAGGTGGGTATCACCGGCCGTCGATTTAACCTCGAACACGCCGTCACCAAGTTCCAGAACAGATACATCGTGTGTACCACCACCGCAGTCGAAGACGACGATCTTCATATCCTTATTGCTCTTGTCGAGGCCGTAAGCCAGGGCAGCAGCAGTAGGCTCGTTCACGATACGGCGCACATTCAGACCTGCGATCTCGCCGGCTTCTTTCGTTGCCTGACGCTGACTGTCGTTGAAGTAAGCAGGAACCGTAATAACGGCATCTGTCACCTCTGTGCCAAGATAGTCCTCAGCGGTCTTTTTCATCTTTTGCAGAATGATTGCGCTTATCTCTTGAGGAGTATAGAGACGTCCGTCGATGTCCACACGCGGGGTGTTGTTGTCGCCCTTGACTACTTTATAAGGTACGCGCGCAATCTCGCCTGACAGACGGTCATAGGTCTCGCCCATGAAACGCTTGATTGAGTAAACGGTTTTCGTTGGATTGGTAATGGCTTGACGCTTAGCAGGGTCACCCACTTTACGCTCGCCGCCCTCTACGAAACCGATAACTGAAGGTGTCGTACGTTTACCTTCTGAGTTGGTAATAACGATCGGCTCATTGCCTTCCATCACTGCTACGCAGGAGTTCGTTGTTCCTAAGTCAATTCCAATAATTTTGCTCATAGTTGTATGTTTTTAATTTGTTAATATTCTTGGTTTTTGCTATACGGTCCGGGGGGCCGGGACGCATAGTCACCAGAGATATGTCAACTATTGTGCCAAAGTGATTTTTGCTGCCAAGGGGGTGCGAATGTCTGCCAAAATGTCAGTTTTGTCACAACAATTACGATTTTTTGTCAAAAAAATTTGCACATATGAAATAAATGTAGTACTTTTGCGGCGTAATTTTGTAAAAATTAACTACAATGAAGAAGTTTGTATCTCTTTTTATCGCATTGGTGTTCGTGCTGAGCGCAAGTGCATCGCCTGTTAAGCAGGCAACAAAGGTAGCATCGAAAAGCACTACCATTCAAACCGTTCAACCAAACCTTCCGGCTGCAGCCATCAAGCATCTGGAGTTATTGAAAGCCGGTGAGCGTACCGTTAGACCGGTGGTTAAAAAAGCCCCAAAGGCTACCACTGATGAACCCATTACGATTGTAGGTAACAATCTGGCAGAAGACATGTACTGGGGGTACTTCCCTTACATCTACGGTGGTAACGATGAGTACACGGTAGAGGTAACATTCTGGGGCGAAACGACTTTCGGCACATACAAGGCAGGTGACGAGAGCATTGAAATCATTATTTTTGCAAACGACGCCGATGAAGATGACGAAGGCGTATTGCTTGACTTCACTAAGGCTGAGTACAAGATGACAGAGAAAGGTTTGTATTTCTACGCAATAGGTGATGGTGAAGACGGCAATCTCTACGAGATCGTGCTGACCCGCTATGCTCCTGAGCAGCCGAAAGACACGCTTCGCGAAGAGTTTAAAATTACCAAGTGCGAAGGCGATGCCTATTCAAGCGATGGAGTTTATTACGTTTACGCTGCGGGTGATGATTACTTGTGCATATTTGCTATCGACAACATGGTCGTTAAAGCAGGTGAATACCAAGGTGCAGACTTGCTAAAAGACTATACAGCTGTTTATACGATTAACGGCAAAGACACCACATATGTAGGCGGTTACTTCACAGCAAAAGTTAATGTTCGCGAGGTAGACAATAATTTTATCTTCAAACTCGGTTACTTTGCCGTTGACAGCAACTACTACGAACTGACCATTCCTGTTAAACGTTATATCCCAGAAGCAGGGACTGTAGAGCACGATTTTGGCGACAGCAAGGTGTTTAAGACCTACTACGGTGAAACGCAAGACTTCTATCTCTACGTAGAGGACGAAGAGTATATTATGGCCTTAGACCTGCTCGGCAAGAAGTTGGCCTCCACCTTCACGGCTGAGAACAAGGACTTTGACACCTACTATACGAGCGTTTCTCAAATTGTAGGCAAAGACACGACCGAAATGGATTACCGCAATGTAGAGGTAGCGGTCAGCGAGAGCGAGTTGCTTTACACGATTACAGCGAAATTCCATATGAAGTCCGACAATAAGTTGCACCAGTTCACAGCTAAGTATATTAAACCGACCGCTAAATCGACGGAGACCTACGACATCAAGGATTCGAAGATTCATGACTACAGAGACTGGTATGGTGACTTCCTTATATTGGCAGCACCTGCAGACTCGTCTGTTGTCTTCCAACTTGACTTCATCTCCAAAGAGCTCCAAGGTACATACACGGAGTTTGAGTTAGGCGGTGAGTACACGGCTGTATTCACAAGCAAAGGTGCGTATGGCGTTGACCAAGCGAACCTGACCATTACTCCGAACAACGATGAGACAGCTATCACTATCAGCGGCGAAATACTGGCCAACAGTGTACTGTACAAGGTGACTATCTATTGCCAGGTGGTAGAAGAAACTGCCATCCATCAAGTGAGCGAAGTACAGACGATGACCAACGGCAAGATTTTCCGCAACGGTCAGATCCTGATCGTTAAGGACGGCGAGCTGTATAACCTGCTTGGAACGAAAGTTGAGTAATCGCAAGGATTGTACAACGATTATAACCAAACGAAGCGCCCCAAGTTGAGGCGCTTCGTTTATGAAATGTGGTACACTCTTAGTTGCGGAAGTGCAGTTCACCGTCTCTGAGTTCGACGATGACAGGTCGTTTCTGGTCGATACGACCGGAGATAATCGACTTGGACAGTTCGTTGAGTACCAGCCGTTGCAAAGCTCTCTTGACCGGACGAGCACCAAACTGCGGGTCGTAACCTTCTTTCGCGATATAACTAATCGCATCGTCCGTAACGCGCAGGTCAATACCATTGTTCTCAAGCATCTTATGAATACCGGCTATCTGCAAGCTGACCACATCGCGTATCTGTGTCTCGTTAAGCGGCGAGAAGATTATCGTTTCATCGATACGGTTGAGGAACTCCGGACGGATTGTTTGTCTGAGTAACTCGAGTACTTGGTTCTTCGTCGTCTCATGGTCAACACCCTTCTCCTCGTTGTCACGTATCAGTTGTGAACCGAGGTTGGAGGTCATGATAATGAGCGTATTCTTAAAGTTCACTGTACGGCCTTTGTTATCTGTCAGACGACCGTCGTCCAATACTTGCAGCAGCACATTGAACACATCCGGATGGGCTTTCTCTATCTCGTCGAAAAGGACAACAGAGTACGGTTTACGGCGAATAGCTTCAGTCAGCTGACCACCTTCGTCATAACCGACATATCCCGGAGGCGCACCAATCAAACGCGTGGCACTGAATTTCTCCTGGTACTCGGACATATCGATACGAGTCATCATGTTCTCATCATCGAAGAGGTAATCCGCCAATGCTTTGGCTAACTCCGTTTTACCGACACCGGTTGTACCGAGGAAGATGAAACTACCGATAGGACGTTTCGGGTCTTGGAGTCCGGCACGGGAACGACGGATAGCATCTGAAACAGCTTCGATGGCAGCATCCTGTCCAACGACACGTTTATGCAACTCTTCTTCAAGGTGAAGCAGCTTGTCACGCTCGGATTGCATCATTTTCGTTACAGGGATTCCAGTCCAACGTGCAACTACCTCGGCGATATCATCTTCGTCCACTTCTTCTTTGATAAGCGTTTCGCTCGCGAGTGAGTGCAAAGCATCTTGTGCAGCTTTGATATTGGCTTCAGCCTGTTGTATCTTGCCGTAACGTATCTCTGCCACTTTACCGTAATTGCCTTCACGCTCTGCCACTTCGGCATCATGCTTCATCTGTTCGATATTGGCTTTCTCGTTCTGAATGGTAGCGACATAACCTTTTTCTTTCTTCCAGCGTTTCTCGAGTTCGGCAGACTGCTCTTTGAGCTGCTTGAGCTGGGCTTCGATACCTTTGAGCTTGTCATTATCGTTCTCACGTTTAATAGCCTCACGCTCGATCTCCAACTGCTTGATTTGACGGTCGAGGTTATCCAACTCTTCAGGTTTGGAATCTACTTCCAGACGCAGTTTGGCAGCCGCTTCATCGACCAAGTCAATCGCCTTATCGGGCAAGTAACGGTCGGTGATATACCGTGCTGAAAGTGTGACTGCAGCAATCAGGGCATCATCCTTGATACGCACCTTGTGGTGGGTCTCGTAACGCTCTTTCAAACCACGAAGAATAGAAATAGTCGCTGCTTCATCCGGTTCGTCCACCATCACTATCTGGAAGCGTCGCTCAAGGGCTTTATCGGTTTCAAAGTACTTCTGGTACTCGTCTAATGTTGTAGCACCAATCGCACGCAGTTCACCTCTTGCCAATGCCGGCTTGAGGATATTGGCCGCATCCATCGCACCACTGGTCTTACCGGCACCCACCAACGTATGAATCTCATCTATAAAGAGGATTATCTCACCGGCTGCTTCCACTACTTCGTTGATGACACCTTTAAGTCGCTCCTCAAACTCACCTTGATATTTCGCACCGGCAATGAGCGCACCCATATCGAGGGAGTAGATAAGTTTCTTCTTCAGGTTCTCCGGCACGTCACCGCGCACGATACGATGAGCCAAGCCCTCCGCTATCGCCGTCTTACCGACGCCGGGTTCGCCGATGAGGATGGGGTTATTCTTAGTCCGTCGGCTCAGTATCTGCAATACCCGACGGATCTCGTCGTCACGTCCTATGACGGGGTCTAATTTTCCTTGCTTTGCCCGTTCGCACAGGTTAATCGCAAACTTGTTCAAATTTTCTCTCTTTTCCATAGTTGTACATTTTTAAGTCGTTTACCGATAATGGTCAATAAGTGTACCAAACAACAAACGGCTGACAAAATGTCAGTCGTCTGTCAGTATGTATGGTTATGGGTATGCGGAATTTTAGAAGAGGTAGCCCATCTTGACGTAGAAGTTAGCGAGCTTCTGATTGTCCTGTCTGTCGATAGGCATCGCCCAGTCTGCAGAAAGTACGAAGTTCTCGTTCATGCCGACTTTGAGTCCGATACCTGCTGTCATGTGGGGCATGTAGATTTTGGCATCATCCTCGGGGCGGAAGTAGTCGTCGTACTTATCTCCGGCGGCGAGCATGCTGGATTTGAGGTCTTTGTATTGTCCGTCGGTATGTAGTTCGACGAGTTCGTCGAGTTTATAGGGCTGCGTGATGATACCCATGTCGAAGAACGGGTTGAGTCCGATATAGAAGTGCTGTCGTCCGATATCGAAATTGACGATGCGGAATCGGAACTCGATATTGGCGAAGGCGAAACCGTTAGCGAGGATGCGGTGTGCCATCATACCTCTCACGGAGTTACCTCCACCGAGTCCCTCGTAGTAGACACGCTGGATGAAGAGTGCGTTCATATAGTTATTCATGTAGAAAGGCGAGCGTCCCGCGATGTTGTTCTGTGTACCGATACGGTAGGCGAAGGTGATGCGGTTGATGCCGTTCTTATCGTAGTAGCAAGGGATATAATGGCGGAAGGTGAAGTTGAACTGGAGGTGGTTATATCCGGCGGAAGCCTGGTTGCCATAAGCGGCATTGAAGGCAGCGGAATAGGTGAAGAAGAGGTCGGTGTAGATACCCTTGTTGGGTCCTTGCCGTTTATCTCGTGTGTCATAGGTTATACCAGCGCGGAGATAGGGGTGCCATCCGCCCTTCATTTCGTCCTTACCGACCAGTCCCCACTCTTTGTACTTGGAGTAGAGTAGTTGCTCGTCGGGGTTGAGTGCTTTCTGGTGGTCGAGCGTCGGGTCGTAGGTATTGCGTCCGTTGAGCATCTTGATATCGCAGTCGTCAATGAGGTAGCCGAGCACACCGAGACCGGCATTCCACTTGAGGTCCTTGTAGATAGTGCCCTCAATGTCCCCCGCGACGCGGATGAGGTCGCGTTTATATTTATAGAACACGCGCGAGCGATAGTCCTCGAGGACCATTTTCTCGGGTTTCTTGGACCAGTCGTGCCAGGTATAGTGGTAGAGTGACTGAAAGCCGTTGAAGCCGTAGAAGTCGCACATGGCGTCGGGCAGGTAGGTTGCGTCGAGTGTGAGTCGGTAGCCCGGGATGAGGTACTTGGAGTCGTAATGGAAGCGGAAGATACCGTGGTGTTTGGTGGTATAGGCCGCCTCGATATAGAGTGAGTGGATGTACTCGGGGTACTGTTTTCCGTCTCCGTAGTCGTAGATATTGGTGAGCACTCCTCCCTGGAAGCCGTAGTCGGCATCGTAGGCGATGGAGGGTAGGATACCGAAGTTCCAACCGGTTTTGATAGGACGTCCGAGTGAGTCCACTTCTTGGGGTTTCTTTTCTCTCTTGGCGGCCATCGGCAGCACGAGCATAAGCGCGAGAATGAGGAGGAGATATTTTTTCATAAGTCGATTATTTTTGGGGTTACGGTAGTAGGAAAGCGATGGTGACGCCGAGGTAAGTACCGATGGCGTATCCGACGAGTCCGATGACGATACCGGAGATGAGCACTTTCTTATTTTTCATTGCTCCGACGACAGGTGGCACGAAAGGCGGCGAGCATAGTAGGGCTATCTGGCTGACGCAGAAGAGGTCTCCACTGACTTTGGCGATGCGGCAGAAGATAAGGTGTAGCACGGCGGCGATAACCATCACCCAGGCGACGAACATGCCGATCATGAGGCTGCCGCCATTGACGCTATGGATATCGAAGAGCGAAGCGACGATGACGGAGAAGATGAGGATGAAGAACATACCGAGCTCGAAGGTCTTAGGCAGTTCGCGCACTTTCTTGAAGAAAGATGCGATGATAGAGAGCGTTGTGATGGTGAGGATGATAATGAGCTCGTTGAGCTTACCGGTCGTACCGAGTGCGAGTCCGGCACCGATGGCGAGGAAGACGATACTCAGGCCGAGTCCGGCGAACATGCCTCCGATATTCTTGCGGTCGAACATCCCGCGGTAGTTCTCGACATCCTTGGACTCGACATTATCGTCCACGCGGCCTTTCTTGGTCACGTCCTGATACGGCAGTATCTTGCGGATGACCTTATAGCCGCCACCGATGATAAAGAAGATATAAGGCGTAGTGAACACCATCTCGAAGGCGAGGACGATAGCCATGACTGTCTTATCGACGCCGAGTGAAGCGCCGAGGGCGTTGAAGTTCATCGTACCGCCGGTGTATATACCCGTCATCATCGCAGCGATCTTATTGAACTCGGGGATATCGGGTCTGCGGAAGATGAAGTATCCGCTGACGACGGCGACGAGTACGGCGATGACACCTCCGACGAGTGACCAGATGGTCTTGGGCAGGGCTTTGGTCCAGAGTTTGAAGTCGCAGTTGAAGAGCATCAGCGGTATGGCCAGAGGAACGGCAACGGACATGATGGTCGATTGCAACTTACCAAAAGTGATAGCGGCGGCCGTCTCGGGTTCGAAATGAACAAAGCCCGTCAGGGCGAAGATGATGCCTACGGCATAAGCGGCGACGACGGTGCCGATTTTCTGCATCCATGTCCAGCGCTTGAAGCACTCGATGATAATGATCGGAACGAGGATGTACAACGCAATAACAATGTAAACACGAATCATATTTTATTCTTTTTAGCTCTAAATTGTCGCACTTGATAGACGTATTCCTGGAGGAACATCCAGAACGGTAGGGTGACGAATAGTGTGAGGGGGAAGAATATCACCTGCCAGACGTATTGTACGGAGTTATGGAAGGCTGGGTCTTTCACTTTCCACCGAATGAGGAGCCATACGGCCCATAGTGGTATAGTGAGCGCGGCGCTGACGAGGAAGAGCGGTGAAAGCAGGACGAGTATGATGAACAGCAGCCAGTGGGGCATGCGGTGGTGCTTGAAACGATTGAAGGGCGCAGGCGGGTCGGCCTGCAGTTTCTCCAGATTCTCCTCGTAGTGCTCGTCGTCGGGCACCCACAGTATCTGCTCGCGCATACGCAGGGTCAGCTCCTCGCGCAGCGCGAGAATCATCTGCGGACGGTCTAAGTCGGGATGGTCGATAACGAACTGCGTGACGTTGAGGGGCTTGCCGATATTGATGGTCAGGTCGTTCCAGAGGTGGTAGTAATCGCCGTACTCGAGTCCGACGGGCAGGATATAAATGGGTTTCTCGGCTCCGAACTCATCGTTGGCGCGCAGGGCGATTCGGAAGATACCTTTGCTGAGCGGCAGCAGCGAGTGCATCGGCCGATGTGTACCCTCGGGCAGGATGCAGAACGGCACCCCGTCGTGCAATGTCTCGACGGCGTTATCGATGGTCTCGTCGTTATGGCGCACCTCGTCCACGCCGTCACGCATGCGGCGTATCGGCATTATCTTGAGCCAGTTGAGGATGCGCGCCGTGCGTTTCTTCTTGAAGATGTCCGCACGGGCTACAAAGACCTTACGCCCGCCGTCTATACCCAGAATGGCCATCGCGTCGCACAGGGCGTTCGTGTGGTTCGGAGCAAAAATCACCGCCCCGTTGGACGGTATATTCTCGCGCCCGACATACTGTATATGTCGATACGAGTGGCGGAACATCCAGTCCACGTACGGCCTGAGAAAGGCGTATAACTTATTTTTGTCTTGTACCCTCGCCATTGTGATGCGCGAAAAATCGCGCAAAGATACTGCTTTTGTTGCACATATGCAAATATTGACCGAAAAAAGTGCATTTTTTTCGCATTTTGGGGCATTTTCGTTTTGCAACATCGAAGTAGCAAAAGCAATTTGGAAACTATAAAAGTGAAAAAAGTTTCCACTTTTCTTGCGTATATGAAAAAATAGCAGTACTTTTGCCGCCGTTTTGCGACTAAAGTATGAGTGAACAACGGGGACATATTATAAAGACGGCGGGAGAGATGTTCTTCCGACTAGGCATACGTAGCGTGTCGATAGACGATATATGCCGTGAATTGGGTATGTCGAAGAAGACGTTCTATGTTTATTTTGAGTCTAAGGATGAGTTGGTAGCGCAGATGCTTCATGCGAATGTGGAGTATATCGCGCAGAAGATGGAGGATTTGTTGGTGTTGCATGATTTCCGTCAGTTGGTAGCAAAGTTCTTGAAGCACCAAGAGGCGGAAAAGAACGATGTGCGTCGTGTGCCGCAATTGGTTTATGACCTGAAGAAGTATTATCCTCGTCAGTTTGCGCAGTTCCAGAAGGAGAGTTTCGAGACGCAACGTAAATATATCGCGGCGTATTTGGAGCAAGGACAGAACGAAGGTCTTGTGCGCGCGGACCTCAATATAAGTCTCACGGCGGAGTTGTTTGCGATGATCCATAGCGATGCGATACGGCATTTTGAGGAGATTGAGTCCAGCGGGCGCAATATGCACCAGATAGGACATACGGCGATGGATATTTTTGTCAGGGGAATCTTGTCGGAAGAAGGACTGGAGCTGTATAAGTAAAAGTCGAAAGATAAAAGTCGAAAGTCGAAAGAATATATATATGAAAAAGATTGTATTTGTTTTATTGGCGCTATCGATGAGTTTGATGAGCATGGCGGAAGACCATGTGATGGCAGCCACAAAAGGAAGTAAATCCAATGGTAAGAGCGAGTATCCTGATACGCTGAGTCTTAATCTAAAGGAAGCGCAGGATTATGCAGTAGACCAGAACCGCACGCTGAAGAATGCGTCTTTGGCGGTTCAGGAAGCGTATGCGCAGCGTTGGCAAACGATTGCGGCGATGTTACCGCAAGTGGATGGAAGTTATAGCTACAACGACTATTTGGGCTACAAAGCGACGATGTCTATGATGGGCAGAGAAGTGGAGATTGGTATGCCTAACCAAGGTTCGTTGGTTGTGACTGCGTCGGTAGGAATTAACGGACAAGGGATTGTTGGTGCGCTGCTTAATAATGTGGCGATTGACATGAAGAAAATCTCGTTGGAGAAGTCCGAGGTGGAGCTGCGCGGAAGTGTGATGACGAGTTATGTGTCGTTGCTGGCTCTGCAGAGTATCACAGAGTTATTGGACTCCAGTTTGGTGAATATCGAAGAGTTGGAGCGCATGACGCAGAACGCTGTAGATGCAGGTGCTTCCGAGCAAACGACAGCTGACCAGATTCATGTGCGCGTAAACACGATGCGCAATAATATTAATGTGCAGCGCAATAATATCGCGTTGGCTTATAACTCGCTGAAAGTGCTCCTGGATGTGCCTGTTGAGACGTACTTGATTTTGGAAGATGATTTGGACGCCATCTTATCGCCGGAAGCGGTGTTGAATCTGCTATCTGCGGATTTTGATGTGCATAATAACCTGAATTATCAGTTACTTGAGAAGAGTGCGGAGTTGGCACGTCGCAATGTGCACATGGCAGGTTGGGCGTATGGTCCGACGCTGTCGTTGGCTTATAACTACACCAATCAGCAGTATTATGGCGACGGCGGTATGCGTATGACTCCGCCGAATGTCATACAAGTAGGTGTTCGTTTGCCGTTATGGTCAAGCGGAAAACGTGCAGCCGGAGTTGTGGAGAAGAAGATTGCATACCAAGAGGCGCTGAATACGCTGTCCGAGACGACGGATCAATTAGCTATCCAATATAACCAATTGTGCTATAACCTCAGCAGCGCGTATCAGACCTATGTGACAGATAAAGAGAGTCTGGAAGTGGCACAGCGCGTGTTCGCTTCTATTACGCAGAAGTATAAGTTCGGCGCAAGCAGTATGTTGGAGCTTACGAACTCGAGTAATGACCTTATTAATGCCCAATCAACTTATGTGCAGGCGATGCTCTCACTGGTGAATGCACAAGTTGAATTGGAGCAGTTCTTGAATAATTAATAATGAATATTTAATAATGAATATATATGAAAAGAGTATTTATTTATTCACTGGCAGCTTTGATGCTGATAGGCTGCGGCAAGAAAACAACCACGACAAAGGTTGAAGAAGAGCGCGTAGAGCAAGTGCGTACTACCGTGCTTCATTATCAGGAAATCCAACGTGAGATTTCCTTATCCACGAACTTACAAGGTTATTTGACACTCAATGTCGCTCCTTCTGTAACGGGTAAGATTGAGCATATCTACTGCGAAGTAGGTGACCGCAAAACGAAGGGACAAGACCTCGTTCGTATGGACCAAACACAGTACAAAACAACAAAGATTACACTCGGAAACCTCGAAGTCGAGAAGAATCGTATTGAGAACCTCTTGCGTTCCGGTTCTGCTACGCAGCAACAATATGACCAAATTCTCACCCAGTATAACTCCACGAAAGAGCAGTTAGAGTTCTTGCAAGCCAATACCTATGTGAAAGCGCCGTTCTCCGGTGTTATTTCGGCTAAGAACTACGAGGATGGTGAGTTATACAGCGGTCAGCCGATTTTAGTGCTGACGCAGCTTGATAAACTGAAAGCACTCGTGGCTGTTCCCGAGACTTATTTCCCACGCTTCAAAGAGGGAATGAAGTTGCAACTAACCTCGGAGATTTATCCGGAGAAAGTGTTTACGGCAACGGTGGAGGTTGTTTATCCGACTATTGATGCCACGACTCACACGTTCCAGGTGAAAATTGTTGTGCCGAATGGTCAGCATCTTTTGCGTCCGGGAATGTACGTAACGACTACGATTGGTTTGGGCAAAGCCAAAGTGCTTGTTGCTCCATATCAGGCAGTTGAGAAACTTGTCGGTGCCAACGATCGTTACGTGTTCATTAACGACAACGGTCGCGCCAAACGTGTTGCTGTGGAGCTCGGACAACGTTTCGACCAAAACATTGAGATCATCGCTCCTGAAATAGTGGAAGGTGTTGAGTTAGTCACCGTTGGCCAGCATAAACTCGTTGACGGCGTCAAGATAAATGTAGTCGAGTAAATGACCAAATGGTAAATGATTAAATCGTAAATGAATTTATGTCAATTTATAAATCTGCGATAGAAAAACCAGTAACCACTGTCCTCATCTTCGTGGCAGTGATTGTGATTGGTGTGTACAGCTTCATCAAGCTGCCTGTCGACCAATTCCCGGAAATGGATCCGCCTTATATAACCGTGATGACAACTTATCCGGGCGCTTCGGCTTCTGAAATGGAGACGAATGTAACGAAGATAATGGAGAATGCCCTCACGTCTGTGGATCACCTGAAGCATATCACTTCTCAATCCAAAGATAACATGTCCATGGTGACCTTGGAGTTGGAGTGGGGTAGTAACATGGACGAGGCGACGAATGATGTGCGCTCGTTCGTAGATATGGCAGCCAATAACCTGCCGGACAACTGCTCCAAACCCGTGATATTTAAGTTGTCCACCAGTTCGATGCCTATCTGTCAGTATTCCATCACTGCCGATGAGACGTACGCCGGTTTGGATAAGATATTGAACGACGAAGTTGTTCCGCAGTTGAACCAAATTGACGGTATCGGTAATATCTCGCTTTCCGGTGCGCCGGATCGCTATGTGTATGTCAATATCGACCAGCAGAAACTCGATGCCTACGGCATCACACTCGAGCAAGTCGGACAAGTGGTCTCAGCCAATAACCTGAACCTCTCTTCCGGAACGATTAAGATGCCGCAAGAGCAGTATCAGATGCAGGTGCGTAGCGAATACCTTGAGTCGTCGGAGATAGCTAATCTGATGGTGGCTATCACGCCGCAAGGACAGCAAGTCTTCGTCCGCGATATCGCTACCATCAAAGATACGATTAAAGACCTCTCTCTCGACGAGAAGACCAACGGTCGTGAGGCTGTGCGTTTGGTTATCGCCAAGCAGACAGGTGCGAACACCGTGCAAGTTTGTAAGGACGTCCGCAAAGAGTTGGCGAAACTGCAGAAACAGTTGCCAACCGACGTCAAGATTGAGAAGATCTACGACAGCTCCGAGAATATTCAGAACTCTATTAACTCCTTGGAAGAGAGCGTGATGTACGCCTTGTTATTCGTTGTACTGGTTGTGCTCTTCTTCCTTGGTAAATGGCGCGCTACATTGATTATCGGTATCACGATCCCTATTGCCTTGATTGTAGCCTTTATCTACTTGGGCTTAGCAGACTCCAGCTTGAATATCATCTCGCTTTGTTCGCTCACGATTGCTATCGGTATGGTCGTGGATGATGCGATTGTGGTCTTGGAGAATATCACTCGCCACGTCGAGCGTGGTGAAGACCCGCACGATGCGTCTATTTACGCGACGAATGAGGTGTGGATATCCGTTATTGCGACCACTTTAGTGCTTGTAGCCGTATTCGTTCCGCTCACGATGTTAAGCGGCATGGCGGGAATCATGTTCCACGAGTTAGGATGGATTGTCACGGTCGTATGCTGTACGTCAACACTGGTTGCTATCTCCTTGACACCGATGTTGTGCTCTAAGCTGCTCAAAGCTAAGAAAGTGCATGTGGACGAAAATGGTGACTTGATTGAGGACGATAAAGATAAGAAAACATGGTACGACAAAACCGTTGTTCGTATGTTGGATATCATCGATGACTATTACGCCAAAGCCTTAGGTTGGTGTCTGAAGCATAAAGCCATCACTCTTTTGATTCTCTTCGCCTTCTTTATTGCTTCGTTTACTCCTGTTTTCATGGGCAAGATTGGTACCGACTTCATGCAGCAACAGGATAACGGCCGCTTGTCCGTAACCGTTAAGTTGCAGCGTGGTACGCGTATTGAGGAGACGCTGAAGACCGCGCGTCGCTTGGAAGCACGTTTTGTTGAACTCGTGCCTGAGATTCAGCTTATCAACACCTCAGCCGGTTCGAACGACGATGCCACTATCGCTGCCCTGTTCTCCAACACAATGAACAACAAGATTCAGATGACCATCCGTCTGCCCAAGAAATGGGAACGCGACCGGGACATCTGGACCATTGCTGAGATACTGCGTCAGGAGATGGCTACTTATCCCGAGATTAACGAGTACCAATGCGCTGTCTCTTCCGGAGGCCCCGGCGGTGGTAATACGGTGGACTTGGAGATCTATGGTTATGACTTCGATAAGACCAGCCAGTTGGCAGAGCAATGCCGTCAGTTGATTTCTGCTTTGCCGGGTGCACGTGACGTCAACATCAGCCGTGAGGACGACCGTCCTGATATTAAGATTACGGTCGATAAAGAGAAAGCCTCTCGCCTCGGACTGAGTTCAGCAACTATCTCTACCTACCTGCGTAACCGCGTAGCCGGAATGTCTTGCGGCTACCTCAAGGACGATGGTTCGGAGTACGATATCGTTGTGCGCTTGCAGGAAGACGACCGCAACTCTATCTCCGATGTCATGGACTTGACTATCCCAACGGCTACAGGCAAGCAAGTCAAACTCAGCGAAGTGGCACAAGTAGGTGAATATTGGGCACCGCCGACGATTGAGCGTAAAGCCCGTCAGCGTATCGTGACGATTAAAGCTACGCCGTATAACACCACTTTAGGTGAGTTGGCACAAGCTATCGAGGCACAAGTCATTCCGCAACTCGATTTGCCTGTCGGCTATTCAACGCATATCGGTGGTAATGTCGAGACCCAACAAGACACTTTCCGCGATATGGGCTTGCTCATGGCATTGATCGTGCTGCTCGTCTATATCGTGATGGCTTCTCAGTTCGAGAGCCTGCGTATGCCGGCGATTATCATGTTCACTATCCCGTTTGCTTTGTCCGGTGTGATGATTGCTCTCTGGATTACAGGCCGCTCCCTCGATATGATTGGCGCACTTGGTTTGGTGCTGCTTGTCGGAATTGTGGTGAAGAATGGTATTGTGCTTGTGGACTATATTAACCTCATGCGCGAGCGGGGTTACGAACTCAATACCGCTATCCAGATGTCCGGTCGTAGCCGTATCCGTCCCGTTCTCATGACCGCCTTTACAACCATCCTCGGTATGATTCCTATGGCTGTCAGCTCCGGTGAAGGTGCCGAGATGTGGCAACCACTCGGTATTGTCGTTATCGGCGGTTTGACCGTTTCAACATTCTTGACGCTCTTCGTCGTGCCCGTACTGTATGGTATCATGTCCCGTCACGGCGATCGTGATAAGTTGGAGGCACTCCGCAAGAAGTTTATTTTTATGGATATTAAAGTGAAAAAGGAGGACAAAAAATGACTTGTGTTATGATTGTTTTCAACCAAGCCAATACCGCCAGGGTAGAGTATATGCTTGATGTGTTGGATATCAAAGGATTTACTTTCTTTGAACAGGTGCAAGGTCGTGGTACCAACGGCGGTGAACCGCGTCGCGGCACCCACGCTTGGCCCGAAATGAACTCCGCCGTGCTAACCGTTGTCGAAGATAGTCAAGTGGAGACCCTATTGGAATCCGTACGCAAGCTCGACTTACGTAATCCTGAAATCGGCGTCAAAGCCTTTACTTGGAAAATCGGCCAAATGGTTTAAAACTCGATATGCGAAGCCGTAATCGGCTCGCTGAGGAAGATAGAAGCAGAGTCCCGGAATTTAGCCGCGGACTCTGTTGTTATGTATTGGCATGTCCCGCCGTGCGATAGGTCGGATGCTATTTCCGGATGCCTACCCAGATAATCCTTCAGCGATGCAGCGACAATATCTCCCTGACACACTACCTTACAATCGCTCAACCGCTGCGCTACTTCAGCCGATATCTTCGGCAGCAAAAGCGGATAGTGCGTGCAGCCTAATATGATGGTGTCTAATTGGTCGTCTTTCTGCACCAACTCGCTTATATATTTCTTGACGAAGTAATCGGCTCCGTCGCTGTTATGTTCGCCTGCTTCAATCAGAGGCACCCACATCGGACATGCCACCTGCGAAATAACCAAAGCACTGCTTTCGACTTTCTCCAACTCCATCACATACGAGTTGGAAGACACTGTCCCCGGAGTAGCCATAATGCCGATATGCTTGGCGCCATTGGCTATCACATACTCCACGGTAGGACGAATAACGCCCAACACGCGCACTTTGTTCGGGTCAATATCGTGCTGCTGAATAGTCCGCAATGCCTTCGCCGATGCCGTATTACACGCCAGTATAATCAGCCGGCACCCTTGTGCTTGAAGCCATTCAACCGCCTGAAGCGTATATTCATATATCACTTCAAACGACCGCGTTCCGTACGGCGCACGAGCATTATCCCCCAAATACAAGTAATCGTATTCCGGTAACCGCTGACGTATCTTCTCCAATATCGTCAACCCGCCATAACCGCTATCAAAAACACCAATTTTCATTTCGCCGGCAAAATTACTACTTTTTGGGGACATGGGCAAGTTTTTTTGGGGGAAAAAGAAAGATTTTTATTTTTTTCTCCTTTCTCGCATCTCCTCTCCCCTTTTACATCCCCTCAGCTTTGCTCTTTCCTTGGGTTGTTGGTTGGTGTTTGGTTTGTGTGTGTGCTCGGACATAGGCGGTTTAGTCCTTCGCGACTCTTTCCCTATAAGAGTCAGCGCTATTCCCGTGTCCCGCCCGCCGCTTGTCGTGCAATTATTTTGGGGCCCCCTAGCGCGCGGCGGCGCTCCGCCCGTGACCCGGGAACCATGCGGCGTGTAGCAAACAAGGAGACGGCATCTCTGCCGCCTCCTCTCTTTTCCGCGATTATATCGCTTTTATTTCAGGGCTCCCGCAAATTTTATTTGTGGGAAGAGCGGGAACATGACGGAGTGCTTTACAAGGGTTTTTACCCGCAGTCGCACGAATCATAGTTTACGCGATGCATCGTACTGCTCAATAGTTTTCGTGACTATCGTACAGGTCGTGTCGCCGCGTTGGTAGTACTGACTCTGCGTCGTTATCGTCCGCGTCACATTACACGAACTCAAACCGAACGCAATCGCCAAACAAGTCAGTAAAGCTGTTACTGCCGTAGCAATGATTTTGTAGATTTGCTCTTTACTCATAGCAACCTCCTTTCATTAGCCTTGGTAGTTTTCCCACTCACGGTGCCAAACGTAATCGCGGAGCTTCTTGTACGTGGTCTGTGCCTTGAACTCGGTCTGAGCGGTGTTAAGGCTCGTCGGGTTCTTCATCACAGCTGCCACGGCGCGCGATACGGAAGCGAACTTATCGAAGCGTGCCAACTCATCCGCACTGTATGGAGTCTTGCGCTTTCCGCGTATCTGCGTGAACCTACGGTCACTCTCATTCCGGTAACAGTACGTCACACGACTTTTCTTTGACAACTTACCACTCACGTGGTCAATCGGGTCTAAAAATACAACTTTTGACATAATAGTTAAGGTTTAAAATTGTTAATACTTTAGTTAATTTAGCGTTTATGCGCCGCTTATTTATGAGCGGCTAAACGCCCTTTCATGCTCGCTCAGGCCGTTCGATGACCCTCGTCGCGGCTGTTTGGTTGTTGCCTTCTAATCTAACCGAATGGGTTTTTCACTTTTTGTAAGCATAGCGCGTTTTCTTAAGGTGGTCAGCTGACTTTCAGTCAGGAGGGTTGGCTATTAAGGCGCGCTGCAAGCTTGCTTGTGAGCGCGATTTAAGAGACAATTACGCTCAGGCTTAGCGGGGTCCCCACAGAGCTTTGCTCGCATGGGGGAAGCGTAGGACACAGCGGAGCACTCTACGAGCTACGGGGTAGCGAGTCGTGCAAGCTGTAGTCTAAG
Organism: Paludibacteraceae bacterium; assembly: GCA_017443145.1. Taxonomy (GTDB): domain Bacteria; phylum Bacteroidota; class Bacteroidia; order Bacteroidales; family Paludibacteraceae; genus Colicola. Next base: position 53,990 of record JAFSPA010000002.1, read on the forward strand.
C
>JAFSPA010000003.1 GCA_017443145.1 Paludibacteraceae bacterium
GATGGTACATGGGATAAGGTACTTGGTTATGACAATCTGAGCAAGGTAGCCGAAGGTCTGAGTAATGATGCAGATGGCAACATCGTCTTTAAGCTTTCCGAGGCAGGTGCCGTTAAGGTAGTATACTTTGTTAAGGATGAAGTAGTAACGTTCGAGTTGCTTGGTAACTTCTACGTTAAACCTGCTACTTACTACATGAAGAACAACTGGAATGCTGGTGCAGACTGGACATGGAAGGAGATGACTCCGGACAATGCTGGTTTGTACAAACTGGAGAAAGTTGTTTATGGTGGTACAGGTGTTAACTATAACACAGCTGAAACAGACGAAGGTGCTACATGGGTAGCCGAAGAAGACATTAAGGGTGATAAGCTCGCTTCAATGGATACCGTTAACCTCGTACTGGATCCGACCGCAGGTACTGTGACTGCTACTATTGTAGGTAAGTATCAACCGTCAGGTGAGACCAAGTACTACATGAAGAACAACTGGGATGCAGCTGCTGACTGGACTTGGAAAGAAATGACCAAGGACGGCGACAACTACAAGTTGGAGAATGTAGTATTCGGTGGAGGTGGTGTTAACTATAACACTGAAGCCGTTGATGCTGGTGCTACATGGGTAGAAGTAGCAGACTTCTTGGGCGACGAGATTGGCGCTAAAGATACTGTTAACTTCGTACTGAACCCGACAGCAGGTACTGTTACCGCCAAACTGATTGGTAAGTATCAACCTTCTGGTTGCGAAGGCAAGTTCGGTATTAAGGTTGGTGAGACTATCATCGAGTTCGCCAAGAACGAGAGTCAGACTCAATGGACAGAGTACTACAAACAAGGTGTTACACTGACACAAGGTCAGGTATTCACTCTGTACGATATCTGCGCAGAAGTGGCATTCACCGCAACAATCAGTGGCTACGAAGGCTTCACTCCGACAACGGGTGGTTGGACGGTAACTGAGACCGGTGTATATGACTTCTATCTGAAGCTCATTGAAGGTGCTGACGAACTCTATGTGGACAAGCAAGGTCCTGCTCCTGATCCGACTGTAGAAGTTTGGGGCTCGATGAACAACTGGTCTGTTGGTTTGCCGCTCACACTCTCTGCGGATAAGACCACAGCGACGATTACTGCTAACATTGAAGCTGATAGCTATGAGTTCAAGATCCGAGTTAATGGTGAATGGCGTTCGAATGCTCAAACATTCACTCGCCAGAATAATTCCGCTACCGGTATCACCATGAACGAAGATGCGAACATGATATTCGTAGCAGACATGAATGGTAATTATACCGTTACATGGACATTAGCTACCAGTGCGCTCAGTATCGTTTATCCGACGACGCCGACGGCTGTTGAGAACCTCTTGGCTCCTGCTAATGAGATGCGTAAAGTGATGTTGAACGGTACACTTTACATCCTCCGTGATGGTAAGGTTTACAACGTTCAAGGTCAACTGATCCGCTAAACATATTGGGTAAAGGTGGCTGATTACCACCTTTACTCTCAAAAACACATAAAACTATAACCATATGAAACGATTAAGCTTAATTGCACTATTGTGCGTATGGTGTTACGTCCTCGTAGCACAAGTAACAACGATCCCTGCTATTCTTCAGCAAGGATATACCGGAGAAGTGAAAATTATCTTTAATCCGAATGAAGGCAATCAAGGTATGGTTGGTGCCAGTGAGTGTTATCTATACTCCTGTGCCGATATCGGTAAAGGTTGGGAATATGAGTTAGAAAAATGGCCGTCTAAGTCTGACAAAACCAAGATGACTAAAGTTGGCTCTAACTGGGAAATTGTCATTCCTAATTTGTACACGTTTTATGGAATACCTTCTGACAAAACCATCCAAAAATTATTGGTTTTGTTTACCGATGGAACGAATGGTGGTCAAACCGGTCGAGGTGTCGGCGGGGCGGATATCGAAATCAATCTAGTAGAGGCGGGATTTGCTGTTGTTTTGCAAGCCAACAGAAGTGATATGGCTTCGCAAGGAGACGAAATAACACTTGTTGGTACCGCCACAGAAGAGGCAGAGTTGATTCTCACACACAATGGCGCTGTAGTCAACACCGAAGTAGGTACATCATTGACCTACACGACCACTTTGACCGAACAGGGAACTAACATTTTTGGGTTTACTGCAAAGAAAGATGAAAAGTCTAAATTTGTTCAGGTGAAATTATATGTCGCCGCTACTCCTGTAGAGCAAGCTCGTCCGGAAGGCGTCGTGAATGGTATCTATCCCGGCCCAGACGGCACATCGGTAACGCTCTGTACTTATGCCGCATCGAAAACCGAACCTGCTAAGCACGTCTTCCTTGTTGGTGATATGAACAACTGGACCTTGAATAATCAATACCAACTTAAACGTGACGGAAACTACTTCTGGATTACACTGACCGGTCTGCAGAAAGGGAAGGAATATTGTTACCAATATGCTATTGAGCGTTCGGATGGCGTGAAGAAGCAGATTTCTGATCTCTTCTCGGAAAAAGTGCTGAGCCAAGACGATAAATACGAGCCCAAGACAGTGGATCCGACTCTCATTCCATATCCGTCATCCGGTGCGGATGGGGGCTATGTGTCGGTGCTCCAACTTGGTAAGGAAGAATATAAGTGGTCTGACGCTACTCTAAACTTCAAACGTCCGGACAAGAATAACCTCGTTATCTATGAGATGTGGGTGTATGACCATACGCCTTCTCGCTGCCTTGAGGGTCTGAAAGAGCGTATGGACTATCTCCAAAATCTAGGTGTTAATGCTATCGAGCTGATGCCTGTTAATGAGTTTGACGACAATAATAGCTGGGGCTACTCGCCCAACCACTATTTCGCACTCGATAAAGCCTACGGCACACCCGAGATGCTGAAAGATTTCGTGGATGAGTGCCACAAACGCGGAATGGCAGTTATTCTGGATATGGTATTCAACCACGCGACAGGAAATAACCCAATGAATAAACTCTATCCCTGGACCAGCGAAGATCCGACCAAGACAGACTTGCGCTTTAACCCATGGTTCAATGTACAAGCTCCTCACGATGACAATGTATATGAAGACTGGAACCACGGCTTTGAACCCACTCGTGATCATTTCACACGGGTACTTAAGTATTGGTTGACCGAATACAAGATAGACGGTTATCGTATGGACCTGAGTCACGGCTTGTGCTCGGATCTACCGAATACATCGGTAGAGAACCTCAAGTACTACTACAAAAATGGTGTGAAGGATGTTTCGCCTGATGCGTACTTCATCCTCGAGCACTGGGGAAAGAATACATCGACTGAGTGGGATCAACTTATTGCCGAAGGAATGATGTGCTGGGCCAATACGGCTCACGCTTTCCAGCAAACTGCTATGGGCTGGCTTAGTGACGGCGACGACTTGTCGTGGGCAAATAAGGATAACTTCGTTTCATACTGTGAGAACCACGATGAAGAGCGTTGCTTCTTCAAGGTAAAGAAATGGGGTAACGGCAGCGACATAAAAAATAACGAAGAAGCGCGTGTAGCGCGTGTACCGATGAACCTTGGCTTCCAGTGCATGCTTGATGGCCCGCAATTGTTCTATCACTTCGCTGAGCTCGGTTTCGATATGTCCAAATTCCAAGACAGATACGGACGTTGGGGGGACGATGATGATAAAGACTATGACCATGGATCCAAATATGGTGTGAAGCCCCAAATCCAAGGAGGCGCCAAGATGCAAGTTAAACTCCGTCCGGAGAATTATGGTTGGTTCAAGGCAGGTCCGCGTATGGACGCTTACCAACGCGTTGCAAAGATTATCCAACTCCGTACACGTCTCTTGCCTACAATCTTTGAGGGTGATCCGACAGACCAAGTCATTGGCGCAACGAACGTGATTCGTTATGTGCAATGGGGAAGCGATGTCTATGCTGTGGCTAACTTCAGCAGTAGCGCAACCAAGACCGTCGAACTGCCCGCAGGTACGTGGTACGACTATTTAGATGGTAATGGAAAAGCTACAGCATCCTATTCGCTCAAACCAGGTGAGATTAAAGTCTTCACAGGCACACAACTTACTGTACCAAATATTCCTAATCACTACGACATCCAAGAAAGTGTTGGTCAAGTAGAGTGGAATAGTACTGCTACCGAACCGCTGCAGACTAAGAAGTTCTATCGCGACGGAAATATCTATATCCTCCGCGAAGGTAAGACCTACGACTTGATGGGTCGCAGAGTGCAATAAGTTGCATGACAGACAAAAAAAAGAGGCGCGTGCCTCTTTTTTTATGCCATCAACTTGCGATAGAGTTGTTTCATATCCACCGCTTTCGCGATTAACTCGTGCAAGTCTTCTATCTTTACACGGTCTTGCGCCATCGTATCGCGGTAACGAACAGTTACGCAGTTGTCGTTGAGCGTGTCATGGTCAATGGTGATGCAGAACGGTGTTCCGATAGCATCCTGACGACGATAACGTTTACCGATAGAGTCTTTCTCGTCGTAAGTGGTCTTGAAGTCGAACTTGAGCATGTCCATGATCTCGCGAGCCTTCTCTGGCAGACCATCTTTCTTCACAAGCGGCATCACACAAACTTTCACAGGAGCGAGAACTGCCGGCAGTTGCAGTACAACGCGGGTCTCACCACCTTCGAGCTGCTCTTCTTTATAGGCCGCGCACATGATAGACAGGAACATACGGTCCACACCAATACTGGTCTCAATAACATACGGGGTATAGCTCTCGTTGAGTTCGGGGTCAAAGTATTCAATCTTCTTACCGCTGTATTTAGCATGCTGACTCAAGTCGAAGTTCGTGCGACTGTGAATACCTTCCACCTCCTTGAAGCCAAACGGCATAAGGAATTCAATATCCGTAGCGGCATTAGCGTAGTGCGCGAGTTTTTCGTGATCATGGTAACGGTATTTCTCGTCGCCCAAGCCGAGAGCTTTGTGCCATTTGAGGCGGAACTCTTTCCAGTGCTTGAACCACTCCATCTCGGTGCCGGGCTTGATGAAGAATTGCATCTCCATCTGCTCGAACTCTCTCATACGGAATACGAACTGGCGTGCTACAATCTCGTTACGGAAGGCCTTACCGATTTGTGCGATACCGAAAGGAATCTTCATGCGGCCTGTCTTCTGAACGTTGAGATAGTTGACAAAGATACCTTGAGCAGTTTCAGGACGGAGGTAGATTTTCATTGCACCGTCGGCTGTTGAGCCCATCTCGGTTTGGAACATAAGGTTGAATTGGCGAACGTCGGTCCAGTTACGCGTACCGCTAATCGGGCAAACGATTTCCTCATCAAGGATAATCTGCTTGAGTTCGGCCAAATCACTGGCGTTCATCGCTTTCGAGTAACGCTCATGCAATTGGTTCCAATGCTCTTGATGCTCCATCACGCGCGGGTTGGTCTGACGGAACATGGTCTCGTCGAAACTGTCACCAAAACGTTTAGCGGCTTTCTCTACTTCCTTGTTGATTTTGTCTTCTATCTTTGCCAGTTGCTCCTCGATAAGTACGTCGGCACGATAACGTTTTTTGCTGTCGCGGTTATCAATCAGTGGGTCATTGAACGCATCTACGTGACCGGAAGCTTTCCATGTTGTCGGGTGCATGAAGATAGCGGCATCGATACCGACAATATTCTCATGCAGCAGCGTCATCGAATCCCACCAGTAGCGCTTGATGTTATTCTTCAACTCGACACCGTTCTGACCGTAGTCATACACAGCGCCCAGACCGTCGTAAATCTCACTTGAAGGAAATACAAAACCATACTCCTTGCAGTGCGCGACTAATTTCTTAAAGGTTTCTTCTTGTGTTGCCATATTATATAGTTTACAGTATTCAGTCAAAAACGGCTGCAAAAGTACTGCTTTTTTTGCATATATGCAAAATTTAATGCATAATTTTTCTATTTTTACTGCCACACTACCGCTTTGGCATAGATTTTGTAAACAAATGTTAAAAACATGTAAATATTATTGTGCTATGAAGAAACTACTATCTCTCGTGTTACTGGCTATCCTATGTGCCGGAACTGTGCAAGCGTGCAAAAAGAAAGTGGCAGACAAAGTGTCAATGCAGATGCCGAATGGTCAAGAGACGGTTATTATCGTGATGGATACGACGCAAGCTCTGCTTCAAGGCGTTGAAGTGCAACTCGGTTCGCAGAAGCTGCTTACGTCTTGGGACGGACGCATTGTGCTTAAAAATGGTCTCCCAACGGACGTTGCCGTTATGAAACTGGAGTGCAAAGGATACGAACCGCTTAGTGTATCAATCAAGGAGTTGGCAAAACAAAGTCGCCCTATTATTCTCTCTATGACGCGTAAGTACGCGGCCTCGGAAGATGGAGGCTCTAAGGTTTATGCGAGCCGAGGAGGTGCGTTGACTAAATCGAAAGGTGAACATCTTACAGGAGCAGCCAGATACGATGTGATGGAGGCATATGTTGAGGAAATGCCGGCCGTTGATGGAAAGGCAGAATATGCGCCCGGCCATAGACCGTCCATTGATGCGCCTGTAAATAACGTGCAAGCCGGCAAACTAACGGCTGGTGAGGTGAATGACTTCGCAAAGTGGTACTTCTGGACTAAGGTGATTAATGATACGCACAAGAAATATCTCTCCAACTGGAAAATAGAGGCGCGTAATCGTTATACTGTTCAAGTGACGAATAAGGAGGGCTATCCTATTGTTGCTGAGCCAGTTAGTCTGATTGATGCCAAAGGTAATACGCTGTTCCAAGCCGTTACGGATAACACAGGCAAGGCCGAACTATGGGCAAACATACTGTCTGGGCAGCAACAGACCGGCAATCTGCAGATTCGGGTAGACGAGCAGGTGCAAGAGGCTAAACCTTGGTCCAAAGGACTGAATACGTTTGTTATCGATGCAGAATGTGGCGCGTCCGATGCAGTAGATGTAGTTTTCGTCTTTGATGCAACGGGTTCCATGGGGGATGAGTTGCGCTATTTACAAGCAGAGATGCACGATGTGATTGCTCGTGCGAAGGATGCAACAGGTGGTCTCGCTATCCGCACTGGTGCTGTCGTTTATCGGGATCACGGTGATGAGTATGTAACACGTTTGAGTCGTCTGACGGACGATATTAAGACCACGCAGACTTTCATAGACAAACAACGTGCCAGTGGAGGCGGCGATTTCCCAGAGGCTATTCCTGAGGCGCTGATGGCGGCAATCAATACTGCCGGTTGGAATCAGGAAGCGCGTGCTCGTATCGCTTTCCTTGTATTGGATGCTCCGTGCCACAAGGACTCGACGACAATCGCCTTGCTGCACGAACAAGTGCTTAATGCTGCGGCATGGGGAATACGTGTTGTGCCGGTCGTTTGTAGCGGATTAGACGAGGCAGGAGAATTACTGATGCGCTCAATAGCTTTGACGACTAACGGAACATCTTTCTTCCTGACGGATGATTCGGGAATTGGTAATACGCACCTTAAACCGACAACCGATACGTTGAAAGTGGAGCACCTGAATGATATGTTGGTGCGCACGATAGTGGAGTTCAGTACGATACCTGCGTGTGATGAGGCACAACTGGATGACGCGCAAGTGGATGAGCATTTCATTCCAAACCCGTTCGACGCGAAAGACTTGGCGAACTTAGAGGCTATTCCGCACGGTCCAACAACGATTTATCTGCTCGATATTACGGGTAAGTTGATTGCGATACTTAACGGCGATATCAGCACCATCGAAGTGAGCAAAGCAACTTATCCGCTCTCAACAGGAATCTATTTCCTCAAAGCCTATATCGATGACCGTTGGGTGACGAGAAAGATTTTAGTGAGGTAAAAAGTTCAAATATTAACAAAAAAATGACATCTCTCTTGCGGGTGTCATTTTTTTTGTGTATCTTTGCAGCGGAAAATAAATATACACAATACTATGGCTAATTACAAGTGGACGTTTTCGAACGTAGGCGGCGCTACGCGCGTGCGCATTCAGTCGGCTGAGGACATTCGTCACCTCGGCGAGTTAGACAAAAAAATGTGGACTGTTCTGTCCTGCCCGGTTAACGGTCTGGAGATTAGCGCAGACTCGCTGTCTCTAATAGACCTCGACGGTGATGGCAAACTGCGTATCAAAGAAGTGGTGGCGACGGCTGACTGGCTGTGCGCAACGTTGGTTGATCCGAACACGCTCTTTGTGCAAGAAGACCGCGTGATGATTGACAATATCGCCAATGCGGATATCAAGGCTGTAGCGCAGAAACTGGCTGGCGAGAATAAGGAGATTAGTTTGGCGGAAGTGCAAGCCGCAATTGACGCAGTGGCTATCACTCCTGCGGCTGTTCCTGCTGCGCCGTACGATGCAGACGTGATTGCAACCTACAAGGCTAAACACGATGAGATTGCTGCTTACTTCGAAGCACTCAAGATGCAGAAACTCGGGCTCGTTACTATCCCCGCAGAAACCGTTGCTCCTACCGTGAAGGAGAAAGACTTCGTTGAGATGGGCACAAAGATTGCTGAATACGAAGCAGGTGTGGCTGCTGCGGCTGCTTCAGATGCAGAGACTCTGGCTGCAGGTAAGGCAGTGTATGCGGACTTGCGCAAACTGATTCTGCTGCATCGCGATTTCTGCCGTCTGCTGCGTAACTTCGTGACGTTGGAAGACTTCTATGACACCAAACAAAGTGTGCCCGCTTCTTTCCAAGCAGGTACATTGATTATCGACCAGCGTGCGTGCCGTCTGTGTATCCGCGTGAGCGATTTGGTTAAGCACGACCTCCAAGCTCCGCTGAGCGGCATCTACCTCATTTATTGCAACTGCGAAAATAAGCAGACAGGAAAGAAACTGCAGATTGTGGCTGCTATGACTCAAGGTGAGATTAAGAACCTGAGCGTCGGCAAGAATGCTATCTTCTACGATAACGACGGTGTAGACTATGATGCAACCGTATTCAAGATCATCGACAACCCGATTTCCATTCGTCAAGCTTTCTGGACACCGTACCGCAAGCTCGCTAACTGGATTGAGGAGAAAATCAATAAGTCTGCTGCCGAGAAAGATGCAGAAGTAATGGGTGATGTAACGGCCAATATGGATGCCAAAGTCGAAGGCGGTGCTGCTCCGAAGCCTGCTTTTGATATTGCCAAGTTCGCTGGTATCTTTGCTGCCATCGGTATGGCTTTAGGCATGATTGGTGCCGCTTTGGTTGCTGTGGCAGAAGGTATGAGTGGCTTCAAGTGGTGGCAGTATATCATTGTGTTCATTGTTATCCTGCTTGTTATCAGCGGACCAAGTATGATTATGGCTTGGATGAAACTCCGTCGTCGCAACTTGGCTCCTGTGCTCAACGCCAACGGTTGGGCTGTCAATGCGGACACGATTATCTCTGTTCCATTCGGCGTAACGCTCACACAACAAGTGCAGTTCCCATTGATTAAACTTGTCGACCCGTTCGCCAAGAAAGGTATGCCGGCTTGGAAGAAAGCCCTTATCTGGATTGCTGTGCTGATCGTCGTTTGCGGTGCTGCTGCGACTTGTCTCTATTACTTCGGACTCTGGCCATTCGACCAAATGGCTGAGCCGCAGGCGACTGAAATAGTTCAAGAAGCCATCGAAGAAGTGGTAGAAGAGAACGCTGCTCTATGAGAAAACTGTTTATAGTCTTTGTTCTGGCTCTTTCCGTTGCGGCTTCGGCCGTGACGAAAGTGTCACTGGAGCAACTCCAACAAGAAGGCTGGAGTACATACCAAGGTCACCGTATCCGTATCACGACGCCGCTGATTGTGTGCGGTTCGTTCTATGACTCGCTCACGCTGGCGCCCGAAAGACTCTATGTGCCTGAAGAACGCGCCGTAGGACTGAATACTGGCGATAGTACGCGCTTCTTTGAACTCCAAGCGTATAACAAAGCACAATCGATAAAACTTGTCTGCAAAAAGCCATACAACCTCAATCTGGGTGCAACCATACGAAATCTGGAAGCAGTCGTAACAGGCGAACGAGCCTTGCAGACAGGCCAGCAACCGGCATTCAGAAACTACAAACCCTCAAAGAAAATGCCATATGTAGGCAAGTCCGATTTGCTTATCTGCGCAACGAATATCCAGAACTATTTTGTGCACCAAGGTGGCTATGCAACCAAGCGTAATACCGAAGGCCAGCATGCTTTCCAATGCCATAAAACGGCAACTGCGCTGCTGAAAATCAATGCCGACCTATATGCCCTTTGCGAGATAGAGAAAGGTCCTTCTGCACCGTCAGAACTTACCGCGATGATGAATAAACTTGCCAAGAAAAATCTCTATGCTTTCGTGCGTACGGCCGAAGACGATGGCGACACTATTTCAGTAGGATTTATATACCGCAAGGATCGTGTACGTCCCGTAGGTGAACTACGTCGCGCGTACAATGAGCGCTCGAATATCTATTCCAACCGCTTTATGTTGCAAGGGTTTGAGCATATTCCTTCGGGCGAACAGTTCGTTCTCTCGCTCAACCATCCGCGTAGCAAACGTGGCAATCCTCAGATGTCTAATGAGAAAAGGATGAACAATATCCGGGCTATCTTGGATTGCATCAACAATGCCTATGCCGACAGCACCTACACCGATCCGGATATCCTGCTACTTGGCGACTATAACTGCTATCGTTACGAAGAGCCTATTCAGACCATTGTCAAGGCAGGCTTTGCCGATATGCTAACAGATAGTCTCGACTACTCCTATTCGTATCGCGGTTTATGTGGTAGTTTGGACCGAGTCTTCGCTTCGCCGACGATGGCGGAACAGATAACCGGCGTCAAGACCATCCACTGGAACACCGACTATTACTACTCTGCGGCGTACTACAGTAAGTATAACTTCAAGAACAATAACGTGCCAAAAGAAGCACCTGCGGATATTCGCAAGTGCTTATCTAAAGCGGCGAAGAAAAATCTTCTCTTCCGCTATTCGGACCATGATCCCGTGCTAATCGGAATCAAGTTCAAGTAAGTTTAGTAGCTTTCCTCTTCGGATGGGAAGCTACTTTCTTTAACGGCCTTAGCATATTCGCCAACCGCATTCTTCACTTCGTCTGCAAGATGAGCAAACTGGCGCAGGAACTTTGGCTTAAAGCCTTGGTTAAGACCAAGCATATCATGCAGTACGAGAACTTGACCGTCCGTGGCATTGCCAGCACCGATACCGATGGTCGGGCACGAAACAGCCTCTGTGACGCGCTTAGCCAAATCGGCAGGAATCTTCTCTAGCACGATGCAGAAGCAGCCGGCTTCGTCCAGTAACTTGGCGTCGTGAAGTAACTTAGCAGCTTCAGCCTCTTCTTTGGCACGTAGACCGTAGCCGCCAAACTGGTTGACGGATTGTGGAGTCAAACCAAGGTGTCCGCAAACAGGCACACCCGCTTGGATAATATGACGAATGGTCGGAAGAATTTCTTCGCCACCTTCGAGTTTGACGGCATCGCAGCCGCTTTCTTTGAGAATACGGATAGCATTGCGCACACCGTCTTCCTCGTTCACTTGGTAGCTGCCAAAAGGCATATCGCAAACAACTAAAGCATGTTGCGCAGCGCGAACAACACCCTTTGTGAGGAAAATCATCTCATCCACCGTGATGGGTAGTGTGTATTGATTGCCGCAAACCACATTGCTGGCACTGTCGCCGACGAGCATCATGTCAATGCCTGCCTCGTCTACAAGGGATGCAAGCGTGAAATCGTAACTCGTCAACATTGTGATTTTCTCTCCGTTGACTTTCATCTGACGAATCTTACTTGTCGTCATGCGGGATGATTGGGTGTGTACAGACATATTAGTGTATTTGTCTTGCGTTCAGTTCTTGTTGATATGCTCTTGCCGCTTCCGCGTGCACAGAATATTTTGCCGAGAAGATATGTGTACCGGACCAATCCGGATTAGCGCACATATACAGATAATCCGTCTCGGGTGCGTCAAGTACAGCATCTATTGTTGTGCCGTTGGGGCAGCGAATCGGTCCCGGAGGTAGACCGCGGTTGATATACGTGTTGTACGGCGAATCAATCTTAAGATGGCGTTTGAGTACGCGACGCATCTTCAAATCGCCTGTCGCGAAAATCACTGTCGGACAAGCCTGCAGCGGCATACCTTTACGCAAACGGTTCAAATAGAGGGATGCAATAATCGGATACTCCTTCGCGTTGTGCGTCTCGCTCTCCACAATAGAAGCCAAGGTGGCGACCTCTATAGGTGTCAGACCTAACGAATCGGCTTTGCGTAAGCGCTCTTTGGTCCAGAATGCTTGGTACTCGCGGTACATGCGATCAAATAATTGGTCAGGCGTCATAGTCCAATAGACCTCGTACGTGTTGGGAATGAACATGCAAACGGCTGTCTCTTTATTAAGACCGAATTTCTTCATATACTCGTTGCTGTCCAGACGGGCAATAATCTCTGCCGAGTCGAGTAGGAGAGCCTTCCCCATGCGACTTGCCAGCTGTTCGCGCGTACGAATAGTATTTGTCCAAGTAAGCTTAATAGGTGTTTGTTGACCTAATTGCAACCGCACAATAAGATGTTTGTCGCCAATGCGAGCCGGGAACTTATAGTAACCGGTCTGCGGTTCACTGTGCATATATTGACGGCGGTGAATACGCCAATCTGTGTACGAACCAATGGTGTAATCAGCCTGCATCAAGTAGATAAGGCTGTCCAAGGTCATGTCGGGATAAACATAGTATCCGTGGCTCTCATCGTCATTCGCCGAGAAGTTACAAACCTCCAAGCGATAGTATTGTTCGATGGCAAATGCGCCGGCTGCTAATGCCGCTACGGCAAAGAACAAGACCATCAACAAAATATTTCTTTTCTTTCTTTTCATAAATTTGAGTTATAGTACCTCGGGTTGCCCGTCACTTCGTCGCCGATGAATTCGGGCTTAACGAACGTTTGTTCCTCGTTGTCCAGTTCTATCTCAGCAATAATCATGCCATTCAGGCGTCCGTGGAACTCATCCACTTCCCAAAAGAGTTGGTTGCTGCCCGCAGACTGTTGATCGCTGACAGCCGGAATAATCCAGCGTGTCTTCTCTATCTCGCCCGGCAAAGCCAATTGCAGCAAGGACTTCGCGTCATCGACGTCAATTGCTTTTTCCCATTCAAAGCGACTTAGACCACCGTTCATCGATGGGCCTTTGATGGTGATAAAAGCTTCATTGTCGCGAATGCGGATACGAATGGTGCGGCCGTGTTCTTTGCTCAGATAGCCTTGACGGATCTCGCAGTGACGAATAGACATCGCTTTGTAACTGTCGTCCTTCACGAGAAACTTGCGTTCTATTTCGGTATTTTTATTCATAAATCCGGCTGCAAAAGTACTGCTTTTTCGGCATTTGAGCAAAAAAAAACACTTTTTGTCATTTTTATTTGCCAAAAATTTGTGTATATCAAAAATTAGCAGTACTTTTGCAGCCGCTTTGGTGAAATGAAGATTTTAGCGAAGCCCAATTAGTCGCGCTGAACGCGAAGGAGAGATGGGTGAGTGGCTGAAACCAACAGTTTGCTAAACTGTCGTACTCGTAAGGGTACCGGGGGTTCGAATCCCCCTTTCTCCGCAGAAGAACAAAAGACCGCTGATTGGCGGTCTTTTTGTTTACACGGGGTGCTGGAAGTTCTTACCACGCGTTATAGTGGATGTTATCCGGGTTGTATTTGTCTTTTACGGCCGGGTGTTCAGCCGGAACGCCAACGGGCACTACACAAAGAGGAATAATATGTTCCGGAAGGCCGAGTAGTTCTTGCACCATCTTAGCGCGATTCATGTCGGGATGCAGTCCAGTCCATACAGCGCCAAGTCCCATTGCGTGGGCGGCCAACAGCAAGTTTTCCGTAGCGGCAGAGACGTCGTTAATCCAGAAATTAGCCATTTCTCCGGGAATAGCTTTGTTTAAGTCTCCGCAGGGGATAATAGCTACGGCAGGATGATTGCTGCAGCGGGAGTAGGGGAGTGCTTCACCCAACTTAGCGATAACCGCGTCATCGTCTACCACAATAAATGCCCAAGGCTGTTTGTTGATAGCAGAAGGAGCTGCCATGGCTGCGCGGAGAAGTGTGTCCACTTGTGCCGGGCTAATCTTTTCTCCCGTGAACTCGCGTACTGATACGCGCGTCATGATGTTGTTAATTGCTTGATTTTCCATAACTTTTGGTTGGTTGGTGCACGCAGCAAACGTGATTGCTGTCAGTGCCAATAGAATGACTTTTTTCATATTAGTATTATGTTTAGAGTTGTTTCAATATGTCCTTTGGTTGGTCAACAATATGTTTAATTCCGGCAGTTTCGAGTTGCTCTCTCGGAACAAAGCCCCATGAACAAGCTATAAAAGGCACTTGTATTGTTCCGTCTAAGTCAAAAATGATGGTCTTCATTACAAATTGTGCAATTTTTTCCATTTTAAAATTCCACTACGGTACCGATAGGCCTATCTAACAAACGAATGTCGTGCCGTTCGGCGATGGTGTGTGCCACGCTGTCGGGTTCGTACCACGGGTGCTTGGCGAGAGCGAACTTGTCGTGGTGGACGGTGAAGATGGCTTTGGCTTCAAGGTCTAAGATTGCTTGCTCGAGGCCTTCCGGTGTGGAGTGAATGTATTTCCAGTCGGTGTTATACTGGCCGTTTTCGAGGATAGCTAAGTCCACCTGTCCGAACTGCTTGCGGATACGTGCAAAACGACCGTCATAGCCTCCGTCGCCGCCGATATAGACTTTACGACCGCCATCTTCGATCATGAAGGAAGCCCACAAGGTCTGATTGCGACCGCCGAGCAATCTGTTTGAGAAATGTCTTGTTGGTAAGCAAGTGATCCTATCAACGTTCAACTTTAAACTTTCGGCTGTTTCATACCAGTCTAACTCTAAGATAATAGACTTGTTGTATTTCCAATATTCCAGGTATTCGGCAACGCCGAGGGGACAAACTACGTGTTTCACTTTCGGTCGCAGGTCACGCAAGGTGGCGTAATCAAGGTGGTCCCAATGCTCGTGGGTGATGATGAGTACGTCAATATCCGGCAGGTCGTCAGGTGTGTAGAGGTCTGTGCCTTTGAAGGGTTTCATCATGACAGAAGTAGGAAACTCCATCTTCAGCAGCGGGTCCACGAGATAGCGTTTGCCGTTGAGGCAGAATAGATATGATGAGTGTCCGAACCAGACGAGCCAGTCGCGGTCGGTCGGCAGGTTCTTCAGGTCGGTCTTGAATGCTGGTATGGGTTCTTTGGGCGTACGGTCTTTGGGACGGTGAAAGAGAAATTCCCACATCATCGCCATCGGAGACTTGTCGCTTGTGAACTGCGGCGTCGGTTCTTCGTTTTGGAACATCCCGTCGCGATAGTTGGGCGATGCTTCGATGCGTGCTTTGCGTTCCGCCGACATGCGCCGACCGAAAGCAGGATGCTGCAGAATAAATACTGCAGTAATGGCTATCGCTGCCACGACCGCCAGTATAATCAGTAGTATCTTCATTGTCTTGCTCATTAGCGTTTGATGAGGTCTTTGAGTTTGATATCAGGATGACGGTATTGGCGTTCTTTGAGTGCTTCGCGTCCGTTGATGCGGATGGCCTGATGCGGACAAACATGCACGCAGCCGAGACAGATGGTACAGTTGTCGCCGATGGCGGCTTTAGCGTTTAGGGTAATATTGTTCATCGGGCAGATGCGGGCACAAGTTCCACAGCCTGTACACTTGTCCTCATTCACCACAGGATGGAAAGTACGAAGCATGCCGTTCTCCAAGAAAGAGCACCCCATGAGCCCGCCAATTGGCCCCCACCATGCAAAATGCATTTCATGCTGCTCGGCTTTGATATCGTCCAGTATTTGCTCCAAGCGGTTTGCGAACTTATCGAATTTCCATACTTGCTCATTGGGATTGCGACCGAAAGCGATGGCACTATTATCCGGCACCCGAATCTTATGCGCATAAGCCAGTTCGATGCCTTTCTTGCGCAGCAAACGACGCAAAGTCCAGAGACTGTTACCTGCTTGGGCGCCACACGTGGTGACGGCAAACACATAGGACGCAGTATTAATTTTGAGCCTTGGTATTAAGTTGCGCACAGCCGGCGGCATATTAAAGTCGTAGGTCGGGAAGACAAAGCCAATCCGCTTCTCGCGCGTTAAGTCTTGAAGCACCGCGTCATTGAGGGGCATTACTTGGTCATCTATTGTCTCGGCAATCTTACGTGCGATAGCGAGACTATTACCTGTTCCTGAGAAATAAAGTATCATAATTGCAATAATTTTACTGGTCAAATGGAAGGGCGGGTTCAACTTTAGCCATAGTATTCTTTGATTAGCTTTAAGTTATACTGTTATTATACTAATATTTCGTTTATCTAACGTATATCTATCGTGTATCTATCGTATATCTATCGTGTTTGTATCGAGATTAGCGGCGGGTTTCCGGCAGGATTGGATGAAGTGAACTTCTTCTGGTGGTAGGAAGTAGCACTACGAACATCACTCCGCCGAGCGCGTAGTCTCTATATTCCTCGACGTTCATAGCCATAGGCACGATTATCTTCGATTTTCATAGTAACTTTAGTAATTCATCTTCTCGCACGATCTTCGGCGCGCTCTTACCGGCTAATATGAGTACCTTCTTGCCGTTGCGATAGATATGCAACTGCCGTGAACGAACCACAGCCGTCAGTTCCGGGTCGCGTTCTATCTGCTCGCGAATTGCTCGGTACTCACCATCTGCAGAAAATAGCTTTCGCTGCAAATGGCTACACATATCAGTAGCGTCTATTTTCATATGATTTATTCGGGTTAATCACTATTTACGACGATTTACGCCGCAAAGGTACAAAAAAAATCCCACATATACAAATGTATGCAGGATTTTCTTTCCATTTGGTGAATTTTTATACCATTATGCCTATTGGCCTGTTGATACGCCGCCACCTCCCAGACGATTGAGTTCGTCCATGTCGCCTACCTTGCGGTTCTTGTGCTGCTGGTACTGACCGAACATCCATGTCAGGGACAGTGTCACACGCTGCTGGCGGATGGTATTCTTATACCAGCTGCTATACCCCTCCGCCATGCCTTTATCCTCGTTATGGAACGACAGCGAGCGTGCCAAGTCCTGTACATTGAGATTGAAGATAAGCCCCTTCTTCATATACATCTTTCGCACGCCGAAGCTGAGGAAATAGGTGCTACCGCTGGTGTTATATCCGGTGGTCATGGGGCTGGACCAGTTGCCGTCGAACGTCAGAGTCCAGTCTTTGGGCAAGTACGCGGAGAGCGTACCGCCGGCATAACCGTAGTGGTTGCGATTCTCATATATCGGACGGCCTTCTTCGTTCTTCTCGTATGACCGGTTGATGAAATGCAGCCAGCCGGCATTAATAGTTAGTGCCAGCCATGCCCCTTGCATAGTACGGGTGCCGTCTTCCGCTGTCACATACTTAGGCACGATAGGCAGTTCGGTCAGCGATATATTGCCACCGTGGGTGGTGCAAGTACCGAAATTTGTCCACTTGATTGAACTCATACCGTTAGGGAGAATGGTTGTTTTGGAGGAGAACATATCCTGTGTGTGCGCAAAGTTGAATGTGACATTCAGGTACTGCGTCCATGAGAAATGCACCTCAACATCATTGTTGAACTCAGGTGTGAGTTCGGTGTTGCCTTCCTGATAACTATACGCATCCACATACGTGCGGAAGGGATTGAGCATCCAGTAATTAGGGCGCTTGATACGGCGCGTATAACTGGCGCTGAGGGCTATCGGCTGTTCCAGTTTGCCGAGCGGCTTGGAGGTATAACCCACGTACGCAGTCGGGAAAGGATTGAAGTAGGACTTGCTGGTGATGGTGTCCGCGCTCTGCCAGTTGCCAAGGCTGTAGGTGTATTCACCCCGCAGACCGAGCTTGACCGACCAGTGTTCGCCAAACTGTTTGCCTACGGAGATATACGCTGCTGCCACGTGTTCGTCGTAGTGAAAGTCCTGCGGGGTTTGACTGAACGGCTGCTGATTGAGTATAGAGTCCGTGGTCATGTGATTATCCGTCGATGACAGGCCGTATTTGACGCCACACTCAATCATGCCTGTATTCCAGAACTTGGTTTGGAAATCAAGTTTGGCGCTATAGATATTCACTATCTGCTGGCTCTTGATATTCAATCCAAGCGAACGAGGAATGAGTTCGTCATATCGGGTTTCCTGGCTGTTGTTTTGCTTGTTGTTATAGCGGTTATAATCCACATTAACAGTCAGTTCGCGCTCGAGTGCCTCGTTGAAGGTATGCGTATAGTTGAGGTTAGCCGTGTGTTGTGGCGACTGCGTTCCGGCGCTTGTGCGGCTCTGACTCTTGCTCGTAGTGTCGTTACCCACCACCGTATAGGCATAGTTGCGGCCATCGATAATCCGCTGCTGCACAGTCATGTAGGGCACCTGCAAGATAAAGCCGAAGGTGTTGACTGAGTCGATATACCAGTCGTTGCCAACCTTGAGCATGTAGTATTGAAAATTCAGGTCGTATCCCGAATAGGAATAATTCTCAAATTCAGGCGTCTTGCGGTATGTCTCGAAATCAATATCGTTCTGCGAGAACACTTGTGTCAGTTGACCAAAAGTGTAGGTCTTCTCACCCCGATAGTTGAGCATAAGCGAGAACATTTCTTGACTCAGCCAGCGTTTGACGTCGCCGAAGTACATGCCTCCGTAGCCGGCGGAGAGCATACCGTTCAGCCCGCGCATCATGTTGCGCTTGGTCTTGATATTGATGATACCTCCCTGCCCGCTGGCATCGTACTTGGCGGAAGGGTTGGAGATGATCTCAATCTTCTCAATCGTGTTGCCGTCAGTGCCGTCCAGCATGGCTTTCAGTTGCTGGCCACTCAGGTACGAAGGCTTGCCGTCCACCCATATTTCCACACTTTTGCCGTTCACGGTGATATTTCCGTCCTTATCAATACGCACACCCGGAGCGCGACGAAGTATGTCATTTCCGTTCGAACCTGCCGCAAGCGGCGAAGCACTCACGTTCACCACTAACTTGTCCATCTGGCGTTCAATCAATGGTTTCTTAGCCTTCACTTCCACTTCCTCAAGGTGCTCCGTCTCTTCGTGCAGCACGAAATCCGGTCCGCCGAACGCGGTGTGATAGCCGATATAGGACGCCTGAATGATGTAGTTGATCGCCTGTACCTCCAACGCGTAAGAGCCATCCTCGTCAGTAATGGCGCCGGTTAACAAAGCGGAATCCTTTGCCAGTACGGAAATCGTCACGAAGGGCATCGGCGCACCCTGAGTGTCAGTCACACGTCCTTTGATCGTCTCTGCCGAGACGGATAATCCCGTCAGCACTACTCCCAGTACTAAAAATACTACATGTTTAATTGTTTGCATACTCGTTTTCTTTTGTTTTTTCTAAATCGAGTGCAAAGGTACTGCTTTTTGCAGATGTGGTATATGAAAAATCGGACATTTTGCAGTTTGGTGGTATATAAACAGCCTTTTTAAGCGAAAAAGACGGAGAAATCATCACTTAACGGTATTCCTAACGCGCGGAAATGACTGGGAGAGACACATCCCATCTGCTGGAACTCCAGCGCCATGTGGCTCAAGTCGTAATAGCCGTGCGTCAACGCGATAGATAGTAAATCCAACGGATTACCGGCGTGTGCAGTCTGTTGCATCTGCTGAATGGTTCGATGAAAACGACGCAACCGGATGAACTGTTTAGGCGGGATACCTACGTATGTCTTGAAAACCCGCAAGAACTGCCGCTCACTCAGGCAGGCGACAGAAGCCATTTCTTCCGCAGAGATATTACCTTTTGCTTCGTCACACGCCTCAATCACCTTGCTTAGACGGGTGTAGTTGATATCTTCTTTGTGCGGCAGGTGTCCCACGAAGAAAGCGTCAATCAGCGATGCTATCCGCTCTGTTTCAGACGAGGACTTGAAAATAGCGTCGAGTTGCAACAGCCCAGCGTCGCTGCTTTGCTGTGCCGTCAACACCTTTCCTGCCAACTGCTGCAGGTCAATGTGTAACAAGGCATGCATTCCTCCCGGTTCAAAGTCCAACAGCATTCCCTCGAACCATCCGTTGAGCGTTGTCAGACCGATGGTCTTCTGGTTCGCGCCGAGCAAGGTCAGACCGTCCGTACGGGTGCCGCTGATGTCCGCCTTGACATTACGCATGAAGATGAAGCTGCCGTAATTCGGCAACAAGGGTTGCACGTGCTTTCCGTTCACAAAACGCGGGTCGTCAATAGGAGGAGCCATCGTATCCGTTGAACCTTCCGCGCGCACGAACACGTAGCGCGTTATATAAGGTCTAAGGGGCTCCGATGGAAGAATTATCTGAAAAAACATCAGTGTGTCTGTTTGTGCAAATAGATATAGAAAATCGTGTCTTTGTCGGAACTCTCAAATTCGATATTAATATCAAAAGTTAGCGCTTAATCAAGTCTTTCAGTTTGATGTCGGGATGGCGGTACTGGCGCTCCTTGCGCGTCTTGAGACCGTTAGTTATGAAGGCTTGTTGCGGACAGGCGTGCACGCTGCCGTGCCACGGCGGGGCTGTTGCCTGTTCCTGAGAAATAAAGTATCATAATTGCAAACTTTCCTTCAATATCGCTTTGATGTCCTTTGCTGTTAGGTCGAGGTAACCGGCGGGGAAGATGACGGTGGTGGAAACGATGTTGTCAATCATTTCCGGGGTGGCACCTATCTCGCTGATGGTCAGCGGCAGACCGATCTCCAACATCCAATTGCGCAAGGCCTCGAGACCTGCTTCGGCCAGTTCGCGGTCTGACTTACCTTCCGTCGGGATATCCCACACGTTATGCGCAAAGCGCACAAACTTAGGCAGACCTTTCTCCATCGCACGGCGGTAGTACGCCATCGAGACGGAAGCCAGTGTGTAGCCGTGTGGTGCGTGTGTCCAAGCGCCTAAGGAGTGACCAATCATATGTACCATCCAGTCCTCGGACTTGCCGCATTTGAGCAGTGTGTTGAGTGCCCATGTCGCCGTCCACATAATGTTCGAACGCGCTTCATAGTCTTGCGGGTTCTTGACAGCTGCACGCGAAGCAACGATGAGGCTACGCATCAGTCCTTCGGACAGGTAATCGGTCGTGTTGTCGTCGAAGTCGGAGAAATACTGCTCCATGATATGATTCATGATGTCGTAGATGCCGGCTTTCATCTGCTCGACAGGCACGGTCATTGTGAATCGCGGGTTGAGGATGGCGAACTTGGGCATCAGTCGGCTGTCGAAGACGTGACCGAGTTTGTTGCTATTCGCTGCATCGGTGATGACCGACCCACCGTTCATCTCGGAGCCTGTTCCAGCCATCGTTAGGATGCAGCCGATAGGCAGTATATGCTGGTCCTTCGGCGGTTGGTTGCCTTCTACCCAGAATGTCTGCCAGTAGTCGCCATCGAAGAACACAGATGCCGCAACTCCTTTGGAGTAGTCACAGACGCTACCGCCGCCCAGCGACAGAATCCAATCGACTTTGTTCTCGCGGGCGATGCGAATACCTTCATTCAGTTTCTCCAATGTCGGATTACTCATCACGCCAGGGTTCTCGACGATGGTCTTACCTCCGTCACGCAGGATGGTCACCACTTGATCGTAGATGCCGTTGCGTTTGACGCTGCCGCTGCCGTAGTTAAGCAGCACGGTCTGGCCGAAGTTCACTAACTCGTCCTTGAGTTTGTTCAGGGACTCTTCACCAAAATAAAGTTTGGTCGGGTTGTAATACGTAAAATTGCCTTGCATAATATGTTGTTTTTATTTTTTGCGACGGTTAACGCCGCAAAGGTACAAAAAAAATCCCATATATACAAGTATATGCGGGATTTTAGTTACTTTTTCTTTGGATTTTTGGGAAACCAGCCTTTTTCTACTCGCTTCTTCTGAGCGAATAGTTCACCGATACCCCACAAGGCAGAGAAAGCAAAGATACCGAGAAAGACGGATAGATAGGTGTTTGTCACAAAGAGCGAACCGGCAATACCTGCGAGGCCGATGAGCATGGAGTACCAAACAAAAGACCTTCGTGCCGAAATAATACTCTGTTTTGATTACTATCGGGTGCCAGAGACCGATACAAAGAAAGGCTGCAAGGCCAAGAATAAGTCCTTCGAAATTCATTATTATAGCATTCAGTTGTCAGTAATCAGTTATCAGTGTGTGAACATCAGTCCGAAATACAGCCTTGGACCAGTGGGCAGGACGAGTTCGTTGCGATGGACGGCTAACATCCAGTCGAAGCGGAAGGTGAGGTGCAGTTTCTTCGTCAGGCAATAATCGCAACCGACATAGGGCGTGACATAAAAGAAAGACTGCTTGTGAAAATAGGTGTCAGCCTGTTTGTCCCATGTATTCAGATTGCCATCCAGCATGTATAACGACCGCATCGCACCTCCGCCTATCGTGGCACCGATGTACGGCCAGGCTTTCTCCATGCGCCAGCATGCGTCTGCGTTGATACCTCCGCAGCCAATACGTGTATAACTGCCGTCTTTGAGTACGTTACTTTGGTCGGAAAGTCCGCTGGGCATGGTGGTGACGAAACCTTCGAAGCCTGTTCTGAGATGTTTCCATAAATGCACGCGCAGCGCGCCGCCAATGCCGTACAACGCACCTTGCTGGCTGTATGAACGGCCATCCGGTGCCGCAGGAGCTGCTTTATCAATCCCGAACAAATAGCCCGTGTGTACCATCATTCCACCGGAGAAACCCTGATAGGCTGACGTCTTATTTGACATTTGAGATTGGACATTTGAGATTTCTTCCAATCTGCTTGCGCCGTATGGTTCCGCTGCAAACATCCCTGTTGCTGATGCAAATAATATTAATAAAAAAAGTACCTTTACACGCATAGTTTTGAATTTTGCCGCAAAGGTACTTAAAATCTGGCATATTTATCTTAAGATTTCCTTAAGTTTTCTTAAGGACCCTCAAAATCCCTATTGATGGGGATGCGCAACTCGCTAATAGTTCCGTTGATGTCGAGCGAGAAGATGAAATGCTGCATGGTTAGTTTGGAATGAATGCGAAGAATGCCGGGACGGGAAGAAGGCAGTAGTGCTGCCAAGTTAGCATCCAGCATCTTCTGCAGCACTTCCGGCTGAATGGTCAGCTCGTTGACGAAGGGCGTCAGATGTACGTTCGGTATGAGTCCGTGCGCCTCAATCTCGTTCTCATGACTGCGCAACCACTGAATAACAAACGCTTGCAAGTCGATCGTGTAGGTTGTTTTGCCGCTTTGCGAACGATAGATGAGTCCCACGCCGCGGATGGTCTCGATAGGCATAGTCTTGCTGAAACCGAGTTTGCGACGCAAGGCATTCAGGTGCACATCAACAGTGCCGGTGTCGTACTGAAAACGCTGTCCCCACACACTATATAAAATCTCCGCGCGCGAGCAAATGCGGTCGGCATGTCGCGATAGATACTCCAACAGACCGTATTCCAGTCCTGTCAGCCGCACTTCTTTGCCATCCTTGCGCACGCTATGCAAGTCGCGGTCTATTTCAATATGAGGACCTATCGGGATGTACATAAGTAATTATTTATCCCATAACGACATCGAGCACCATCATCAGGACGAAGCCGATGGCGAAACCGATGGTACTGAGGTTAGAGTGGGTACCGTTAGAGGCTTCGGGGATGAGTTCTTCGACTACCACATAAAGCATCGCTCCTGCAGCGAAAGCCAGTAGGTAGGGCATGGCAGGCAGGAAGAGAGATGCCAGAAGGATGATCAGCAAACCACCTACGGGTTCGACGACACCGCTCAGCGAGCCGATGAGGAAGGATCGCCAACGGCTGTTACCTGCGGCACGCATAGGCATGGAAATGATGGCGCCTTCGGGGATGTTCTGGATAGCAATACCTATCGACATTGCGAGAGCGCCCATGAGGGATATGTCGGCTTGTCCGTCCTGAGTACCGGCAAAGACCACACCGACCGCCATGCCTTCGGGCAGGTTGTGGATGGTGACCGCCAGCGCTAACATCGCTGTGCGTGAGAGTTTGGACCGCGGTCCTTCGGGTGTGTTGGCACCAACGTGCAAGTGCGGCGTCAGTTCGTCAATCGCCAAGAGGAACAGGATACCCAATAGAAAACCAACAGCCGCAGGCATGACTGCCCACGGTCCTTTGTCTGCTTCCGCTTCGATCGCAGGAATGAGCAGCGACCAGACGGACGCCGCAACCATTACACCCGATGCAAAGCCGAGTAGCGCCTTCTGCAGGCGCTCGGGCATGTCGCGCTTCATGAAGAACACGAACGAAGCGCCGAGCATTGTGCCCAGCAGCGGAATCAGCAGACCGATAAGGATAGTGGTAGTCATGGTTATTATTTATTATTTTGCTCGTCTATCGCTTCGCGGAACATGGCTTCGCACTGACGCACAGACTCGTTGATATTATAGTGTTTGGCAAATTCGGCGTACTCATGCTCCATGCGCGCTTTCTCATCGGGATGGTCGAGCCACCAGTCAATAGCACGCGCCAAGTCTTTCGGCCAACCTGGGACAAAGAGCGAGCGTCCGTCCAGCGCAAACTGCGGCGTAGCACTCACATCGCTGTTCGCGATGATGGGCACCAGACCGGTGGCAAATGCCTCGATACAGCTGATCGCCTCGCTCTCCATATCCGAGGCATGGACATACAAGTCCGCCTGCGCCAGAAGATGAATGAGTTCGGGCTTCGAGAGGAAGACAAACTGCGGCGGGTTAGGCAGTTTCTTGCCCAACTTGACATATTCGCGATACTTCGGTCCTTTACCTGCAAAGACCAGTTGGATGCGGTCAGCGTATTTGCTGAGCGGCACGGCGTTGATGATGACGTCCTGCCGCTTCTCTTCGGAAAGCCGACCGACCATAACAATAACAATCTTGCCTTCGTATTGCGGGTCTTTGGGATGCTTGGTATAAACGAACGAGGGGTCAATACCGTTGCTGATGACATGAATCTTCGCCTTGTAGCCGCGCTTGACGAGTTCGTCTGCCATGAACTGCGAGGGAACGTGAATATGGCTGAAATGCTGATAGAGCAGGAAATTGAAGGTGTCGTAGAAACGATTGTTAATCCATTCGGCTTTCCCCAACCCTATCGAGGAAGTGATATTCTCCGGCTGGATATGGAAGGCGGCTGTGGACGGTTTATGCATTCTGTCCGCCACCAGTTTGGTGGTTGCTTCCAGCACAAACGGCATCATACAATGCACCACATCCGCCCATGCCACCGCTTCTCGGATGATCTCCAAGTCCACTTGGGCAAACTGGAACCCTTGCGAGTGAATCAAATCGTTGAAGACAGGCACTTTGAACTCTTTGAGAACAAACTTGTCCGGAGCCGGTTTACCGGTGGTCAGAATACGAACTTCGTTGCCATGTTCGCGTAATACAGCGGCAAAACGCTGCGCAGAAATTGACGTACCATTATTGGTGGTATCGTAAGTGTCAATCACTAAAAGGATTTTCATAGATTAGATATCAATTGCATTTTTTTTATGCATGCACAATAGTCTTCGCGAACTCGCGAAGGGCTTTCATGTCCTCTGCAATGACCATGCTGTTACCGTTGGTATGTCCCTTGGCTTTGATGAAATACACTCCGTCGCAAATCTTCTGGCTGTCCGGGAAATTGTAGTACGCGCCGTTGGTGAAGGTTACCGGCACGAGGTTCGAGATGCACGGCGCGTAGTTTCTTGAAAAGAGGCGATTGCAGGGCGCCTTTGACGCCGAGCGTGAGTACGTTGCTATCGCAGTCCGTCGATGAGTGCATCCAAGGCAGGCATAGCAGCCCGCAGACAGTTGATGTCTTCCATCTTGTCAGACAGTTGTGCTACCAGGCAATCCGGGATGTCCTTGGCTCGTTCTTCCAGCGCTTTGCCTTTTGCCGTTAAAGAGACGATACGCTGACGCGTGTCTTCTTTGCCGCGTTTGCGTGAGAGCAGACCTTGTTTCTCCATGCGTTGGAGTAGGGGAGTAACGGTATTGGTCTCCAAATGTAACCGACGGGCGATATCGTTCACCGGCTGATGGTCTTTCTCCCACAGCACGAGCAGCACCAGGTACTGCGGGTACGTGATGCCGAGCGGCTCAAAATAAGGGAAATATGCCTGCATAATCAACCGTGCCGCCGTATAGAGACGGAAGCACAGTTGATTATCCAGTTTCAGATTGTCGTACATGAACTTATGCAGGTTGCCATTTGCAGCGTACAGGCGACACGATAGCGCCTTCCTTCTTGAGGTCTGCAAACGCTTTGTCAACCACTTTGCGGTCCAAGCCTGTCATTTCTGCAATCTTACCGGCGTTAACGGGTGCGCCTGCTTTGCGCATCGCGTTCAATACTTGTTCTTTTGCTTCCATGAAATTAAATTTTTGAAGATTACATCATTGCGATTAAGAAGTTCTCGTAACCGAGTTTCTTGATGTAACCGAGGTATTGCTCTTCCCAAGCCATGTGCTCTTTCTCGCCGTCAATCCATTTCTGAATCAGTTTCTGGGTAGGATAATCGTCTGCGAAAGCAGCTGCCAATTCGCTCAGTTCTTTTATGGCTTCCGGTTGGTAATCCTCCTCAATCTGTTTCTTGGGATCGTCATAGAACGGGAACTCGATGGTCTTCATTGCTTCCTGCAGGTCAGCCGGCTTGCAGCCGAGCTCTACCAAGCGGTTGAGAACCTCTTCTGCCTCGTCCCACTCTTCCTCTGCTTCCTCTTTCCATTTGTCAGCGAGTTTGTTCCAGCCGTTCAGACGGTCGTACGCCGAGAAAGCGAAATGTTGTTTACTGTTTCCAAACCAAACTGCGCCCAGATATGCCAGGCCTTTCAATGCTTCTTCTTTAGTCATAATAGATGTAATTTTAAAGGTTTATAATAATTTAAGTATATCTTTCTCAATGTCCTCGGGCTTGGTAGTTGGTGCATAACGACCAATTACATTACCTTCACGGTCAACGAGGAACTTCGTGAAGTTCCAACGTATATCGTTCTCTTTTTTATATGTCTTGCTGATAGTTTTGAGCAACTTAGCAGTGCTTTTCGCTTTTAGACCATTGTATTCTTCGCTTGGGGCTTGCTCTTTGAGGTATTCAAATAGAGGAGAAGCATTTTCACCATTTACCTCAATCTTCGCAAATTGCGGGAATGAAACATTGTATTTCAATTGGCAGAATGTTACAATTTCTTCCTCTGTTCCCGGAGCTTGACCGGCAAACTGGTTGCAAGGAAAGTCCAAAATCACAAGACCCTTGTCCTGATATTTCTTGTAGAGGTTCTCCAGTGCCTCGTACTGCGGTGTGAACCCGCAACCGGTTGCGGTATTAACAACTAAAAGAACCTTGCCTTTGTACTCAGCCAACGAAACGGGCTGTTTTTTGGTGTCAAGCACCATAAAATCATAAAGTGTCATATCATTTGCTATTTTAGAATTTATATTCTCTTTTTTCGCTTTCCTCTCCCCCGCATATCCGACTAATGCAACCATTACGCATGCAATAATAAGGAGTGATTTCTTCATAATTAACTAATTTATATCGTTCACGATGCAAAAGTACAACAAATATTTTATATCGCAAACGATTTATCTGAAAAAATGATGAAAATCTTCATTTTGCTACTTGGAGATTGCAATCGCTTTTAGAGCTTATTGGCTTGTCGGGCAAAAGTGAAAAGGGCTTTCGGCAGATGGCAGTTATCATCGACGGCATCACCAAACAACTCGAGCAAGACGCTGTGAATTATTTTTTTCGGGCAAAATCATGTTATTCTGCATTTTTATGCAGATTTATTTGCAAAAAAAGTGCAGAAATCGTCAAATTCCTGCACTTTTGTCGAGAGGCTCGACACCCAAAGGGCCATACGGGTGATTAGCCCAACAATTTTCCCCGGAGCGTCCTCCCGCCAAACGGGAGGAGCGGCATCCGCCTAGGAGGGCTGGTGGGTTACCCTTGGTAATTTTGCCACTCACGATGCCATACGTAGTCACGCAGCTTCTTGTAGGTGGTCTGTGCCTTGAACTCGGTTTGAGCGGTGTTAAGGCTCGTCGGGTTCTTCATGACAGCCGCCGTCGCTTGTGCCACAGCCGCGAACTTATCGAAGCGTGCCAACTCGTCGGCGCTGTACGGCGTGGTACGCTTTCCGCGGATTTGGGTGTACTTGCGGTCGTTCTCACTGCGATAGCAGTACGTCACACGACTTTTCTTACTCAGTTTGCCCGACACATGATCAACCGGGTCTAAAAATACAACTTTACTCATAGTTTTTGTGTTTAGGGTTTAGGTTTAGACTAGTTTTTCGTACTCCTTGTGCATGATGAATGCAGAGAGGAATTGGTACTTGTCTTGTTTGAGCCAATCCGCTTTGTAAGCGGCTTTTTGCTCGGAGGTGAGAGCTTTGACGGCAGCTGCAGCCTGTGCGAACTTTGCTTGTCGAGCTAACTCGCTTGCGTCGTACGGGTTTGTCTCCAAGTTGCGCGGGTTGCACATTTTACCGGTGCAGAGGACTTTTTTGTCCTTACCGCGGCGTTGGAAGTACGTGTCGGAGTGCTGACAGATTTTGCCATGGTAGTTCTTCACCATTTCGATAGGAGTGTACTTTGCCATTTTCGTTAGGGTTTAGGTTTAACATTAGGTTTATTTTTACTCTCCATACGGGAGAGTGTTTTGTGTTTGTAGTGATAATCTACACCGATTACGGCCCCGGCGAAGGTGAGTGCTTCTCCGAAAGCGACGAGGACGGTAGGGTCAATGACTCCTTCGGGGTCGATGTATAGAGAGCACATCACCATTACGATGCCGCCGATGACGGTCAGTCCAGCCAATATCACCTGTGCGAACTTCATTTCTTTACTGCGTTGTAGGATTCGACTGTTTTGGTGGTGATGGTTGTGGTAGTGTCACCGCGTTGTGAGTACTGTGACGAGGTGGTGACGGTGCGTGTCACGTTACAGGACGTGAGGCAGATGGCTGCGACCATTGCGCAGAACAGCAAGCAAAATGCCGTAAGTGTGATAAAATGTTTTGTCATAATGTTTGTAAGTCTATTAGGTTAGTTTCTTTGTTTTGTTGGGCTTGTAGTAGTAGTTGAGTGAGTTTGTTAGGCGGCGGAGAAGGTCGAGGCGGTATGTGGTGGCTTGGGCGGCAAAATCTGGGTCTTGCAACAGCAGCTTGGCATAGAGCGAAGCCGCTCCCATCTTCTGGCGATGGGCAGTTTGGGCATCGCTCCAGTGGTCTGGTTTGTTCTGATAGCAATAGGTGGAGTCGTAGATGCCGAAGAGTTTGCGCTGGGAGATTTTGGACTTCTTGCCGAAAATCTTGCCGCTGGCTGACTGAATAGGGTCTTGGTAGGTTGTTTTGGACATAGTTGTATAGATTGTTAAATTGTTAAGCTGTTAAGTTGTTAAGTAGTTATTTTGCGGTTGTCGCATAGAGACGTACCGTATATGTTGTGTTAATGCTATGTTAATCCTGTGTTAATGCTGTGTTGGGGATTGCAGGCTAAAAGTGAGTGCAAAGGTACTACAATTTTTTGAATTATGCAAATTTATTTTGCATTTTTATCGAAAAGGGACAAATAATTCTCCTAAAAAATAAAATAAAATCCTTTTTTCGTCAATTATAATACGTTTACTATATTTTGCTCAAAATCTTTGGGCTCTGCGGTCGGCGCGAAGCGTTTAATCGTTTTACCGTCCTTGGAGATAAGGAATTTGGTGAAGTTCCATTGAATATCGCTTTCCGTTTTCGCGCTGTTGCTGATGCGTTTGAAGAGCGCTTTGGCAGCTTTAGCCTTAAAGCCGTTAGGCTCCCGTCCCCCAAAACGTATTTTTTTGGCTAAAATCTTGTGCATTTCAAAAATTTATAGTACTTTTGCAGCGGAATGAAGAAGTACAAAGTTATATTGCTGGATTGGGACGATACAATTGGGGACTGGTCAAACGCTGCGTGGAAGGCTCTGCAGGATGTGTATGAGCAATATCACCTCAATGAGTTATACGACACGGTATCCGAGTACTTTAATACCTATGAGCCGTATAATCTGGAACTGTGGGGCAAGTACGGTCGTGGCGAAGTGAGCAAGGAGCAGTTGCATTTTGAACGGTTTTATTATCCGCTGATGGTGAATAACTATCCTGAGTTTCGTGGTCGTTCGAAAGTCGAACTGGCACATGAGATAGGGGATACGTTCCTAAACCTGACGAATAAGTATTTCTCGGTATTGCCGGGTGCAGCCGAAGTGGTGCGCAAGTTGGCGGAGAAATATCCGCTGACTATCGTGAGTAACGGCTTCAAGGAAGTGCAGTACTATAAGTTTGCACACTCAGGACTCGCAGACTGCTTGACGCACACCATCATCAGCGAAGAGGTGGGTATCAACAAACCCCAGCCGGAGATATTCCGCATCGCTTTGGAGTTGAACGGCGTCACAGCTGACGCAGCCGTGATGATTGGCGATAGTTACACCTCTGATATCGCAGGTGCTAAAGCGGCAGGAATCGACCAGATATGGCTGCACGACGGCCCGACAAACGAAAGTTCATTCTATCGGGAAATCAAAGTACGTGTTCGGATAGGGTTCGTCAGTTAGTGTGAAGTGCCACCACTCGCTGTCAAGACCTTGGAATCCGTGTCGTGTCATTGCATTGTGGAGGATCAGTCGGTTCTCGGACTGTATGTATAACTTACATGAATAGTCAGGATGGCTCTCGTTACCGAACCAATCGAATGGCGAACCCATATCGAGCTCTTTGCCGGTAGCGGCATCGATGAGTGTGAGGTCAACCGTTGAACCGCGGCTATGACTTGAACGAGCATAGATGTATCCTTCTTCGAACAAGCGGCTTTTGTCCACCATCGGATAGAAGACGGCTTTCATGGCGGTGTCTTGTATGTCCTCTGCCCAGCGGATGAAGTGGTTGACCGCGCGCTGCGGACGGTAAGTATCCCAAATCTTGAGCCGATAGCCGCGAGCTTTGAGCTCATCGTTCACGGCTTTGAGCGAGTCGGCAGCCTGACGTGTCATGAGTGCCAACGGACGTTCGTAGCCGTCGATACGCGCGCCGACGAAGTTGTAAGTGCTGTAATAGCGGATCTCGAGAATAACATCGGGAATGACCTCGGTCACTTCCACGAAGTCCGAACGGTCATAGATGGGGTCGCAAGTCTGTTCTGCCTTGCGCGTGCAAGCGGTGAACAGTAGTACCGCCAGTAGGGTAACAAATATTTTTCTCATATTAGTCATTCATTCTGCGGATATACTCCATGATGATGTCAACAGCCGCATCCTCGGAGAGTTCGTCCATGGAGAGCACGAGTTGGTAATTGCGCGTGTCGTAGCGGGAAAGGTTGGTTTGTTCCTTGATGTAGTTTTCGCGCATTTGGTCGATTTTGTCGATGGTCATACGCGCTTCTCCCCTCGACATGTTCTGTTCACGTGCCACACGTTCCACACGGCTGAGTATTGAGGCTTGGATGAAGATATTGAGG
The DNA here is from genome assembly GCA_017443145.1 of Paludibacteraceae bacterium. GTDB lineage: Bacteria > Bacteroidota > Bacteroidia > Bacteroidales > Paludibacteraceae > Colicola. The sequence continues at coordinate 31,486 of JAFSPA010000003.1, forward strand.
TGGTTCGGATGGTCGCGGAAGATATAGAAGCCGCTACGACCTGCGATGACGCAAGACTCTTCTTGGGCAATACTCTTGAGGAAGTCTATCTCCGTGCGGAATACGTCCTCGGTGTCTAACAGCTCGCGGGAGTTATCCATTTTGGAATAATAGAACTTGATGTCGTCCGCCGAAATGCCAATCTTACGTTTGAAGTCAGCCCACCAACTCTGTTCCCGGCCCTTGAGTTTTTCTATCTCCTCTACGGAAAGATGGTATTTCTCTTGCAGGGCCTGGATGAGGGCTTTGTCGTAGTATGCGACGCCCAGTTTCTCGGCCAGTTTGCGACCTACGGTGCGTCCACCGCTACCTAACTCACGATTGATGGTGATAACAAATTTATTGTTCGGATTCATAATGTATATGTTTTGTTTATTTGAGCGTATCGGATATGACATGTCCCGGTAGTCGTCGGAGGTTGTATTGCGAGGCCATTATCTCGCCGTAGGCGCCTGCGCTTCGCATGGCGAGCAGGTCGCCACGTTGGACATGTGAGATGGCATAGTTCTCGACGAAGACGTCGCTGGACTCGCACACGGGTCCGACGATATCGTATAGTTGCTCGTCGTCATCGGGATGGGTGAGGTTCTCGACGCGATGGAAAGCTCCGTAGAGGGCAGGTCGGATGAGGTCGTTCATACCTGCATCGACGATAGCGAACTGTTTATTGTCGCCTCGTTTGACATAGAGGACTCGTGTCATGAGGTTACCGCATTGGGCGACGACGGAGCGTCCTAATTCGCAATGGAGGTGCTGATCGGGTCGGAGGTGTAAGTGCTGCCGCCATGTGTCGAAATAGGCCTTGAAATTCGGAATGGGGAAGTGGTTTGGATGTTCGTAGAGGATGCCTAATCCACCGCCTACGTTGATATGTTGGACGACGGGTTTGCATGGTAGGTTCTCGATGTCTTCGACGAGTTGATTAATGCGCTGTGCGAGTTGTGCGAAAGGCGCCATGTCGGTTATCTGCGAGCCTATATGGAAGTGCAGTCCGAGGAAGTCGATATTGTGGAGCAGACATGCCATTTCGACGGCAGAAGGTAGGGCAGAGATGGAGATGCCGAACTTGTTTTCCTTGAGTCCGGTGGTTATTTTCGCATGCGTGTGTGCGTCAATATTAGGGTTCACGCGCAGGCAGACGCGAGCTGTGAGGTTGAGTTCGTGTGCGATGTCGTTGATGACGGTCAGTTCCTCGGTGGACTCGACATTGAAGCAGAAGATATGTTGTGTGAGGGCATAACGTATCTCGTCGTCGGTTTTTGCCACGCCGGCAAAGACTATCTTATCCGTCGGAAACCCTGCCTCGATAGCGGCTTTTACCTCTCCGCCGCTGACACAGTCTGCCCCGACACCGCTGTTAGCGATAGTGCGCAAGATGGCTTCTGTGGCACACGCTTTGACGGCATAGTGTACATGCCAATTGGGCTCGGTGACTTCATGAGTTAGCACGTGTAAGGTCTCCCGAAGGATATCCATGTCGTAGTAGTAGAAGGGCGTTGGGATTGCGTTGAGTTGGGCAACGGGAAAATGACCTGTAATCATAAGTGTTCAGTTGTCAGTAATCAGCCATCAGCCGAAGAGGGTTTGACTTAGGGCTTGCAGGGCAGGGATTTTATTTTCGGAGGCGACTAAGAGGGAGATATTGTGCTCCGAGCCGCCGTAGCTAATCATCCGCACGGGAATATCGTGCAGGGCTGAGACTACTTGTGCCTCGAGTCCCTGGTTGCCCGGACGCAGGTCGCCGACGATGGAGATGATAGTCATGTTATCCTCGACGGTGACAGTACCGAGTGAGCGCAGTTCGGTAAGGATAGCCTCTAATCGGCTGCTGTTATCTACGGACATAGAAACCGCCACCTCGGATGTGGTAATGAGGTCGATGGCCGTGCGATATTTCTCGAAGATCTTAAATACGCGACTGAGGAAACCATACGCCATCAACATGCGGTCCGATTGAACGCGTAGGGCGTAGATGCCGTCCTTTGCCGCCACGGCTTTGATTGTTCCGGGGATGGTGTGGTTGTCGATATACGTGCCGGGAGCCGTTGGTTCCATGGTGTTGAGCAGACGGACGGGTACGTTGTGCATTTTCGCCGGCAGGATACAAGTCGGGTGCAGAATTTTCGCCCCGAAATACGCCAACTCGGCTGCTTCGTCGAAGCTGAGATTGCGTACGGGGTGCGTGCCCTCGACGTAGCGTGGGTCGTTATTGTGCATGCCGTCGATGTCGGTCCATATCTGAATCTCTTGTGCCTCTAACAGCGCTCCAACGATGGAAGCCGTGTAGTCGCTGCCACCCCGGCGGAGGTTATCCACTTGTCCGTCGGCATTACGGCAGATGAAGCCTTGTGTGATGATGTACTGATGGTTGCCGAAGGTGGTCAGTTGTTCGCGCAACAGTCGCTCGGTCTCGTGCAGGTCGGGCTCGCTGTCCTTATTGAGACGCATATAGTCCAGCGCGGGCAGAAGGACAGCATCCTCGCCTGACTGTTGGAGGTAAGTGACCATCATGGTGGTAGAGATGAGTTCGCCGAAGCTTACGACATCTTTCTCGGTTTGCGGCGTGTAGGGAGCAAGACAGAGGCGGCGAAGGGCTTTGAATAAGGGCTCCAAGACTGCGAAGTCAATGGCTAATCCCTCGCACTCGGAGCGATACTTGGCCTCCATTGTTTTCAGCATATCCGTAGCGCCACTGGCGTTACCGACGCATATATACTCCGCCATCTGCAGGAGGTTGTTGGTTGTGCCGGACATAGCAGAGAGGACGACGATTTTCTGCGCTCCGTCCGTAATGAGTTGCGCCACGGCTTTGATGCGTTCTGCCGAACCGACGCTGGTGCCACCGAATTTCAGTACTTTCATTGTGTTTGCTTTATTTGCACGATCTGCGTGCAAAGGTAGTGTTTTTTTTTGACGTGTGCAAGAAAATGCGATTTTTTTTTGTGTATGTGCGATTTTTTTTATACCTTTGCGGCCTCAAATGGATTTTACTATCAGATAATATGGTACATGATCTTTACGTATTAATGATTACCGCCGGCGTGGTCAGCCTGTTGTTCAAGTTGCTGAAGCAGCCGGTTGTGTTGGGCTATATTGTAGCCGGAGTGCTGGTTGGACCGAACTTGTTCGGTGGGTCTTGGGTAGATGCTGAAAATGTGGAAGCCTGGGGCAATATCGGTGTGCTGTTTGTGCTGTTCTGCATCGGTTTGGAGTTCCGTCTAAAGAACCTGATCAGTAGTGGCAAAGTGGCGGCAGTTGGTGCATTGACTATCATTGGCGGCATGATGCTTTTCGGCTACGGAGTGGGACAGTTTGCGGAATTGGACATGATTAACTCGCTCTTTTTGGCAGGTATGCTTTGTATGTCCAGTACGACGATTGTGATGAAAGCTATCGACGAAGCGGGAATGAGCAAAGAGCGTTTTGTCAAAGGTGCGACGAGTATCCTTATCGTTGAAGATGTTGTGGCAGTGGTGTTGATGGTATTGCTGTCGAGTATCGCTATCAAGCACCAGTTCGAAGGGGCTGAATTGATTAACAAAGTGGCTGTATTGGCAGTTACGCTCGCGGTGTGGTTTATCAGCGGCATACTGATTATCCCGACCTTCTTGCGCTGGGTGAAGTCGTATCTGAACGACGAGACGCTGATTATTCTGGCTTTGGGTCTGTGTTTGGGTATGGTACTGACAGCGGAAGCGGCTGGATTTAGTAGTGCGCTTGGTGCTTTCGTGATGGGTTCTATTCTTGCCGAAACGGTCGAATCGCATCGTATAGAGAAGCTGATGACGCCGCTTAAGAATGTGTTCGCGGCAATCTTCTTCGTCTCGGTTGGTATGATGATTAACCCTACTTCGCTGGTTGAATACTGGCCAAGTATCTTGTTGGTGTGCTCGGTTATTATTGTCGGAATGATACTGTTTGCGACGTTAGGTTGTTGGTGGGGCGGTGCGACGATGCGTGACTCAATGCTCACCAGTTTCTCGTTCGTGCAGATAGGTGAGTTCTCGTTTATCATTGCTGCTTTGGGCACCAGTTTAGGCGTTCTTCATCCGGCTGTCTATCCGATAATCGTAGCATCCAGTGTGGTGACTACTTTCCTTACGCCGTATATCATGAAGGCGGCCGTTCCGTGCTATAATTTCCTTTATAAGCATGCCTCGGCACGATTGCGCGCGAAGATTGACGCTCGAGAGCAGAAAGTGGCACAGGCCGAGTTGGCGGCCCAACAATCCAGCGACAAACCCACTATTGCACAGAAGGCGCAACATGCTGTCCGTAAGACGTTTATCACCAAACATTTGGTCGATCTGTTCATCAAAAACATGAGCGCACACGATAATGACCCTGCTTCGTAATGAAGGAATTTTAAAGTTTCTGCACTTTTTTTACCAATTTATTTGGTAATTCCATTTTTTTGTTGTAATTTTGCAGCGTCATTCCAAAAAATGCACTAACGAAGTCTAAAATTATTAAAAAACAAATATCTATATGTGGTTAAAAGACTCTTCTATCGGCCGAAAGTTCATCATGAGTATTACCGGCCTGTTTTTAGTCCTTTTCCTGCTGTTCCACGGTTCGATGAACCTGTGTCTCGTTATTGATGACATCTTCGGAACTCAGGCTTACAACTGGATCTGCGCTATGTTAGGTGCAAACTGGTATGCTATCATCGGCACGCTTGTATTGGCTCTCGGCGTAGTGGTACACTTCTCGTACGCTTTCTATCTGACCATCCAAAACCGTGCAGCACGCGGCAAAGACCGTTATGCTATTGAAGCACGTCAGGAAGGTGTGGATTGGGAGAGTAAGAACATGCTTGTGTTAGGTATTATCGTGCTCGGTTTTCTGGTGTTGCACCTGATTAACTTCTGGTACAAGATGCAATGGGCAGAACTCACCGGCCTTCACACGTCGATGTTTGACCCGCAAGACGGTTCGGCTATTGTGAAGGGATTGTTCACTGATGGCTGGTGTGGTATCATCTACTGCCTGCTGTATATCGTTTGGCTCTGCGCACTCTGGTTCCACCTCAATCACGGTATTTGGTCCGCTCTGCAGACTCTGGGTTGGAGCAACCTGATTTGGCTCAAACGTATCCGCGTGATCGGTACGATCTTCGCTACGCTGACAGTGGGATTGTTCATGATTGTAGTGCTCTACTTCCTCGGTGTCAACATCGGCATGATGTGCGCCGCGTAATTGTTTAACTGACTAAATCGCTACATAATATGGCTAAGAAAGAAGAATTATTAGAAGCTGCAAAGCAGGCTGCCGTTAGGACCGCAAAGAAAGTGGCGGCTGTGGCAGCTGAGAAAGCTGCAGAAGTAGCAGAAGAGCTGCAAGCTCGTGCAGAGAAAGTGGCTGACCGTGCAGAAGTGAAAGAGGCTGTTGCTGCGGCTGAGGCTGCCGCAAAGAAAGCGGCAAAAGCTGCTAAGGCTGCTGCCGAGACCATGGCAACTCCGTCGGGAAAGACTACGAAAATCATTACTCCCGAAATGGCAAAGATTCCTGCTGGTCCGCTTGCAGAGAAATGGACTAACTACAAGGACCATCAGAAACTGGTGAACCCGGCTAACAAACGTCGTCTCGACATCATCGTTATCGGTACCGGTTTGGCAGGTGCATCTGCTGCGGCTACGCTGGCAGAACTCGGATTCAATGTGCTGAACTTCTGTATCCAAGACAGTCCTCGTCGTGCACACTCTATTGCAGCGCAAGGAGGTATCAATGCCGCAAAGAATTATCAGAACGACGGTGACAGCGTTTATCGTTTGTTCTATGACACGATCAAGGGCGGTGACTATCGCGCTCGTGAGGCGAACGTTTATCGTCTGGCAGAAGTAAGTAATAACATCATTGACCAATGCGTGGCACAAGGTGTTCCTTTCGCTCGCGAATATGGAGGTTTGCTTGACAACCGTTCGTTCGGTGGTGCACAAGTAAGTCGTACTTTCTACGCAAAGGGTCAAACCGGTCAACAACTGCTGCTCGGTGCTTACAGCGCTCTCAGCCGCCAAATCGGTAAGGGCAAGGTGAAGATGTACACCCGCTATGAGATGTTGGATATCGTGCTTATCAAGGACGAGAACGGCGAACCGCGTGCTCGTGGTATCATCGCTCGTAACCTTGTTACCGGCCGCATTGAGCGTTTCTTCGCTCACGCAGTGGTTGTCGGTTCAGGTGGTTACGGAAACACCTTCTTCCTCTCGACTAACGCAATGGCATCTAACGGCTCTGCTGCAATGCAGATGTATCGTCACGGTGCATACTTTGCTAATCCTTGCTACGCACAGATTCACCCGACCTGTATTCCTAAACACGGTGACTTCCAGTCCAAACTGACATTGATGTCTGAGTCCCTTCGTAATGACGGACGTATCTGGGTGCCGAAGAAACTTGAGGATGCGAAGAAACTGCAAGCAGGTGAAATCAAGGGACGTGATATTCCTGAAGAAGACCGCGATTACTATCTGGAGCGTCGCTATCCTGCTTTCGGTAACCTCGTTCCTCGTGACGTAGCTTCTCGCGCTGCTAAAGAGCGTTGCGACAAAGGTTATGGTGTGAACAACACCGGTTTGGCTGTGTTCCTTGACTTCTCCGACGCTATCCAACGCCTCGGCAAGGATGTAGTGGCACAGAAATACGGTAACCTGTTTCAGATGTATGAAAAGATCGTGGACGAGAATCCGTATGAGAACCCGATGATGATCTTCCCGGCTATTCATTACACCATGGGAGGTATCTGGGTTGACTACGAGTTGCAAACGAGCGTCAAGGGTCTGTTCTGCATTGGTGAAGCTAACTTCTCCGACCACGGAGCTAACCGTCTCGGTGCTTCCGCTTTGATGCAAGGTCTGGCTGACGGATACTTCGTATTGCCTTATACAATCCAAAACTACTTGTCCGACCAAATCGGTGTTCCTCGTATGAGTACCGACCTGCCTGAGTTCGCTGAAGCAGAGAAGAAAGTGCAAGAGAAGATTGACCGTCTGATGAAGATTCAAGGTAATCGCTCTGTGGACAGCATCCACAAAGAACTTGGTCTTATCATGTGGGACTTCGTTGGTATGGGCCGTACAGCAGAAGGTCTGAAGACAGCTATCCAGAAGATTGACGCTATCAAGAAAGAGTTCTGGACCAATGTCTATATCCCAGGTGAGGCTGGTGCGCTCAATAACGAATTGGAGAAAGCTCTCCGTTTGGCTGACTTCATCGAGATTGGCCGTTTGATGGCTGTAGATGCCCTCAACCGCGAAGAGTCTTGCGGTGGTCACTTCCGCGAGGAATATCAGACCGAAGAAGGTGAAGCGCTCCGTCAAGATGATAAGTTCAGCTATGTGGCTTGCTGGAAATACACCGGTGAGGACAGCGAACCCGAACTCATTAAGGAGCCGCTCGACTATGAATTCACGGAACGTAAAACTCGTAACTATAAGAGTTAACGTGAATCCAGAACTTGTTTCTGAATTCATAACTCTTAAAACTAAAAGTTTAAAGCATAACTATGGATCAATACATTAATATTAAGGTGCGCGTTTGGCGTCAAGCCGGACCTAAGGCACAAGGTCATTTTGAGACCTATGAACTCAATCATGTTTTCCAAGGTGCTTCGTTCCTGGAGATGATTGATATCCTCAATGAACAACTCATCGCAGAGCACAAAGACCCGATTGCTTTCGACCACGATTGCCGTGAAGGTATCTGCGGTATGTGCTCGATGTACGTGAATGGTCATCCTCATGGACCAGACAGCGCTATTACGACTTGTCAGCTCCATATGCGTAAGTTCAAAGACGGCGAGACCATTACTGTTGAACCGTGGCGTAGCCGTGCTTTCCCTGTAATCAAAGACTTGATGGTAGACCGTCAGGCGTATGACAAGATCATGCAAGCCGGTGGTTTCGTAAGTGTTAATACGGGTGGTGTACCTGACGCTAACGCGATTGCTATTCCGAAGCCTGTGGCTGATGAAGCGATGGACGCTGCTTCTTGTATCGGTTGTGGTGCTTGCGCTGCGGCTTGTAAGAATGGCTCTGCTATGCTCTTTGTCGCTGCTAAGGTCAGCCAACTCGCTCTTCTCCCACAAGGTAAAGTCGAGGCTGCTACGCGTGCTAAGAATATGCTCGCTAAGATGGACGAACTCGGCTTTGGTAACTGCACCAATACCGGTGCTTGTGCCGCTGAGTGCCCGAAATCCGTAAGTTTGGCTAATATCGCACGCTTGAACCGTGAGTTCATCTGTGCTAAATTCAAAGACTAAGATGAGACTGTATTCGGAATACCGTGCTATGGCACGTGAGACCCTCGAAGGTCGTTGGGGCGAAGTGGCTCTGCCTACGTTTATCATTTTGGCTATTACGCTACTATGTTCAGCTCCGTCTCTGGTATCTCCTTTTATAGGACTTAGTGATACCTCGCGTTTGTTTATGGACTCGTCTATGAGCGGTTTGACTACATTAGTATCCCTGCTGATTGTATCCCCATTAGAGTTCGCACTATATAATGTGCTGCTTACTATGGCTCGTGGAATATCGGATGATGAGTCGCCTGTAGGTGCTATGTTCAGCTTCTTTAAATCCGATTGGGTGCGTTACGTGAAAGCCCTTATCCTTGAGTTGGTTATTATCGTTCCAGTATCTATAGTGACTCTTGGTATCGGCGGTGTCATCCTCGGCTACGCGTATCAGATGATTCCTTATCTACTGCGTGACTATCCGGAGATTGGTGCTCGCGAAGCGCTGAGACTGAGCCGTGAGTTGATGCGTGGACATAAGTGGGACTTGTTTGTTCTGCAGTTCACTTTCATCGGTTGGATGATTCTGTCCATCCTCACGGCCGGAATCGGATTCATTTGGCTCATGCCGTATATGGCAACCGCACAGGCACATTTCTATCAGGACCTCAAAGATACGCAAATCGAAGAGGAATAAGTGCTAAAAATGCCACCTTCGTGGTGCAAAATACAAGAAAAAAGTGCAAAAGTGAACATTTTTGCACTTTTTTTGTTGAAAAATTTGGTCAGTTCAAAAAAAAGCAGTACTTTTGCACGCTTTTTTGAAAGTAATAAGGGGATTGCCCCTTCCGGCGGAGGCCGGTTTCCCCGTTAAGCGGGGACACCTCTGGGTCCATTAGCTCAACTGAATAGAGTACCACACTACGGATGTGGGGGTTGCAGGTTTGAATCCTGCATGGATCACAAGACAAAACGACAAACTGCATCTGAGAGCTTGCTTTCAAGTGCAGTTTTTTGTTTTGGCTTGTAAGACGTCACACCGAAGGGTGACGGATTACGAAGAAATCCTGCATTTTTCTCCTAAATAATTTGCCCATGTCGCAAATTATTTGTACTTTTGCACGTTCGTTTGAAAAAAGAACTTAATGGATACCATTAGTGCCATATCAACCCCGTATGGAATAGGTGGAATCGCCGTTATTCGTGTGAGTGGCCCGGAGGCTATCTCTATTGTGGAGCGTTTGACCTGTCCCTTACATTCAGCCAAAGGTTATACTGTTCACTACACGTCGCTCCATCGTGGAGACGAGGTGTTGGACGATGTACTTGTTTCTGTTTTTCGTGCTCCGCATTCGTTCACGGGTGAGGATGTGGTGGAGATTGCGTGTCACGGCAGTCTCTTTATTCAGCAGGAGACATTACGTTGGCTAACGGATGCGGGCTGTCGCTTGGCGAAAGCCGGTGAGTTCACCCAGCGGGCGTTCCTTAATGGCAAGATGGACCTATCGCAGGCAGAGGCTGTAGCGGACTTAATTGCGGCAGAGACCAAGGCCGAGAAAGATTTGGCACTTAGTCATTTACGAGGGGGCATATCGACCGAATTAGCGTCGCTGCGAGACCAACTGCTGCATTTCACCAGTCTTATTGAACTCGAACTGGACTTCGCAGACCACGAGGAGTTAGAATTTGCTGACCGAAGCGAACTCAAAATACTGGCGGATGCGATCTTTAACCACCTGATGGCACTGACGGAATCGTTCCAAACAGGTAATGCCATTAAGAACGGCATCGCTGTTGCTATTGCAGGACCTACTAATGCGGGCAAATCCACGCTGCTCAATGCGCTCTTGGGTGAAGACCGCGCTATTGTAAGTGATATCGCCGGTACGACACGTGATACGATAGAGGATCGTTTTGTGTTGGATGGTATCCTCTTCCGTCTTATCGACACCGCAGGTCTTCGCGAGACGGACGATACGATTGAGTCCTTGGGTATCGAGCGCAGCCGACAGGCTATCGACAAAGCGCAGATAGTTATCTATGTCGAAGATATCACGTCTCATCGAGAGGCTAGCGAGACGCTAGCGAGAGGCAAGACTGTTATTCGGGTGTTGAATAAGAGCGATTTGGTGGAACAGCCAATGGCGGACGAGGCCATCGTGATATCGGCGAAGAATAATGATATCGAACCACTCAAAGTACGCCTTATTGAAATCGCGCGCGCGCAGATGAACCATAACGGTACGGTTATATCCAATGCTCGCCACTACGAGGCGCTGGTGCGTGCCAAAGAGTCTATCGTCCGTGTGCAGAAAGGGTTGGACGAGCAAGTCTCCGGTGAGTTCCTGTCGATGGACTTGCAGGATTGCCTGACAGCATTCGGCGAGATAACAGGACAAATCACATCGCAAGAAGTACTAAACAATATATTCAGTAAATTCTGTATTGGAAAGTAAGGCGTAAATTTGGAAAGTAAGGCAAGATACAAACAAGATAAAACTAACTCCAATAAATGCTGAACTTTGCAATATCGGCGCAATTCTCATTTTTTTCTTATTTTTTACTTTATTTATTTGTTTGTTTCGTTTTTTTGTTGTAATTTTGTGACCCGAAACGGTAAGAGTAACAAAAAAGTCACAAAATATAGCAGCTATGAGCGTAAACAAAGACCCTATCAAACTGCGGAA
>JAFSPA010000020.1 GCA_017443145.1 Paludibacteraceae bacterium
GCTTAGACTACAGCTTGCACGACTCGCTACCCCGTAGCTCGTAGAGTGCTCCGCTGTGTCCTACGCTTCCCCCATGCGAGCAAAGCTCTGTGGGGACCCCGCTAAGCCTGAGCGTAATTGTCTCTTAAATCGCGCTCACAAACGAGTTTGCAGCGCGCCTTAATAGCCAACCCACGCTGACGCAGTCAGCTTACCACCTCACGAAAAAGCGCTATGCTTACAAAAAGTGAAAAACCCATTCGGTTAGATTAGAAGGCAACAACCAAACAGCCGCGTTTTTGATTTAAAGTATTGTTTAATAAGTAATGTCTAATGTGTAAACCCTTAAAAACTATGAGTAAAGTTGTATTTTTAGATCCGATTGACCACGTGAGTGGCATACCAGGGCTAAGCCCTCGTTTAACGAGTTAGCGGTTAACGGGAAACGGGAAAAGAAAAGCGGCCTTGCGGTCGCTTTTCTTGATATCCTGCTCTACTCTATTACTGCTCGTTCATCAGCAACTGCATGACGATCTTGGCGGAGTGAGCGACGGAGGTACCGGGGCCGAAGATGGCGGCGACACCGGCTTTGTAGAGGAAGTCATAGTCCTGCGCGGGGATGACACCACCGGCGGTAACCATGATATCTTCACGTCCGAGTTTCTTGAGTTCGGCAATCACTTGCGGGATGAGGGTCTTGTGACCAGCGGCAAGTGACGATACACCGAGTACGTGTACGTCGTTCTCAACGGCCTGTTTAGCGGCTTCTTCGGGTGTTTGGAAGAGCGGTCCCATATCGACGTCGAAACCGCAATCAGCATAACCTGTAGCGACAACTTTGGCACCACGGTCGTGACCGTCCTGACCCATTTTAGCGATCATGATACGCGGCTGGCGGCCTTCTTTCTTGGCGAACTCAGCCGTGAGACGACAAGCTTCCTGGAACTCGGCGTCTGATGTTGTTCCTGCTTTATACACTCCTGAAATAGTTCTAATAGTTGCTTTATAACGACCTACGACTTTCTCGCAAGCGTCGGAAATTTCTCCTAGTGAAGCGCGGAGACCGGCAGCTTTGACAGCGAGTGCGAGTAGGTTCTCGCCCTTACCGCCATCCGCCCAAGCCTGTACGGACTTGGTGATTTCCTCGAGGGCAGCCTGTACGGCTTTCTCGTCACGATGTGCACGGAGTTCTTTGAGACGAGCGACTTGCTCCTCACGAACGGCGGTATTATCGATTTCGAGGATGTCAATCGGGTCTTCGTGCTCAAGGCGGTACTCGTTGACGCCGATGATCTTCTGGTTGCCGGAGTCGATACGCGCTTGCGTACGCGCAGCAGCCTCTTCGATACGCATCTTAGGAATACCGGTTTCGATAGCAGCAGCCATACCACCGAGTTTCTCAATCTCTTGGATATGCGCCCAAGCTTTGTCCATAATCTCTTTAGTCAGAGACTCTACATAGTACGAACCAGCCCATGGGTCAATCTCCTTGCAGACCTTGGTTTCCTCTTGGATGTAGATCTGCGTGTTACGCGCAATACGAGCAGAGAAGTCTGTCGGCAGTGCGATAGCCTCGTCAAGCGCGTTGGTGTGGAGCGACTGGGTATGACCAAGTGCAGCACCCATAGCTTCGATACAAGTACGACCGACGTTGTTGAACGGGTCTTGCTCTGTGAGCGACCAACCGGAAGTCTGCGAGTGGGTACGTAATGCCATTGATTTGGGGTTCTTCGCACCAAAGGATTTCACGATCTTCGCCCACAACATACGACCTGCGCGCATCTTGGCGATTTCCATGAAGTGGTTCATACCGATAGCCCAGAAGAAGGACAGACGGGGAGCGAACGTATCCACAGACATACCTGCATTGACACCGGCGCGGAGGTATTCCATACCGTCGGCCAGCGTGTAAGCCAACTCGATATCAGCGGTGGCACCTGCTTCCTGCATGTGGTAGCCGGAGATGGAGATAGAGTTGAACTTCGGCATGTTCTGCGAGGTGTATTCGAAGATGTCGGCGATGATCTTCATTGAGAACTTAGGCGGATAGATATAGGTGTTACGCACCATGAACTCTTTGAGGATATCGTTCTGGATGGTACCGGCCATCTCGTCGAGGCTTGCGCCTTGCTCAAGACCGGCGTTGATGTAGAACGCGAGAATAGGCAGTACGGCACCATTCATGGTCATGGAGACGGACATCTTGTTCAATGGGATACCTGCAAAGAGGACTTTCATATCCTCGAGCGAGCAGATACTTACGCCGGCTTTACCTACGTCACCAACGACACGCATGTTATCGGCATTATAGCCGCGGTGTGTCGGCAGGTCGAAGGCCACGGACAGACCTTTCTGACCGGAAGCGAGGTTACGACGATAGAAAGCGTTGGACTCGGCGGCGGTAGAGAATCCTGCGTATTGACGGATAGTCCAAGGACGCAGCGGGTACATAGCGCTGTACGGGCCACGAAGGAAAGGAGGAATACCTGAAGCATAGTTCAAGTGCTCCATGCCCTCAAGGTCTTCTTTGGTATAGACAGGCTTGACGTTGATGAGCTCAGGCGTCTGCCAGTCGGCTGTGTTCGGTCCCAGCACCTTAGTTGCTGAAACCTTCTTGATATCAATTTTCTTAAAATCTGGTTTCATAACGATTACTTATTAAGGAGTTGGGAATTGTATTGTTTCAATGTTTCGAGGACGTTGCAGCGGATGTGGATGAAGTTCTGGATTCCGAGCTTCTGGAGGTCTTCCATGCAAGCGGGAGCACCAGCTACGATAAACATCTCTTTCGCGCCTTCGAGCTCTAACCAAGCTTGTGGAGCAAAGGTTGCATATTCGTCATCGGACGAGCAGAGGACGATGATGTCGGCTTTGGCCTTACGGGCAGCCTTGATACCTTCGTGAACGGACTTGAAGCCGTTATTGTCAATAACCTTGTAGCCTGCGCAAGCGAGGAAGTTGCAGCTGAATTGTGCACGTGCGATACGCATAGCGAGGTTACCGATGGTAAGCATGAAGGCAATAGGCTGATGCTTAGCGCCTTCGGTCTCAAGACGGAGTTGCTCGAACTCTTCAGCTGCACGAGCAACAGGGAGCGTAGGGATAGCGCCTTCAGCAGGTTTCTCGCAAGCGTTCTTCTTGCAGTTGCAGATAGAACTGCAAGCGCCGGCGTTGTCCTTAATCTTCTTAGCGGCTTTCTCGGTGAAGTTCGGGAATTGGTTGGAGCCGAGGAGCACCTCTTTGCGTTTAGCCACGTCAGCGAGACGCGCTTTGAGGTTAGCAGCCACAGCTTCCTGGATCTTACCGGCCTTAACCATCTCGAAGAACCCACCCTGCTCTTGGATAGCGAGGAACTGCTTCCATGCCTCGGCAGCGATGCTGTTGGTGAGGTTCTCGAGGTAATAGGAACCGGCAGCGGGGTCAACGACTTTGTCGAAGTGTGCTTCTTCCTTGAGCAGGAGTTGTTGGTTGCGTGCGATACGCTCTGCGAACTCGGTCGGACGCTCGTAGGTGACGTCAAACGGCGAAACGATGATCTCGTCCACCCCTGCAAGGGCAGCAGACATAGTCTCGGTCTGTGTGCGGAGGAGGTTGACATAAGCGTCGAAGATAGTCATGTTGAAGCGGCTGGTCTCGGCGCAGACATTCATCTTAGCAGCCTCTTTGAGGGCGTGTGTGAAGATTGGGGCTTTGTATGCCTCCACGATCTTAGCCCAGAGGAGACGAGCTGCACGGAACTTAGCGATTTCCATGAAGTAGTTACCGCCGATACCCATGTTGAAGCGAATCTCACGAGCTGCGAGGTAGTTCGGCACACCGGCTTCGGTGAGCATGGTCATGTAGTCAGCTCCCCATGCGAGTGCGTACGCGAGCTCCTGTGCGCAGTATGCGCCCGAGTTATTAAGGATAACGGAGTTCACGCCTACGACGCGGTAGTTAACGAGTGTCTTGCACGCATTGATAGCAGCAACGAGTTTCTCGGTCACCTGTTCGCGGCTGAGGTCCTTGCCCTTGATGAGCATGTTCTTAATCGGGTCCACGTTGATGGAGCCATAAACGGCCTTGAAGTCGTACCCGCAACGTCCGTAGTAGCGCACGAGGATGTCGGCGAGTTTGGCAGCTTTGCAAGCGCAGATGGTGTAGTTGATGTTGATTGCGCGTGCATCAATGTCCTTGAGTAAGTTCTTGATGTAGCGGTAGTTAAGTTTGTCGGCATTGAGGCAGAATCCGAGCGAAGTGATACCTTTGTTAAGGATGTCGAGCGCGAGCTTGTTTGCTTTGCGCGGGTTCTCACATGCGCAGATGTTCTGACGGATAGCCCACTCGTTGTTGGTACGTGTTCCGCGGACGTACGGGAATTGTCCGGGCGCGGAAACGGTAGTTTTCAGTCCGCGCAGGTCTTCCTGGCGGTAGAAAGGCTGTACATTAAACCCTTCCGGTGTGCGCCATACAAGTTTCTTGTCGAAATCGGCGCCTTTGAGGTCGGTGATGATTTTGTCCTTCCACTCTTTGGTAGAGATGGCAGGGAAATCGGCCAACAGGTTCAATTTTTCTTCCATGTTTTAAGTTGTTTGTTGTTATGTTGTTTGTTATTCAATTTCTTGTCCCATGATGTTGTAGAGGTGTCCGTCGCGGAGGATAAGGACTTGTCCGTTACGGAAGATCTTCGTTGCTTTAGGCGTTACTATTACTGCGTCTATTGCTGTAACAGGTTCGTCTGACCAGCCGTCACTCTTGCCCGGAATAAAACGCGGGTCGGTGGACGAAACAAGATGCGACATATCAACCGCCTTGCCTGCCATCTTGCCCCATATATACTCTGCGAGGTAAGGATAGTCAATATACGGATTGCGATTATGCTGGAAGTCACTCACGGCGTCTGCACGCTTGATTTCTTTCTCGGAAACAGGGTCTTGGCGATGCCATTGGATAATCACTTCCTGCTCCCAAGGCTGAAACTCCAAATAGTTGTCATTCTGCATGGCGTACTTGGAGCCAACTTGATCATTATCAATTCGCCAACCCGGATAAGGTTTCTTTGTGTTTGACTTCAGGTCCGGATATTCACCCTTTTCATCCTGTCCGTAGCAAGTAGCCATATATAAGTACGCGCGGGCGAAGTCGCCTTTGTATTCATCCTTTGGTTCAAACACAGAGAAATCGACATTGAGTTTATCGTGGTGTATCTTACCTATTTTGAGTGATCCGGAAGTAAACACACCTTTCTCGGGCACGCCGAGCGGATAATTGCTTCGTGCACTATTTGCTGTTGAGTTAGATGGGTTTAGATGATAACAATCATCGTACGGAGGCGTTTTCGCACCACCCCACCAAGAGTTGGCCATACTATGTTCAATATTACATCCAGAGACAACAGCTCCAGGTGAAGTGAATTTTTGCCATGTGTCGCAATACATGTCCATGCAATCGCCGTTTTCATCCTGATCCGAATAGTAAAACACCTCCCATGTATGGTTAAGACCGCTACCATAGGTAATATCTTTATGATCATGGATGAGGTTCTTGAGCGTTACTTTAAGCGCCGCATCTTTCTTACCGTCAGCGCTATTATAAAAGCCTGCCGGCATCTGCTCTGCAAAAAGACCTACAGAACAGAGCATGATAATAAATGATAGAAATTTTCTCATGATATTACTTGATTTGTTGTCCGGTTACAGTAAATATTTTCTCTCCTAATAGGATATATAACTTGCCGTCTATCAGCACTTTCTGCGCAGCGGCTTGCTGCATCGGCACTTGTTCCACAGCCGTCACACTTCCGTCGCAGGAAGTGAGATAGTCGGAATAGATATATACGGTCGTATTATCATCGTAAGTCACTTTGATGGCAGACAATCCACGGTAACCACTTGTACCATCTACAGTAAAGACAATATTTACCGCTGAACCGCTCCAAATCAGGCCTGTAGCATCCATTGAGCCTACGTTCGGGATAAGTGCATTCTTCTTGTCGTTCGAGCTGGCAGGAACAAACTCAACCCGCGAGATAGTAGCTCCGGAAAGTGTGATAGTTGAACCACCGTAACAACGCAGTTCCGTGAAGTATTTCGCAAAATTGCCTGCATTGGCTTGTGCAAATGCGATATGCACTTTTCCAGCTTCTGCACACTTGATTTCGGTGGTGCTACTCGACTTATAACCGGCCGCATCGGTAAACTCCGCCGTACTGGTGACGGTACCGACTCCTTGCCCTTGTTCAGCATGTGCAAAGACGGCATAGAAAGTCGAGTTGGCGTTAATAGTGGGCGCTTCAGCCGGTGTAGTAAACAGAACAGACGGAGGAGTTTGAGCCTTGCCAGCAATAGCGGCATTACTCCAACCGACAAAAGTATTGCTGTACGTCGAGCACGAAATAGGAGCAGGAGGTAACTCGGATAGTTTATGATTCTTAAAGACAGAGTCCGTTTGGATCTTCTGTCCATTAGCAAACCAGTTGACGCCAAACTTATCATAATCGGTTTGCTCACTACCCTCCATATCAAGCGGCACATATTCCTTGCTGTACGCCGTAAGAATAGAAGCCAAGTCGAAATTCGAAGCAGTCTTATTGCCCCATATATATTCTGCCAGTTCTGGAAAATCCACGAACGGGTTGCGGTTACCTTGCTGCTTATAAACAGAGTCATTACGCGCGATTTCCTTATAGGAGACGGGGTCATTTCGATGCCATTTCATAAGTAATGCCACAGAATAAGCAGTCAATCCCGTTGTGCCGCCGGAATATGTGAACATCGTGGCCCCATTGGAAGCATTAAGGGATTGTTTGAGGTAGCAAGTCGCCATGTAGAAATAGATGCGAGCGATGTCACCTTTGTATCTATCGTCCGGCTCGTAAACGGTTCCAACACCAGTATAGCCAGAAAAACTACTCGAACCAAGATGTCCTAGCGCATAAGGCGCACCTTTGGAGATATTATCGTTTCGCGCACTCGTTTCGCCATAAGGCCAGTTGCTTCGCAGATTATTCACACGTGCATCGGTAGGCAGCACTTGGAAGAGATCACTACCCATACCGCCTGAACCAAACCACGATTGGCAAACGGTATGTTCTTTGTTCCAATGTTGGCAGAAATCATTTTGCGTACCACCCGCATCTTCGTACTTAAACGAACAGGTTGAATAGACATCCCACAGTGTGCCGTCCGGCCGAAAATCAGTCGGAATATAATATTGCTCCAAAGCATCGTAGTTAAGAACAGTATGATTACTGATACACGAATTGAGAGCCGTACGGAGCGCCTCACCTTTCTTCCCATTAGCAGCAGAATAATAGTTCGCTGGGATCTGAGCCAACGCAACCGAAGTGCTCGTGAAAAGACCGAACAGGCAGAAGGCTAAAATAATATATAGATGCTTTTTCATTCGCTTTTAAAGGTTTTACACATATCAGCCTGCAAAATTACTATTTATTTTGCATTCATGCAAATAAATTTTGCATTTATGACCAAAAAACAGAATAAATTCTTTTTTTTGTAAAAATATTTGCCTACGTCGAAAAAAAGTTGTAATTTTGCACGCTCTATGACTATAGAGGAACTAAATACCTTAATGGCAGGGCATCCACAAGTGGATGCAATAGGTAACTACCTGCGCAAAAAGAGTGGTCATTTATTATTGACCGGGCTCAATGCGTCCGCAAGGTATCTGATACTCTCGCGGCTGTCAGCGGACAGACCGATGTTACTGGTCATGGATAGCCAGGACGAGGCGCAGTACGCCTTTGCCGATCTGCAGACCTTGGGCGCTAACGTGCTCTATTTTCCGACGAGTCGTAGGCGCAGGCAAGGTGTGGACGAAGCCATGCAGATCCAGCGGACGGAAGTGCTGACGTATCTCGACCGCAATCCGGAGGAGAATTGGCTCGTTGTCACCTACCCTGAAGCGCTGGCCGAATCAGCACCGGATACGCTGACCTTGCGCAGGTCGACGGTAGTGGTCAAGCAAGGCGATAAGATTGCGCAAACGACCCTGAGCAACATGCTTATCGAACTGGGCTTTGAGCGTGTGGACTTCGTCTATCAGCCGGGCCAATATGCCGTCAGAGGCGGAATCATGGACGTGTACAGCTACTCGCATGACGACCCGTACCGTCTGGATTTCTTCGGCGACGAGATAGACAGCCTGCGCACGTTCGATATCGAGACACAGTTGTCCAAAGAGCGCGTCGAGACGGCAGCTCTCAATGGCGTCAACGATGCGGAAGAGACCAACGCCACGCTCGTGGACTACCTGCCGAAAAATACGGTTTGGGGGTCGAACGACTTCGCGGTCGTGCAGTTCAAAGTGGAGAGTTTGGAGTTTAGGGATAAGCAGACTATCGAGATCGGGGCGAAGAGCTTCTTCCCCACCTTCGACAAGATAGCGTTTGACATCCTGCCCCAGCCTATTTTCCACAAGAACTTCGAACTGCTCGTGGAAGACTTGCACGAGAGGCTATCGAGAGGCTACCGAGTCTATATCCTGGCGGACCAAAAGAAACAAACAGATAGATTACAAGCGATCTTTGAAGATATTGCAGCAAACGACAACAGCGAACCTGTGCGCTTCACGCCGATAGATAAGACGCTGCACGCGGGATTCGTGGACAACGAGGCAAAGATTTGTTGCTATACGGACCACGAGATCTTCGAGCGTTACCATCGCGTACAACTCCGTTCGGAGAATGCGCGTCGAGGCAAAGCGGTACTCACGCTCAAAGAGATTAACCAACTGCGGCTCGGCGATTATGTGGTGCATAGCGATCACGGTATCGGACAGTTTGGCGGTCTGGTGACAACTACCGTCAACGGCAAACCGCAGGAGATGATTCGCCTCACCTATCGCGACGGAGACACAATCTTCGTCAGCATCCACAATCTGCATCGTATCGCCAAGTACAAAGGTCGTGAGGGCGCTGCGCCGACGATATCCAAACTCGGCAGTGGTGCCTGGGAACGACTCAAGGAGCGGACGAAAGACAAGGTCAAGGATATCGCGCGCGACCTTATTCAGCTCTACGCTACGCGCAAAGGGCAGAAAGGTTTTGCCTACACGCCGGACGGATATATGCAGCATGAGCTGGAGGCATCGTTCCTCTATGAAGACACGCCCGATCAAGCCAAAGCGACCATCGACGTCAAGCGCGATATGGAGAGCCCGATGCCGATGGACCGACTCATCTGCGGCGACGTGGGCTTCGGTAAGACCGAAATAGCCATGCGCGCAGCCTTCAAAGCGGCTACGGACGGCAAACAAGTGGCGGTGCTCGTGCCGACAACGGTTCTGGCGCTACAGCACTATAACACCTTTACCGAGCGGTTCAAGGACTTCCCAGTGAAGATTGAATACCTCAGCCGCGCGAAGGGTGCCAAAGAAACGGCGGACGTACTGGAGCGATTAGAGAAAGGCGAGATAGATATCCTTATCGGCACGCATAAGCTCGTGGGTAAGACCGTCCGCTGGAAAGACCTCGGACTACTCATCATTGACGAGGAACAGAAATTCGGCGTAGCGGTTAAGGAGAAACTCAAGAGCCTGCGAACCAACGTCGATGTGCTCACGCTCACGGCTACACCTATTCCGCGAACATTACAGTTCTCGCTCTTGGGTGCACGTGACTTGAGCGTTATGACCACCGCGCCGCAGAACCGTTATCCCGTTCAGACAGAGGTCATCACGCCGGAGGACGAAGATATTATCCAAGAGGCAATCGAGTTGGAGATGAGTCGCAATGGACAAGTGTTCATTGTCAATAACCGCATTGAGATGCTTGACCGCATAGCGCATAAGATTCAGCGTCTCTGCCCTCAGGCTCGTATCGTTACGGCCCATGGACAGATGCCTACCGACGAGATGGAGAAGCGGCTCGAGGACTTTATCAACTACGACTACGATGTGCTCATCTCGACCACGATTATCGAGTCCGGAGTGGATATACCGAATGTCAACAGCATCGTCATCTTCTCGGCGCAGCATTACGGTCTGGCGGACTTGCACCAACTACGCGGACGTGTAGGACGAAGTAACCGCAAAGCCTACTGCTACCTTGTGGCGCCGGAACGCGAACTGCTGACCGAAGATGCAAGACGGCGACTCGATGCTATATCCACCTTTGCCGAACTCGGAGCAGGCTTCCACCTGGCTATGCAGGACCTCGATATCCGTGGCGCAGGTAACCTACTCGGAGCTGAACAGAGCGGATTCATAGCCGACCTTGGTTACGAGACCTATCAGCGCATACTCAACGAAGCGGTCACGGAGCTTAAGGAGGAACTCAACCTCTTCGACAATGCGCCCGAAGACCTGCCGCAAACGACCAACTGGGCCGCGGACAGCCAACTCGAGAGCGACCTGCAGCTGTGCTTCCCGCAGGATTATGTGGAGAATATCAGCGAGCGTATCACGCTCTACAAAGAGCTCGATAGCCTGCGTGACGAGGGCGAACTAACCGCCTACACCAAACGGCTCATAGACCGCTTTGGACCACTGCCTGAACAAGCCGAAGAACTGCTCAACGTGGTCAGACTACGGTGGCTTTGCTGCAAAATGGGAATAGAGAAAATCTACCTCAAAGGCGAACGGATGACCATGTATTTCATTACGAATAACGACAAATACTGGCAATCCGAGGTCTTCGGCAAGATTTTACTCTTTGCAACGCAACGATTAGACAGATGCCGTGTGGTGGAAGATGTGGACAAACAGGGACAGAAAACAGGCAAACGGCACATGACCATTATGCAAGTAAGAACATTAGGTGGAGCACTCCATCTACTAAGCAAGATATACAACGAATAATATGCGATTTGTAGGAATTATACCGGCACGCTACGCCAGCACACGCTTTCCCGGCAAGCCTTTGGCCGATTTAGGCGGTAAGCCCATGATTCAGCGTGTCTATGAGCAAGCGAAGAAAGCCCTCGCCGACGTGGTAGTGGCTACGGACGACGAGCGCATATACAACTGCGTCAAAGCCTTTGGCGGCGAAGTGGTCATGACCCGTGCCGACCATAAATGCGGTACAGACCGTTGTCTCGAGGCGTTTGAGAAACTGTCTATCCAAGGCGAAGCCGTGGTCATCAATATCCAAGGCGACGAACCGTTTATTCAGCCGGAGCAGATTGAGGCGATTAAGTCCTGCTTTGACGACGCAACAACTCAGATCGCAACACTCGTCAAGCCCTTTACGGAAGCCGATGGCTTGGAAGCACTCGAGAATCCGAACACGCCCAAAGTGGTGATGGCGCCGGACGGCACTGCCCTACTCTTCTCGAGGTCGGTGATACCGTACCTGCGCGGAATAGATAAGTCCGAATGGCTCGCGCAACATCTGCACTACAAGCATATCGGTATGTACGCCTACCGCGCACAGGTGCTCAAACAAATAACCCAACTCCCTCAAACGCCTATGGAGAAAGCCGAGAGCCTCGAGCAACTCCGCTGGCTTGAGAACGGCTACAAGATCAAAGTCGCCGTCTGTCACACCGCCTCCATCGGCATCGACACACCGGCTGACCTCGAACGCGCAATAACATTTTTGAAACAACAAAATAAACAATAGTATTAACCATTAAAAACACTACAATTATGGCAAAAGAAAATTGTCCAACCCCTCACATTGGGGCTAAGTACGGCGAAATCGCCAAGACTATGATTATGGCGGGTGACCCGCTCCGCGCTAAACTAATGGCAGAGCGCTACCTCGAGAATCCGGTTCAAATCAACAACGTTCGCGGAATGCTCGGTTTTACCGGCACCTACAAAGGCAAACAGATTACTGTTATGGGACACGGTATGGGTATGGCTTCTATCGGTATCTACACCTACGAGCTCTTTAACTTCTACGATGTGGACACCATCATCCGCGTTGGTTCCTGCGGCTCACGTCAGATGTACGTCAACCTCGGCGATATCGTTATCGCACAAGGTGCTTGTACGGACAGCAACTACGGCGCACAATACAACCTGCCGGGTAACTTCGCTCCTATTGCAAGCTTCGACCTCTGCCGCAAAGCAGTTGACGCATGCGAGAAATTCGGCTACAAGTACCACGTTGGTAATGTATTCGCAACTGACGTTTTCTACTGCGAAGATGAGCGCAAAGTAAACTGGACGAAAATGGGCGTACTCGCTGACGAAATGGAAGCTCCGGCTCTCTATATGAATGCAGCACGCGCAGGCAAGAAAGCGCTCTGCATCTGCACCGTTAGTGACCATATCCTTACTGGTGAAGCGACCACCGCAGAAGAGCGCCAAAACACCTTCACCAAAATGATGGATGTTGCGTTCTCTATTATTTAATAGCAAATACTAAACACATTGAAAGGTAAGATTATTATCATAGTGCTTGCGATTATGCCGTTGTGCCTCATGGCGCAGCGGCGGTCGCAGGACACCTATACACCTGCTCCGGATGAACAGGTGCGAGTCACTCAAACAGATAGTGACAATAACAAAAGTACAAAAAAGAGTAAGTCCGATTCTGATAAATCGGACAAGAAAATCTTCACAGGCTTCTCAGGCGGCATGATGATTCACGGCGGATATGCCTTCTCACAGACGCCAAACGAACTATTCCGAAATGGTTCACTCAATAAGGACAAAATATCCGACCTGCCTAAAGACGGTTTTACTTTCGGTTTAGGTGGTATGCTTCGACTGCATCTGTTGGATCATATCCATCTCGGAGGTGAGGGCCATATGTCTTATATGCCACTAATGGGTTCCGGTTCTAACATTCGCAGCAGCTGGGGAGCTGCTATGTGCGACTTCTACGCCAATCTCGGAATTATTCGACCACTCATAGGAATGAGTATTGGTGGCGGATCGGTAAGACGTACCTACGTGCCGGACGAAGCCAATGCGCCTACGGGTGTGAATGATATGGTGTATAACGCGTCGTTTGTAAGAACACCGTTCTTCCTACTCGACCCATACGTAGGTTTGGAAATAGCATTGAATAAAATTGCTCTACTGCTTCGCTTGGATTATATGCTTCCTTTTGGTAAGGATAACGACGGCATAGCTGTTCCGTCTGTCAAATGGAGCAATTTTGTCACACCAAGCGGACCGAGACTATATATCGGCGTTATATTCGGCCACTAAAATTTGAAAACAAATTGCAGATAAAATATATTATACAGAATGGATAAAAATACTTGGATCGGCTTCCTTCTTATAGCCGCAATTATTGTCGGGTTCACGCTTATTACGCGTCCTTCCAAAGAAGAATTGGCACAACGTCAGCGTTATAACGACAGCATTTCACATGTTCGTCAGATGGAGTTTGAGGCACAACAGCTGAGTGCCGCTATAGCCGCCGAACAGGAACAAAATCAACAAACCACCAATCAACAATCACAAACCACCAATGACCTATTACCATCGGTATTTGGTCCATTTGCCCCATCAGCACAAGGAGAGAGTAAAGAAATCGTGCTCGAGAACAACAAGGTTAAGCTCTTTATCGACACCAAGGGAGGACGTATTTCTCGCGCCGAACTGAAGGAGTATAAGGCATATGGCGATTCTGTCAATAACCTCTGTCTCTTTCGCGCTGACGAGAGTGAGTTATCGTTTACTCTCATCACGGCCAATAACCGCATCATCTCCACCAAGAACCTCTATTTTGAGCCTATTCAGCCCAATGACCAGAATGTGATCATGCGCCTGCATTCGGATGTGGAAGATGCTTATATAGACTTCGTCTATACCCTGCCTGAGGATGATTATATGACTTCCTTCGTCATTGCGCCGCATAACACCAAAACTATTCTTGCTCAAAACGTCAATTCGCTTGAGATGCAGTGGTCTCAGCTCATTCCACAACAAGAGCGTGGCCGTAAGTTCGAGGAGCGTTATGCACAACTGCAGTACATGCTCGATGGAGGAGACATGGAGAAACTTAGCGAATCCAAAGCCGATACCGAACGCGAGAGTGCTCGTATTAAATGGATTGGCTATAAAGATCAGTTCTTCTCAACCGTCATGATTGCCGATGAAACGTTCGATGGTTCTACGCTGGAGTCTACACCACAGTCCGAACATACACGATATATCAAGGAATACAAGACCCGGACGAACGTCCCGTTCGATGTTAACGGACTCAAGTCAACCGGTTTCCGCTTCTATTTTGGCCCGAATCACTATAATACGCTTAAGGCTTACGATGCAGACAAGCCAAAGGCTGAAAAGCTGCATCTCAAAGAACTCGTGCCACTTGGGTGGAAAATCGTAAGTTGGATCAATATGATTCTCGTCATACCGATGTTTGACTTATTCATGGGTTGGGGACTACATATCGGCCTCGTCATCTTACTCATGACAATCGTCATCAAGCTCATCATCTTGCCTTTCGTCTTCGCCTCGTATAAGTCCAGCGCGAAAATGCGTGCACTTAAGCCGCAGATTGAAGAGATTAACGCCAAGTATCCGGCCGAAAAGATGCAGGAGCGTCAACAAGCGACCATGCAGCTTTACTCGCGCGCAGGCGCAAGCCCGATGTCAGGCTGTCTGCCTATGCTCTTCCAGTTCCCGGTACTGATGGCTATGTTCTGGTTCTTCCCAACTGCTATCGAACTCCGTGGACAATCGTTCCTATGGGCTGACGACTTATCGGCATACGATGCCATATTGACGTGGTCAACACCTATTCCTATCTTCGGAACACACTTGAGTCTGTTCTGCTTACTGATGACAGCTGTAAACCTCATCTACACCTACATCACCATGCAACAACAGGCTACTGACCCGAATATGAAGTTCATGAAATACATGATGTATCTCATGCCGCTCATGTTCCTCTTCTTCTTCAACGACTATGCAGCCGGTTTGAGCTACTACTACTTCCTCAGCTTGCTGCTCACCATCATCCAAACGATGATCTTCCGTCTCTCTATCGACGAGAAGAAGTTGCTTGCTGAGATGGAGGCCAACGCCAAGAAGAAGGCCAATAACCCCAAGAAATCGGGCTTTATGGCGCGTCTCGAAGCGATGCAACGCGAACAACAACGTATGGCTCGAGAGCAAGCAAAAGCCAATGCTAAAAAACTGCGCTGATGCGAATCATCATCATTGGACAAGGCAACGTTGCCTGCAACCTCTTGGCGGCTTTTAGTCGCAATAACGTACCTGTGGAGATGGTATCCAGCTATACCGGCTTGGATACTATCCAGCAGAACGCCGATGTCTATATCTACGCCGTGCGCGACCATGCGCTGGCCGAGGTCATCAACAAGGTCCACACCCCGCAACGCGCTTTGCATATACACACCAGCGGTACGGTGCCAATCTCCGTCTTCGGACTGGACAAACCCCACTGTGGCATACTCTACCCCTTCCAGACGCTGTCCAAGTCGCATATACTGGAGGACTTCACCTCCGTGCCGGTCTTTATCGAAGCGCGCGGCATAGACGACGTCTCGGCCCTCTATACGCTTGCGCTCACCATCACACCGCGTATCTACGAGGCTTCGCAGGCTGACCGAGAGAAGCTGCATGTAGCCGGAGTGTTTGCCAATAACTTCTCCAACCTCATGTACGCTATCGCTAAGGATATCCTGGCCGATACCCATATACCGTTCTCGGCGCTGTTGCCGCTTATCGACGAGACAGCCGCTAAGGTGCACACCCTGCCGCCGAGAGATGCACAGACAGGACCGGCCGTCAGAGGCGATCAAGACGTTATCGAGCACCATCTGTCCTTGCTCAAAAAGACCGAGTACCGCGAGGCATACCAACTGCTCTCGTCCCTCATTCAGCATGAAGATTAAAGTCATTACATTAGGCTGTAAGCTCAACTTCGCCGAGTCCAGTGCTATCATGCAGCGTCTCGTCAGCGAGGGACACACACGCGTCAAAGCCGGTGAACAGGCGGACATCGTTATCGTCAACACCTGTACCGTCACCGACACCGCTGACCATAAGGACAGGCAGGCCATACACCGCGTGAGACGCGAACATCCAAATGCAAAGATTATCGTCACGGGTTGCTATGCCGCGCTGCTCAAGCTCAAACAAGAGCGGGGCGAAGCGCTCTCCTGCGCCGACACCACTATCCTCGACGAGATCGACATCCTCCAACCTAAGGACCTCGTTAACTTCGTTAACGCCTACTCGCGTTACGACCGCACACGCTGTTTCCTCAAGGTCCAGGACGGCTGCAACTATTTCTGCACCTACTGCACCATTCCTTTCGCGCGCGGACGCTCACGCAATCCCTTTATCAAGGACATCGTTGCTCAGGCGGAGCAAGCCCTTGCCGACGGCGCCAAAGAAATTATCCTCACCGGCGTCAACATCGGTGACTTCGGCCACTCCACCGGTGAATCCTTCTTCGATTTATTAAAAGCGCTCGATTCCATTGAGGCTAATTTCCGAATCCGCATCTCCAGCTGCGAGCCCAATCTTCTCTCGGACGATATTATCGACTTCGTGGCGCATAGTCGTCATTTTGCGCCGCATTTCCATATTCCGCTTCAGTCTGGCTCAAACGAAGTGCTGCGAATTATGCACCGTCGTTATACACGCGAGCTCTTCGCAGAGCGCGTGCAGCACATCAAAGCCGTTATGCCTAATGCCTTCATCGGCGTAGATTGTATGGTTGGCGTGCGCGGAGAGACGGAAGAGTTCTGGAACGATTATCTGCAATTTATCTCGCAACTGCCTGTTAGTCAGCTACATGTGTTTACCTACTCCGAGCGTGCAAATACCAAAATGCTGGATATGGATCTGTATATCGTTCCCAAAGCCGAGCGGGAGAGACGCAGTAAAATCTTACATCAAATAAGCGACGAGAAACTCGCTGCCTTCTATGCCAAACACAAAGGCTCTCAAGCCACAGTCCTATGGGAATCAAAGAAAACAGGAAACCAAATGAGCGGCTTTACAGAGAACTATATCAAGATATACGGTCCTTATGACAAGGAGAAAATCAATACTTTTGAACATGTAACAATCAACGTATGAAACGATTCACTTTCCTGATTATATTACTCGCCTGTATCCGCCTTGCCACAGCTCAGATACACCAAGTGCGCAATTTCCCCGAATTATCTGGCTTGCAGCGGGCCGGATGGCAGATACAACACAGTTGTACCTCATTCGACAAGCGTACCATCATATTCTCCGCCAAAACACCTAACAGTACGGGATTTGACCTGTACGAAATGCACAAACAAAACAACAAATGGACCACACCTGTCGCACTCAACGGCATCAACACTCCACTGGATGAACTATGGCCAAGCATGACCAGTGACGAACAACAGATTTATTTCGTTCAACGTACACCTGCCATACCGAACAACAAAAAATCCGAAGACCAATACACTATCCTGTTGAGCACCAAGCAAAACGACAGTTGGGAAAGCGGACAAACTATTATCATCTCTACCGGAGAAGATATATCCCCACTTATACTGCCGGATAACCAAACACTTCTATTTGCGTCAAAACGAGAAATTCCCGGAAAGAAAGAACGCCAATATGCTCTTTATTTCACGCGCAAAATCGGCAAATATAACTGGTATTTACCAACACTTATCCATGCACCAGAAGAGAAAGGCATAAACTATTACGGCATCGCCATTACTGCTTCTACTGCCAATCCGACGATTCAATTTACCAAACAGACATGCTCGAAAAAAGACACTACCTACACCACCGACTACCTACCTTTAGACAGCGCCTATAACGCGTTGCCCGTTATGACACTCTCCGGTATGGTCAAGGACAAAAACACCGGCCACTTAATCAACAACACCATCGCTATCTACGATGCCATCACCTCCAAATTGCTCTGCCGCCTGAACAATGAGGGACAATACACTATCGCCCTGCCGGTCGGCACATCCTACCACATCGATGTCACCGCTCCAAATTATTCGCATCACTACATTGAGCAGGACTGCAGGCAACTCAAGGTCAACGCCAGCGAGAGCCAAACGATAACGCTTGCCAAAAGCCTGCGTATTCACATCAATATCTTTGATGCAGACATGCAGATTCCGCTCAAGGACGTCCAATACCGCATTTCAAGCAATAAAATCAACAAAGTAGCACGAGCAGCAAAAGGAGAAGCCACTCTCGATTTGCCTATCGGGGACCTCTATACCATCGTCTTCTCTAAAAACGGATACGGAGAGGCCCCGCTCACTATCAACACCAAGAAAGAGGTGCTTCTCACCGAATCCGAATTAGATATTGACCTCACTCCCGCTAAAGTACCTGTACATATCGCACTATTTGATATAGATACCAAAGAGCCCATCACAGGTTCCGTACAACTCAGTAATCCGACGTATGAAGAAAACATCAACTACATAGCTGATTCCACGTTCCTCAGACAAGGCGAGACCTATGCCCTACACGCCTCTGCAACCGGATATGTTTACTGCGATACCACCATTACTCTGCCCTATTCCGCTATGCCGACTAACTGGGCACTGGGACTGAGACAGCTGAAGCAGGAACTCGTTCTGCAACTACGCAATATCCTCTTCGAGTACAACTCCGCTGCACTCATGGAATCATCCTATAACGAGCTGAATAAGGTTGTCCGGTTGCTTGAGGAGAATCCTACTATCAGCATCGAGCTCTCTGCCCATACCGACGACCGAGGCACCGATGCCTATAACGACAAACTCTCCAAAAAACGGGGTGAAGCCGTACGAACGTATCTTGTCAAGAATGGTATCCATCCACAACGTATCACAGCCACCGGATACGGCAAGAAACGCCCGCTCGTACCTAATGACAGCGAGACCAATCGGGCTATCAACAGACGTGTAGAATTTAAAGTAACCGGTATGTAATATGAAGCGCTATCTACTTATACTCATCTTTGTCTCCCTCTGTGCCGGCATACACGCACAAGATTATTTCGGCGAGACGGCAGCTAAAGCAAAACGAGCCACGCCCCATGAGGCTGCCTATATATGGTCCGAATACCAACAGTTTCTTCCCACGTTCCACGCCACCTACTTCCACTTGGGAAACATCTATTATGACCTTATCCCGACGGAACACCCTATCCGCGATTACGAAGAACTGACCCAGTACCTCTATCGCACCAAACTCTATTACGGCAATTGCCTGCACTACGCCAAAGACCAAACCCTTAAGCCCATCCACTACGAAGGTTTACCTTATACCGGCAAGAGACCGGAATACGCTGATTTACAGCAGTTTATCAAGCAACGATTAGACTTCGTCAATCAGACATCTCAAACAGCTAAGGCACTATACGACAGTTACAACCAACTCGTTAACCGCTATAATCTATGCCGTATTGTATTCTCGTCTTTTTCGGAAAAGTACGGTCGTGAGAAAATGGCGCATTTACATCTCTCTGACCAGGATAAACAGCAACTGCTCTATCTGCAAACACAAGCCGATTCGCTCCAACATGATATCCAAAGTCTCCAACAGGCCCTTAACGACTTCCCTGTCAAGGACTACCATCCTAACTTCCGTTTTGAAGCCATCAATCTCTACCGTCTTGACGGATTAACCAGCATCAACATTCTCCAGAACGAAGTCGTCCTATGGGATTATTCCTCATGGGCTAAAGACTTCTTATACGCGCAGGACCACACCTACCGTGACTATTTTGCCGCTATCGACAACGAGTACAACGCGATGCGACACGCCATAGCGCATCCAAATGCCAAGATACGGATAAACGATATCCTACTGAACCGCATCAACCGCATGGATTATCAGTCGCCTCTCATAGACAGTATTGCACTTCTGCAACAGGCTGCACTCATCAAAAGCATCGAACAATCGCCTACTTTCAAACAGGACAAGGCGGACGATGAATATATAGAACAGAATCTTGCCCTTCTATTCAACCAACAGAAAGCGTATACACAACTACAATACCACTACGCCCAACTCCACTATCAAGACTCGACTTATCTCCATCTTGCTGATAGCAGTTGTACCATAACCGCAACTACCTTTGCAGCACATATCCGACCGACTGCAAAGTCCATCACGTCTTATACCAATGATATTTCAGGAGAGACGTTCGGTATCCACGACATGCATTTTGCACTTGAGGACAGCGTGATAACTATCCTTCCGGTGGACACGAACTACCTTGTTGTTCTACCGCATCAAACCATACTGTCCTCACTATCCGGGGAAATGTTGCTGAAAACACGTATAGAAAGCGACGCCCCGTTCTTCACTGCGTACAAATACAGCAACCATATTGTCGCACTGGTCAGCGAGCGTCAGGTACTTTTTATTGACACGGACTCACAGCACAAATAAGCCGCGTCATGATTGGGCAAGCAGTCTAACTCCCAGACCTGCACTTTCCCTACTATCTCCGCCACGACCTCGTACAACTCATCCCGTACGGACTCCATAAACTTCAGTCCGCTGCAAGAGCCGTAGATATTGATATACGCCTTACTTGGCCGCGCTTGTTCGATACTATTCTCCGGCGCCTGACGCAGTTGTACGAAAGCACCTACTCTACGGCGCTCGTTCTTATAGCACGGAGTCTTGCCACTCCAAGGTGAGCCATAGACCCACACACCATCATCCTCTATCCGCACCACCGGATTATCGTCGTTCAGCAGCCACGCGTCTTCAAAAGCCTCCAGCCACATCCGCGAGTGCGTCGATTTTCCCGTCCCCGACTTGCCGAGGAACAGGAACCCGTTTTCGCCTCGAACGACCACCGAAGCATGAAGTTCCAATGTCCGGTAGTGCAATGCTGTAAAAGCAAAGAGTAGCATAGTAGCGTTATTAATGGCGAAACTAACGACTTCTCGCGTTACAAATAAATCCGCTTGCGAAAAATCGGCATTAGTCACCAGCCGCGCACAGATATCACTGGTTTGATACATCGCGGTTAACAGGAGCCACTCTCCCTCTCGACGATATATCTCCAAGCGCGGCATATCTACGTCTTGTGCATCAGTATGCAGCAAGTCATATCCCGTTGCTGTTACGTCCAATGAGTCGGTTATATGCACTCGTAGCGCAAAAAGCATCGACTCCCGTATGTCTTGGACCTCAAAAACAGAAAAGTTCGGCAGAAGATGTAACACCTCTACCGAAGATTCTATACTGAAGTTATGTCCAGCTACGCGATAGACCATTCAGCGATTACTTAGCGTAGTTGACAGCCCGAGTTTCGCGGATGACGGTCACTTTAACTTGTCCCGGATACGTCATTTCGTCTTGGATACGTTTGGCCAAATCGAATGACAGCAACTCGGTATCTTTATCGGAAATCTTATCCGCACCTACGATAACGCGCAGTTCGCGACCGGCCTGCAAAGCGTAAGTCTTCACCACACCCGGGAACGACATTGCCATATTCTCCAGGTCATTAAGACGTTTAACGTAGGTCTCAACAATTTCGCGACGTGCACCGGGACGTGCACCGGAGATAGCGTCGCAAGCCTGAACGATAGGAGCAATAAGTGTTTCCATTTCGCACTCGTCATGGTGAGCACCCACAGCATTGCATATATCGGGCTTCTCGCCGTACTGTTCGCACAGTTTCATACCGGCTTCTGCGTGCGGCAGGTCAGCATACTCTTCAGCAACTTTACCTATATCGTGAAGCAATCCTGCGCGACGGGCACGCTTCGGGTTAAGGCCGAGTTCGGCTGCCATAGCACCGCAGAGGTTAGCTGTCTCACGGGAGTGTTGGAGCAAGTTCTGACCATAAGATGAACGATATTTCATTTTTCCGACCAAACGAATCAGTTCCGGATGGAGACCGTGTACACCCAAGTCGATGGTCGTACGTTTACCGGTTTCGATAATCTCGTCCTCAACTTGT
Organism: Paludibacteraceae bacterium; assembly: GCA_017443145.1. Classification (GTDB taxonomy): domain Bacteria; phylum Bacteroidota; class Bacteroidia; order Bacteroidales; family Paludibacteraceae; genus Colicola. Next base: position 21,791 of record JAFSPA010000020.1, read on the forward strand.
TTGGTCACTTTTGCAACCACTTCCTCGATACGTGCCGGGTGAATACGACCGTCTTGCACGAGTTGGTGCAGGCTGAGACGTGCTATCTCGCGACGAATAGGATCGTAACCGGAGATAGTGATTGCCTCAGGCGTATCATCCACAACTATCTCTACACCCGTAGCAGCCTCCAGCGCACGGATATTACGTCCTTCACGACCGATAACGCGACCCTTCACTTCTTCGTTATCAATATGGAAGACGGAAACAGCATTCTCGATAGTGGTCTCGGAAGCGATTCGCTGAATCGTTTGAATAATCACTTTCTTTGCCTCTTTGTTTGCGGTCAAGCGCGCTTCGTCAAGAGTCTCGTTGATATACGCCATCGCGTCGGTTTTCGCCTCATCCTTAAGGGCTTCCACAAGTTGTTTCTTGGCTTCTTCGGCCGACATGCCACTCAGTTGCTCGAGTTGAGCTTCGGCTTGTTTGTGCATCTTCTCAATCTCAGCAGACTTGTACTCGAGTGCTTTCTGCTGGTTCTCCACTTGTTGTTGACGCTGTTGCAGGTCGTTCTGCTGACGTTGCAAGTCGCCTTGACGGGAGTTGAGTTGTTGTTCACGCTGTTGAAGCTGTTGCTCACGCTGTTGTTTGCGCTGCTCGTCTTGACGGAGTTGATTGTCGTGCTCGAGCTTGAGAGCAATGAATTTCTCTTTGGCCTCAACGATTTTATTTTTCTTAATGATTTCCGCTTCCTCTTCGGCCTTGCGAAGCATACTTATACTCGTATAGCGGAAAATGATATAGCATAGTCCGCCTCCTACAAAGAAGGCTGCAACACTTATCAGTACTGTTAAAAGAACGGGTGACATGATTTACTGTTTTTCGTTTAATTTATCAAGTATTATCTTGTTTAATTCATTTATTTTCTGTTCAACGGGCTCGAGTGATTTCTCACGCACATCGGCGTGCAGACCAACGGCTGCCTCCAATGCCACTTTGAGCCATAGTTTTTCCGGCGAATCATTGCGATACGCCGATTGGTATAATTGGTATCTGCGATTTAACCACACACCGGCTTGACGATAGAATTCCTCTTTCTCCGGGTCAATGGCCAGCGTAATAGTGTGGATATCGAGTTTAAGGGTTATATTTTGCTTGCGGTCGCTCATTTTTTGAGTATCTCCAGCACGCGGTCTATTTGGTTGATCATATTATTAATATGCCGACGTGCTATCTCTTGTTGTTCCGGATCTTCGCTTAATCCTTTTGCGATACGAAGTGTCTTGTATTGATTTTGCAGTTCCACTAATTCCGCATGGCTACGCATAACTTCAAGCCTCTGCTGCTCGTTTTCCTCCTGCAAACGGGCATAGTCCTGCTGCAGAGAGGAATAACGAGATAGCAAAGTCAATATATTTTGCTCTAAGTTATTGAGCGTTTCCATGTGAATAGTGTCGGTTCAATTAGAAGCTATAGCCTACACCAAGTCCGATGATGCCCATGAACTGTACGCGCTCTTTGGACTCAACAGTTCCGTCAGCTAACACTTTGTCAATCTTCAGACCGTTGATGTACTTAAGGTCGGTGCTCAGAGTTACGTTCAAGCATTTAAGGAACTGATACGACAGCATCACCGTCCAGTCCACGTCGAAGTTACCGAAACGACGGTTATTATCGCGGTAGCCAACGAAATCAGCCATAGAGATGTCGTAGCCTTTCTCATTCAGTTGGGCCTCGGTATAGTTATCAACCTCTCCACCAATGGCGAAGGAGTACATACGAACTTTGTCCCATTTATACGGAGTGAAGAGTGTTAGTGTAGTAGCGAGTTTGAAGTCTTTGTAGGTATAGTTAACCGAACCCTTGAAGTTCAAACCAAGTTCTGCTGTATACGTGCGATATTGTTTTACGTTTTTCTCGTCATAGTACCAGGTACCGTTAGCCTCTTGGATAGAAGTGAGCAGATCTGCATGACCTTCTTTCATGTTAGCATATACTGCATCAGTAAAGTCTGCACTCGTAAGTGTCGGGTTGGCTGCTAACCATGCTTCTTGGGAATAGCGGCGATTCCATTTATCGCTGAGGTAAGCAGAAGTGATACGACCTGCTACAGGAGACAGATACAGTGAGAAGTCTGCACCGTTAACACTCTTCTTCCAGTCAATACCAACCGAGATATCGGTGTAGGAAGGAGCAAGGATGGCACTTTGAATAGCATCATACGTCTCATCACCGTTATAAGCGCGACCAAGATCCATTTGTGTTTGGAAGGCTGCCATCGCGGTCAGATACCATGTCGGATGGAACTCCCAACCGAATTTAGTGTCAAATTTCAAGTGGTCAGATGTCTTCTGCAGTTTGTCGTATTTCTGGTCAATCCAACTCAGACCATACTCTACATCGAGGTTCGATTCCCATGAATACTGATTCTCCTGATACAGAAGCTTAATCTTACCGAAAGCAACGCCTGAGATAGCGTTATTACCACCCGCTGCCCAGTTCCAAAGACCTGTAGCGTTGGCATTCAGACCAACAATACCGGATACTTTCCACGGTTTAGCAGGAGCCTCTTCCGTTGCTGCCTCTTGGGCAAATGTCATGGCTGCAATAAGCGTGCAAGCCATCAAAAGATAAATTTTCTTCATAATGTTGATAATTAAAATATTGTCGTTTTTACGTTATTTCGCTTTTAGTATTGAGCGGTGTCATAGACTTGGTCTGCGACATCAGAGCCTTTGATTTTCTCAATGATGCAGAACGCAAAGTCGGACGCAAGTCCCGGACCTTTGGCGGTGATGATATTCTTCGACTCAACCACTAAGCCGCCTACATAGCTCTCGCCCAGGAAGCTCTCAAAGCCCGGATAGCAAGTCGCTTGCTTGCCGTTTAAGATGCCGAGTTTGCCAAGAACAGATGGCGCTGCACATATAGCTGCGATGAGTTTTTCTGCATCATTATGCTGAACGAGCAGTTCGCACAAGCCGTTATGCTGGTCCAGATGTGTCTGACCACCCGGCAGAATTAGCATCTCTGCATCGTCAAAATCTACATTCTCGAACACTCCGTCTGCTTCTACGGCCACGTTATGTGCGCCAAGAACCATCGGCTTGCCCGTAATCGATACCGTCGTTAAAGGAATTCCTGCTCTACGCAGCAAATCCACTACGGTAATAGCCTCAATCTCTTCAAATCCGTTGTCTAAAAATAAATAGTTCATAAATCGTTGTTTTAGGGTTGAACTGTTTAATTGAATTTAAATATATAGGTGATCGTTCCGAACTGTTTGTCCGGTCGATCCGTAAAAGAGAACTCTGCTTTATAAGCTGCCTTCAAAGCAAGCTGAATGGTCGCATCGTTGGAAATCGTAGTACCTTCCGTTGCTTTGGCACTTACAACCTTACCGCTTCCGTCAACGATAATCGCCACCACCACTTTACCTTCTTGCTTGAAGTCATTGCTGGGTTTGGGAAGTGCTTTGCACTTGCGTCCCGCAAGCGACCAGGATGTACCGCCTGACGAACCTTGTCCCACTTCGGAGTTACCGCGTTGGCTGTTGCCTTGCGTGTCACCACTGCCCGTTCCGCCGGTATTACCGAATAGCGAACCGAGCTGATTAGCTTTCGCGATAGCAGCTTGCTCTTTCGCGCGTTGTTCTGCCAAAGCACGCTCACGTTCCTGACGCTCTTGTTCGGCCTTCTGACGGGCTTTCTCTGCCTCTTCGCGCTGACGCTGAACCTCTATCGACTCCTCATCTTCTTGCGCAATCAAATCGTTGTTCGATGGCTCTTGAGGCGCAGGAGGAGGAGCAACAGCTTCTTCGAGACCACCCGTCGTTTGTTCCGGCTGGTAGCCTCCACCCTCTTCCGTGACGCCAAAAGCGACCTCAATACCCTCATCTTCCGGCTCTTGAACGCGGTTTACACAGATAAACCACAACAGCAAGAACACCAACAACATAAAGATGACGGTTCCCAAAGCGGCTATCGTATTTGATTTCTTACTGCTTACCATGATTTCTCGTAGCGATAACGAGTTTCATTTTATGTTGATTAGCAATATCGAGCACGTTGACCACCTCTTTATAAGCGATGTCTTGGTCGGCATGAAGCGCTATATACATCGTCGAATCCATCTGCTGAATTCCGCACAAATACGCCTCAAGGTCTTCCACAGCTATCTCAACTGGTTTCTCGCGACCAAGAGCCACAAAGTAATTGCCGAGATTATCAATGCTCACTTTCGCCACCACCTGTTTGGTGTTGGTTTTTGCCTTCGCTTGAGGAAGATTGAGCTTGATATCATTTGGCGACGACATCGTGCTGGCCATCACAAAGAACAGCAACAGCAGGAAAATCAAGTCTGTCATGCTCGACATCGCAAACGTCGCCGATACTCTATTTCGTCTCTTGAGTGACATAATTATGCAGGCTCATTAAGTAAGTCCATAAATTCCATCGTACGTCCTTCCAGACCGCGAACCACTTGGTCGATACGAGCCACAAGGAAGTTGTACGCGAACATAGCCAGAATACCGACAATCAAACCGCCGATAGTCGTCACCATCGCTTGATACATACCTTCGCTCAGTGTGGACATCTCAATCACACCGCTGGCGTTCTGCGCCATATTGAAGAATGTCTGAACCATACCGATAACTGTTCCCAGGAAACCGAGCATCGGAGCACCACCAGCGATAGTTGCCATGATAACAAGACCTTTCTCCAGCTTGCTTACCTCTAAGTTACCTACGTTCTCAATGGCCACTTGCACATCCTGCATCGGACGACCAATACGGGAAATACCCTTCTCTACCATGCGGGAAGCAGGAGTATCCGTCTGATGGCATAGGTTGATGGCGGAGTCCATCTTTCCTTCGTGGATATAGTCACGAATTCGATCCATAAACGTCTTGTCCTCGCGTGTTGCAGAATGCAAAACAACGAGACGCTCAATAAAGATATATACGCCCCAAGCCAGCAAAATAGCAAGCAAAATCATAATCCAGCCGCCATATTGCGCCATCGTCCAGAGATTAATCGACTCCTGAACGGGTTCTTCTACTACAGCCACGCTGTCTGCTACAGCGGCTGCTACTGTGTCAATCTGAAATAACATATTCTACAAATTAAAAAAATTTCCTTTCACTTTCCACTTTCCACTTTCCGCTTTCCACTTTCCACTTTCCACTTTCCGCTTTCCACTTTCCACTTTCCACCTTACAACGCCGGTCCGTCTTGAGCGTTGGCAATCGCCTCGCGGTAGCGACGAATCGTCTCCTGAATGCCCAAATACAAAGCGTCGGTGATGATTGCGTGACCGATACTAACTTCTGCAATCCACGGGAAGGCCTTAATCAGTGCACCCAAGTTCTCGAGATTCAAGTCGTGTCCCATATTCAGACTCAAACCCATCTCGCGAGCCTTCTCTGCCGCAGGACGCAAACGCTCAATAGCCTTCTTCGGGTTCTCTTCGAACTGCTTGACAAACGGTCCTGTATAAATCTCAACACGGTCAGCACCGGTTGACTTCGCCAACTCAACCATCTCTGGATTAGCGTCCACAAAGATGCTCACGCGGATACGTTTCGAGTGCAACTCGTCCACAATAGCCTGAAGGTAATGCAGATAGTGATGCAGATTCCAGCCGTGGTTACTCGTCAGCTGGGTCGGGGAATCGGGCACAAGCGTCACCTGAGCAGGACAAACGTCCATTACCAATTCCATAAACTCCTCTGTCGGATTACCTTCAACGTTCAACTCCTTCGTCAAAATAGACTTGAGCTGATACACATCCTCCTTGCGGATATGTCTCTCGTCGGGACGAGGATGAACCGTTATGCCTTGAGCACCAAAACGTTCGCAATCTAACGCGAAACGTTCTACATCGGGATAATTACCACCACGCGCGTTACGCAACGTAGCTACCTTGTTGATATTTACACTAAGTTTTGTCATAAAACTACTTATTATATCAATTCAAAACGACCATATTTATCAATTTCGCGGCAAAATTACTACTTTTTTTGCATATATGCAAATATTTCGTCCTTTTTTTGCATTTTTGTTCTATTTTTGTGTGTAGGGCTCGGACATAGGCGGTTTTGTATGTGCCTCCGCGCATTTTTATTAAAAAATGCAACAAAAATTTGCATATTCCATTTTTTGTTGTACTTTTGCACTCAAATTTACAACGCCCCACAACTCCAATTCGTTACCCGTCGATATCGACGGTCGAACGACGGTCGAACGACGGTCGAACGACAGTCAAGCGAAAAAAAGACGACACTCAAACAACGGTGGAACAGCAGTCACACCTTATCATAACGTGACCACAAGATGATTCAAGAATCCTCAACGAATAACAACAACCTAATAAATAACAATATGAAAGTAATTAACGAAACATCCGTCCTCATTAGGCACGGCAAAGAAGGTAAATTCAGTAAGGGCTACTACTACGAAGGCCCGCAAGGACAACAACTCTTCCGCGCCCAACTCAAAGCCCGCCACCAACAATAGCGTTTTACTTCACCTCTGCGCCCATTGCGTTATAGGTCTTGCCATTGCGCTCGATATAGAGAATGCCGTTGCGAAGCGCCTTTGTACTTTGTCCTTTGTCACTTTGTACTTGGTCGATTGCCTCATCCAGAATAGGATACGTATTATCCTTAAAGTCTTTCCAACCGTCAGCAGCTTGGTAAGCCTCTACGCTTTGAGCCGGAACATAGAGTGGAATGGTTTTATCCACCTCATAAAAGACATCATCTCCCAAAGTCGGCGGATTGACGGCCTCACAAGTGATAGCGGTCAAACTGCTACAACCAGAGAAAGTACCATATTCAATGCTTTTGAGGCTACTGCCAAATTTGATGGATGTCATAGCGACGCACTCATTGAAAGCACGATTTTTAATATAGGTAACGGTATTAGGCAACTCAACATACGTGAGTTTTTGCAACCGAAAAACGCGTTCTTACCGATAGAGGTTAGCGTAGCAGGAATCATGATAAAATCCCTAATCCGTGTCGGGCACAACTTAAAAAAAAACTATAATGGTAAGATGCTTATTGAGCCGACCTATAGGAGGTTGGCTCTTTTTAGGTCCAGTTGGATTTGAGCCTTGAGCTCAGCGAGAGACGCGAAGTGCTGCTCGTCGCGAAGTCGGCGAGTGAGTTGAAGAGAAAGCCTTGAATCGTAGAAGTCAGGCCCATCGTAGTTCGGCAAGTAAGCCTCAATAGTCAAATGCTCATTATTAAGAGCATTACCTATGTTCACCAATGCATCTTTGGTCGCATAGACTCCCGGCTTGGGAATAAGCTTGCAGGAATCGACTTGAATATTCGCTGTCGGAAAACCTATTGTACGACCAATAGCATTGCCGTGAACGACGGTTCCTGTCAGCGTATAGTTATATCCCAACATAGAATTGGCGAGTTCGATATCACCGTTAACTAACGCTTGGCGAATAGCGGAAGAAGACACATCCGGACCCTTTGGGCAACTAATAACATCCATCTTACCACTAATAGCTGACAACTGCTTATAGTCGAGTTGGTCAGAGCCGAAACGATGGTTGTAGCCCATTAACAAAGTCGAAAGTGGCGAGCCTAACGTCGAAAGAAATTCCATCGCTGTCAGATGTTGTACATCTGACAATGCAAAATGAATAATATTTGACGTATATTTCTTCAGCAGACCGTTCTGTTCTTCAGGCGTAGTGAGGCGGTTGTTTGTGCCTTTATCAATAACCACAACGACAGGCTGGAGGCCGCGTGATGCAGCTTCGTGACAAAGCGTGTCCAGTAAGAACTGATGTCCCTTATGCACACCGTCAAAAGTGCCTATTGTTGCGATTGATAACATCCCGGATCAGGTTTAGCTATATTACGCGGTTTGCCGTTACGATCGGTATCGTATTGAGCCGCTATCTTTGGGTCTGCAACGCCCTTTGCGGGTGAGTGTTCGGCAAGACGGAAATCGTAATAGTTGTATTGTTGGTACTTATAATACGTATTGACAAACACGCTCGAGTCGTTCTTTTGCCAATAAGTATTCTCATACGCATGAGGTATATGCAACGTATCTGCCTTAAGGAAATTGCCCGCAATCGTGTCAGGATAATACTGCTCGAAAGGCGTGGCCACTAACAGATTATTGGCGCGAACACCATCCACTATACAATTGCGGAACGAGGTGTGTGTCGGCACGCTCTCTTTGCTTAAGTTATTGATATACACGGCTGCCACATCCTCGCGAGGCGTCGATTGAATACGCACATCGGTCGAGTTGAAATAGGACGCAATAGTTGAGTGAATAAACGTTTGCTTGCCACCGGCTAAATACGCGCAGTAAGCGGCCGCGTTGCTAATCTCCGTATTAATGATGCTGCCGTTGATATTCTGCAACACAAGACCATAGACGGCGTGATTATGAATACGGGAATTCAACAAGGCAAGACTTGGCAATATACTTGTTTTATCGCTCGCACAATAAAGCCCGACATTAGCAGAACGGATATCAATGTACTCAAAGCGGTATTTCTTCTTTGCACTTCCCTCCAAGTCAAAGCAATAAAAGCCGGACCACATCCCTGCTACATAGGCGTACGGCACGTTTTCAAACAGGTTATCTACCCTATCTCCTTGCAGCACAACTGGTTTTTCAAGCGTTCCCAACGCTTCGACGGAACAATAGGCAATCAGGGCTGCTTGGTCGTGGAAATACAGCCGTGCGCCGGCATCAAACTGCAACTTGTCGTTAACCTCTATCGTGTCGTAAATCAAATACGGTTTGTCGGCCTTGAAGATAAGGTGTTTGCGGGCCGTTTTACGGGCATTGGTTTTAATCAGATGCACATCCTGTCCGCAAGCCTCAAGGTGTACAGTCTGTGTCTTCTCATTGACCGCAAAGCGCAAGTTATCCTCTATCAGCACAGGGTTATTCGTGTCCAGCGGGTCGATCTTCACCTTAATGAAAACAAACAGACTATCACCACCGTTCAGACGGATATCCGACAGCAGAGAGAGGTTATTCTCACCATCCACATTAACCTGAAAAACTTTGTTGTAATCAAGCCATATTCGGCTGATAGACAGCGCGTTAGCGTTGCGGTTATACACCATCAATCGCAGCGTCGAAGTGCCGACAGAAGTAAACACCGTGTCAAAACTCACTGTATCCTTCGAGAACGTAAGCGAAAGAGACGGGTCCGTTGACAACTGCTCTTCTCGACAAGAAAAGAGGCTAATCGCAACAAGTAATATGACCACCAGACGCAAACGCATTACTCGAAGTTAAAGGTGATACACAACATGCGTGACGTCAGCTTGGATAACGCCGCTGAGTAGAAACGGTTGTCCGGCGTGAGGAAATTATTCTGCTCGGCTGGAGTCAGCACGTTGGCAAAGCCAATCCTATACGATATCTGCGGGCAGAACTTAAACCAACGGAAGTAGAAGTCACATCCTACACCCAGCTCAACGAAGTAATCCGGCCCTTTAAGCAATACCGGACGTTCTGCATCCCGATAGACGTTATACTCAAATCCGCCTCCAGCCAGCACATACGGACGATAGTTCTTCTCGCGCGCCGCGGAGAACTTAAGATACAGAGGCACCGTTATAGGGATACTCAGCACATCAATCTTATCCTTGAACTGACCGGATTTACTGCGAACAGGCGTGCCGGATTCGGTCACATAGGTCAGCGTACGCTGCGAGAACGAGAGACCCGGGCAGAAACGCAGGTTCAAGTAACGGCACAGCCGCACGTCCGAAATGAATCCCACCGAGAAACCAGGCATCAAATTACTCACCCGAGCGTGGTATATCTCGCCATCAATCTGCACCTCAGAGTCGGTCACGCCGAAAGACATCAGGTTCATACCCAAGGAGAAACCGAAGTGAATAATCTTATCGTCCACGTAGGGATTATTCTGCGCCTTCAGGGTTGAAAATTGAAAATTGAAAGCCGAAAGGACAAGTAGCCCTAACAACATTCTTAGTATTTTCCTTTCACCATTCATCTTTCAACATTATTCGTCCATTCCGCCGGAGGATTCGTCGTAGGAAGAGGTCATGTCCATATCCATATTGCCGTCCGGGCCTTTCTTCTTGTTTTGGTTGGTACCGAAGTTATATGTCAGCGTGAGACTCACAGTACGTGAGTGCCATCTATTCTCCTGTTTCTGCCAGAATCCGTCACCCCAGTTTGTAGTCCTTCTTGCGCGTGAGTCGAGTATATCACGTACGTTGAAAGCAAGGATAAGTCGGCGATCAAGGAAGGATTTACGCAATCCCAAGTCTATAGAGTAACTGTGTGTCGTCGAGCCTTGCGCTACCACTCTCGGGCTGCGATAACGGGCAGATATCTGTCCCGAGAAGGTCTTGGTGAACATGAACTGCGCATTGATTCGGGCAGACCAAGCCAAGATACTCTGTGAGGGCAGAGTGACATCAATGGGCTCTCCATTGACGAAAGAGTGATACTCGGCAGCGGTGATGGTGTTCCAGTAGAAGTTCGCCGAGGTAGTGAGTTGCAGGATATCCTTAAACAGACGGTTCTTCGCCACCACTTCCACACCTAAGTCCTGACGCTTAGAGACATTGATAAAGGTGTTCTTCATCACGTCGCCGTCCATGTACTTGACGTTCTGCACTATACCGTCACGGTAGCGCCAGAACACGCCTGCCGAGAGGGTATGCCGCTCCCACGTCTTGAGGTAGTTGAGCTCAAGAGACGAGGAGTACGAAGGGAGCAAATCCGGATTGCCGTAAGTGATATTCGTAGAGTCCGAAAAGTCTATTCGCGGATTAATCTGGTGTCCGCGAGGACGGTCCACGCGGCGTGTGTAATTGAGTTGAAGTTCGTGACCGTGACCGAAGTTATATGATATATATGCGGACGGGAAGAGCTGGAAGTACGCTGTATCGCGTTTATTGTCTTTCTGCGCATAGGCATCCTGTTCCACTCCCGCATCATCCTTATAGGTCGAGTTCAAGTGGCGCATAAAGTACTCACCGCGCAGTCCGACCTGAATGGATAGTTTATCCCAGAAGCGGTTACCGTAGGTGATATACAGTGCATAGTTCTGCTCACGCCCTCCAAAAGAGGTGTAGTAACGATAAATTTCTTGTTCCTTGTTATGTCCGTTATACGCCTGTGCGAGTGACTGACTCCAAGTGATGGTTGCCTTGAAGCCTGCCTCCAGACGGGACTTAGCGTCCGGCTTCCACTCATAATCAAGCGCGAAGTCTGCTGTCTGGTTGGTATTAAGGGACGACTGTTCCTCCCGGGTACTGTCCTTACCGGCTTCTATCTGCGTGTAATACCGGTCTTGGTTCCACGTGAAGTTACGGTACTGGCCGGTGAACATCAGTTGGTGACCGCGCAGTTTGAACGTATAGTCGAGTTGAGCCTGTCCACCAGGGTGCCAGTTATAGCCCTCCTGAACGCGGTTGTAATAACGTATCGTATCAAAGTTAGGATAGCCGGTCAGTAGATAATCGCTGTTATTGACTGAATGTCCGCGTAGCGCCTTCGGGTCAGATGCCATAGCAAAGCCGGAGACACCTAATGTCGAGTGTTCAGCGAGACGGAAATTCAGTCCGGCACGGAAGAACATACCATGGTCACGCATATCATTTTGTCCGTTTTTGGTGAGGCGAGATACCTTATCGGCATCAGCTATCTTCGTTGTATCCTCGATACCTGTTCCCTTGAGGTTGAGTCGCTCGCTGTTCGAGCCACCGTTAGACGTATGGAAGCGGTAACCGGCATTGAAGTAACCGTCCACCGGGCCGGCGTTGAAGTTGATGTTAAAGCCTGCATTAGCTCCGGGAGGTACAGTCCAAGGCTCTGCTAAACCATACTCTATACCAGCATTGACCGAACCGTAGTAACCGGCCTTACGGTCTTCTTTCATGACGAGGTTGATGATACCCGCAGTACCTTCGGGTGAATACTTAGCGGAAGGGTTAGTAATCAGCTCTATTTGCTTAATGCTCTCTGCCGGCATCTGACGGAGGATATCGGCACGATTGTCGCTGTTAAGTCCTGCGGGCTTGCCGTTAATCCATATCTCTACATCCTCGGAGTTGCGTAGTGAGATATTGCCTTCCTGATCCACATCGACAGATGGGATATTCTCCAACACCTCGGACACACTCGCGCCGGCAGAGGTGATGTCGTTACCTACGGTAAAGATTTTCTTGTCCAACTCAAACCGCATAGTCGAACCCTGCCCTACTACCTCCACTTCTTCGAGGTTCTGTGTGTCCTCTTTGAGGAAAAGACGGCCCAAGTCCACGTTCTGGTTAGCCTTTATCTCTACAGCTTTAGTGAGCGGCGTGTAGCCCATAAAGCTGACTGTGAGGGTGTACTTTCCGTTCTTAATGTTCGTGAGTGCAAACACACCCTCTTCGTCCGTGACAGTACCCGTAATAGGTGTCGCATCACCTTGCTTGGAGACACTGACATTGACGAAGTCCAAGGCTTGGCGCGTTGTGTTATCAAGCACCTTACCCGTGATGTCTGCAGCCTGTACTGCGCAACTAAGACTTAAGAGCAGTAATATATTCCACAGCTTCCTTATATCCATTGATTCCGTGCCCAATTATAGTGTGGGCACTCACGTCAGTTAATAAATCTATTTGCCTAAACGCCTCGCGCGTGCGTATATCACTAATGTGTACGTTCACTACGGGTATTCCCGCTTGCACTACGTACTCTACCGCGTCGCGCAAAGCCACACTGGTGTGCGCATATCCGCCCGCGTTAATCACTACTCCATCGTAGTTACCTTCCGACACGATAGCCTGCAAACGGTCTATCAGCGCACCCTCGTGGTTTGATTGATAGTATACAAATTGCGTGCCAAGCCATTGACGTTGGATCTCCACAAGGGTCTGTTCCATCGTCTGACTTCCATACACCTGCGGGTCTCTTTTACCCAGCAGATTCAGGTTCGGGCCGTTGATAATTGCTATTTGCATAGTCGTTTGCCTCTACAGGCTCTCCGGTTATCTTTCGCCATTTACAGCTAATAGGAACTCGTCGTTATCATCAGTACGCTCCATATAGCTCTTGAGTTTCTCCATTGCCTCTGCACTGGTCATCTCGGATAGTTGCTTACGAATCTGCCACATACGCGTAAGCACAGCAGGAGGTAAGAGCAGGTCGTCGCGACGCGTGCTTGAAGCCGGTATATCCACAGCCGGGAAAATACGCCTGTTACTCAACTTACGGTCGAGCTGCAACTCCATATTACCCGTACCCTTGAACTCCTCAAAGATAAGGTCGTCCATCTTCGAACCTGTTTCGGTAAGAGCTGTAGCGATGATAGTCAGGCTACCGCCGTTCTCGATGTTACGCGCTGCGCCGAAGAAACGTTTGGGTTTATGCAAAGCCTGTGCCTCCACACCACCGGAAAGGACTTTTCCGCTTGCGGGAGCAACGGTGTTGTACGCACGAGCCAGACGGGTGATTGAGTCCAGCAGAATAACTACGTCGTGACCACACTCAACGAGACGTTTCGCTTTCTCGTGTACGATATTTGCCACTTTAACATGATTCTCTGCGGGTTCGTCGAAAGTAGAAGCAATAACCTCTGCGTTGACGCTACGAGCCATATCGGTCACCTCTTCCGGACGCTCGTCGATAAGCAGAACAATCATATACACCTCCGGGTGATTAGCCGCTATAGCGTTAGCTATCTCTTTAAGCAGCACCGTTTTACCGGTCTTCGGTTGTGCTACGATAAGTCCGCGCTGACCTTTACCGATAGGTGCAAACAGGTCTATGATACGAATACTCAGTGGGTCGGAATGATTACCCTTGCACAGCTTGAATTTCTCGTCCGGGAAGAGAGGGGTAAGGTTCTCAAAGGCGATACGTTTCTTCACCTGCTCAGGGTCGAGACCGTTAACGCGAATCACCTGATCCATCGGGAAGTACTTATCGCTGTCTCGGTTAGTACGCAAGGTGCACTCTACCGTATCACCCGGCTTGAGACCGTATTGTTTGATTTGCTGCTGGCTCACGTAGATATCGTCCGGTGAGGGGATATAGTTATAGTCAGCAGAACGCAGGAAGCCGTATCCGTCCGGAGCGCACTCGAGTGTGCCCATCGCTATCACGTGCTCACCCAAACTGAACACTTGCTGCTGCGGTTCCTGGTTCTCCTCTTTGGGTTCCTGACTCTCCGTTTTTACCTCTGCATTTTCTATTTGGACCTCTTGGTTCTCCGCTTTCACCTCTTCCGTTTCCGGGTTCTCTACTTTCACCTTTGGTTTGCGGCCGCGTTTCTTCGGCACTTTCACGGGTTCAGCAGTCTGCTCCGGAGCAGGTGTCAACTGTGGCTCGGGCTGCGGTGCCGGTGTTGTCTCTCTTTCGTTGAGACGTGCTTCAACACTCTCATTTAACGGTTTGCGCGCCTCGATAGCTTGCACAGTGCGGTTCGCCTTGTGGTTATCCTCTTTCATACGGTCTTTCATCTGCGAAAGTTGTTCCCTCTCCGATCCGTACGTACCACTAACGGATGCTGTCTGCGTGTTCATTGTCGTCACTTTCTCCGCATTTTTCTTCACACGTACACGTTGACGGCCGTTATTACGGGCTTCGCGTTCCGCCACTTTGGCTTCCACAACAGCTGCACGCTGGTCACCTTGAGCATCCAAGATGGCGTAAGCAATCTGTTTCTCCTTGTAGCTCTTGCGCACAGTTAGACCCAACTCCTGCGCAATAGCGGTTAACTCTTCGAGCGACATGCGCTCTAATTTTTGCATTGTATATTGCATAATGTAAACTATATATGTTGCAAACTATGTTTGTATGTTTGGTAGGAAATGGCTTGAGTGATTTCTCAAATCCGCCGCAAAAGTACTGCTTTTTTTTGGTATATGCAAATTTTTTGACAAAAAAAATGCGACTTTGTGTTAGAAAGTCGCACTTTTGCTATTTTAGGATTGATTTTATTACTTAGCGAGCGCTGCAGCGGTTTTGGCTGCGAGACGTGCGTTATTGAGAACAAGCTGGATATTCGACTCCAGACTCTCGCCTCCAGTAAGCTCTTTGACCTTAGCGAGCAGGAACGGCGTAGTCTCTTTGCCGTGAATACCCGCTTTGACAGACTCTGCAATAGCCTCGTCGATGGCTTTGTTAATCACGTCAGCCGGCATCGAATACTCTTTCGGAATAGGATTTGTCACAAGAATACCGCCTTTGAGACCCATATCCATCTTCGCCTTAAAGGCAGCAGCTAACTCTTCGGGCGTATCGATACGGTAATCCACTTTGAAGCCACTATGACGGGTGTAGAAGGCCGGCAGTTCGTCTGTGCCGTAACCGAGAACGGGAACACCCTTAGTCTCGAGGTACTCGAGCGTTAGACCTAAATCTAATATGGATTTCGCGCCCGCGCATATAACCATAACAGGTGTTTGAGCCAACTCTTCTAGGTCGGCTGAGATATCCATTGTCGTCTCTGCGCCGCGGTGAACACCGCCGATACCGCCTGTTGCGAAGATCTTGATACCTGCCATCGAGGCAATAATCATTGTCGTTGTAACGGTTGTGGCACCGTCTTCGCCACGAGCAATCAACACGGGCAGATCGCGACGGGAGGCCTTCGTTACCGCGTGACCTTTCTTGCCGAGATATTCAATCTCTTCCGGCGTGCAACCGGCTTTGAGCTTACCGCCGATAATAGCGATAGTTGCAGGAACGGCACCGTTATCGCGGATAGTTTGTTCCACTTTCAGAGCTGTTTCTACGTTTTGCGGATAAGGCATACCGTGAGAGATAATAGTGGACTCAAGTGCCACAACGGGTTTACCTTGTTTGAGTGCCTGTTCTACTTCAGGCGATAGTGATAGGTAGTTGTTCATTATCTGATGTAGTGATTATTTTCGTAGGGTTATAGAATGTGCCCAATTCCTCTTTGAGGTTTGGGTTGACTACGGACGGTACCTCAATCGTTGCGCGAGACGCCTGCAGGCCGTACTTAGCGGTAATCGGATAGTCCACGCCTTGCAGGAAAGCGTATGCAACTCCAGAAAGGAAAGCATCTCCTGCACCGTTGGTATCCACAATCTGTTTGGGCGGAATAGGCGGATAGGACACTTGCGAGGGTTGCACCAGTTCCAATTGGAACGGTGTACCGGAACAGAACACGCCCTCGCTGCCCAACGTAATATAGATATTACTTACACCTAATTCGTGAATACGTTTGCATAGTGCGGGTAAGTCCTTGCCTAACTCTTCGCCGAGGATATATTGTGCCTCGATGCGATTGAGTTTAAGTGTGTGTAGATGCGGGTTCTGCGCTTGTGCTAAAGCGTCCGTTATACGCGGTGCTTTCTTTCGCGAAACGGTATCTGCCATCATTGGAACTGTGCAGTTCTCCAGCAGCCAAACCATTGTCTCAACGGGCAAATTGGCATCGAACAGCACGAGCTGCGATTTATTAATATGCTCCAGACGCGGTGCCAGGAATTCGGGGGTGAGATATTGTTCGATTATCTCCACATCCGCAGCACCTGCTTGCATCTGGCCCTGTGTATTATTGATGCACATGAACATCGAACTGCGAGCACCTTTGGGCGTGTCGCTCAAGTGCAAATCAAAGCCAAGCCTTTTGCACTCTTTGCGAGCGACATCACCAAGGTAATCGTCTCCGAAGAGACTAATAAATTGTATGTGCTCCCCCAGTAGTACCAGGTTATGCGCATAGTTTTTTCCCACTCCTCCAATACCCATCGTGATATGCGATGGGTTGGAGTCATGAGCTACGAACGCCGACGATGTCGCGGCGATGATATCAATATTGGTTGCGCCGATAACGGTAACCATAAGCGTGTCTTAGAGCAGATGATACGTAACGGTCAAGCCGGCCATTACAATACTTACCATCGACATGAGCTTGATAAGGATGTTGAGCGACGGTCCGGATGTATCTTTGAACGGATCACCTACGGTGTCACCAACAACGGTTGCTTTGTGGCAGTCAGAGCCCTTGCCGCCGAAGTGGCCTTCCTCAACATATTTCTTTGCATTATCCCAAGCACCACCTGCGTTGGCCATGAACACAGCCAGAACGAAGCCGGTAGCCAGACCGCCAATCAGCAGACCAAGCACACCTGCTACGCCGAGTACGAGACCCGTGCAGATAGGAACGATAATAGCGAGGATAGACGGAAGCAACATCTCTTGTTGTGCGCCCTTGGTAGAGATCTCTACGCAGCGAGCATAGTCTGGATCAGCCTTGCCTTCAAGGATGCCCTTGATAGTCTTGAACTGGCGACGAACTTCCTCCACCATCTTTTGTGCAGCGCGACCTACAGCATTCATCGTCAGACCGCAGAACAGGAACGCCATCATCGAGCCGATAAAGATACCTACCAGCACGATCGGGTTCATCAGGTTCACGTTGTATGCGTCCATAAAGTCAACCAAGGTTGCCTTCGCAGCTTCTACGCCGTTCGGCAGAGCTTCGCCTGTACGAATAAGCGCAATCTTAATCTCCTCAACGTAAGAAGCAAGCAGTGCCAATGCCGTCAAGGCAGCAGAACCGATAGCGAAACCTTTACCCGTTGCCGCTGTGGTGTTACCGAGTGCATCGAGAGCGTCGGTACGCTGACGCACTTCTGCGGGAAGACCTGCCATCTCAGCGTTACCACCGGCGTTGTCGGCGATAGGTCCGTAAGCGTCCGTTGCCAGCGTGATACCTAATGTCGAAAGCATGCCGACAGCAGCAATACCGATACCGTAAAGACCCATCGACAGGTTCTCAGCGTTGAAAGCTACGTGGAAACCGTTTGCGCACAAGTAAGCCAAAACGATTGCCACACCTACGGTGATTACCGGAATAGCTGTCGAAAGCATACCAAGTCCCAGACCGCTGATAATAACGGTGGCAGGACCGGTTTGCGAGCTCTCAGACACTTTCTGTGTCGGTTTATAACTCTGCGATGTGTAATACTCGGTCGATTTACCGATAATCACACCTGCCAGCAGACCAACTACAACCGACAAGCTCACTTGCCACCATTGGTTAGTCTCTGTGCCAAACAGCCAAGCGAAGATACCGAAAGTCACACCGGCAATAAGGAATGCAGCGGTATTCGTACCGATAGACAATGCGCGAAGCAGTTCCTTCATGCCTGCGCCCTCTTTGGTCTTCACCATGAAGATACCGATAAGCGACAGCAGTACACCGCACGCTGCAATCAACGACGGAGCAAGAACGGCTTTGAGCTGCATGCCTTCAACGGCAGAAGTAGCAAATGCGGAAGCACCAAGAGCCATCGTAGCAAGAATTGAACCTGCATAACTCTCATACAGGTCGGCACCCATACCTGCCACGTCACCTACGTTATCACCTACGTTATCGGCAATAGTAGCGGGGTTACGCGGGTCATCTTCCGGGATGTTGTACTCGGTTTTACCAACAAGGTCTGCACCTACGTCAGCAGCTTTCGTGTAGATACCACCACCAACACGGGCAAACAAAGCCTGTGTCGATGCACCCATTCCGAAGGTCAGCATTGTTGTTGTGATAGTGATGAGGTCACCTTCTGCACCAACGAACTCCAGCAAGCCTGTTCCATTCAGAATAAGGAACCAACCTGCTACGTCGAGCAGAGCCAAACCTACTACTACCAGACCCATTACGGCGCCCGAGCGGAAAGCTACCTGCAGACCGGCGTTCAGGCTCTTACGAGCTGCGTTAGCCGTACGAGCAGAAGCGTAGGTTGCGGTTTTCATGCCGAAGAAGCCTGCCAATCCGGAGAAGAAACCACCGGTCAGGAAAGCGAACCAAACGACTCCGTTCTGGAGTTTGAAGTAAGCCATGATACCAAAAATAGCAGCCAAGATGACGAACACAATCGTTACTACCTTGTACTGCTGTTTCAAATAAGCCATCGCGCCTTGACGAACGTGGGCTGCGATTTTTTTCATCAGGTCAGTGCCCTCATCTTTACTCAGCATACTGCGGTAGAAATAGAACGCAAAGCCTAAAGCCAACACCGATGCCGCTAATACGACATACATTAAGGATTGAATTTCCATAAGCGTGTTTTTTAAGTTAATTAATAAGGTTAATTATGTTATTGATTGTTAGCTCAAATCAAAACCGGCTGCAAAATTACAGCTTTTTTCGGATATATGCAAACTTTTTGCATAAAAAAGTGCAATTTTACTCCTCTACCTCTTCCTCATACTCTTCAATGGGTTCGAAGTTGCTTGCGCCACCGTAAAGGAAATAGTGCATTAGGTGGCCGTTTATCTGCGAGAAGATATCCGGTGAGTTAAACGCCGCAAGCATCTGTTCCCGCACGTAGTCCTCCACGGCAATCATGCCTATTGGAAGGCAGAAAAGCTGACTCTTGACCCAATCGTTGCCTTCTATCCGGTAGAAGCTGTCCGTGACTTCGTTGTCGGTTTCCCAGTATTCTTCTTCCTCGTTCCAATTGATGCCGCAGAGCGCCAAGCCTCTGTCGTTAATCATAAAGCTGATACGCTGTCCGTTAGGCAATAGGATCACATCCGTCAACGCGTGATAGATGCGCTCGATGCAGTAAGGTTGCGGTTGTTGGTCACGTGCCAGACTCACTGTCCCGTTCGGATAGAACGTCCACTCAACGGCGGTGTCCTTGTCGTTGTAATAATATCCTGCTAAAGCAGAGCAATAAGCGCGTTGCTCAAATCCGTCCAAGTCGCCGGAGAAGCGTTGCAGAGCGGCATAAGGGATGGTAAGTGTACTGTCTTCCCAAGCCAAGAACAGCTCAAGCTGCTTGCCGCTGGCCTGCGTGATACGGTGATGGGTCACCAGACTTCCTTCTTCTGCGAACGTACCGTCTTTCAGCACTTGCATTAAGGTATCATTGAGGATGGCGAAGGAGCACTCCATTCCGCCTTCGTGCAACGACCAGCCTGTCAGACGAAGGGTATTACCTTGCCGCTTGGCTTGATAACAGATAGCTCCGTCGGTCCAGTACGAGCCGTTAGGAACGAGCACAGACGTCGCTTGCAGATGCATCGGCACGACGCACTCCTCTTCCTCATGTACAGGCGGTTTGTACTGCCCACAGGCGATAACAATAATCGCCATAAACCCGATAAACACCAGCAGGGCGAGCCCCACCACGCACAGGAAAGCGATCGCAATTCTCGATACAGCCTTATTCGTCATAATAATGTACTGTTAATTAGTTTCTTTTTGGTTGGAAATGTCAGTTAGTCCATTCCGCCTGCAAAGATAGTGCTTTTTTGTGATATCTGCAAATAAATTTTTAATATTTTGTCGATTTTTTGCGCATTTTTTGTGAACTTCGCTAAGAGTACGCTTAGTTGTCGGTCCACAGGCGGTTTACGGGCGGTCGACTGTCATTCTGCCGTCGGGCGACCGTCGGGGCACTGTCGGGGCACCGTCGGGAACAATGGGAAGGGAAAGAAGGGGTAAAATTAGTCTTTGGGGAAGCGGATTAGTCTTCGGGGAGAGGGGGAGTAAATGGAGGAGAGTAAATGGAGGAGAGTAAGGGGTAAAATTAGTCTTCGGGGAAGCGGATTAGTCTTCGGGGAAGCGGAGGAAGATTTGGTATGCGACGTCGCAATTGAGGCATTGACTGGTTTGGCAGCAGGTCTGGTAGAGATGTATCAGGGCTTGGGTGTCGGCAGCATTGTCCACTTTCTGCCCGAGTTCTTTCCACTGCCGGATGATGCGGTTATTCTCTGCAGGGATAGCTTGTAGCAGGTCGAGAGCCTGTTGCTGTGCGCCGTGCGCGTACTTAAAAGGTACTGCCACATTGATAAGGAGAACATCGACGGAGTCTCGGCCCATACCGTTGACGGAGAAGAGCGCACGCAGGTCGTCTAAGTTATTGAGTTCCAGCACTTTAGAGAAGAGGAACTCGGACTGATGCAGCAGTTGTGCGAACTGGCGAATGCGCGTTTGTGGCGCATTCTGTGGATGCATTCGCCCCATTTTCCACATAGTAGGATTGATAGGTGTGAGGGAGAACTTCGTACGGAGGAAAGAATACTCCTTAAACATCTCATCTTCGGGCTCGAGTAACCCACTCTGCCCCATAAGAATTGCGGTGAGTTGGAAGAGATTATCTCTGTGCTTGCGCAGGTATGATAAGGGCGTGTTGATGGCCATCTGCTCGAAGGGGATGCCATTGGTGTGGAAGCCGAAATAATGCGCGAGAGAGATGTAAAACGCTTCTTCCCAGTTATTCGTTGTGCAAGCAAGGAGTCGTCGGATGGAGTCCTTCTTACAGTTGAGTCGGCGATTGAGCATGGTCTGCTTCCAACCTAAGGTGAGCAAGTTCGGGTCCTGGAGCAAGAGGTTGGCACAGCGGTGTGTGAGGGATGCAGAGTCCATCAATTTGGCATCAGCAATGAGCTGGGAGAGGTAGTCTTTGTCGATGGGATATTGAAGCATGCACTGTGTGATGGGTTCGCCCTGCGAGTTATAGACCACTTTATCGGCATCGCGTATGACGTGAAGAATGATGTTATCGTAGGCAGAGTCGAGGTGGTGGCGATGTTTGAACCAGTCGGAGGCGCGGACGTGAATCTCTATGTTTCCCACCCAATCGATCCAGGACCCGTCGGGCTGCTGTACGCGGATATGCGCATTGGAGAAGTCGGGACCGGCATCGGTGTTATGAATACCGACGGAAAGGACTTCGATACGCTGGCCGTTGGTGGTTACTTGCGGGAAGGAACGGAAGAGTTCGCGCTGCCAAATATAATGCAATAAAATCTCCGGCATAAGTGTTCGATTTTTTCGTTTTGCGCTGCAAAGTTACTGTTTTTGCGGCGATTATGCAAGAAAATGATGAAAAAAGTAAAGAAAAAGTTGCGTATATGAAATAATTTGTATAATTTTGCAGCCGTTAACGGTCTGTGACCGAGACGGAAAATGCGGTCTGTGACCGAGACGGAAATGGTTAAACGTAAAGAAGTATTCCTGACAAATCCCTGGGAACTAAACCCCATTTGGAACGTCCTCACTCCAGAAGAGAAAGAGGAAGTCGTTACCAATATGGAGATATGTCATTACCGCAAAAATGACATCATTCACCGTGAGGGTACTACTCCAACCCATATGATGATGCTGGTGGCAGGTAAAATCAAAATCTTCAAAGACGGTATCGGTATGCGACAACAGATCATCCGCCTTCTTAAGCCTTACGACTTCTTCTCCTACCGGGGCGTAGCTGCCGGAGGAACATATAACTCCACCGCAGTAGCCATCGAACAATGCACCGTCTATCAGCTGCGCAAAGAACTATTCATCGACCTGCTGCAACACAATAACCAGTTTTGCTTCCTGGTGATGCGTAATATGGCTGGTGCGTTAGGCGCTCAAGAGGCACAGACCGTCAGCCTGACACAGAAACATATACGGAGCCGACTTGCAGAAGCCCTTCTCAAACTCAAACAAGACTACGGCACCGATGCCGACAAAGTGACTATAGCCATGTACATGAGCCGTGACGACCTGGCAGCCATGAGTAACATGACCACATCCAACGCCATACGCACACTCAGCCAGTTCGCACACGAAGGACTGATAAGCGTGGACGGACGGAAAATCAAAATCCTCGACGAGGAAGCACTCAAGAGACTGGACCGACTCGGTTAGTCTAACATCTCTCCGAAATTATTCGACAACTGAATCATACGATCGTAGTCCTCAGGCGACAGGTCGTAGAAATAGAAATTGCGCGGGTCAATAGGTTGATTCTGCAGGCGCACTTCGTAGTGCAGGTGCGGACCGGTTGACTTACCAGTGTTCCCCACCAGGGCAATGACATCACCCCGCTTCACTTTCTGGCCGACATGCACCAGCTGCTTGAACAGGTGGGCATAGAGGGTCGAATAACCGAAGCCGTGGTCCACAACGACGGTGTTGCCGTACCCCTGTTTCCAGCCGACAAAAGTGACTGTTCCGTTACCGGTGGCATAGACATCGGTACCGGTGGGCGCGGTGAAGTCCATACCCGTATGCATACGGCGGACATGATAGACGGGGTCGATACGCACGCCGTAACCCGACGCGATACGCGTCAGGTCTTTGTTCATCACAGGCTGAATAGCGGGGATATTCTCCATACGAACCTCCTGCGTCTTGGCCATCTCTACAAGGTCGTCGTACGACTTAGCTTGGACATAGAGGCCCTTCTCGAGCAGATCCACCTTCAACGCGAGGTCCCCCGTGAGCTGCGAGTTGGTCATGAGGGACAGCTGCTCGTAGTAGTCAATCTTACGGGTAGCACCCTGTCTCACGGACAACGGAATAGGCTCGGCACCAAAAAGCACGCGGTAGAGGTTATCGTCACGCTGGGACAGGTCATTGAGCACCAACTGCATCTGGTCCACCTGCTTATTGAGCATCTTCAGCTCCGCCTCTAAGTTATGCTTCTGCTGCATCAACTGCTTCTCCTTTGGCGAAGGGAAGATAAGGAAGAACAGAAAGAAAAAGAGGATACCTAAACATATACCGCCAAACATATACCAGCCACTACGACGTAGCCAGTAGGTAAAACCCTGCTCCACCCGCTCCATAGCGAGGGTCTCGGGATTGATGTGATACTTCTTCGACATAATCTATCTTTTGCGTTTATTCTCCGGCTTCCACCAGAAGAAATACGAGTTTTGTTTCTGTTTTTGCTCTTTGGTCCGCGCTACATAAACGGGCTTCATCGTGTAGGGGTTTAGCCCTGTGTAGAACATCGTTGTGGAGAGGGTCATCGGCGTGGGCGTAAAGTCCTGGACCTGCTCTGGACGGTAATGCATCCTCTTGGTCTCCTCCGCCAACTGCCGCATATCCGCGTCCGTACAGCCCGGGTGCGAGGAGATGAAGTACGGAATGAGCTGCTGGTGTAATCCGGCCTGCTCATTGACCCTGAGGAAGAAGTCGCGGAAGCGAAGGTACTCTTTCCAGTCGGGTTTACGCATTATTCGCAGCACCTCGGAGGACGTATGTTCAGGTGCGACCTTCAATCGGCCGGAGACATGGTGCTCAATGAGCTGACGGCCGTACTCCTCCGACATGAGATCGTAGCGGATACCCGAACCCACAAAAGCATGCTTGACCTCGGGCAATGCCTCCACCGATTTATACATATCAATAATCGGGCCAAAGTCCCGATTGAGGTTCTTACATATATTCGGCTGCAGGCAACTGGGTCGTGCACACCGCTCGCAGAGCGTCAAATCCTTGCCCCGCATGCGGTACATGTTCGCACTCGGTCCGCCTAAGTCCGACAGGACGCCGTGCCAGTCTGGCAGCCGCGTGAGCTTATCAATCTGCCGTAGTACCGACGCCTTCGAGCGCGAGGTGATCTGCTTGCCCTGGTGCATGGAGATAGTGCAGAAAGCACATCCACCAAAACAGCCACGGTGCAGACAGACCGAGAAACGTATCATCTCGTATGCGGGGATACGTTTACCGCGGTACTTAGGGTGCGGCATGTAGGTGAACGGTAAGTCATAGATCGCGTCAAGCTCCTCGGTGGTCATCGTGTCATAAGGCGGGTTGACAACAATATCGTCCTGAACGATGGTAGCGGGGTGAATCTTATTGGACTCGGTCTCAATGAGTCGGAAGTCCTCCGCATGGCAGCGTTTGTCCTGCAGTTCCTCTTTAAACGAGTGCAGGCGGACGATATCCGTCGCGTCGGTAGTGCCTCGATAAGCCGTCTGCGGGATGTCGTGACAGATACCTCGCCGCGCTATCTCGACCATCGCTTTCTCCCCCATGCCGTAAACAAGCATCTCAGCGCCCGAATCGACGAGGATAGAGGGCATGAGCTTATCCTGCCAGTAGTCGTAGTGCGCCAGTCGCCGCATCGACGCCTCAATGCCCCCAATGACTATCGGCACGTCGGGGAAATGCTGCTTGAGGATGCGGCAGTAGGTGATGGTGCAGTAGTCTGGTCTGGCACCCGTTCGTCCGTCGGGCGTATAGGCATCGTCCGAGCGTAACCGACGGGCCGCCGTATAGTGGTTAACCATCGAGTCCATGCTGCCAGCAGACACCGCGAAATAACAACGCGGACGACCCAGCTTGGTGAAGTCCCGATGGTCCCCTCGCCAGTCCGGCTGGGGCACAATAGCCACCCTAAAGCCTGCAGCCTCAAGGGCTCTGCCAATCACCGCTGCACCAAACTGCGGATGGTCCACGTACGCATCGCCTGTGAAGAAGATCACATCCACTTCATTCCAGCCGCGTAACTCCAACTCCTTGCGCGTGGTCGGCAAATATTTCTTTAGGTCATTCAAGTTGTAAGGCCAGTGCTGTCTTGAGGTTAGCGAGTGCCTCGTTCTTCTCTAACAGCACCTTGTATTTCTCTTCGCTGGTGTACGCTCGTCGTGTGTTCTGCTGCTCTGTGACGTGTACAGTGAGCTGCAGCTTGTTGTTATGCAGGGTCTGGCGCATATGGTCCATCACGGCCTTGCCGTACTGTTTAAACGCCTCTTTCTGCCACGGGTTAGCCAAGCGTAACACGCAGTGTTCCTGGTCAATGAGTTCGGGAGTGTACTCTTTGAGTACAGCCATCAGGCGCGGTTCATCCTTGAAGATGCGATACAGACCAGCCCACGCGCCTTGGAACTGGTCAACTGTAAAAGGGCTATTGGACTCCTCCTGAGGGGGAGTATTGGTTATCGGTGCTTGCTGTTTGGTGTTTTCCACTTGTGGCTTGGGCACGGCGTTGAGTGACGGAATCGACGGAATCTTGGTCGATTGCGCGGCGGGGGGATTAGTGGGCATAGACGGCCTATGCGTACTAGGAGGACTAGACGGCTTAGACTGACTAGGCTGAGTAGGCTGAGTAGGTTGACTATGTGCGGGCTTGGCTGCCGGTTGAGAGGCCTGGACATTGAGCTGCGTGAGTTTGACAAGGCAGAGCTCGACCGTCAGGCGCTTGTTGCGTGCCGTGCGGTAGTTGATATCGCAGGTATTGACCGTGTCCAGCGCCCGGAAGAGCCACTGCGCATCGCACTGCTTCGCCTGTTCGGCATAACGCTTACGGATAGCGTCCGATGTCTCGAGCAAGGCAACAGTAGCCGGGTCCTTAGACACTAACACATCGCGTAAGTGCTGCGCAAAACCCGTAATGAAATGTCCCGCATCGAAGCCCCGTTGCAGCACGTCGTTGAGCAAGAGCAGCGCTGCGCTCACATCGTTCGTACGGGCTGCGTCCACCAAACGGAAGTAGTACTCGGTATCCAGCACATTGAGTACCTCGATGGTCTGCTCGTAAGTGATAGTGTTACCACAGAAAGCGACGAGCTGGTCGAAGATAGAGAGTGCGTCACGCATACCGCCATCGGCCTTCTGCGCCACCACATTAAGTGCATCCTCTGTCACGGAGATACCCTCTTTCGACGCCACATACTGCAGGTGGGCAATGATATCCGCCACGGTGATACGGGCGAAGTCATAGACCTGGCAGCGGGACAGGATAGTGGGCAGCACCTTATGCTTCTCCGTCGTAGCGAGGATGAAGATGGCGTACGAAGGGGGCTCCTCCAATGTCTTCAACAGCGCATTAAAAGCACCGGCAGAGAGCATGTGCACCTCGTCGATGATATACACGCTGTACTTCCCTATCTGCGGCGGAATACGCACCTGGTCAATGAGGTTGCGGATATCGTCCACACTGTTGTTCGACGCCGCGTCTAACTCATGGATATTGAAGGAGCGCTGCTCGTTAAACGCCTGACAGGACTCGCACTCGTTACAAGCGTCGTGAGAGTCGGTGGGGTTGAGACAGTTGATGGTCTTGGCAAAAATGCGCGCACAGGTAGTCTTACCTACTCCTCGCGGTCCGCAGAACAGATAAGCATGCGCCAAATGGTTCTGTCGGATAGCATTGCGAAGGGTCTCGGTAAGTGCGTGTTGCCCCACCACCGAATCAAAGGTAGCAGGGCGATATTTCCTGGCGGAAACAATGTACTCTTCCATATTGGTTATATTAGTGCCGCAAGGCGGCTTCCATTTGTGCCACGCGGTGTCTGGTAACCGGGTCGGTATCCAATTGGTCACGTACGAGGTTTACGGAGTGCAGCACAGTAGCGTGCGTGCGACCACCAATAGCATCTCCAATTTCGGAGAGCGAGTTGTCGGTATGCTCCTTCGCCAGATACGAGACCATGTGACGGGCTAACATAATCTCCCTTGAGCGAGCCGTCGAGCAGATCGACTCCTCTTCTATATGGAAGAACTCCGCCACTGTATGGATAACCTCCTTCACCGTCAGAGACTTAGGACGAATCTCCACGACGCGACTCAACACCTGTTCGGTCAACGCCATATCGATATCGCGGTTAACCAGCGTTGAGTACGCCAATAACGATGCCAAAACGCCCTCTAGGTCGCGAATCGAATCACGTACGTTCGCCGCAATGAAGTCGATGATATCCTCGGAAAGGGTGATACCGTCCCGATGGAGTTTCGAGCACAAGATGTCGCGGCGTAACTGATAGTCCGGGCGCATGATCTCGGCAGACAGGCCCCACTTGAATCGCGTGAGCAGACGGTCCTCTATACCCTTTATCTCCAACGGCGAGCGATCGGAAGTCAGAATGAGCTGCTTGTGCGATTGATGCAGGTAGTTGAAGATATGGAAGAACGTGTCCTGTGTGCCCTTCGAGGTGAAGTACTGGATGTCGTCGACAATGAGCACATCCACCTGCTGGTAGAAATTGAGGAAGTCGGGCACCTTGTTCTCCTGAGTAGCCGCCATATACTGCAGCTTGAACGTATTCGCCGAGACGTAAAGCACGCGCTTGGACGGGTCGTTGGCCAGTACCTGATTACCGATAGCGTTGGCGAGGTGAGTCTTACCCACTCCGCTGCCGCCGTAGATAAACAACGGGTTGAAAGCGTTATACCCCGGTTTCTGCGCAATAGTCAGACCTGCTACGCGCGCGAGTTTATTAGGTTCGCCCGCGATAAAAGTGTCAAAGGTGTATGTCTCGTTGAGCTGCGTATCAAACGCCTCGCGCGGTGCGCGCTCGGTAGCCACATCCGCACTTGCCTTCGCGGACGCGATGCCCTGAGAAGGAAGCGTAGGACCGGCACCAGAGGTGGCGTCGATGACCAGTCGGTACTCCAAACGAGTGGTAGGACCAAACACACGACGGATAGCAGAGGACAGCAAGGCGATATAGTTCTCCTCGATGTACTCCACTACGTATTCCGAATTTACTTGTAAGGTTAGGATTCCATTGGAGAAACTCAACGGCTCCAGTGGTGCAAACCAGATGCGGAATGCACTTGCGGTCAGATTATCGCGTAGAATGCGTAAACACTGTTGCCACTGTTGATTTAACTCACTCACAATAAATACGGTTTTTGTATCGTCGTTGTGTTATCTATTTGTCAGCGATATTCGGATTGAGCGCAAAAAAAATTAGGCTCTCTATCGCCGAAATCGAGTGCAAAAGTACTGCTTTTTTTTGAACTGACAAAATTTTTGCGCAAAGAAAAAACGTCTGTTTTCGTATTTGCGTAATTATCAGCAAGTTAGAAATTATAACCTGATAATCAAGCAGTTACGAGGACGCCCCTTGTGCAAATACCTGATAAATAGGTACCCCAAAAATGCATATTTTGGCAAGACACTATGCGAAAAGTGCCTATAATTCGAGGTTTGGTAAGAAAGTGACTTTTTTTCGTTATTTAGACAGACGCAAAATAAGTAATTTTAGCTTTTTCACTTATTTTTTGTCTTTTTTGCCTTGTCACTTTTATCCTTACCGCCAAAGAGTGAGAAATGCACATACCGTCTGGGGTTATTCTTGAGGTCGACGAGCAGTGAGTCAGCCGATTGAACGGTTGAGTTGACGTTGACGTAGAGCGACTTGTCGTTGAGCAGCATGCCGAGTGTACCGTCGGTTGAGCGTGCTTCAGCGAGCAGCATATTAACATGATCCACAGCCGTATCCACACGGGCCACAGTAGCCTTGAGGTCCGCCTGTTTGAGGTCGTAAGAGACTACTTCTATATTGCCTATCGCCGTGTCCAACTTAGTAACAATAGACGGAACTTTATTTTGCATCAGATGCTTGAGTTCGCGGGAGGAGACAGTCAGGTCTGCCGAGAGCTTATCCACGTTCTCGAGCGAATGCTTGAGATGGTCATCCGCGAGCTGGTTGTTCACATTGGCTATCAATGACTTAGCCACGACGATAGTGCTGTCCAAATCGCCCAACAGTCCGGCTTGGATATTATCAATCAGTCCGGGCACAATCTGCGTTGGAAGCTGTGTATTCTCGGCATAGAACTCCCCTACACTACCTTCCGGCAACGTGAGCGAGATAGCACTACCGCCAAGTAGTCCATCGGCTATCAGGTCCATCGTTGTTCCCTTCGGCAGGTCGATATCCCGATTGATGGATATGCTGACAACAAAGGAACTGTCCTTACTGAAATCGTAACGGATATGATCCACTTGCCCCACCTTATAACCGCGTATATACACGGGTGCTTGCTCCGTCAAGCCGTTGAGCTGCGTATAGACACCACTATAGTGGTCCACGATGGAAAAGATATTAAATCCCTTTAAGAAATTGAAACCGAAATACAACAAAACGAGGCAAACGACTGCCAGGATGCCCACTTTAATCTCTCTCCAATGTTTGATTTTCATATACTGTTTGATTATGTTCGTTAGCGTTATTTAGCCTCGAGTTTGATGACGAAGCACCCGGGGAATTTATCCTTCAGTTTCTGCTGGATCCGAATCGCCTCTTCGCGGCTGTTGGTCACGCCGTAGTAATACTTATACCAGTCTCCAACGCGCATGAAACCGCATTGTTCGAGGTCAAGGAACCGGTCGTCGTCGGAGTCCAGCAGCTCGTGTGAAGCGAATATCTGCACGGCGTAGCGGGGCTGGTCGGGGGAAATAGTAGGACTAGGAGCACTATGCTGACTAGGCGTACTAAGCTGACTAGGCGTACTAGGTTGAATAGGAGTACTAGGTTGACTCGGCGTAGTAGGCTGAGCGACGGGTTGTGCCGGTTCAATCGGCTGGACGGTATCGACCTTGAGGCCGGTCACTTTCTTGTAGAACGAGCCAAAAGCGGTGCATATAGATGCCGCAATATCGGTCTGTCCCTTCTCGGATGCCATAAATTTCTCCTCCTCGGGATTGGATATGAATCCCATCTCTACGAGCACACTCGGGCAAGCGGACTTGAGCAGCACCCAGAAAGCCGCCTGTCTAACGCCTCTGTCGCCACGCTTGAGCGTCCCGGCGAACTGCTGCTGCAGCAAGGAAGCGTAGTTCAGGCTCTGGTCGAGGTACTGGTTCTGCATGAGCTCGAACATGATATACGAGTCGATGGAGTTCGGGTCGAAACCGTGGTACTTGGTCTGATAATCGCTCTCGAGTTTGATTACCGCGTTCTCGCGCATTGCCACATCGAGATTCCGGTCAAGTTTCTCCGTACCGAGCACAAACGTCTCAGCGCCTTTGGCAGCAGGAACTGGCGACGAGTTCGTATGCACACAGATGAACAGGTTGGCGTTGTTCTTATTGACAAAATCCGCGCGTTTCTGTAGAGGAATAAACACGTCCGTCTCGCGCGTGTACAGCACCTCCACTTCAGGGTACTTGTCTTTAATCATCTTACCGGTCAGCAAGGAGACGGACAGGTTGAGGTCTTTCTCCTGCGCTATCTTTCCCACCGCTCCCGGGTCGGTGCCTCCGTGTCCAGCATCGATGACGACGACAAAGGGTTTGTCGCGTTGGACGGGAACCTCTGCGGCGCACAAAACCCCTGCAAACAAGGCAAGCATCACTATGGCGAATCCTACTTTTAGGCGCATAATACCGATTTTACCTTGCAAAAATACAACAAAAAATCCGACCCTGCAAATTTAATTGCACTTTTTCGCATTTTTAGGAAAAAATGCAAGAAAATGAAAGAATTTTTACAATATGCTTGCATATTTAAAAAAAAAGCCGTAACTTTGTGCGCTTTTTAGTGAATTTGGGTGAAAACCATGCAGAAATCGACATTCACACCGGAAGAGGAGCAACGCATCCAACAGGAGTTTGATGTGTTGGTTGACGTGTATGAACACAGCATGCACCGTCAGAACACGGAGCTTATTCGCCGTGCTTTCCTTTTTGCCAAGCAAGCCCACGACGGCGTGCGGCGTCTGTCCGGTGAGCCGTATATCCTGCACCCTATCGCCGTGGCGCAGATAGTTGTGCGTGAGATAGGGCTGGGTTCGACCAGCGTGTGCGCCGCCCTACTCCATGACGTGGTGGAGGACACCGACTACACAGTCGAGGATCTGCAGGGACTGTTCGGCGATAAGATTGCCCATATAGTGGATGGACTGACGAAGATCAGCGGCGGTGTGTTTGGTGATCAGGCGAGCGAACAGGCGGAGAACTTCCGTAAGCTGCTGCTGACTATGTCGGACGACATCCGTGTCGTACTTATAAAGATAGCCGACCGGTTGCATAACATGCGCACCCTCTCGGCGCAGCCCAAAGACAAGCAGTATAAGATTGCCGGTGAAACGCTGTATATCTACGCCCCACTGGCACATCGTCTCGGTCTGTTCCCTATCAAGTCCGAGCTGGAGAACCTGAGTTTCCGCTACGAACATCCGGACACCTACAAGGAGATAGAAGATAAGCTTGCTGCCATTAGGGAACACCAGTTGGAGAACTTCGACACGTTCTCACAGCCAATCAAAGAGAAGCTGAAGGCAATGGGTTACGAGTTCACCATGAAAGCGCGTATCAAGTCCGTCTATTCGATATACAAGAAGATGAAGGACAAGAACATCCCGTTCGAGGACGTGTACGACCTGATGGCTTTACGCATCATCTTCACCCCGCACGACGGGCTGCCGGAGAAAGACCAGTGTTGGATGATCTACTCCGCCATAACGGAGATCTACCGTCCGCATCCGGAGCGCATACGCGACTGGATATCCACGCCTAAAGCCAATGGCTACGAGGCACTGCATATAACTGTGATGGCCTCCAACGGACAGTGGATAGAGGTGCAGATACGCACCAATCGAATGAACGAGATCGCAGAACGCGGACTGGCTGCGCACTGGAAATACAAAGCGGACGAGCGCGGCGAGAACGAATTGGATAAATGGCTGAGGACCATCAAAGAGATATTGGATAACCCGGAGCCAAATGCAATAGAGTTCCTTGACACGTTTAAGCTCAACCTTTTCGCGCGCGAGGTGTTCGTCTTCACGCCGGGTGGCGACATCAAGACTATGCCCCAAGGCTCTACGGCCCTCGACCTGGCCTTCCAGCTGCATACCCAATTGGGCGAACACTGTATCGGTGCGAAAATCAACCACGAGCTGCAGCCTATGTCGTACGTGCTGCAGGGTGGCGACCAAGTGGAGATACTTACCTCCCCTTCGCAGCACCCGCAAGCCGACTGGATAACGATGGTCACTACCGCCAAAGCCCAGACTGCGCTACGGCAGTATTTCCGTCGCGAGGAGCGTGCCCAGATACGTAAAGGCGAGAAGCTGTTCAACGACGCGCTCGTTATGTACAACGCTACCGAGCAGCACGACACAGCCCTGCAGCGCACACTCAACTACTACGAACTCACCCTGCCGACGGAACTCTACCTGAAGATAGGACAAGGATACATACAACTGGATAACCTCCAGCAGGTCATCTTCCCCAAGAAAAAGAGCATCTGGAAGCGACTCAATCCGTTCTCGTCAGACAGTGACACCCCTACCAAAACGGTGGAGAAGACTCCAGAAGAGAAACCGACGAAGACCAAGATACGCAAGATTCTGCTCACCGACGAGGGGCTGGGTAAACAGTACGTGCTGTGCGACTGTTGTCATCCTATTCCGGGAGACGAAGTATTCGGCTTTGTGGACGAGAAAGGACTGGTACATATACACATGATAGACTGTGCGGTGGCGCAGAAAATCAAATCCGAACAAGGTAAGCAGCTGTGTGCCGCCAACTGGAGTACCCATCGTGTGCAATCGTTCGTGGAGCGCATCGCGATACGAGGTATCGATAAGTTCGGAGTGCTGTCCAAGCTGTTAGCTGTGGTAACAACCGAGTTCCATATCAATCTGCGAGCCATCAATCTGCAGTCCGAAGGCGGTATCTTCCACGGAGAGATGGAGCTCTACGTATATGACAAGAAAGAACTGCAAGAACTGTTCAAGGCATTGACGCAAATGCCGGATATAGTGTCTGCAACACGAATAACAAAACCAAAATAAACAAACAATAATAACTTAACGACAATGAAAAAGATTTTATCAGTAATCACCCTTGCACTATGTGCAACGATGATGATGGCGCAAGACCCAGTGATCACTTTCACGAAGACCGAACATGACTTTGGCAAAATCAACGAAGCCGACGGACGCGTAACCACTATCTTCGAGTTCAAGAACGAAGGCATGTCTGCCCTCGTGCTGTCTAACGTGCGCGCGAGCTGCGGTTGCACAACCCCTAAATGGACCCGCGAACCCGTGGAACCTGGACAGACAGGACAGATAACCGTGACCTATAACCCGAACGGCAGACCCGGCCGCTTCCAGAAAACCATCACTATCACCTCCAACGCTACCGAGCCGACAATGAAGCTCTATATCAAGGGCGAAGTGATTCCAAAACCCGCAAAACCAGTGAATAACTACCCCGTACAAATGGGTGAACTCAGTCTCAAGACCAAGAGCATCAACTTCGGTACCCTCAAGAAAGGCCAGAAACTGCAACGCGAGATCGAGTACGCTAACCATACCGACCACGACCTGACTGTTGAGCTGTCGGTTTTGGGCGATAACTACCTCGTTACGCAAACGTCCCTCGAGACCGTTAAACCGCAAGAGACCGGTAAGTTCATCTTCGTCTTCGACGCCGCTGCATGCAAAGAGTACGGTCCGGTGGCTACCTCCGTGCTGGTTGTAGTGAACAAGAAACAGATCGTGAGCGAAGAGTACAAGATCAACCTCAAGGCTGAAGTGGATGAGGACTTCTCGAATCTGAGCGTGGACCAACTCCAGCAAGCTCCTATCGTTAAGATAGACGAAGCAGTGGACTTCGGCACCGTAGCTCCCGGCAAGAAAGTGAAGAAAGCTCTCGCTATCCAGAATATCGGTGCTAACCCGCTGATTATCCGTCGTGTGTACTCCTCCAGCGACTTCATCACCGCTATCGCTCCTAAAGGTGGTATCAAGTCCGGCAAGAAGGCTGAGATTAAGATTGACCTCAATGCCGTAATGGACAACGAACCGATGGCTTCAGGCTCCTACTCGCGCGAGATAGTCGTTATCACCAACGACCCGAAACAACCGAAGAAACATATTAACATCACCTGGAATATCCAATAAGATGGAGCATCCGGAAAACGATAAGAAATACAAAGGACTAATGGTTAACGAGGGTGTGCAAAACCTACCCTCTGTGAACCCGTACGCCACTTTCCACCGACAGAAACGTACCCATTCTGCCCAAGAGTACTTCGAGGGAATCCGTAACGGCGACATCTCTATCCTTGGCCAAGCGGTGACGCTCGTGGAGTCCAGTCTGCCGGCAGACCAGGTCATTGCCCAGAAAGTGATTGAACTGTGTCTGCCGTTTGCGGGAGACTCCATCCGAGTAGGTATAACGGGTGTGCCCGGTGCCGGTAAATCGACTTTCATCGAAGCCCTCGGTACCGAGCTCTGCCAACAAGGCAAACACCTCGCGGTCCTCGCTATCGACCCGTCTTCCGAACGCTCGAAAGGTAGTATCTTGGGCGACAAGACCCGGATGAACGAACTGTCCACCCAGGCGAACGCGTTTATTCGTCCTTCCCCATCTGCTGGCTCACTCGGTGGTGTGGCGCGTAAGACACGAGAGACCATCGTCCTCTGCGAGGCTGCCGGATTCGATACCATCCTGCTCGAGACGGTAGGTGTCGGACAGAGCGAGACAGCTGCACATTCCATGGTGGACTATTTCCTCCTGCTCCAAGTCACCGGTACCGGCGACGAGCTGCAGGGAATCAAACGCGGTATCATGGAGATGTCGGACGGTATAGCCATCAATAAGTGCGACGGAAATAATATTGAGCGCGCACACGCCGCGCGCGTGAGCTTCAAAAACGCTCTCATGCTCTTCCCGCCTTCGCAATCCGGATGGACACCGGACGTGATATGCTGCTCATCTATTGACCACACCGGCGTACAAGACGTGTGGAAGAATATAGAGGACTACATCGCCTTCGTCAAGAAAAACGGCTTCTTCGAGCATAACCGCACCGAACAGTCTAAGTACTGGATGTTCGAAACAATAAATGCTGCCCTGCTCAACGGCTTCTACCAGAACGAAGAGATGCAGAAACTCATCGAGCAAGCAGAACAACAAGTACTCAATAACGAAATATCAAGTTTTATCGCAGCTAACAACTTATTAGATGCCTACAACAAGAAAAAATAACCAAGCACCGAAAGTCGGACCGAACGACCTGGGTAAACTGCCGCCTCAAGCACTCGAACTGGAAGATTCCGTGCTCGGAGCCCTCATGCTCGAGAAAGAGGCGTACGCTACCGTAGCTGACCTGCTCCGACCGGAAGCTTTCTATAAGGACAAGAACCGTCTGGTCTTCGAGGCTATTCGTGCCCTCGCTGCCAAGGATGAGCCTATTGACGGACTCACCGTGGTGGAGAAACTCAAAGCACAAGGTACCCTCACCCAAGCCGGTGGTGTGTCCTATATAAGCGACCTGACCCGCAAAGTGGCGTCCACCGCACACCTCTACTACCACGCGCAGATAGTGGCGCAGAAAGCCACAGCACGCGATCTCATCTCACTCGCCGCGCAGATAGAAGAGAATGCCTACGACGAGACGCAGGATGTGGATGAGCTTATGCAACAGGCCGAAGCTGGTGTGTTCGAGATCAGCCAACGCGCACAGAAACGCGATGTTACACAGATTGACCCCGTGATATCCGAGGCCTTCGAGCGTATGCGTAACGCATCCAAGAACGAGGGAAATATCTCCGGTGTGCCATCCGGCTTCCATGCTCTGGACAAGATAACATCCGGTTGGCAAGCATCCGACCTGATTATTATCGCCGCTCGTCCCGCAATGGGTAAGACAGCCTTCGTGCTCTCTATGGCAAAGAACATCGCCGTGAACTACAACATCCCGGTGGCTATGTTCTCGCTCGAGATGTCCAATGTGCAGCTCGTCAACCGTCTTATCATGAACGTCTGCGAGATTGAGGGTGACAAAGTCAAGAACGGTAAGCTCTCCGACGCCGAATGGTCGCAACTTGAGCATAAAATCGTCGAACTCCAGGGCTCGCCTATCTACGTGGACGACACCCCCAGCCTATCCGTCTTCGAACTGCGCTCCAAAGCACGCAAACTCGTACGCGAACATAAGGTCAAGCTTATCATCATCGACTACCTGCAACTCATGAACGCCTCCGGAATGACGTTCGGTAGCCGCGAACAAGAGATTAGCATCATCTCCCGTAACCTCAAGCAGCTCGCCAAAGAACTCGATATACCTATTATCGCCCTCTCACAGCTCAACCGTAACGTCGAGTCACGTACCGGCGTCGAGGGTAAGACTCCGCAACTCAGTGACCTGCGTGAGTCCGGTGCCATCGAGCAAGATGCCGACATGGTTTGCTTCATACACCGACCCGAATACTACCACCTCTACTCCGACGAGAAATCCGGCAAAGACCTGCGCGGACTCGGACAGATTATCGTTGCTAAACACCGTAACGGTGCTACCGACTCCATCTGGCTGCGCTTCCGCTCTAAGTTTGCTAAGTTCCAGAACGAGGACGAGACCTTTGACGACGACTTGACTCCACTGCCAACAGCAGGAAATGTGACCATCTCGTCCCGAATGAATAACATGTCGGCCGACGGAGCGGCACTTGACGACAACGAAGATAGACCATTTTAATTACTAAGGAATATATCACATGCTACAAAGAACAGTTATCATAGACGCTCTCAAGAGCAAGAACTTCAACGAACCAATCAACGTCCGTGGTTGGGTGCGTAGTCGTCGTGGCAACAACGCCGTGAACTTCATCGCCCTCAACGACGGTTCTACTATCAAAAACATACAAATAGTCGTGGACCTGGCCAAGTTCCCGGAAGAACAACTCAAACCCGTTACTACCGGCTCTTGCATCTCCGCGACCGGTATCCTCGTGCCTTCACAAGGTGCCGGACAGGATATCGAAATCCAACTCACCGAACTCGAGGTGTACGGTACGGCCGATCCCGAGCAATATCCGTTGCAGAAGAAAGGACTCTCCATGGAGTTCCTCCGCACCATTGCTCACCTCCGTCCGCGTACCAACACCTTCGGCGCTGTCTTCCGTATCCGTCACCACATGGCAATGGCTATTCACACCTATTTCCATCAGCACGGATACTTCTATTTCCACACACCGCTTATCACCGCTTCGGACTGCGAAGGTGCCGGACAGATGTTCCAAGTAACGACCAAGAACCTCTATAACCTCAAGAAAGACGAGAACGGACAGATAGACTACTCCGACGACTTCTTCGGCAAACAGACTGCCCTTACCGTCAGCGGACAGCTCGAAGGCGAACTGGGAGCTATGGCACTCGGTAAGATCTATACCTTCGGCCCTACCTTCCGCGCTGAGAACTCCAATACTCCGCGCCATTTGGCTGAGTTCTGGATGATTGAGCCCGAGATAGCCTTTATCCAGAAAGAGGAACTTATGGATCTCGAAGAGGACTTCATTAAGTTCTGCGTCAAATGGGCCCTCGACAACTGCATGGACGACCTGCTCTTCCTCAACCAGTTTGTGGACAAAGGTCTCATCGAACGACTCAAATCCGTGGTTAACACCGACTTCGTACGACTCCCTTATACCGAAGGTATAGAAATCCTCCAAGAGGCCATCAAGAACGGTAAGAAGTTCGAGTTCCCTTGCAAATGGGGCGACGACTTGGCGTCCGAGCACGAACGCTACCTCGTCGAGGAACACTTCAAGAAACCGGTTATCATGACCGACTATCCGAAGGAGATAAAAGCCTTCTACATGAAGATCAACGACGACAACAAAACCGTGCAAGGAACCGACGTCCTCTTTCCGCAAATAGGCGAAATCATCGGTGGTTCCGTCCGCGAAGAGTCTCTCGACAAACTCAATGCCGAAATCGAACGTCGCCATATCCCGATGAAAGATATGTGGTGGTACCTCGACACACGCCGCTTCGGTGCTGCTCCGCACGCCGGATTCGGTTTGGGCTTCGAGCGTCTCATGCTCTTCGTGACCGGTATGCAGAACATACGCGACGTCATACCCTTCCCGCGTACACCAAAAACAGCAGAGTTTTAACAAACTATATAAATTAACTTTAGTATTAACCAAAAAAACCAAATTTATGCGAAAAACACTTTTAACCTTATTGGTTGGCAGTTTGGCGATCTTCGCTTCAGCACAGACCACCCTCAAGGGAAAGCTGATCGATGAATCGACTTCGCAACCGATTGCAGGAGCTACAGTGACTCTTGCCAATCAGAACGTCACTACCACGACCAACGCGGTGGGTGAGTTCACCCTCTTCTACCTCGATGCAATGGACGAAGAAGTGGTTATCGAAGCAGAGGGCTACAATGGCACCATTGAGCTCATTCAGCTTAATGCAGACCAGGTCAATGAGATGGACCCCGTGAAAATGTCCGTGGACATCGCCAAGGAGTCTAAGGACGAAGTCCTCATCAACATCTCCGATGAAGATCTCAACGACGACGAAGGTAAATCACAGGCCCAGGCTTCTGCCGCTTCTGCAAGCACAGACGTCTTCAACGCCACCACTTCCTTCGCTTGGTCAACCGCACGTTATCGTAACCGTGGTTACGACCAGACTGAAGAGACCTATTACATCATGGGGCTGCCTTTCAACACCGGCGAACGCGGAACATTCTCCTTCTCTTCTATGGGAGGTTTGAATGATGCAAGCCGCTACAAAGAGACTGTTCTGCCGATGGAGGCTACATCCTTCACCTTCGGTGGTATTGGACAATCAACCAATTACCTCATGGACGCGAGCCGTTTTGCGCAAGGATGGAAAGTCAGCGCTGCAGGTACCAACCGTAACTACAAAGCTGCCGTGCGTGCTTCCTACGCTTCCGGACCTCTCAAAAACGGATGGTCGTTTATCGGACAATTAGCGTTCCGCTTCTCGCCCTACACCACACAGAAAGGTATCATCGGCGAAGGTATCAACTACTACTCGCTCGGTTATTTCTTCTCGGCTGACAAGACATGGGACAACGGCAACCACCTGACACTCGTCACTTTCGGTGCGCCGACCATGCGTGGACAATCAGGTGCCGTAACGCAAGAAGTATATGACTTGACCGGTACCAATAACTACAACCCCTATTGGGGCTACCAAGATGGTCACATCCGTAACTCGCGTATCGTCAAGGCTTTCGACCCGACAGTCATCGCTGCCTTTGACCTAAACATCAATGAGTTCAACAAGATGAAGTTCGCTGCAGGTGGACACTATTCCTTCTACTCCAACTCGGCTATCAACTTCTACAACGCTCCCGACCCAAGACCGGACTACTATCGTAATCTGCCTTCCTTCCTCTGGGATGGACAAATCGTCAACGGCAACTCCGAGCAACTCTACGGCGCCGACGGTAAACACTACCCCTACGGTAACTTCATCGGCTCAGATATGAACGGCGTGAATCTCGGACAAGGCTTCACCGGACTAGACGGAAAAGTCGTTGGACCGTCTGTAGATGCTAAATCATACAACAACCTCGTTGAGAAATGGCAATCACGTGACGACAAGGCTACACAAATCGATTGGGATGCCCTCTACGCGGCCAACTACGCCAATAATAAAAACGGCAACGACATGGCGCGCTACTTCGTAGAACGCAGACATAACGACATCTACGAGGCCATGGCTTCCATCAACTGGACCAACACCAAGTTTGATCACCTCAAGATGACGCTCGCTGTTGAGGGCAAGCACTCGACCGGCGTTCACTACAAATCTATGGACGATCTGCTCGGCGCTAACCAATGGATCGATATTGACCCGTTCGCTGACCGTGATATCAAAGACTTGGCTACCAACATCAGCATGTCACAAGAGGAAATGGAGAAAGTTAAACTCAATAACCTCGCTAACCCGAAAGCGGTTGTGCTCGGTGGTGATAAGTTCGGTTATGACTATCGCGTCAATGTCGAAACAGCGAAGATTTGGTACCAGAACGAGTGGAACTTCAACGAGATTGATTTCTACTACGCTCTCCAACTGACCTATTCCGGTATCCAACGCTCTACCAACATGCTCAACGGACGTGCTTGGTACCTCGCTACCCTCAATGAGGACGCTGCGGATCTCTATCTCGGTAGCAAATCCGATGCCATCATGGCCGTTAAAAACAACGACTATTCAGGACTCGGATACTCCCTCGGTAAGAGACACGACTTCGTGGACCCGGCCTTCAAGCTTGGCTTCACCTATAAGATCAACGGACGTAACCGCATTAAGTTCAACGCTCTCGCTGAGACCAAAGCACCTCTCGCACGCAATGCCTATATTTCGCAACGCGTACACGATCGCGCAATTGACGTTATCTATACCCACGATGCAGCGAAGAACCTCAAAGACTTCTACGCAGCTTCGGAGAAAATCGTCAGCGGAGACCTGACTTACGAGTTCAACTTCCCAATCGTTCGTGGTCGTATCACGGCCTTCTATTCGCGCTTCTGGGATGGTTCCGAACTCAACGGATACTACGACGACGAGACTCGTACCTTCGTTAACCAAGCTATTTCCGGTATCAACAAACGCCACTGCGGTATCGAAGCTGCTGCTGCTTTCAAACTCGGTACCTACTTCACTCTCACTCCTGCTCTCTCCGTCGGCGACTATCGCTACACCAGCAACTCGTACGCCGTTACTTCGGCTGAGAACGGTATGGAGCTCGGTAAAAACCCTGTTACCAACGCACCTATCTACGAAGTACGTGATAGCGTCCTCATGAAAGGCGTTCGCGTCGCTTCAGGACCGCAAGTTAACGCAAGCTTGAAACTCAGCTTCTTCCACCCGAAGATGTGGTTCGCTGACGTTACCATCAGCTACTACGACCACTCCTTCCTCAACGTCGCTCCATCACGCCGCATGAAAGGCTTATATACCGGAGAACGTGCCGACGGTACTATCGTCAACGGTGGTTACAACCAGATCTATCTCAACAACGGTTACAGCGTGGACGGACGGGCTAAAGACGAAAACGGTGAACTCATCGTTGACGCTAACGGCAAGTACGAACTACAATATCCGTACAACATGCTTGACCAACAAGAGAAACTCACGGCTACCGAAATCTGGAACAGATTCATGATCGACTTCAGCGTTGGTAAACTCATTTACCTCAAGAACCGTCAATCAATCTCTATCAACCTCTCTGTTTCAAATATCGGACATAACCTCCACTTCAAAACTGGTGGTTATCAGCAAGCTCGTTTGCCACGTGCTACACGTCAGCAAATTCCTGATGGAGAAAACTCTACCATCACGGCTAACGCATGGAAGTTCCCTGCTAAGTACTACTACGCGTGGGGACCAAACCTCTATTGCACAATTACTTACAAATTCTAATAGGAGGATACAAACATGAAACGTAATAATATCATTTACATCGCTTTAAGCACTATCGTAGCGCTCGCGATTACAGCTTGTACTCCAAATGCTCCATCTGAGGAATCGTGCTACATCAACGAGTCACAGCTTAACGAACTCGTCAAAGCCGATAACGGTACCGTCTACGATCTCAACGATTTCGTTGACAAGTTCATGACAGAACCGGGCGACTTTGATAACTACCGTACTCGTTCATACTATTCCAACAAAGTGGATGGCAAGGACACAACAATCTTCCTCTTCTCCATCGACACCATCCCATCTGCAGGCCCTGGTATCTACATCCGCGGACGTGTCATAACGGATGACTACGGAGGAAACTTCTACAAATCACTCGTTATCCAACAAATGAAGGACGGACAACAGCAAACACTCCGTATCTCCGTCGATATGGGTTCCGCAAGCGGACTCTATCAGAAAGGACAAGAGATCCTCATACGTTGTAACGGACTCGCTATCGGACGTTATGCAAACCAACCGCAACTCTGCGTGCCTTCCTATAATAATAACGTGTACGCGCACAGCGCAAACGCGAAGATTGGTTGGGCACCTGGACGTATTCCGTCTCCGAGATTCAAAGAGGCTACCAAACTCATCGGACAACCCGATAAGAGCAAAGTCGTTTACGAGGAGATGACTATGAACGAACTCAACACCAAGTACACTTCAAAGTTCAAAATGGACACTTGGGCTGACATCAAGGCTATCCGCCAATTCGACGGACACCTCGTTCGCATCACCAAAGTGAACTTCACCGGTTCGTTCGACGACCAAGGTACACTCACTAACTGCGAATTCTACGTTCCAGCTACTCCATCCGAACCCGCAAAGGGCGATCCCGAAGTGGACGGAAGTAACGCGTATGTCTTCGCGCCTTCAACCGGTAACGTAGGTTATCCGCAATCACGCTACGTCAGAGGTGGTTCGCCGGCGAAACTCTTACTCGTTTCCGCGTCGGAATATGCGAAATATGCGCACTTCTATCTCCCACCGAAGAAGTACGTCGGATACATCCAAGGTGTGCTCGGATACTATCTCGATCAACCACCTACCACGAAGTATCCGCTCTCTGATAAGAAATGGTCCGTTACACCATCCAACCTCGCGGAAGACATCCTGCCGGATTGCCAGAATGCTACTGATGCAAGCAATCGCTGGGTGCCACAAGAGTGGGTTAATGGTGAACCACAAGACCAAACCATCTATCCTTAATGACGTGGCTTGACATCGTCATATTGCTCCCGCTTCTCATCGGCCTCGTAAGAGGTACGATGAGAGGCTTGATTACCGAGGTTATCGCTATACTGGCGGTAATCCTCGGTTTCATCGGAGCAAAAATTTGGGGACAAACATTCTCCACCTGGCTCCTCACGCAGTTCACTTGGCCACAACCTGTCTGCGACGCCGTTGCTTATGCCCTACTCTTCTTAGGCATTGCCATAGCGCTTAATATCGCAGGACGACTACTGTCCAAACTGCTCAAAGCCATCAACCTCGGATGGATCAACCGTGTTCTCGGCGCTACTTTCGGACTACTCAAATGGGCTTTCATCGTCCTCGCCATTGTCTTCTGCGTCAATAAACTCGACCAGCAGTTCAACTTCATCCAACCCGAACTCAAAAAGCAATCCATCATCTACCCCCACGCAGTCAACCTCGCCGACAAAGCCCTTGATTACGTCAAGAACACTTCCCTATAGTTCCAAAATTACTGCACTATTATTGGACGATTATTGGACTATTACTGGACTATTATTGGACTATTACTGCACTATTAAGCTGAGAGTAACGGAAGACAAATAGGATTCTATGTTAGTTTATTTAAGTCTCGGAGCAAATCTCGGTAACCGCGAACAAACAATCGACAAGGCAGTTCAACTCCTTTCCGAGCAAATAGGTCCGCTTATCAAGCGCTCCTCTTTCTTCTACTCCAAACCCTGGGGCTTCGATTCTCCCAACGATTTCTGCAACCTCTGTGTCTCCTTCACTACTTCTCTCTCTCCTCTCGACCTACTCCGCACCACCCAATCTATCGAACGTCAACTTGGCCGTACCCACAAATCAAACGGTACATACCAAGATCGCTCCATCGACATCGACATCATCCGTGCCTTCGATGATCATGGTGAAGAAATTCAATGTGAAATTCCAAATCCTAATTCACCAATCAGTAGCCTCCCGCTACTCACTATTCCCCACCCTTTATGGCAGCAAAGAGACTTCGTTAAAGTCCCTTTACAACAAATAATGCACTAATCTTGCATTTTTTTGCAAAAAAATTTGTGTATTCCAAATAAAAGCAGTACTTTTGCAGCCGCTTTCCAAAAATAGGGAAGACGGGGTCTTTCGGGGCCCCCGAAAATTTCTAATTTTTGGGGAGAGCGAGATTATGGCGAAAGTTCTTATGAGCGACGCGATCGCGAATCGTACTGAGCCGTAGTTCGCGCGACATGGTGGTTTTAGCTCAGTTGGCAGAGCATCGGATTGTGGTTCCGAGTGTCGTGGGTTCGAGCCCCACATTCCACCCAAGCCCTGTAAATCAATGATTTACGGGGCTTATTATAAAAAACCGGGTAAAAATCGGGTAAAATCACTCATTTTTACTCGATTTTTCATTTCTGTAAACTGCTGAATTACAGCACAATAAAAAATGGCTCCTTGAAACGTGTTCGAGGAACCAATTTCGTAATAAATAATTAGATTTACTCCTTTTCAAATCTCACCTTGCCATTTCTATAGGTGGCATATTTAGAACCATATTGCGAGCCTGTATAGAAGCGTGATTCTAAAACATCTACCTTTAGTGATT
The DNA here is from genome assembly GCA_017443145.1 of Paludibacteraceae bacterium. GTDB lineage: Bacteria > Bacteroidota > Bacteroidia > Bacteroidales > Paludibacteraceae > Colicola. The sequence continues at coordinate 66,304 of JAFSPA010000020.1, forward strand.
CACCTATCTCCATAATTATTTCCTCAGGCAACGCTTCTTCAGATACGACTCTTGCCACAATAATACGGTTGCCCTCTTCAAGATCTTTCAACTTAAAGATGGTCACTTCTTTATCTGCAAATTGTTTTTGTTCAGGTTCTCCAACTTGATGCAATTTATAATGGAGAGCCTTTATTCCCTTATAAATCCCAACTACAAGAGCAAAAATTGCAGTAAACACAAGTACTTTTACAATAGATTCAAACATGGTTTTAATGTTTTAAAAATTTCTATAATATTGTATAACTGTTTATCCTTTTATAAATGTATCATTTTGTTTCTATGGATAAAACTTATACTGATAGTTTATTTCTTAATTTTTCTAAATCTCTTTTTATAAATGGTAAAATCTGTTTGCACAACAAATGAACTTCCGTTGAATATAACATAGGGTTGCCCTCAATATCTACACAAAAATTCTTTTCCGAATGTGTTATTGCATCTCTCATGTAAGCTGCATGTATGGCTGGCTTAAAACCTCCATGTATCTTATTTGAAACATATTCTTTAAAGCTGGCATATTGTTCAACGTCGCCTGTTGTAGGCGGCTCATCATATATATGGTAATAATGCCATAACTCAAATTGCGGATTACTCTGAGCAACATTCCACATTTTGTACACAGGGTGTTCACTATGTTGTGTTATTTCCTCATTGTTTCTGTTCTTACAAAAATCGCGCAAAATTTTGATTTTCCCATGTTCCTGCCATTGATCTGTATCTATAACAAACCAGACTAAGTCATCTTGTTGATAATCAGGTTTGTCAAAAGCAGAGGCTTGGATTAAGTTTAGTTCTGCCCATTCTTTGAGTTTTTCAGGATCTGTTTTACCATTTTCCGAACGAATTGGAATGATGGACAAATTGGAAGTAAGTCCTTTAAAAAACTCAAAATAAACTGGTTCTGTGTCATTCCCTTCACATACGATATATAGTTTTCGAGCATCTCGTGATGGGGAAGGTTTAGTGTATGAACGAATACGCTGAATCATAATTACTCCCAATTTAAATCATTAATGTTTGACAAAAAAGGTATACCACCATAGCGTCCCTGAAGATATCCATTCTCAATATTTGCTGTATTATGAATATTAAAATCACTTAAAGGATATAATTGTGTTGCTTGATCAGTATCTTTTTGTGCAAACCATATTTCATCTGGGCGGAATATGCGTTGATCTAAGAGGCACGATTCGTGTGTGGTGAAAATGAGTTGGCCTTTAATGATGGAACTATCTGAAATTGCATGCATCAATTCTTTAATCATTATAGGATGGATGCTACATTCAATTTCATCTATTACAAATACTTTGTTAGGATTGCGAAGCAAATAAAATATAGGCATAAGTTCTATTAAACGTCGCGTTCCCTCAGATTCAAATGCATATGGGGTAGATTCGATATGACCATCAGCTAATCTATGCTGGGGACTTAAATGTTTAATATACAATTTGTCATTTTCATATACTATATTTGCGATGCCATCATAGGCCGTTTTGTTTGTCCCGATTGGAACTCCAGGGGCTTTTTTTGCTTGTTCTATCTCGGATTTATAAAGTGTTTGAGCTTCTTGGGAAACTAGTTCTTCTACATTGATAACAATGTTATCAACTCCAGTTTTTAGTAATGGTAGTTTTTCATTAACCATTTTTAAAAAATCAGGATTGCTATGTAGTAAGTGGGGAAGGTTGTCACTAGTCGAGTTAGGCTCTACTACAATAAAACATTTATCAAACCAAAAATAAGCAGTGGAAATTGCGCCAGAATAGGATGGATAGTATTTCCCGAGCAAGCGTAAAAGAGATTGCTCGGGCCGAAGAATACGAATAATGGCATCCTTAAATTCAGGCGTAATTTTTTCACTAATATATTTTTGATTAAATGTTATGTCAATTTCAGAGTTAATATTAGTATTCCTTGCAAAAATTGATTCATCATGTGTTTTAAGGCTTTGTGATAATCTTTCTGAAATAATTCTTTCATTATTGAATTCAATATAATAATAAAGAATCATTTCATTTATGGAAAACTCAACGGCCAATTCTATGGATTTGTTTTTAAATTCGTTGGAAAATATGAATCTTAGTTCTCCTGGATTAACGATTGAACTGAGATCATATCGAACAATTTCACGCAACAAACTCATAGCACTAATCAAATTGCTTTTCCCCGCTCCATTAGCTCCATATATTGCAGACATTCGCAATGCGGTTGCGTGTCCAATAGAAACCTTATGCAATTCATGGTTTTTACTTTTACTGGAAGGGAACGTATTAAATTCCGTCGCTTCCTTAAATGAAAAGATATTTTCAGCAATAAATCTTAGTAACATAATATGTATCTGTTAAAATTTTGCGCAAAGGTACATAAAAAAAATAATATATGCAAATAAAATTCGAAAATTCTGTGATTTTTTAACGGATTTTCGTAAAAAATGTAATTTTTCTATATTTCTTATACATTTTGCAGAGATTTGTAGCGTTTTTTTTGGGGGGCTTTTGCCGTTTGGAAAATTGTTGGAAAAACTATATATCATTTTTTTTGAAAAAAGTTGCCCAAAAATTTGCGTATATCAAATATTTTTTATACTTTTGCAGCAGTTTTCAAGAGTGAAAATTTCGGGTAAACATCGGGTAAAATCGATGCACAAACCCGCATAGCAACAAGTATTAACATGCTGTAACACAGGCAGTTACAATTTGATTTTGGAGATTTTTTGGTTCGTGGGTTCGAGCCCCACATTCCACCCGAAACAGCGGAAATACCTTTTGGTATCGCCGCTGTTTTTTTGTGCGGATGTACGGGCGAGAAACAATCGTGCCCTTGTGGCTAAGAACCCATTTTATCGGGGTCCCCGAGAATTTCCAATTCTTGGGGAGAGCGAGTATCTGCGGCTACTTTACAAACTACGCAGTAGTGCAGTCGTAGCAAGCAGAAGACGAGCGAGAGCCCCACATTCCACCCCGGAGCGTTCTCCCGACGGAACGGGAGAAGCGGCCTCCGCCTAAGAGGGAAAAATAAACAACAAATAAGAGAGCCCAAAAAGGCTCTCTTATTGTTACCATTTATACTCAAACCGCTCTATATCCTCTTCCACAAGCGGATTGCCGACTTGCACCTCGATAAACGTCAGGTCCGTCAGCGCACGGATAGCGTGGTACTGCTCACGACGGATAACGCACACGTCGCCACGACGTATATCACGACGCTCCCCGTCTAAAACAAAGACCCCTTCTCCGTCCACTATCGTCCACACTTCGTCACGATGGTGGTGAATCTGATACGATATATTCTTACCGGCCTTTAGCACAATCGTCTTCGTCAACGCACGACATCCGTCACTGTACGCCACATCGCTCAGCACCTTATACGTCCCCCAACGACGCTCCTCGAACATCGGACGAAGAGACACCTTATCTACATACTGCTTTATCGTCTCCGAGTGCTCTTTCGCGCAAACCAATATTCCGTCAGGACTCGCTGCCACTACCGTATTCTTCATTCCGTTGCAGAACACCGGCACCTCCAGTTCATTGATCACATGGGTATTCTCATTCGCATCACCCATCAGCACATTACCAATCGCATGATGGCCTAACTCTTCCGTCAGTGTGTTCCATGTGCCTAAATCTTTCCATTTGCCGGAATATGGCACAACAGCCACACTTTTCGCTTTCTCCGCTACCTCATAGTCAAAACTGATTTTCGGGAACTCACAATACCGGGCATACGTCTCTTCAAAACTCTTCGCATACATATACTGACGCACGATATTCATCATATATCCCACCTTAAACGCGAACACACCACCGTTCCAGTAAGCCCCTTCTGCCAATAAACCTTTCGCCACTTCGCTACTCGGCTTCTCGGTGAAACGTGCTACTAAATGAGCTTCGCTATTCGGCAATACTGATGCCGGAACAACATAACCGTACTTCTCAGACGGATATGTTGGCGTAATTCCCATCAGCACCAGCTCCGCCACACCGCGCTCCACTTCCTTGGCCATCTTGCCTATCGTCTCAAAATAGCCCAACTCCGTGTACGGATCACTCGGCATCACCACCACAGTCTCATCGTCGGCACAGCCCTTTGCGAAATGCAGATACGACACCGCTAACGCAATGGCAGGAAATGTGTCTCGACGTTCCGGCTCCGCTACAATATCCACTTCCGTGCCCAACTGGTTGATGATAATATCACGCTGAGCAGCATTGGTCGCAAACGTAATCTCCGCATCCAACTGCGCCTCACGAGCCTGACGGACAACTCGTTGTACCATCGACTCCATATGACCATCTTCCGTCTCTAATAACGGCAGAAACTGTTTCGAACGAGCATTATTCGATAGCGGCCATAACCGCTTACCACTGCCTCCCGATAAAAAAATCAATTGCATATATTCTTGCTTTCTATTGTTGTCTTCCTGTCAAGTCGTACTCCTTACCTCCACGTTCAATCACCACGACTCCATCTCTCATTATTTTCCGTCCACTCACCTCTAACCGTTCACCTTTCACCTTTACAATCCCACTCCATCCAAACGGATGCGTCGTCCACCGTGTCTCTACCACCGTCGGCACCTCCTCCATATCGAATAGCAGCATATACTCGTACTCATCTATCAGCGACACCAACCTCGTCGTAAACGTATACGACGCTGTCAAATCCTCACTAATCGGCATCAACAGCCTACCCGACGATAACGAACCGTCTTTCTCCGTCTGAGGTGAGAAATACAACGCTGTCGAGTGGTTCAATCCTTTCTTCCAACTCCATACACCCTCGTTCTCCGCCACATCCGTCGTCGTATGACCTATCGGCCGGTCCGTCTCTATATGCCGCATTTTCACATCCTCTCCGTCAACCGTCACCTCATACCGGGCACTCAGTGGTACATAATCTTGCATCAGTCGATATCGTCCATCCTTCGTCTTCTCCACTTCGCACTCTTTCGCCGCAAGGTTCTTTCCTTGCACTTTCCCGTTAACCAGGTAGTAATCGCCTCCCGCTTGCATCACCATCGCATACACACCCGTCCGGTACAGCGTGTCTTGCATCACCGGCACCGCGTCATGCGCTGTCTTATATACCGCATAAAGAGTCGTGTTACGCTGCGGATAAAACGTTGTCCCTATCGCGTACAACTTAGGCTCCGACATCATCTTCGCCACTATCCGGTCATCCGTCCAACCGACACAAACCCACTGCTCACCGTCGTAATCAAAAGCACTCTGTTCGCACTCCGGTAGCACGACGCCTGTGCCGACACTCTTCTCCGTCACACGTTGTTCCTTATCCCCCTCCGGTGTGTTCCAGCTTAGCGTCACAGTGTACGGCTTAGGCGCTGCCGCCGAGTAACCGAGCTCCACCGAGCCGAAATACAACGAGTTAGCACTCGCCTCTATCTCTATACACAGCGTTGAACCACTGGTCATCGACCAATCGCCTGTAAACCATACTTTCACATAATCCTTGCTGTATTCCGTCTGACCGGGCCATTCGCTGAATGCCTTGTCCGACACAGATGCTATCACCTTGCTGTCCAATGTCATACGCAGCGTACCACTGCCGCTACTCGTGTTCGAGTGCATCGATAGCGCAATATAGTCTATCGTCCCTTCCGGCAGACTCGACAGCGTCATCACGGCTTTATCGCCTTTCGTCAACCGGTCCTTCGAACTGCCGGTCGTCTCGTAACTCGCCTCTACACCTGTACTACCATCACCCGATAACGTGGCCTCTGTCTTGCTCTTCACCGTGGCCAATATCGTAGCGGCCTGTATCTGCACAGGCAACCAACTGACCAACATCATCCCGACGATGGCTACTGCCACTATCCCCTTAAGGCTTCTCACTACTCTTCTTCGGAATAGGTTTGTTGAAACGCTTCTGACGCTGTGTCCAACGATCACGAGCATAAGCTTGCATATCCGCTATCTCGTCGTTCTCGTCGATGATCTCCAAGCCGAAAATCGTCTCTATCACATCCTCTAACGTAAGTATTCCGCGGAAACATCCGTACTCGTCTATCACTACGCCAATCTGCGATTTCTGCTTCAACATCTGGTCGAAGATGTCACCTATCGACGCTTCCTCATTGAACATCGGAAGTGGACGCTTAATCTCGCCCAATGTCATGTTGAACTTATCTTCCGTCAGATTCTCCAGCGCATCATTTCGGTGGATATATCCCGTTATATACTCCGGCTTCTCTGCATAGACAGGTATACGGCTGAAATGGTCATATCGGTCGTCGTCATAGTACTCCTTCAGCGTCATCTTCTCCGGAGCAATAGCTGCCACCACACTCGGCGTCATCACGTCACACGCCTGTACATCATCCAGACGCATCACATTACGGATAATCTTATTCTCATCCTCTTCTATCACTCCCTCTTCTTCGCCTACATTAGCCAGTGCCACCACTTCCTCGCGGCTCACCGTCGCTTCCTCCGGTTCAGGGAATATCTTCGTGATATACTCCACCAGCAGCACAAACGGATACATCACCCATATCAAAAACGTTATCGTCCGGCTCGTGAAACCCATCATACGCTTCCAGTAAGTCGTACCCAACGTCTTCGGAATAATCTCCGACACAATCAGTATCAGCAGCGTCACTATCGCACTCACTAATCCGAACCACTTGCTTCCAAACAACAAGGTGGCCTGTTGGCCAACTCCCGCTGCGCCAATCGTATTGGCTATCGTGTTCAACGACAATATCGCAGCCAAAGGCCTGTCCGTCTCTGTCTTATACTGCTTCATGCGGATAGCGGGTTTATATCCCTCACTCTCTCGCAACGTGATGTAACTCAACGTAGTGGACATCAAACTCGACTCCAATATCGAGCACAAAAACGATATCCCTAACGCCAAAAATAAATATAGCAATAAATATAGCACCATAATCTCAATTTGCGTGCAAAAATACTACAAAAAAATCAAATGTGCAAATTTCTAATTAAAAAAATCTATTATCTCACTCAATATGCGTTCACTCGCATGCGCATCGCCAAATAGCGGTGGGAAATACACTTCTCGTCCAGACAAATCAGCATACGCTTTCATAATACGCTCATAACCTGCATCGGCCAGTATTCCTGCACCGGCGTCCACTATCTCCACCCACTCCGTCTCAGGACGTAGTATCACGCACGGAGTGCCGTAGAAGAACGCCTCTTTCTGCACCCCACCACTGTCCGTCATCACCACGCGCGCATTCTTCTCCAATCGGATAATCTCAAAGAACGACACAGGATCTATGAGGTGGAAATGCGACGATTCTCTAAACTCTAAACTCTCATCGCTCAACTTTTTCCGTGTCCTTGGGTGACATGGGAAAATCACATCCACGCCGCTTGCGGCTATGTCACTCAGCGCCCGGAAGATACTCCGCAGGTTCTCCGGATTGTCGGTGTTCGCCGGACGATGAATAGTAGCCAGCACAAAGTTCCGATAACTCAACCCCAGCCGCTCGATGATATCGCTCTTCATATCTGCCATCGCACTGAAGTACATCGAGTTGTCGTACATCACATCGCCGCTCAGCACCACTTTCTGCCACGCATGCTGTTCACCATACACGTTACACCCTACACCTTCGGCCTCCAAGTTCCGCACCGCTGTCTGCGTGGGAGCGAACAACAGATTGCCTAACCGGTCTGCCACAATGCGGTTGATCTCCTCCGGCATCGACATATTGAACGATCGCAACCCGGCTTCCACATGAAACACAGGCACTTGCAACTTACTTGCTGCCAATGCCCCGGCTAACGTACTGTTCGTGTCCCCGTACAATATCACCCCGTCAAAGGGCTTAACATCTCCTATCTCCAATCTACTATTTCCTATAGGTTCTCCCTGTAGAACCTTTTCAATTCCTTTCAGCATCTCTCCCGTCTGCTCAGCATGACTCCCGCTTCCCACATGCAGGTTATAATCCGGACTCGGGATACCCAACTCGCGGAAGAACACTTCCGACATATTGTCGTCGTAGTGCTGTCCCGTATGCAGAATATGCTCCTCTATCTGCCCTGCGAACTGCGTCCGCACTGCTCTCGATATCGCCGCCGCCTTAATTATCTGCGGACGCGCTCCTATTATGGATAAAAGCCTTAACACAAATCTGAAATCCTAAATCATAAATCGGCAAGAATTGCGATAATTCTTTCCGCTGTATGTCCGTCCCACAATGGCGGAATAGCTCCTTTTTTCCATTCTCCGGCAAACAGTTTGCGTAACGCCGGAGCTATGGCATCAGGATTGGTACCTATCAACTCGTTCGTTCCTATCGTGCAGGTCTCCGGTCGTTCGGTGTTGTCGCGCAACGTGATACACGGCACACCCATCACCGTCGTCTCTTCGGTGATACCTCCGGAATCGGTCACAACCGCTTTGGCGCGTTCCACCAGATAGTTGAACTCCAGATACCCCATCGGCTCCACGATATGCAGATTCGGCATCCGCTTCTTCAATGCGTCCTCATCGCCCCACAAACCGTAAAATAGCTTCGCGGTGCGAGGATGAATCGGGAAAATCACCGGCAGCCCATGTACATTATCCACAATCTGCTCCATCATCGCCCGCAGGTGGTTCTCTTCATCCACATTCGCCGGACGATGCATCGTCATCACGATATACTCCTTCTCTTTCAACCCTAACTTATCCCACACTTCCGGCTTCCTAAATCGAGCTCTATTCGCCAACAACGTATCAATCATCACATTGCCCACAAACCACACTCGTTGCTTTACTCGTTCATCCGCATGGCTGTTTTTGATGTTTTTTGTTTTACTATAAATATCATTCATCAGAGTCGCTCCCATGCGAACCAAGTTAGCGTTAGCGACGTCGGATGTAGTGAACATATAATCCGCCAAACTATCCGTCACCATCCGGTTGATCTCCTCCGGCATCGTCAGGTCCCAGCTGCGGATCCCTGCCTCCACGTGGCACACTTTCGTATTCAGTTTCTTCGCCACAATCGAGCAAGCCATCGTGCTTGTGACATCGCCCACAACCAGTACCACATCCGTCGGATGTTCCGTCAGGTACTTCTCAAATGCTATCATGATTGCCGCAGTTTGCTCAGCCTGACTTCCACCACCGCAACCCAAGTTCATGTCTGGAGCCGGAATCCCCAATTCCTCGAAGAACGTGTCACTCATGTTCTTATCATAATGCTGCCCCGTATGCACAAGCCTATACTCCACTCGTTCATTCGTTAACTCGTTATACCGTTCAATCGCATGCACCAGCGCCGCGATCTTCATAAAATTGGGTCTCGCCCCTGCAATCAATGTTATATGCATAGTTCTTGTATATAGTCTTAGACAATCACATCTTTATATTCGTCATTCCTACTCATCATACGCAGTCGTTTGTTGTTTCGCCTCTTCATAAACGACATGGATATTGTCGTTCTCATATGATTACATATTTTACATCTTCCAATTCAGCCTGTTCTACTTAATCGTTAATATCGAACATTACAGAGCACTTTAGTTTTATTAAACCTTAGATTACATAAATTAACCTGCAAAGGTACAAAAAAAATCCCATATATCAAAATATATGGGAAAAAATTTGCATACAATTTTAATTTTGTGGCCCAAATGGCAATTATACGCTTATTTGGAATTGGATTTTGGTGATATATCGCATCGCCGCGTTTTCGGTTACCTACAAAAAAAGCGCAGGCCTGTCGAGCCTGCACTTTTCCCGCTAAACGGGAGGAGCGGCATCCGCCTAGGAGGGCACAGGGCCTAGCCCTGGTAGTTGGTCCACTCGCGGTGCCAAACGTAATCGCGGAGCTTCTTGTACGTGGTCTGTGCCTTGAACTCGGTTTGAGCGGTGTTAAGGCTCGTCGGGTTCTTCATCACCGCCGCCGTTGCTTGTGCCACAGCCGCGAACTTGTCGAAACGTGCCAACTCATCCGCACTGTACGGCGTCGTACGTTTGCCACGGATTTGGGTGTACTTACGGTCGTTCTCTGCTCTGAAGCAGTACGTCACGCGACTTTTCTTACTCAGTTTCCCCGACACATGATCAATCGGGTCTAAAAATACAACTTTACTCATTTTCGTTAAGGTTTTAAATTATTAATACTTTAGTTAATTTAGCGTTTATGCGCCGCTTATTCATGAGCGGCAAAACGCCCTTTCATGCTCGCTCAGGCCGTTCAATGACCCTCGCTCGCGACTGCCAGCATCTTTGATGCTACCGGTTGGGAGAATAGAATCCCGTAAAAACAGTGCTTCCGCGAAATGGGGAGCGGAGTGAGGTGCCCGATGGGCGGAGGTGTCCCCGCTTATCGGGGAAACCGGCTTCCGCCGGAAGGGGCTATTTGTTCGTCGAGGGATTGCTATTCGCACAACCGAGACTTCCGGCAGCCGTGTAGGCCATTACCACCGTGTTTTTGATTTCCTAAAACGTCTTCTTACTCGCATCATAGCCGTCCTACCGCCTTGCAAAAACGCGCTTCGCTCTAAAAAACAACGAAAACCCATGCGGCGCGTAACGTTGAACGAATGAACGAGTTAGTAACACCATGCAGTGAAAATGTTTTCGGAGTTTTCTAAGCGACAAAGTCGCGCGTTTTCTTAAGGTGGTAAGCTGACTGCGTCAGCGGGGTTGGCTATTAAGGCGCGCTGCAAACTCGTTTGTGAGCGCGATTTAAGAGACTACACTCAAGGCCTTGTAGGCCATTACCACCGTGTTTTTGATTTCCTAAAACGTCTTCTTACTCGCGTCATACGACTCCACCGTCTTGGTGACAATCGTGCAAGTCGTGTCCCCGCGTTGGTAGTACTCACTCTTCGTCTCCACCACTCGGGTGACGTTGCAGCTCACCATGCAGGCGACCGCTATCGCGACCATCCCTGCCAACAGACATACCTTCTTCATTCCGTTAATCTCCGATCAAATCCCCGTTCGCATCATAGTTCGCGTTGAGCTTGTGCATCGCGTAACCCAAAAGCGAGCCGTACTTCGTTTGCGACTTAAACTCAGCCTGGAGTTTGGCCTTCTCGGTAGGATCGGCAAGCACCGCACGCACTGCCGCAACGACTTTAGCAAAACGTGCTTTGGCCTTCACTTGGGCAGCTGACGGGGCCTCCGTGGAGGGATTACATAACTTACCGGTATAAACCTTACCGGTCTGCTTGTTCGTGCGGAAATACACATCGCTGTGCATGCACACTTTCTTTTTCATGTTCTCAATGAGAACCATTGGCTTGATTTCACTCATAATTAATTGAATTTAGGTGTTAGTAATTATTTCGTCCTTCTCTTCGGACGTAATTCCTGGATAGGCTAATATCAATGAGGCAATCGATATGATTGTTCAGGTCGTCTTGTAATTGGATTAGAAACTGCTCGAGGGCGAAACATGGAGCAAGATACAAAGCCGCTCTCCGTCGCCCCCTGCCGTAAGTAAGGCGAACATGGTCGTTATTGCGCACTATCCCTACTGGAAAAATGAGAGGAAGTGGAGTACATGACTGGTGAATCACATTCTCATGTGCACTACAGACGCGCGTCAACCGTTCGGTATACCCGCCTTTTTCATTGGGCTGGTAATGTACGATATAAAGCGTTCCACGACAGCTATTCTGTGTTAGCGGATAATAGCGAATAAATTTGAGATACATAGTCTATTTGATATTGAAATTACCGAATTCGACGACAAAAGTAGTGGGTTGGCAAAATGGCATTGTGGGTTTGCGTGGAATTGCGTTACAATTCTATCGAATATTTGGCGATAAGATACTTTACTACATTCGGAGGAAGCACTTTGGATGTCGGCTTAATGTGATGCGCTCGCAGGTATTCGGCATCAGACTGAAGCCAACGGCGGAAAGTCTCCGTAGAAACTCCCGCCGCTGCTGCCAATTCAGATTTGAGCATCGCTTTCATAGCACCTGCGATGCTATTCTCCACAACTCCTTTCGGCTCAATTGGGAACCTGCATTACGCAACTGCGCCACCAACTTGGCACGCTTGGAAAAATTATCCATCGCTTCCAACTCACTTGCGCTGTACTTAACTTTACGAGCACGAGGCAGATGTGCCATATAAACAGTTCCTGTCTTTTTCATCGTGCGGAAACATACGTCTCCTACTTTCCCGGAAATACTCACTATCCCCATTGGTAGTGTTACTCTTGCCATAACTTCTAATTTTTAAAAACATTAATATTCAATTGCGCTTGCCGGCATACTGCCTTACAAAACGTTGTTGATTAGCTTTCTCTGCTTCTGTCTTTATGTGCCCTGACCTATCGGGACAGCGCTGCACAATTTGCATCCCTTTGTACATCCGGAAGTAATACGTACCTTCCTCAACGGTCCCCCTTATCGTCTCTATGGGCTCTAATAATGTCACTTTCATTTTTTTACTTAATCTACAATATCCTTTCTTCTATAGGCTCCATCCGTTCCTCTCGCTGCCGCGACCATCCCGCGACCATCCTCTACGTTACAATTACGTTCCTATTCCTACATCCAGTGATGTACTTCTAATCCCAACAACTCCGCCTCTTCCTTGGTCACTGTTCCAAAACGGTTCGTCACTTCATTGCGACAGACCGCAAGAGGAACATGCAAAGACAATAATCGTGCAACTTCTGCCGGTTGCAGCCAATCGGGTTGACGAGGACGCCAATCGGCAAGGAAAAAATACGGGTTCTTCTTGTGTCGCGGAGGTTGTCCGTTTGCGGTTTGCTGTCTGAATTGCGCGATAATGAGTTCATGAGCATTGTCGCTCATGCCGTTCCAAAGTTTCTCACAAGCCCGATAACGATTCGCATACTCACGCTGAGGATTAAATAACTGCCAAAAGGCATAAAACGTATTCTCTTCCATATCAATAAAATTATGGGCTGTCCACCATAGGTTGTCTATCCCTTTGGGATGGCCACCACCCTATGGGTGGGACAGCTTTTTCTTTATTTTCTTTATTAATTTTTCTTTGCTTACTTTCTTTTTATCCCCTTTCTTTATTTTCATGGCTCGCTCAAGCCGTTCGATGCTCCCACATCGCGTGTTTTCCCTGTTTTCTTAAAGGCAGCAGTATGGTGTATACCATGAGGTAGATACTCATACTGGATTTGTCTGGGAGCTCGCTCACAAGCAAAGACCAGGATGATTAGGTACAGTTGCTAAACCGAGCTGCCGCGTTTTCTTAAAGCGTAGCGCGTTTTCCTTTATTTAGTAAAACCCAGCCGAACGCGATTCCGACGACAAAAGTACTGCTTTATATTTCGTCAGCTCGGAAAAATTTACACAAAAGACAAAAAATCATTTTTTTGTGTAATTATACACCGTTTTTCGACTGATACAAAAGAAATCCGCTGTCTGTTTGGCACTATCGGGCAGTGTTATTACGGTCTATTGGTCAAAATGCAGTCTGTTTTGATGTAGGTTTGCGTCTATTGGTCATTTTGCAGTCCGCTTTTTGAACATTTTTTGTTTGATTATTACGCGGCTCCCCAAGCCGCATACTACGCAATCCCAAACAACAGGTA
>JAFSPA010000001.1 GCA_017443145.1 Paludibacteraceae bacterium
ATACCTGTTGTTTGGGATTGCGTAGTATGCGGCTTGGGGAGCCGCGTAATAATCAAACAAAAAATGTTCAAAAAGCGGACTGCAAAATGACCAATAGACGCAAACCTACATCAAAACAGACTGCATTTTGACCAATAGACCTTTTTATTTGCATATATTTCACCTCATTTCGCTTGCAAAACGCAGAAAGTTGGTAGTTTTTTGCCAAAATACTTGCACATGTCAGAATTTTGTAGTAATTTTGCAAACAAAATTTGTAAACACAATCAAAGCACATAGTAACAAAAAAGCAACTAACACCCTCGCGTAGGTAACTACGCCGTGGCATAAGGCCACAAGACATACATATAGAAAGCGTTATAAGCCAAACTTGAGTTTTGAAATCTCGACAGTTTCAAACTTTAATGATGTTCAAGCAAAAGCCTATCGACGCTCGCGCCAACGGCGTGAGCTTTTGCGTAGAATTTGAACATCATAGGTAGTCGAGAACCTCAAAAACTCAAATGAAGCGGACAAAAGTTCACGTTTTTTTGTATGCATATGCCCACAACCTATATAATAATGGTCAACGACTAAAATACTATCTATTATGAGAACAAGACATCTCTTTATCACAATGCTTCTCGGACTGCTGATGGCAGTGGCTTTGCAGGCACAAACGTACTGGAACGGTACAGGTAACAAAGTGTTCAGCGGTTCGGGAACACAAGCCGACCCGTACTTGATCTCCACGCCGGAACAGTTAGCCGGTTTGGCAGAGCGAGTGAATACAGACCGTGAGGACTTTGCGGACAAGTACATCAAATTGACGGCAGATATCTACCTCACTAACTTCAATGACCCTGACACGGCCAACTGGAAAGAATGGACACCTATTTCAGGTGTATTCTGGGGAAACTATAGCGAAGATGAATTAGGCCAACTAAGCGGTCCAAAAGTGGATAGTATCGCTTTCTGCGGTACTTTCGATGGTGACGGACACACCATATATAATGTCTATTATGGTCAAGGAGCCGGATGGGGTGATGGTTTCGACCCGAACGACTTCGATATGGCCGGTTGGGGAAGCAGTTTGATAGACCTTGACTTTTCTGTATGGAATAAAGCGCTGTTTGGCCAATTGGTCGGTGGTACCATCAAGAACCTCAATGTAAGCGATGCCCGTATAACCGGCGTTAGCAGTGTTTCTTTGTTAGTGAACTTTGTTCGGGAAGGAAGTACTATTTCCAATTGTCATGTCAGCGGCACGACGATGGGTACCGGCGCTACCGGTGGTGGCTTAGTTCGGAGCAATGATGGTCTCATCGAAAACTGTACGCTCAATATCTCTTCCACCGGTAGAAAGACATCTACTGACCGTGGTATCGATTTCGGAGGATTAACTTTTGAAAATTTTGCGCATGGTGTCATTCGGAATTGTACCGTTACGGGTTCGGCTGATAACGGTAGTGGTTTCGTCGGTCAGAACTTCGGTTTGATTGAGAATTGTACAGCATCCGTGGATATTACATGCGGCTATGGGCGAAAAGCTCCAAATAGCGGTTATGGTTTTGTAGAGCAGAACTTAGGAGTCATTCGTAACTGTGTGGCTACAGGCACATTAAGAGGCGTGGGATGGCTTGCCGGTTTCTGCCATGAGAACGAAGGACTCATCGAATCATGCTATGCTACGGGCGACCTCTATAATACGCCACTTCCTGGCGTAACTTCACACGCCCAAATGGCATTGTTTATTTCGTATAACTGCCGCTTTGGTGTGGGTCGCGAAATGATGGTAGGTGCCGGAACATGTATCAACTGTTTCGGTGCCGGCAGTTGTCATGTAGAGGATGAGGACTATAATGTCAATAATGCATCGGGTTTTGTTCGGGAATATACCTCATTGCAAAGTGCCGCCAAAAGTCGTCAGGCGAACTGTTATTGGAACACGGACGGACTGACACATGGCACCAACAAACATTCTTTCCGTTGGGCAGGCACAGCCCTCACAGTTGCGCAGATGCAGAGCCAAGCTTTTGTGGACGAACTGAACAAGATGGCTGCCTTGTGCGGGACCAGTACGTGGGAATATCGTCCCGGTCAGTTCCCTCGTGCTACCGGCGTAAATGCTACCAATAT
Source organism: Paludibacteraceae bacterium (assembly GCA_017443145.1). Taxonomy (GTDB): domain Bacteria; phylum Bacteroidota; class Bacteroidia; order Bacteroidales; family Paludibacteraceae; genus Colicola. The sequence continues at coordinate 2,119 of JAFSPA010000001.1, forward strand.
CACAGATTACTTGGGCGGAGGTGACGGAACAGCCGAAAATCCGTACCTAATAAGCAACAAAGAGCAGTTGGAGAACTTCCGTTGGTTTGTTAACAGAGGCTACGATTTCCGAGGAGAATATCTGTTGCAAACAGCGGATATTGCGTTGAATGCACCTTATGAGCAGTGGGAAGATGAAGCTCCTACACGTTGGACAGCAATTGCGAACCGACAAAAGAACGCTCATTTTGACGAAGAGCTTGTCAATGCTTTCTGCGGCACGTACAATGGTGGTTTCCATGAAGTCCAAAACATGTATCTAAGGAGTACGGAAGTCCGCGAAGGCTTTTTCGGTACGCTCGCGGACGGAGCAGTCATCCGAAACCTCGGCGTCACGGGTGCCTATTTACGCGCAAACAATTATGTCGGTATTCTCGCGGGTGTGACATACAATTGGAATGAAGATATTACTATCTCGCAATGCTGGACATCCGGAGACGTGGCGTTAGAAAATACATCCGGAGGCAATAACTCATCTGCATTTTTCAATCAGGAGACATCTCACCCCGTGCATGTTTTGAACTGTCGTTCCTCCGCAAAGGGTGTCGTAGGAGCCATCGATGCCAACGAAGTGGAAACGTATACCAGTTCTACTGCCAACTATCTCTTCACAGGCGTTGCATATTCAAAAACCAGATCAGCGTATCACCATTTTATCAATGTGTGGTGTGATATTGACGTACTTCATGCGAATGGTATAACTCGTGATGAGATTGGTGCTTCCACTCCCAAAACGACAGTCTATTTGCAAAGCAAAGAGGCGGTGAATGAGTTGAACACTTTCGTGCTCGACTGGAATCAGACACACACGGGTGTTGAGGCACTTAATTATTGGTTGTGGCGTGAGGGACAGTATCCTGTTGTCTCTTCCGATGCTACCTATGAACCGCCTATTACCGTGACGTTCCAAAGCAATGGCGGCAGCGCGGTAAATGCCCTTAAGATAGAAACGGGCAGCAAAATAACGCCTCCTGCACGTCCGAAACGGGAGGGATATTTCTTCGTAGCATGGTACACCGACGAAGCACTGACGAATATATTTGATTTCGACGATACCATTAGCGAGAACACAACGCTCTATGCCAAATGGATTGTAGATACGACGGATGTCTATGACCTGTCTCTGTTTAACAACGAGTTTGCCACCAAGTTCAAGATCAAAACCAAACAACAATTGCGTGGATTTGCCATGGCAGCGAATGGTATCTATGACTTCTCGCAAGTGCTGGTAAACAGTGGTGAGCAACCTGTTGCCATCCAGACCCCGATGGATTTCACGGGAAAAACGGTAACGCTGGAGAACGATATTCTGCTCAACGACACGACTGACTGGCAATTATGGGGACATAATGTCTATGCTGAACCATGGTTGCCGATTGGCACCGACCTATCAGATAAGTACGGCTTTAGTGCACATCCCTTCACGGGAACCTTCGACGGACAGGGACATACCATCAGTGGTCTGTATGTGGAACTGGATGCGGTACCGAGTGCTATGAGCGGAACATGGGGACTGTTCGGTGAATTAGGCAATGGTGCTGTAGTTAAAAATGTCGGTATAAAAGCGAGTGTACTGAACGGTCAACCCTATGAGAATGGCGCTTTCCGTCCTGCCGGTTATAGCACCCAGAGTCTTTGCCGTCCGGGATTATTGGCTGGTAAAGCGAACGGAGCCACTGTCACCAACTGTTTCGTACAAGGAAAGATTCTTGTCAGAGAGAAAAACTACACATCTTACGCCGGTGGTTTAATTGCACAAACCACAGGTAGCACTATAACAAACTGTTTTGCGCGAGTCGATATAGATGAAGAAAACACCTACTACTGCGGTTTGATAGGATCGAACGAGGGTGGATCAGTTACTAACTGCTATTCGGCGGGACATACTTTCTGGGGTGTCGTTTCGTATAGCTCAGGCGTCACAAGCAGTTACTTCGACAATAACTTAACGCCCAATCCAACGGAATTCCCCTATAATAATTATCCGGGTCAATATGGCCGTTCAACCAATCAGATGCACGCCAAGACGACCTTCGTCAATTGGGATTTTGATTCGATATGGGGACGCCATGATACCATCAATGACGGCTATCCGTATCTGCGTGCGTTCCACATAAACCCACCTGCAGATAGTGAAGATTTCCCGTTAGTTACCGGAGTTACCATTTCTCCGAGCGACACGGTTGTGCTGGCTGGTTCGCCGGTGCACTTACAAGTAACGATACTGCCCGAAAATGCGGTCAATAAGGATTACACGCTAACACTCTCTCCAACTTACATAACCTGGGCAAGCATTGATGAAAATGACGTCTTTAACTCTACTTTGCAGTCACTAACGTCGGCAACCTATCAGTATTTCACTGTGCAAGCCACGACTGCAGAAGGAGGATACCAAGCCTCTGCTAAAATTACGGTTTGGCAACCTACGATGAGCATTGCTTGGATAGATCAAGAGTATCGCGCTGGTAGTAATTATATGCTGACCGTAGAATTCACACCGGAGAATTTAACTCCAAGTGACATCACATGGACTTCTTCCAATACCAACGTAGCGGCTATCAATGCCTCTACCGGAGAGCTATCCGCGCTCGCAGAGGGAACAGTCACTATCACGGCTTCGGCCCTAAACGGTCAGCTGCAAGCGCAAATGGAAATAACCATCTTGCCGGCTCCAATCATTGCGGCTACAGGCGTTAAGATTAACGAGATGACAGATGAGATAGCCTCGTCCGGAAAGACACTCTATGAAGGAGAAACGTTCCAATTGACTGCAACTGTTCTGCCTGCCAATGCAACGGACAAGACGGTTACATGGCGTTCGAGCAATACCGCGTATGCTACAGTGGACGAAAATGGTTTGGTTACGGCAGTTAGTGGAACGCCGTCAGGTAACAACGTCTCTATCTATGCGGAAACATCAAATGGACATTCGGCAAGCATGAACTTCCATATTAAGCAACCGGCTGTACAGCAGGTCATCTTGAATAGAGACTCCCTCACGTTGCGCGTCGGTGATACGTTCCAGCTGGAGGCTACTGTGCTGCCGGAGAGTGTGGTAGATAAATCTATCACATGGTCTTCCAAAAACTTTACGATTGCAACTGTAAGTGACGGTTTGGTAACGGCGAAAAAGGTAGGTGTGGTAAATATCATCGCACGTGCTAATTTTGCGGACGGTGATGTATCGGACACCTGTGTCGTTACGGTTATACCCAAGCCCACTTATTCAATTCGTTTCCTAAACTGGGACAATACGGTTCTGCAAACATTGGATGTGGAGGAAGGAAAAGTGCCTGTTTATTCCGGCGCCACACCGACTAGAACGGATGATGAGCAATATAGATACACCTTCATCGGCTGGCAAGATGAGAACGAGGTAAGCTACACGTATTCAAACATGCACAACTTGCCTGCAGCTTCTTCTAATATGGACTACACGGCACAATATCGTACTATGGAAATTCCCAAACCAAGTTATACGATTAGGTTCTATAACTGGAATGGTGAATTGCTGGAAGAATACATCCTGCAAGAAGGTATCATGCCTGTTTATGGCGGCGCAACCCCTACACGGCCGGATGATGAACAGTATACCTACACATTTGATGGCTGGTCACCCGAAATCGTTGAGGTTACAGAAGATGCTACCTATACTGCAACGTACACCTCAACCCTGCGTAAGTATATGATTACATTCTTAGACGAAGATGGTACGGTCTTGAGCGCTCAGGAATGGGAATACGGCGCAATTCCGTCATGCGCCGAACCGACGAAGGCGGAGGATGACCAATATACTTATACCTTTGCTGGCTGGTCTCCCGAAATCGTAGCAGTCACGGAAGATGCCGACTACACGGCACATTTCACTGCTACGGCAAAACCGGTTACCCCACCGGAAAAGGACGCTATCACTGTGCGTCTGTACCCGATAAGCGAGTACACGAACATAAGTGTCTATCTCTACGCATGGACAGGTAACGGCGAGACGCAGCCCTGCGGCGCATGGCCCGGCACTGCTGTTGCAAAAGATGCAGAGGGTTGGTGGAGTTATACCTTCGACAAGAGCATCCAAGATATCAATATTATCTGGAATGGAAACGGCTATCAGACGGTAGATATTATCGGCGTGACGTCCTCTACCTGCTACCGATTGATTGAAGATACTCCGAAACTGAATGTACAAGTCATTAATTGCGAAACGCCGGTCAGCACTGGCATCGATAATATTCAGGTCGGAAGCCATGTTCGCAAAGTCCTTATCAATAGCATACTCTTCATCGAGCACGACGGCCACCTCTTCAACGCCCAAGGTGCAAGAGTGAGGTAATATATTTCTTATGTGTAAATTAGCAAGCAAGGTGGGGACAATCCTCACCTTGCTTAGGTTTTCTAATATAAGAAACCGAATAACCAGAGAGGTATACGATTCTTGTAACCTGTTTCCGTGTTATCTATAGCCAGAAATGAATTCGCACATCTTTTATTTGTTCAAAGGTTTTGTTTGAACCTCCAACTTCAAATAGATACGTGTTATTAACCATGAAATCTCCTTTGGCTGGATAGCAAATAGGGAAGACCTCTGATACTTGGTTTAAGAAGAATGTTTCGCGTACTGTGCCTATCTCAATATTCGCGCCCAAAGCATACATCAGCTTAGTGTTATGCAGGAATATCTTTTCCGGCATGTAGATACTAAAAATGGCAAAGAAGCCAACAAAACATAATCAAAAAGGTTTCTATTATACAAGTTCGAGACGATTTTTAGTGTCTGTAGATACCAAACTTTGGGATGGCATCTACCAAGACGAAAAAAAGTTCAGTGCAGTGTAGAGTGTAGAGAAAAAGTGGCTTTTACACGAAAAAGTCACTTTTTTCTTGCGTATACGCAAAAAAAGCAGTACCTTTGCGGCGCTAATTGTGTGAAGTATGTTATTGCATATACTCAAATCGAAGATCCATCGCGTTCAAGTCACCGAGGCTAACCTCGACTATGTGGGTAGTGTTACCATCGACGAAGCACTCATGGAGGCTGCAAATATCTACCCCGGCGAACGGGTGCAGATAGTGGATAATACCAACGGCAGCCGCCTCGAGACTTATGTCATTACGGGTAAACGTAACTCGGGATGTATCTGCATCAACGGAGCTGCTGCGCACCTCATGCACGTGGGTGATACGGTTATTATCATGGCTTACGCGATGATGACTCCCGACGAAGTGAAGACCTTCAAACCCGCTATCGTTTTTCCAACGAACAACAGACTATAATGGCATTCTTTGACCTCATCCATACAGATACCGCCTCAGCCGCTCGTGCCGGAGTGGTACATACCGATCATGGAGATATCATGACTCCTATCTTCATGCCCGTCGGTACCGTTGGTACGGTCAAAGGTGTGCATAAACGCGACTTGATTAGCGATATCCATGCCCAGATTATCTTAGGCAATACCTACCACCTCTATCTGCGTCCTGGTACGCAGATACTGCGTCAGGCAGGTGGCTTGCATAAATTCGAAGGCTGGGACAAGCCTATTCTGACGGATTCGGGCGGATATCAGGTATTCTCACTTACGGATATACGTAAGATGACGGAAGAGGGTGTGCGTTTTTCCTCACATATAGACGGCCGCAAGCTTATGTTCACGCCCGAGTCGGTGATGGATATAGAGCGCGAGATAGGTGCCGACATCATGATGGCCTTCGACGAGTGCTGCCCGGGTACGGCTGACCGCAGTTACGCCACGGCATCGATGGAGCGGACACACCGCTGGCTCGATCGCTGTATTGCGCGATTCGATTCGACGGAGGATATATACGGTTACAAGCAGCACCTATTCCCTATCGTTCAGGGCTGCGTCTATGCCGACCTGCGCCAAGAAGCCGCCAAGCGTCTGCGTGACCTCGACCGCGACGGATACGCCATCGGTGGACTTGCCGTCGGCGAACCGACCGAACAGATGTACAGCATGATTGAGGTGGTGAACGATATCCTGCCAACCGACAAACCGCGTTACCTCATGGGAGTCGGCACACCGTGGAATATCCTCGAGGCTATCGAACGAGGCGTGGATATGTTCGACTGCGTCATGCCGACTCGCAACGGACGAAACGGCATGATTTTCACCCGCCAAGGAGTGATGAACATGCGCAATAAGAAATGGGAAGATGACTTTACCGAACTCGACCCGACAGGCTCCAGCTACGTGGACCACGAATACACGCGCGCTTACGTCAGACACCTCATCCACGCCGAAGAGATGCTCGGACTCGAGATACTCAGTATCCATAACCTCTGCTTCTATCTCGACCTCGTGACCGAGGCAAGACAACATATCATTGCCGGAGACTTTAAGTCCTGGAAAGATACTATCATGCCACAACTGATGCATCGCATGTAATGAAGAAACTGGATTGGTATATTATCAAGAAATTCTTAGGCACGTTCTTCTTCTCGATCATGCTTATCCTCTCTATCGCCATTGTCTTTGACATGACGGAAAAGATGGACGACTTCTTCGAGGACCAACTGACGTGGCGAGAGATAATCCTTGAATACTACATCTACTTCATTCCTTACTATGCGAACATGTTCTCGTCGCTGTTTATCTTTATCTCCGTTATTCTCTTCACCTCTAAGTTAGCGGGCAACAGCGAGATAATAGCCATCCTGGCGAGCGGTGTGAGCTACGAGCGCTTCCTGATGCCGTATCTCTTCTCGGCGCTGATGCTCTTCGGACTGGGTGCATATATGGCGGGATACGTTATTCCTCCTGCTTCGCAGCACTTGCTGACTTTTACTGATAAGCACTTCGAGCGTTTCTCGGCCGAGAACACACGTAATGTGCAGATGGAGGTAGAGCCCGGAACCATCCTTTATATTGAGTCTTTCCAACGCCGTACCCGCATCGGTTATCGTGCTTCCTTGGAGCATTTCGACGGCAAGGTGCTTACTTCCCGTGTTACCGCCGAGCGTATTCGTCACGATTCGGCCTACCACTGGCGGATGGAGTCGTATATAAAGCGCGATTTTGACGGTATGCGCGAGACGCTCACGCGAGGCGAGCGACTCGACACCATCATTCCTATTGAGCCCGACGAACTGTTCATGACCGCCGAGAGTGCGCAGATGATGACCAACCCCGAGCTGCGGGCGTATATGGAGCGAGCTAATGCGCGCGGATCTGGTAACGTGCAGGCGTTCGAGACCGAGTGGCATAAACGTTGGGCAGGCTCTATCGGAGCGTTTATCATGACTCTCTTGGGCGTGACGATGAGTAGTAAGAAAGTGCGAGGTGGAATGGGTAAGAACCTCGGAATAGGTATCGTGCTCACGGCATCCTATATCCTCTTCTCCACAGTGAGCACCACCTTCTCCGTCAATGGAGTGATGTCGCCCTTCATGGCAGCATGGTTGCCGAATTTAGTCTTCTTGATAGTAGGGGCAGTCCTATACTTCCGAGTTCGTAGATAAGAGGTCCAAGTATGTCGGAATAGTATCTGCAAAAGCCAATTGCTGTGTCAGCACTTGGCAGACTATCGTTTGTGGTCCGTTATGCAGCAATAGATACGGCACATGGAGCTTGCGGTTATAGGTCGCAGCCTGGTCGAGTGTTTTTTGCGTGAGGGAGACCGTTTCCGCCTTGCACTCAATAAGCATGAGCGGTTGCATGGCGCTGTTATAGACAATCGCGTCGCAGCGTTTCTGCACTTCGCCCACTTTAATCGGTGCCTCGACAGCAATCAGCGAGGTAGGATAACCAAGTTGCTCCACCAGACGGTGAAGCAACTGTTGTCTAACCCATTCCTCAGGAGTGAGACGCACCCAACGATGACGCCATTCACAAAAGATTTGTTCTTTGCCGTTGAAGATGCGGGTTCTCATGCTTTACTTGAGATAGTTATCTTTGAGCGAGCAAGTGCGGTTAAGCACAAGATGGTCTGCAGTCGTATCCTCGTCCACTACGAAATAGCCTTGCTTGAGCAACTGATAGTGGTTCTCTTGCGGGATACCGTCCTTGAGCACAGGCGCATGCAACTCGCTGCGGAGTGAACCTTCCACCTTAATGGTCTTAACCACGAGACTCTCAGGATTGAGCAGGTCACGGAAATCGCACTCTTCAGCAGACGGATTCTCAACAGCAAAAAGTCGGTCGTACAGACGCACTTCGGCCTCAAGGCAGGACTTGCACTCTACCCAGTTGATGGTAGCCTTGGTCTTGCGGTTACCGCCTTCGGTGCCGGATTTTGATGTTGGGTCGTACGTAGCGTAAACGGTGGTGATATTTCCTGCCGCATCCTTCTCGCAGCCTGTAGCCTGAATGATATACGCGTTCTTGAGACGCACTTCGCGGCCATTCGGTGAGAGGCGGTAGAACTTATTGTCAGCTTCTTCGAGGAAGTCGCCGCGCTCGATATACAGTTCGCGTGCAAAAGGCATCTCACGGGTTCCGAGTTCAGGATGTCCGTCGATATTCTCACCGATGAGCGTTTCACCTTCGCCGTCGTAGTTGGTAATAACGAGTTTAACGGGGTCGAAAATAGCGCATACGCGCGGAGCAGTCTCTTTGAGGTCCTCGCGGATAGTGTGCTCCAGAAGGCCCTGGTCAATCATACCCTCTACCTTAGTGTAACCGATGCGGTCCATGAAGTTACGAATCGCGGATGGCGTATAACCACGGCGACGCAGACCACAGACTGTCGGCATGCGCGGGTCATCCCAACCTGCTACCAGACCTTCTTGCACGAGTTGTAACATCTTGCGCTTAGACATCACGGTATAGGTGATATTGAGGCGGTTGAACTCACGCTGTTTCGGACGATAATCAGGGCCGTAAGGCGACATGCCGCAGAAGTTAGGACCTGTTATCTGGTCGAGAAAATAATCGTATAACGGACGATGCACCTCGAACTCCAGCGTGCAGATAGAGTGAGTCACACCCTCGAAATAGTCGGATTGACCATGTGCAAAATCGTACATTGGATAGACATTCCATTTTCTGCCTGTGCGATGGTGCGGGTGCGAGGTGATGATGCGGTACATAATCGGATCGCGGAAGTGCATGTTCGGATGCGCCATGTCAATCTTAGCGCGCAGCACCATCTTGCCTTCCTCTATCTCGCCTGCCTGCATCGCCTCAAAAAGACGCAGATTCTCCTCAATAGGGCGGTCGCGATAAGGTGAAGCTACACCCGGTTCAGTAGGCGTACCTTTCTGTTCGGCAATCTGTTCAGGTGTTTGCTCGTCCACATAAGCCTTGCCTTCTTTGATGAAACGAATAGCGAGGTCGTAGAGCTGCTGGAAGTAATCGGAAGCGTAGTAAATCTGTCCCCATTTGAAACCAAGCCATGCGATATCGCGCTCAATAGTCTCTACGTATTCGGTATCCTCCTTGGCAGGGTTGGTGTCATCAAAACGCAGGTTACATACGCCGTTGTATTTCTCCGCGATACCGAAATCCATGCAGATAGCTTTCACGTGACCTATATGAAGGTAGCCGTTCGGTTCCGGCGGAAAACGCGTTTGGATACGTCCGTCGTTAACACCGTCTTGCAGATCTTTCTCTACTATTTGCTCAATGAAATTGAGACTACGTTCTTCGTCCATATTAGATACCTTTTATAACGCCACGTGGCGATGATTTAATGAAGTTAACTATATAATCGCGATCCTCGGATTGCGGGATGGTCTCGTTAATGAGAGCCAACGCCTGTGAGACGTTGAGGTCGGATTGGAAGATAATACGATAGATAGCATGAATAGCCTCTATGCGCTCGTTGCTGAAACCGCGACGGTGAAGTCCTACAGAGTTAAGACCGCAGTACATGATTGGATCGCGACCTGCCGTAACGAACGGAGGCACATCCTTCAGCACTTTCGTACCGCCTTGAATCATGACGTACGAGCCAATATGGCTAAACTGATGCGCCAACGTGCCACCACCGATGACAGCAAAGTCATCCACGACCACTTCACCCGCAAGTTGGGTGGTGTTGGACATGATGATGTTATTGCCCAGAACGCAGTCGTGCGCTACGTGGCAGTATGCCATAATGAGGTTATTATTACCGATAACCGTTTTCTCTTTGGAGAAGGTACCGCGGTGAATAGTCACGCACTCGCGCAGGACATTATTGTCGCCGATAATGGTGTATGTCAGTTCGTCGTGGAACTTAAGGTCCTGCGGAATAGCACCTATAACAGCCGACGGGAAGATGTGACAGTTCTTGCCAATGCGTGTATGTGCGCATATGGTTGCGTTGGCATCCACTACTGTGCCGGCACCTATTTCAACGTCGTCATCAATAAACACGAAAGGTCCAATCTGAGCCGTTTCGTCTATTTTTGCGTTCGGGTGAACGCTGGCTAATGGAGATATCATATCATTTAGTCATTTAATTTACTTAGTATTTGTTTGGCGCAAGCCGTATTAAAACCGTGTCCCGGGCAAGTGGCTTCAATGCGTCCGCGAATACGCTTGCCGATAAGGGCCATATCGCCTATGACATCCAGCAGCTTATGGCGTGCCGGTTCATTCTCGTACTTGAGAGGACTGAGGTAACCTAGTTTGGATGCATCCAGACGCGGCTGATGGAGTTTGTCCGTCATCGAATCAAGCGAGCGTTGGGACATCAACTTATCATAGATAACGAGTGCATTATTCAAGTCACCACCTTTGATAAGCCCGAGACGAAGCAGCCATTTGATTTCGCGCAGGAAACAGAATGTGCGCGCAGCTGCCACTTCCGTCGGGAAAGTGCTTAAGTCAGTCAACTCTGCCCGCTGCAGATGCAGTATAGGTGACGGATAATCGACATTAACCACTACCTCATATCGGTCACAAGGCGTGATAGTCATCTTGCAGCCTTTGCCGTTATCAAAAGATATCGGCTCGGTCACTATCCACTCTTCCGCTTCTGCCTCTTGAGTGAGGATTCCGGCCTGAAGAACAGCCTCTACAATAGGTTTGGCACTACCGTCCAGAATAGGTACTTCGGGCGCATTGACCTCGATAAGGCAGTTTGTTATTTCTAAAGCATAAAGCGCAGAAAGCACATGCTCCACGGTTGACACCTTCCATTTACCATTCTCGAGCACCGTGCCACGGCTCGTCTGAGTGACGTAGCACGCAAGGGCAGAGTGCGTCGGTTGCCCGGGTAAGTCCACACGGCAGATACGAATACCGTGATTCTCAGGCGCAGGACAAAAATGCGCCGTGATGACGATACCCGTGTGAAGGCCTTTGCCCGAGAGGGTGAAATCCGATTGGATGGTCTGCTGCTTCATCTTACTCTTTGTTCTTGAGTTGTTTCTCTATGTCGGACACGCGATGCATCAGGTCAGGCAGCTGCTTGAAGCCTGCAGTACACTTGCGCCATGCGAGTGCATCAAATGCGGGTGCTCCTTGGTAGAAGCCCGGTTTCTTAGGATTCGAGTGCACACCAGCTTTCGCGCCAAAGACGCAGTGGTCTGCAATCTCTATATGTCCGTTCACACCTACTTGACCTGCGAAAATACAGTGGTCGCCAATGGTTGTGGAACCGGCAATACCTACCTGCGCGCAAAGGAAGCAACTCTCGCCCACAATGACATTATGTGCCACTTGTACGAGGTTATCTATCTTCGCGTTCTTCTTAACGATGGTCGAACCCATCATTGCACGATCCACAGTGGTGTTAGCGCCTATCTCTACATCATCTTCGATAACCACATTACCAATCTGCGGCAGTTTCTGGTTGACACCGTTGGCATCGGGTTCAAAACCGAAGCCGTCACCACCGATAACCACACCTGCATGAAGGATGCAATCCTTACCTATCTCGCAGTTATAGTACACTTTAACTCCTGCATAAAGGATGGTGTTGTCGCCAATCTTGACATTATCGCCGATATAGCAGTTCGGGTAGATTTGCACACCCTTACCGAGTTGCACGTTCTTGCCTATATACGCGAAAGCGCCTATATACGCATCCTCGGGCACTTGCACACCTTCGGTGATGAAAGACGGCTGTTCGATACCTTGTTTGGCAGGATTGAGCGCCTTGGCTACGAGTTGTAGTAATTGCCCCATAGCGGCACGTGCATTTTCGACCATAATGATGGTGCAGCGTCCCGTTAGCGTCTCGTTAGCGTCTCGTAAGCCGCTCGATAAAAGTACTACCGAAGCGTTGGTCGTTTCCAATTGCGGAAGATACTTCTCTTCGCATAAGAAAGAGAGCTGTCCTTCGTGAGCGGACTCAAGCGGTCCTACGTCCGAAACCTTGCGGTCGGGATCGCCAATAACTTTGCCGCCGAGAAGCGAAGCGATTTGTTGTGCACTAAATTCTATCATGCTCTAAACTGAAATAAGTATAGTTTGTGCGGTTTGCGTGTAAGCGTTTTGAGGTCGAGAATCTCACTTGCCGAAGCAATATCTCGAACGGTTCCGTCGTTGTACAATATGTCGATGGAGTCGTCCTTCTCGGAATAGGTATTGCTGGTTGACACATGCTCTGAGTAGAAATAATGCGCATCGGCAGCATCGATGCCCAGTACTTGCACATAATGGCGTTCGAGCATGGCTTTTTCGCTATCCGTAAGCGGCTCTGCCAGAATACGTCCACGGTAGAGTTGACGATTCGTGAAAGCCGACGAGAGATAAGCCAACACCTTGTCCTCGCACGACATCCAGGCTTTGATAGCTGATAGTACATCGCTATCATCGAGCAAAGCATACTGTTTCATTGCCTCCGAACCAAGAGCAAAATCTTTCTTGCCAACATGGTTATAGAGGAAATAATGCAGCGATGGCGCGCAGAACAGTTCGACGCCACGGTCTGCCAACTCTTTGGCGCGAAGCAGAATCTTAATCAGCAGTTGTTCCGCTGCCACAGAGGTCTTATGCAGATACACTTGCCAGTACATTAGACGTCGTGCCACAAGGAATTTCTCTACTGAGTAGATGCCTTTATATTCAACCACAAGGCGGTCATCCACCACATTGAGCATCTTGAGCAATCGCTCGCTGGCTACGCGACCTTCTTGCACACCCGAGAAGAACGAGTCACGACACAGATAATCCATCCGATCGACGTCCAACTGGCTGGAGATAAGTTGGTGCAGGAAATGACGTGGATATTGGTCCTTGAAGATGGCTATTGCGAGGTCCAGCGGACGTTGTGTCCACAGTTGTTGCTCGGACTTTGGCGACAAGTCGTAGTTAATCTGCTCCATCATCAGCAGCGATATCTCTTCGTGAGTAATGCCGTCAACTAACGTATGTTCCAGCACGTGCGAGAACGGTCCGTGACCAATATCGTGTAGCAAGATAGCTGCCATCGCACCTGTGGACTCGCCATCCGAGATAACGACACCCTTATTGCGCAATGAGTTAATACCCTCTTGCATAAGGTGCATGGCGCCGATAGAGTGCAGAAAACGCGTGTGCATGGCTCCCGGATAGACAAAATTACTCAAACCGAGTTGTCTAATGCGAGACAAACGCTGCACGTACGGGTGCTGCAATATATCGAAGAGTAAATCGTTCGGTATAGATAAAAAACCGAAGACAGGATCGTTGATTATCTTACGCTTGTTTACCATTTACTATGACGGCACACTTCGCAGTTATGCCAGCGATAAGATAATGAAAGACCTATTTGGAAATAGCCGTCTCCCCATTGGAAGACCGATGTTTTATCAAGAGGCCAAGCATCTAAATTGGCATGTCCCATGTCCAATAATCCTTGATGGACAGCAACCGAAATACCCAAGAAGATACTGCGTCCTAAGTAGAAGTTATATCCGATTTCCAATGGTAACATCGGTAATACACTAACCGTATTGCCCTTTGGAATTTCCGTTTTATAAAAGTCGTAGTTGATATAGCTGACTGCTAAACCCAATCCTGCATAGATGTAGAAACCGGCACGAGGGAATGGATAGAACTCAACACCTACGTTGGCTTCTCCGAAAACACTGTTGAACTTACCTTTGCCGGCAGGGATCTTAAGTCCGTTGTCTTGGATATTGTACCGTGCGCTATCGTTTCCATGCAGGTAACCTGCTCCGAGCGTGAAACGCCAGTTGCAGAATCGCCCAAGTGGCATCAGATAGCCAAAGTGTAAACCTCCACCAAGAGACAGATTTTGAGGCTGGAAGCCGTGTACAAAGGCCTGATCGAGCATGTCGACATCGCCGTAGTAGTACATGGCGTTAAAGTTGAGACACAAACCATTGGCAACCGATTTATTACGGATAGTGTACAATCCGGTCTGCCGGCTGACTTTCTTTCCCCAAACCGGTTTGTTGTTTTGCGCAGTACGACTGTTCTGCTGTATTTCCGGTTTTTTCTTGTCTGCTGCAAACGCTGTTGCAGAGGGGCTAAAACTTGCAAGTCCTATCGCAAGGACGAGCGACCATATATAGCGCGTGTACTTCATATTCAAATTGGGTCGCAAAGATACAACTTTTTTTTCAATGTACCAAATTTTATATTAAAATTCTATCTTTTTTGTAGATTTGACATAAAAAATGCCAAAAATATTTGGTCATATGAAAAAAATGTACTACTTTTGCAGCCGGTTTTTACCGATTGTTGCTTGAGCAATGCCGCGGTGGTGGAATCGGTAGACACGAAGGACTTAAAATCCTTTGGCCAGTGATGGCTGTGCGGGTTCAAGTCCCGCCCGCGGTACTGAACAAACAAAAAGAATGCCTGCAAGCTCGCTTGTGAGGCATTCTTTTTTGAACTTTTACAAGTGGTTAGGAATAATACTTACAATGACAGTCCGGCACCAATTATTTCCTCCATGGTGAATCCGCGTTGGGTGAGAAAACGATAGAGCGATGCGAGTTCCTCTCGAGTGAGTTCTTTTTTCGATTTAACCCGTTGCGATATAAGGTGAGATAAGATGCGAAAATACTCGGTTTCATCGATAGTTTCGAGTGCTGATTGAATGATTTGCGGAGCGATTTTTTTGGCACGCAGCATATAGGCTATCTTTACCCGTCCCCATCCTTGGTATAACAGTTTATCGTGAACGAAGGCTTTGGCATAGCGCTCGTCCGAGATATAGTTTTGCTCAATGAGCTGATCGATGATGCTATCTTCCGTTTGAGAGTCACAGTTCCAATGCCGCAGTCTCATACGAGCGTCGGATTCGCAATGTTCTGCTGCGGCACAGTATGCCTCCAACTTACTCTTTAATTCTGCCGGAGACCATTCTTGGTTTTTCATATATATCGCGTTTAATTTGTATATCGTCGTAGCTATGGATACGCAATAGATGCGCTACCTGTTCGGCATAGCGCTCGTTCACTTCGAAAAATACGAATTTTGCCGATTTCATCGAACAAATCCGTCGGTAAAATCGTAGCGGATCGTCGTCTGGCACAAAAAGTGCAGCATGTGGCTCATAGTCCAAAACATTCGATTCCATCGAGCTTTTTTCCGAATTAAGAATATACGGAGGATTCGAGACAATAATATCAAAAGTTCTGGTGAAACCGGAGAAAATATCCTGCTGAAGCCAATGGATATTAACCTTATTACGTATGGCATTTTGCTTGGCTATATCAAGTGCCTCATGCGAGATATCTAATCCTGTGACTTGCCAATTCGGACGACGCTGTTTGAGTCCGATGGCAATACAACCCGAACCCGTTCCGACATCAAGAACCGAAAGCGGTTGATTAGATGGCATAGTTTGCAGAACCCAATCAACAAGTTCTGCTGTCTCAGGACGAGGGATTAATGTCGCAGAATTGACTAATAAATCGAGTCCAAACCACAAAGTATGACCAAAAATATACTGAATTGGCTCTTTTTTTCGTAATCTTTGCAAAATTATTTCGATATTCGAAATATTTTGTGTATCTTTGCCGGCTGAAATGTGTGCATGTGAAAGCCCAGTGGTCTCTTCGAGTATCCAGAAAGCCAAATCCGTAGCCTCTTGCGGGCTGTAAAACGGGGCTAATTGGGACTTTATGTAAGTAATCATCTGATTCACGCTGCAAAGATACAAAAAAATGTTGGAATACACAAAATATATTTCACGTTGTCTGCAATTAGCGCGTTTAGGGGAGTATTATGTGGCCCCAAATCCGATGGTAGGTGCAGTTTTGGTGTATAGTGGTGAAGGGGTGAATGGATTAATGGGTGAACGGATTATCGGTGAGGGATGGCACAAGGAGTATGGCGGGCCACATGCGGAAGTGAATTGTTTTGCGAGTGTACGGGCAGAAGACGAAGAATTGCTAAAGGATAGCACCCTGTTTGTGAGCTTAGAGCCATGTTCACATTTCGGTAAGACTCCACCTTGTGCGGATTTGATTGTGCGAAAAGGCGTGAAGCGTGTTGTAGTGGGGATGTTAGACCCTAATCCACAAGTTGCAGGGCAAGGAATCGCGCGCTTGCGTGAGAATGGCATAGAAGTTGTAGTGGGAATATTGGAAGCGGGATGCCGAGAGTTGAACAAACGTTTTCTGTGTCTGCATGAGAAACATCGTCCGTACGTGATTTTGAAATGGGCACAGACTGCAGATGGGTTTATGGACCGAAAACGCCCGATTCCATCGCAGGGACAACTGACCGAAACGCGACCGTTGGTCATATCAACACCATTGAGCAAACGCCTTGTGCATAAGATGCGAGCCGAGAATATGGCGATATTGGTGGGATCAAATACGGCATTATTGGATAACCCTAAACTGAAGAATACCCACTGGGTAGGACGAAATCCAATTCGCGTGCTGTTAGACAGAAGAAAACGTGTGCCGCTCAGTAGTGCTATCTTTTCGGATGATGCACAAACGATAGTGTATAGTGAGAATACCGAGTGGTCTTTTGTGTTGGAGGACTTGGCCAAACGTGGTATCCATTCCATTCTTGTAGAAGGTGGTGCACAGGTACTGAACCATATTTTGGAGACAGGTATTTATGACGAAATACACGTTGAAACCGGAGAAATATGCATAGGCGACGGAGTCCTGGCTCCGAAAATATCGAAATGAATATGAAGCTGAACAAGGTTATATTTTTATGTATTGCAGCAGGGATGCTTTGCTCCTGCACGCTCTTTACAAAGAAACATCGCGCTGGAGTCGCGGTGGAAGTGAATGGCCAATATCTGGAATACAGTGAGTTGGACCAGCTGACGGTAGGTCTATCGGCAGAAGATAGCGCTATCGTGGCAGATCGTTATATCAAGCAATGGGCAACGGAAGTGCTGCTGTATGACAAAGCGCGCAATAAGGTTGATGATAAGCATATCGCAGCCTTAGTCGAAGACTATCGTCGCAGTTTGTATGCACACGCTTATGCCGAGCGTCTGCTGCAACGGATGCCGAAAGAGATTGCGCAAGCCGAGATAGACTCCTTCTATACAAAACACCAGAACCAGTACGTGCTGAAAGATGCGTTAGTGAAAGGCCTGCTGCTGATAGTGCCAAACGGTACTCCTGATTTGGAGAAGGTAAAGAAAGAGATGCGTGCATCCAATGAGAACAGTATTGAGTTTATCGAGAAATATGCTTATCGTTATGCAACGGGGTATGAGCTGTTTACCGATGAGTGGAAGACGTTAAGTCAGTTGTCCGTTTGGGTTCCTATGACCAAAGCGGAGTTGCAGAAACAACTGAAGCCCAATACCTTGGTTACGATGGCTGATTCGGTATCGACATACGTGCTGCAAGTGAACGATATTCGCGCAGTAGGCACGGCAATGCCGATTGAGTATGCTCGTGTGGAGATTGAACCCATCTTGCTCCGCGAGAAAGGAACATTGTTATTACAGAATGAGCGCGAGCGTATCTACGAGGACGCTTTGCGTTTTAAGAAGATACATTTATATGAGAAGAAGTAAGCTTATTTTGGGCGCATTATTACTTGTCTGCGGACAGGTGTTTGCCGACAATATCATTGACGAAGTGATATGGGTTGTTGGCGATGAGGCCATTTTGCGCAGTGAAGTGGAAGAAGAACGTATCCGTGCGCAGTACGAAGGCCACCATATTCAGGGGGATCCGTATTGTTATATCCCGGAACAATTGGCTATTCAGAAATTATTCTTGCATCAGGCAGAGTTGGACTCGGTCGTTGTTAGCGAATCAACGGTAAGTCATCAGGTGGATATGCGTATGGATTATTATATCTCACAGATTGGCTCAAAGGAGAAGATGGAAGAGTATTTCCGCAAGACCTCGAGCGAAATCCGTGAAGAGATGATGACAGGTGTACGCAATCAGATGATTATTCAGCAGATGCAGAGTAAGTTAACGGATCATATCAAGCCGACTCCTGCTGAGATTCGTCGTTATTACAGCACCTTACCTGCTGATTCGATACCTGTTATTCCTGCACATGTTGAGGTACAGGTGTTGAGTTTTGAGCCTATCGTACCACAAGCGGAGATAGACCGTATCAAGGGGCAACTCCGTGAATTCACGGACCGTGTAACCAGCGGAAAGGCCGATTTCTCGATGTTAGCGCGTTTGTATTCAGAAGATACGGAGAGTGCCAAACGAGGTGGTGAATTGGGTTTTGTAGGCAAAGGACAGTTGGTGAACGAGTTTGCGGAGGTAGCATTTAACTTGAATGACCCCAAGCGCGTTTCGCGTATCGTGCAAACAGAGTATGGTTACCATATTATTCAGCTGTTAGAGAAAAAAGGAGACCGCATTAATTGCCGGCACATCTTGCTGCGTCCCCGTATATCGGCAACAGATAAGATACGCTCGTTGGAGAAACTGGATTCTATTCGTGCAATGATTGTAGATAGCGCCAAGTTGACGTTTGAGCAAGCGGTTATTATGTATTCACAGGACAAAAACACCGTGATGAACTCAGGTCTGATGACTAATCAGTCCACGGGAGGTACTCAGTTTGAGTTCCAGGACTTGCCTTCCGATGTTGCCAAACAAGTCTATACGATGCAGGCAGGGGACGTCTCGAAACCGTTTATTATGATGGACCCGATGAAGAATAAAGAGGTGTGTGCGATTGTGAAAGTGAAGAGTAAAACCGATGTGCACAAGGCGAACTTGGTGGATGATTTCCAAGTTATTAAAAGCATGCTGGAAGCGCAATTGTCCAAAGAGTTTATTCATAACTGGATATTGAAGAAACAAAAAGAAGTGTACGTCCACATTGATGATAAATGGCGTGGCTGCGAATTTGTGTATCCCAACTGGATTCATGATTAAGGTGAGAAAAATACTATACATAGTACTGCTCGTGTTGCTCGCTGGAATGGTTCAGGCACAAGATATGGTGTACCTGATTCACTCCAACACGTTGAATTTTGACGAAAAGCGTTTGCCCGATGCGCAGATACTGCGTGGGGATGTGATTTTTCGTCATGATTCGGCATTGATGTATTGCGACTCGGCGTATTTCTTTGATAAGCAGAACTCCTTGAACGCGTTTAGCAATGTGCGTTTTGTGCAGGGCGATACGCTATTTGGCTATGGAGATGCGCTCTATTACGACGGTAACACGAAGATTGCGCGGATACGGAATAATGTGAAACTTGTGCATTTTGAGACGGTCTTGACGACAGATAGTCTAAACTACGACCGTAATAGAGACTTGGCCTATTACTTCAATCATGGTAAGATTGTGGATAGCCTCAACACCTTAACCTCTGTTTGGGGACAATACCATCCTCAGAGTAAGCAAGCGGAATTCAGACATGAGGTGTTATTGGTTAATCCGAACTTCACGCTCACATCCGATACGCTCAAATACAATACCGAAAGTCATATCGCGGATATCGTTGGTCCGACTACAATCGTGTACGAGGAAGAGACGACTATTCTATCCACGAACGGGCAATATAATACCGAAACGGAGCAGTCAATGCTCTATGACCGCTCACAAGTTATCCATGAAGACGGCAAAACAATGACGGGAGATACGATTTACTACGACAAGAAAATCGGTTTTGGTCGCGTGTGGGGCAATATGGAAATGAGCGATACGGTGCAGATGGCTACTCTCTATGGTAACTACGGCGAGATGTATGAAGAAGATAGTCGTGGTTATGCTACCGATTCAGCACTGATGATTGATTGGTCGGATGAAGATAATTACGGTTATATGCACGCCGACACATTATTTACGGAGGATGTGCATTACAAATATATTGATACCTTGCGTTTGGACTCTGTCGTTATTGATACCGTGTACAAGCGTATTCGTGCACACCACGGAGTTCGCGTCTATCGTAATGACATGCAGGCCGTCTGTGACTCGTTGGTATATAATGACTTAGACTCGGTGATGACACTCTACACGGAGCCTGTGTGCTGGAATGAGAACAACCAGATGTCGGCAGACTCCATAGAGATTTTTATGAAGGATGGCACTATCGATTATGCGAAGGGAACAGGTGCTGCGTTGACCGTTAAGCAAGAAACGGACAAGTATTTCGACCAGTTGAGTGGTAAGGTGATGAAAGCCTATATCCGCGATGGTGAGTTGCGGCAAGTGGATGTGAACGGTAATGCCGAGACTATCTTCTATCCAAAAGAGGATAATGGAGAGTTTATCGGTATGAACACCACCCAATCGAGTAATGTGCAGATATTCTTTGTGAACGAAGAAGTGGAGCATGTGCTCTTCACCACTGAGAGTAATGGCGTGATGTATCCATTAGACCAGATTCCTCCGGGAGCAGATGCCTTGCACGCCTTCTTCTGGGCAACGCAAGAGCGTCCTCTTAAGCCGGGAGATGTGTTTGATAATCCTCCGCGCACACCACGTCCATCAAGTGCAGTAGTAAGTGCAACAGCGATGGATAAAGATAGTCAGAAGGATCTACCCTCTTCCAACGTGAATCGGACTTTAGGCAATAAGACAAAACATAAACTACAAGATAATGAAGAAGTTAATGACAGCGCTGATTCTAAGCGCAATAACAGTAGGCGTCGCGGCGCAAGAAGGTAGTTCCGCGCTCGGTTTGCATTTTGGTTTTGCTCAAACAGATTACCGACTGAATAGTTGGGACCCGGAAGCGGATAGCAAAGAACTGAATACCACCATGCTTAATGGTTTCAAGGTTGGTCTGGTTTGGGATGCTACTTTTGTTAAAGGTTTCGGCTCGACGGTAGGTTTGAACTACACGTTTGGAACACACGATAGCGGTTGGGCTTCTCAGAGTGAGTTCGCTAAATATCCTCAAGTGAAAGAAAAGGATCTGTATAGCCAATTGGAGCTGTTTGTGGATTGGCAGTATAAG
The DNA here is from genome assembly GCA_017443145.1 of Paludibacteraceae bacterium. Taxonomy (GTDB): domain Bacteria; phylum Bacteroidota; class Bacteroidia; order Bacteroidales; family Paludibacteraceae; genus Colicola. The sequence goes on from JAFSPA010000001.1 coordinate 23,377, forward strand.
TTCCAGATTGCGGGTAACACGTATCTCATCGTCTATACAGGTCCTACGCTGCAATGTCAGTTGGCATTGGTGGCACGAGAGTATGTGCGCAGTTCGCCTGATGATGAACAAGCCCCCAAGGTAATCAATCACTTTGACTATGATGATGAGACTATGCACCAAGACTACAAGCGACTGAATGTAACATGGGGTGTGGGAGTCGGTTTCCAGTATGACCGATATTTTCTGCGTGGAGGGTATGACTTCGGTTTGATGAACCCCTATAAGATGGACAATTTCAACCAAGTAGAATTGTTAGTAAAACAATACGGTGCAGATTATAGCCGTGCCACTCGCGGAAGACTCGATCAGTGGAGTATCAAATTAGGTATATACTTCTGGCAAAACGATAAATAATGATTCCACGCGAAACAATAGATAAGGTTTTTGCTACTGCGAAGATAGAGGAAGTAGTTGGCGATTACGTGAAGCTGAAGCGTCGCGGCGCTAATTATATCGGTTTGTGTCCTTTCCATACGGAGAAAACGGGATCGTTTACCGTTTCGCCAAGTAAGAGCCTGTATAAGTGCTTCGGCTGTGGTAAGGCAGGTAATGCCATTGGCTTTGTGATGGAGATAGAGCAATGTGGATTTGCTGAGGCTATCAAGCAGGTGGCGAAGAAATACCATATCGAAGTGCAGGAGAAGGAACTAACCGCTGAGGAGCAACAACGACAGGATGATCGGGAATCGATGTTCGTAGTTAATGAGTTTGCGAATAAGTGGTTCCAAGAGCAGCTATGGGAAACGGACGAGGGTAAGGCCATTGGTTTGAGTTATTTCCGTCAACGCGGATTGCGAGACGATATCATTCGTAAGTTCCAATTAGGTTATTCGCCCGAAAAAGGTAATCCGTTGGCTGCAGCCCTGAAGAAGAAAGGCTTTGTCGAGAAATACATTGTTAATGATGTGGAGAGCAAATTAGGAACAGGTCTTTGCGGTAAGGCAGAGGATGGACGTATCTATGACCGATTCCGCGATCGGGTGATGTTCCCTATTCATACTGTATCGGGTAAACCCGTCGCTTTTGCAGGACGCATACTGAAGAAGAAAGACAATGTCGGCAAGTATGTCAATTCGCCCGATTCGATTATCTATTCGAAGACGAACGAGTTGTATGGTATTTATCTTGCGAAGAGCGCCATCGTACGAGAGAACCTGTGCTATATCGTTGAGGGGCAGATGGATGTTATATCCATGCACCAGGCGGGAATAGAGAATGTGGTCGCTAATGGTGGTACAGCCTTGACGAAGCCGCAGATTAAACTCATACAGCGCTTTACCAGTAATATCATCGAGTTATACGACGGTGATGCGGCAGGTATTCATGCGGCTCTGCGCGGTATTGATATGTTCTTGGAGGCAGGGTTTAACGTGAAGATTGTTTTACTGCCGGAAGGCGAAGACCCAGACTCGTTCGCTAATAGTCATAATGCAGATGAGTTTATTCAGTATATCAAGGATAATCAAGTCGATTTTATTCGCTTCAAAGCGCAACTGTTACAGAAAGAGGCAAGTAATGATCCGCAGAAACGCGCTGATTTGATTAAGGATATCGTGGAGTCTATTTCCCGTATCCCCGATATTATAACCCGTCAGGTTTATATCAAAGATTGCTCGGATCTGTTGCATATTCAGGAACAGTTGCTGACTCGGGAAGTGCGATTCAAACGTCGTGAGAAAGCCATTGAGGGTAATGAAGCACGCAAGAAAGAGGAAGAGGATAAACGTGCTCAAGCTTTAGCAGATGAGGCTAAGCAAGCATCCAAAGAGCCACAAGCTGAGGTTGCTGAACCGCCAGTTAATCCGAAAGTGGCAACGAAGTTAGATGAGAACTTCCGTAACTTATTGCAGGTTATTATCCGTTATGGCGAACGGCCGCTTTATCAATTGGATGACGGCAGTTTCATTAATGTGGGCGACTTTATTATTCAGACTTTGCGAGGTGATAGTGTGGAGGCGCCTAATGCTTTGTACCAGAAAGTAATCGATGAGTTCATGGCTCATGAGCACGATGCAGATTTTGAGGCGGAACGCTTTTATAAATTCCATGCCGACCCGAATATCATGAACTTAGCCGTGGACTTGATTGCGGATAAGTACCAACTCAGTACCATTTTTACCAAACAGAGTGTCTCGGAGAATGTGACACGCGAAGTGAAAGTGGCAACGGACGAAGATAAGTTGCCCGAATTAGTGCCGCAGTTATTGTTAGAGTTGAAGTTCACTATTATCAATCAGCGTATTGAGCAAGCAGCGGAGATGATTCGTAAGGCGGAGAGCGATGGTGACTTTGAGTTGTTGCGTGAGTTGTTACGGACTCAAACGACCTTATTGGATATCAAGGGGCAGATTTGTAAGGAATTAGGAAACCGAGTAGTCACGTTGTAAGATGTTATTCGACACAATTATATATGGTCCTATTCACTCGCGCCGTTTGGGTGTTTCGTTAGGTGTTAACCTGATGCCGACGAACCATAAACTATGCAGTTTCGATTGTGTATATTGCGAGATTGGTTGGAACACGCCGATTAGTCATCCGCGTTTACCGTCTCGTCAGGAAGTGGCGGCAGAGCTGGAAAGGGCTTTGAAGCAACTCGAACAGCAGCCTGACGTAATCACGTTTAGCGGCAACGGAGAACCGACAATGCATCCAGAGTTTGAAGGGATCATAGCCGACACGTGTGCTTTGCGTGACAGGTATTGTCCCAATGCGAAAGTGAGTGTGCTGAGTAACTCAACACAAGTGGTGCGTGAGGATGTTTTTCGGGCGTTGGAGCGATGCGATAACCGTATCATGAAGTTAGACAGCGGAATAGATCGCACCATGCGGCTAATAGACAGACCTGTCAATGAGAGTTTGACGGTAGGGAGTATTATTGAGCGACTGCAACGCTTTCATGGTGATTTTACGCTACAGACTTGTTTTCTACGCGGTATAGTGCCGGACGGAGATGGACAAGCGCATATTGATAACACTACAGACGAGGAGTTAACGGCCTGGTATAAGGCAGTAGATGTGCTGCGGCCCAAGCAGATTATGATTTATGTGATAGACCGTAAGACGCCTTGTGAGACATTGGAAAAGATACCTCGTGAGAAGATGGAGGAGATAGCTACTCCATTGCGCGAGAAAGGATACGAAGTGATTGTAAGTGCATGAGAATACTGATTGTACCATTGAACTGGGGATTAGGTCATGCGACCCGTTGTATTCCCGTTATACGTCAGTACCTGGAAGAAGGTGCTGATGTTGTTTTGGGTGGAACGGGTGAGTCGTTGCAGTTACTGCATAAGCATTTCCCGGAACTGACGACGGTTGAGTTAGCTCCTCTGCGTTTGCGATATAGCAAAGGGCAAAGTCAAGTTTGGGCGATGCTATGTGCCTTACCTCAAATATTGCGCTTTGCTCGCCGAAATCGCAAGCGGGTAGGCTCTTTGGCTCGTGAGATGGATATAGACTTGATTATCTCCGATAACTGTTTCGGGGTATGTAGTCCGTTGTGTGAAAATATCTACCTGACTCATCAATTGCATATCTGTCTACCGAAAGGATGGAAGTGGTTAGAACCATTGGCCAGTTGGGCACATGCGCGATTGTACAAAGACTATGAGCAAGTTTGGGTTCCAGACTATGAGAAAGGTAATATGCTGTCGGGTATATTAGGTCATCCAAAAGAGTTGGATAAGCGCGTACAATATGTTGGTCCGTTATCGCGATTTAGTAGTAAGCCGTCGACTGTCAAGAGTTCGCAGTATGATGTGGTGGCGGTATTATCGGGCTTGGAACCACAACGCAGTATTTTTGAGGAGGAGATAGTTAATCGCTACACCGATAGTGATAAACGGGTATTGATTGTGCGTGGCAAAGTGAGTGAGCCGAACGTGCGTATTACGCATAATAATATAACGCTGGTGTCGAGTCTTGATGACGAGGCATTACAAAACGTGCTATACGGCGCTGAGCTTATTATTGCTCGTAGCGGGTATAGCACGATTATGGATTTGTGGGCATTAGGATTACTCGATAAGGCTGAGTTGCATCCTACTCCCGGACAATCGGAGCAAGAGTATCTTGCCCAATTGCATCAGCATTCTTAGAACTCTACTTTCGGAGCTTTTTCAGCACCTTCCTCTGCTTTGAAGTACGGTTTGTATTGGAAGCCGAAGATAGAAGCTACTATATTAGCAGGGAACTTGCGAATATAGGTATTGAACTCTTTAGCGGTGTCGTTGAAGGTGTTACGCGCAAAGGTAATGCGGTTCTCCGTTCCTTCGAGTTGGTCCATCAGCTTACTGAATTCCTCATTTGCTTTCAGTTCAGGATAACGTTCAGCAACAGCGAGGAGTCGTCCTAAAGCTTGTGAGAGTTCGCCTTGTGCATTTTGATAAGCAGCGAGTTGTTCGGGAGTAGCGTTGGAAGGATCAATCGTTACTTGTGTTGCTTTCGCGCGAGCTTCCATAACACCAGTGTAAGTTTCTTGCTCGTGTTTAGCATAACCTTTAACGGAAGAAACGAGGTTCGGGATGAGATCCATACGACGTTGGTACTGGTTCTCCACTTGTCCCCAAGCGTTTTCTACATTCTCTTCCATGGTAACCATGGTGTTGTAACGGCCAATGAGCCAACCTGCGATCATGCCTAATACGGCAATCACGATGACAGTAATCAGAATGTTCTTTTTCATAATCAGTTAATTTTTATTAGTTAGTTATCAGTTTTCAGTTATCAGATTAGAAACGTCTACCTGCTCCGCCTCCGGAAGAGTGTCCACCGCCCCAAGATCCTCCGCTGGACGACGAAGATCTACTATATCCTCCGCCGGAACTGGACGAAGAAGAACTGTATTCTTTCCTTGGCAGGATGACAGTTTTCTGTATTTGATTACCGCAAGCTTGGCAGCAATAGGTGTCAAGTCGTTTACCACTGTTTCTATATGTGGCACTTTCGAGAACAACTCTCCCTATGTTTTTATATGCGCGCGCGTTACACTTGGGACACACGTCGTATTCTTTATATTTATTTCCCTCATTTTTAATCAATTCCGATTCTCCACAATTCGGGCACTTCCACAAGCTAAACTCGTAGCTTCCTATTCCTTTTTCAACCAACTGATTTTTAGTCAACTGTCCATCATCCAACTCAACTTGATCCATAGCATGTCCGCATATATTACAATTAGGCGGTACTATCTCCACGTGCTTGCGCGCGTACCTATAATATAAGTAGAAGAAGACCAGTGGAATCGGGAAGATGAACATCAGACATCCGAGACAGGTTTGTGTGTCTTTTGATTGGGCCTGAATCTCTTTCTTTGATTGACCAGGTTTTCCGTTTAGTTTCTTGTAGCCGAGGAGAGCGAAAATAATCATCAGTAAAAAGCCGATGATGAGGTAAGAGCCCAATGCTTCTGCCTCTTCGGGATCTGCCGGACGCTTACCGGATAAGAGCTCCATACGGTTGTCGGGCTCCATCAGTTTGGTATCTATGCTATGAACAATCTTGATAATTCCGCTATCAAACTCATCATTCTTCAAGTACAGAATGGCATCGTCTAATATCTCTCCGCAAGCGGCATCGGTCATAATACCTTCTATACCGCTACCCGTAATAATCTCCACTTCACGTGTACGGCGTGCTAAGAACAGCAGTAGTCCTGTATTCTTATCTTTATCGCCGATGCCCCAGTAGTTAAACAACTTCAGGGCAAAGTCTCTGCCGGTAGCATATAAATTCTCATCGTATTCGTCAATCACCACAACCGCCATCTCAACATCGGTATTTTGCTGCAGTTCTTTTAGCCTATGATTGAGGAATGTATCCGTTATTAAGTAAATCACGGTGTCTGGATTGGAGACATAGAAGTCTTGTCCATACACTTTAGGCGAAGGGAGATTTTCTACGGTGTATGGCTCTGCTTGTACTGCGAATGGCAGCGCAATAAACGCTAATAATGCGATGAATCGAGTTAGTTTTTTCATTGTGTGCTCATTTTGCGCTGCAAAATTACTACTTTTTTTGCACATGTGCAAATTTTGTGCATAAAAAACGTTTTTTTCTTATATAAAAGGGGAATGTAAGGTCTAAAAAGAAGTACAGGCCATGTGGTCTGTACTCTTGCCAATTCCTTTTATGGCGCATGTTTTGCGCCTTAAGTTGGAATTACTCAGCCTCAGCGGGAGCTTCTACTTCTACAACTGCGGTGTCAGCAGCAGCCTCAGCAGGAGCAGCTTCTTCAGCTACTTGCTCTTGTTGGCAGCATTGTTTTTCTTCACCTTTGCAGCATTTGCCATCGGCTTTCTTGCAGCAACCCATTGCGCAGAGAGCAACGATTGCGATAACTAATACTTTCTTCATTTTTTAAAGCTTTAGAATTTGTTTAATTGTTTCTATTCACGATTTTCTCGCAAATCGGGCGCAAAATTAACATAAATTTTGTAACTATCAAAAAAAAAGTGTACTTTTGCAGGAAAATTTGCATATTTATGAAGTGGAAGACATTTTTTAACGAGACGAAAGCGGGATTTATTCTTAAAAATGTGTGCTTGGCAGCTGTTATTGGTATTGTGCTGTTAGTCATACTGCTTGGTTACTTAAAGCGTTATACGGAGCATGGAGTGGAAGTGGTTGTTCCGAGTGTGACAGGCCTGTATTTGGAGGAAGCTAATGCACTTGTGTCTCACGAAGGTCTGGTATTAGAGGTAGTGGACTCGACGTATAGTAAGAAAGTGCCACTTGGAACCATTGTGGAGCAGACTCCTGTGGCGGAGAGTCATTGCAAGCACGGGCGTCCGGTGTATGTGATTATTAACAGCAAGACGGTTCGTCAAGTTCCGTTGCCCGATCTGCATGATATCAGTTATCGTCAAGCGGAAGCAACTCTTCGGTCGTTGAATATAGAGGTGGCTAATTATATCTATGAACCGTCGGAATATCGTGATTTGGTATTGGATGTTCGTTATCCTGGTGGCGGTTCTATAGCTGCGGGAACGCGTGTGGACGAAGGCAGTAAGGTTGTTTTGGTAGTAGGACGCGGCAAAGGTGATGCGAAAGTGATAGTTCCGAACCTTATTGGCAAGAAACTATCCGAAGCCCGTTCGTTGCTGTTGAGTCGCTATCTGACGGTTGGCTTTACCGAATTTGACGAGCAGCCGACAGAAGAAACCGAGGATTTGTATATCGTATATAAGCAAGAGCCGTCTTCCGGTAACCAGATTATAGAAGGTTCGCGCGTGGATATCTATCTGTCCACGAATATTGAGAAAGCCATGTCGGCACAGAACCACTCCGATGAGGATGATTTCTTTTAAACGCGCATGATAGAGGACGAGGAGTTGTGGGAACGCTGGCGTTGTGAGGTTGATAAGGGCCAAATGCCTGTTCGCGTGGATAAGTACTTGACGGAACATATGTCAGGTACTTCTCGTAATCGCATTCAGAACGCCGCCGATGCAGGTAATATCCTCGTTAACGGTAAACCGGTAAGCAGTAACCATAAGGTTAAACCGCTTGACGTTATACAGATTCTACTTGACCATGAGCCGCACGATTTCACTATTCAACCTGAGAATATACCGATAGACGTAGTGTATGAGGATGACGATTTGTTAGTGGTGAATAAGCCTGCAGGCTTGGTTGTTCATCCGGGACATGGGAATTACGAGCACACGTTACTTAATGCGTTGGCGTTTTATTTTGGCGAAAAGATAGATATCAATAATCCTGATATCGGTTTGGTTCATCGTATAGACAAGGATACGAGTGGATTACTGCTGATTGCTAAGACTCCGGAAGCGAAGACAAATCTGGGTCAACAGTTCTTCGACCATACGACGGAGCGAACATATAATGCACTTGTTTGGGGCACATTTTCTGAAGACTCGGGTACGATAGAAGGTGCTTTGGGCCGTGATAATCGGGATAGAACGATATATCGGATTTGGGACTTGGAAGAAAATCCCAATGCGAAAGAGGCTATCACTCATTGGCGCGTGTTGGAGCGTTTTCCGTATGTGACGCTTGTAGAGTGCAAGTTAGAGACAGGACGCACGCATCAGATTCGTGTGCATATGAAGTCTATCGGTCATCCGTTGTTCTGCGATGAGAAATACGGCGGAACAGAGATACTCAAAGGTTTGCCGACTCAGAAATACAAGCAATATATCCAGAACTGCTTTGCGTTGTGTCCGCGTCAAGTATTGCACGCTAAGACATTAGGATTTACGCATCCTCGTACGGGTGAAAGGATGTTTTTTGACAGCGAATGGCCAAAAGATATGTCCGCCCTTATAGAGAAGTGGCGGACATACCAAATGGGAACACTTTCTTAACAATTTACTCTACACGTATTCCAGTAGCGTTGTACGTTTTGCCGTCACGGATAATAAGTAGTTGTCCGTTTTTGAGCAGTTTGGTAGCACTCTGTTTGTCGGTTTGTACGTTATCGATGGCTTGTTTTTTCTCGGTGTAGAAGCGTAAGACTTCGGACCAATCGCTGTATTCTTCGCCTTGTTTAGCGCGGACTTGCACTTCGTAGTAAACGTTTTTCTTCAGGCCGGTAATGGTGCGGCTCTTGGTAGCGATGTTCTCTATTACGGTCCACTCTTGTTCAGGATTATCCTCCATGCGGTAGCGCAGTTCGTACTTATCCCCTCGACCTTTCCATACGATGACAGCACCTGTGTTGCTCACGGTTGAGGTAGCTAAGTCTTTGGCGTACGGATGATAAACAGGGGTGTTGGTGAAGTGTGCATTGACGAGCCATGCCGTATAGGTGAAATCAGGAGCTATATCTTTTAGATCCATCCAACTGATATCACTACCTCCTGCCATACCCAACCAACGCGCATTGGACGCGTTCACGTCAGACATATAGGATACGGGGAAAGTCTTGCCGTAATCTTCTCCCGTGTTGCGGAAGAATACCCACAAGTTCTTGCTTTTTTCGTATTCAACGGGATCAATCAGTTCAAACTCACATACGTTATTAGCTGTTTGTGGAACAACTGTTTGCGACCACGCTTTTGTGGCATTATTAGGAGTGTTTCCGCCTTTCATAATAACGATTTCGCACTCGCTATTATCCATTGCGTAGACAGAGACTTTATCCAGATATTTATCTACAGCCGTATTCGTTGGAATCTTTATTCCCCAGTAACTTCCTTCCGACAGCTCTCCTGAGCCGGCGAACGTGTTGGTACCGTAGTAAACCCAGCCGTTCTCTACCGTAGGCATTGTTTGTTCAGCAGGAACATCGGCTGTTGTGAACGTGAAGACAGCTGAGTTGGCACTCAACGTATCGCTATCGATTGTTGTTCCGCAAATGCCATATACGATTACGTCATACGAGGTTTTGGGTTCAAGCGGAGAAAGAATAACGGCACTTTCGGCTTTCGGGATACGATTAGGATATTCGATGTACTTCGAATCAGACGATTTCTTATAACGAACGCCGAAATAGTTCTGATTGCCTGCTGTCCACGCCACCTTGGTTTGTGAATAACCTGCCTCACCATCTACATGGATATTCGTCGGTACATCGCAATCGGGGTCTATATAATCCGGGAAGTCTTTCTCTACGTAATTGGTAAACTTACTCCATCCGGGCGCTGCTTTGTACGCCGCTGTCTTGCCGGTAGGAACAGTAATCGTGGCAGAAGATTTCATTTCATAGAAAGATGATTCTGTAGCCACTGGAGGCACTTTTGCTGCGCAAGTAATAGATGTTATTTCATAACAAGACAAACCGTTGCCCTCAATTTCCTTAAGTGTTCTCGGCAACTCAATCGAAGTCAATTGACAAACATAATAAGTACCCGGCTTAAAAGCATAATGGCCAATCTTGGTCACACCATCCGGTACCACATAGGAGGTGCGCCCTTTAGCATCTCCCATAGGGAAGGCTATCACTTCAGTCATGCTTTTATTATATAGCACGCCATCTACCGATGTAAAATATGGGTTGGAAGAGGAAACCGTGAAGTTGGCTAGTTTCCTGCAGCCATAAAAAGCCTCACGTCCTAATGATTTAACTTTCGATCCAAGATACACGCTGGTAATGTTCGTTGATGCAAAAGCTAAATCACCTATTGTTTGTAGATTATCCGGCAAAGTAATATTCTTTGACTCAAAACTACAGCTTATAAAAGCATATTCTCCAATGGAAGTAAGAGATGTTGGGAAGTTGAACGATTTAAGCCAAGATCCATAAAAGGCATTATTTCCAATTGTTGTTATGCCATCAGCCAGTTCGTAGTAATAGGGATTAACAAACCACCATGGCGGCTGATTGGTGGACAGCTCGTAATCGTACATCGGACCGTAGCCGGTAAAACGTACCAACTGTTTGGTGTCGGTATACCACCATTGGATATTAGGACCAACATTGTCCCCATCCGCAATGACATAACTCGTCGCGCAAATAATTGCAACTAAAGATAGAAGAACTTTTTTCATATACATATTGTTTTAATGGTTATAGCTTTTTTCCGTCTGTGGAGACCGCTCCACTCAATTAGGGCTGCAAAGATACAACAATTTTTGCATGTATGCAAATAAAAATGGCACAATTCTTGCATAATTGACAAAAAAGCAGTATCTTTGCAGCCGGAAAATAGGATTGAGTAGGTTTTGAATTGGCTTTGAATTGGTTTTGAATTGGCTTTGAGTTATACTATGATCCCGTTGAGCATACATTGAGCATACATTGAGCATATATTGAGCATATATTGAGCATATATTGCGAACGGGAGGCAAACGGGAGGCTAAAGGTTATAGGTTAGAGGTTAAAGGTTATAGTTAATAAAGGATTATGAATACAATATTGTGGGCAGATGACGAGATGGAGTTGTTGAAGCCTTATGTCATCTACTTGAAAGAGAAAGGCTATGAGGTTTTGTCTGCGACAAACGGTCAAGACGCGATAGATTTGTTCCGTAAAGAGGCGGTGGATATTGTGTTTCTGGATGAGAACATGCCGGGATTGAGCGGTTTGGAGACACTGGAAACGATGAAGTCTCTTCGGGCAGATGTTCCGGTAGTGATGATAACGAAGAGCGAAGAGGAACGGATCATGGAGCAAGCTATTGGTGCAAAGATAGCGGATTATCTGATTAAGCCGGTTAATCCGAGTCAGATATTGCTGTGTTTGAAGAAGCATGTTCATCAGCGAGAGATCGTGGAGAAACATACGAATAAGGGCTATCAAGAGGAGTTTGGAGATATTGGGTTCATGATTGATACGGCAAAGACGCTGGACGAGTGGATAGCGGTTTACAAGACTTTGTCGCGTTGGGATATTGAATTGCAGGATGTGGATTCGGCGATGCGTGAGATGCTGCATATGCAGAGTCAACAAGCGAATGCGGCTTTTGCGAAGTTTGTGAGCCGGAATTACGAGGAATGGTTTGCAGATGGTGCGCAACGGCCGTTGATGTCGCCGGATATTTTTAAGAATGTGCTGTTTCCGATGCTGGACAAAGGCGAGAAGCTGTTCTTTTTGGTGATAGATAATTTCCGCTACGACCAGTGGAAGACGATACAGCCGCTGTTGAGCGAGTTCTTTACGACGACGGAAGAAAGCTGCTATTCGTCTATTTTGCCTACGGCAACACAGTATGCTCGGAATGCTATTTTCTCGGGATTGATGCCGTTGCAGATACAGGAGATGTTCCCCGATTTGTGGGTTGAGGAAGATGAGGAAGAAGGCAAGAACTTGAACGAGAAAGAGCTGATACAGACGCAGTTAGAGCGTTTCCGCAAGCATTACGGGTTTAGTTATTTCAAGATTAACGAGAGCGATTTCTGCGAGAAAGTGATTCGACAGTTGAAGGGATTGCAGACTCCGTTGAATGTGATTGTGCTGAATTTTATTGATATGCTTTCTCACTCGCGGACGGACAGTAAGATGATGCGGGAGTTGTGTAATGACGAGGCGGCATATCGTAGTCTGACACTCAGTTGGTTCAAGCATTCTCCGACGTATGAGTTGTTTAGACGTATTGCTTCGCTCGGGTATAAGGTGATATTGACGACGGATCACGGAACTATTCGCGTGCAGAATCCGGTGCAGATAATTGGCGATAAGAACACAAACACGAACTTACGGTACAAGGTGGGAAAGTCGCTTAACTGCCAGAGTAAGAACGTGTTAGAGGTGACACATCCGAAGCAGATTGGTTTGCCGTGTCCGAATATCAGCAGCAGTTATGTGTTCTGCAGCGGCGAGGATTTCTTTGCGTATCCGAATAACTTCAATTACTATGCGCAGTACTACCGGAATACGTTCCAACATGGCGGAATTTCGATGGAGGAAATGCTGATACCGCTTGTGACATTGGATCCGAAATGATGGCAAAGAAGAAGAAATATAAGCGGATAGTGATGCTGGTGTTGCTGCTGCCGATTGTATTGGCGGTTGTATGGGCAGCGTTATTGCTTTTCTCTCATGGTAGTCCGGAGGATGGTTATAGCCATCATTTGTCCGTTCTGACGTATAACACGCACCAGATGGGGATGTATGAAAAAGCGTACCAGAATCGCGTGATACGGTATTTGCAGCGGCAAGATGCGGATATTGTGTGCCTGCAGGAAGTGGATGTGTACAAGAACGATAAGTATCTGACTTTGCCGGAATTGCGTAAGGCGCTGGAGAAATATCCGTACACGTATTTTGATTTTAAGGTATATAATAAGCGGCATCAGTACGGTTTGGCGGTATTTAGTAAGTATCCGCTGAGTAATAAGAACACTATTCGTTATTCGTCGCGCGGGAATATATCCGATTATTGCGATGTGGCGGTGGGAAAAGATACGTTTAGGCTGTTTAATAACCACTTGGAGTCCAATCGGCTAGTAGTGAAGGACTTGCCTGATTCGATAGAGGGTACGGCATTAAGGGAGTCTGTGCATCGGATATCGGATAAGTTGGAGTCTGCGCGTAAGATTCGTCAAATGCAGGCAAAAGCTATTCGTGCGGAGATATCGAAGTCGCCGTATCCTGTTATTGTGGCTGGAGATTTCAATGTGACGCCGCTGTCTTACACCTATTTGAAGATACGTGGAGGCGAGTTGCGCGACAGCTTTTTGGCAACGAGTTGGGGCAGATGGGGTGCGACGGTGGTTAAACGGCATATAGGTGCGCGCATAGACTATATCCTATGCGGCAGAGAGTTGCATCCTGTTGCAACTCGTATAGACCATCTCAATTGTTCTGACCATTACCCGATGACGACGGTGTTAGGCTGGTAGCTTAGAGCGAACGGTGGTAGTGGTAGTCTGAATAATCCTTGTCTTTGGCGTTATCAACGGATTCGTTTCGATGGAAGAGGCGGAAAGGCCATTTGTCCTTGAGTTTGTAGCACCATTTTTGTCCGTACGTCCACCAAAGTAGCGGGAAGAGTCCGAAGAGCATACCTCCCAAGTGCGCGAAGTGTGCGACGTTGTCTCCACTCATGTTGACAAGGCCTGCAAAGAGTTCGATGACTGCATATATAATAACGAATATGCGCGCGCGTATGGGTATGGGGATGAAGATGATGAACATCGGAACATTTGGGAAGAGCCATCCGAAGGCCAGTAATATGCCGAAGACAGCGCCGGAAGCACCAATAGTGATGACCATGTTGACATAGTTCTCCATGACGGAAGCAGGATTATAGATGGTCATGAGATGGTCGATGCGCAACATCCAGACGAGTTCTTGTGCTACAGCGGCACCAATTCCGCAGAGGAGGTAGTAGAAGATGAACTTCTTTGTGCCCCATTCTTGCTCGAGAACCGGTCCGAACATGAGGACGGCGAACATATTAAAGAATAGGTGCGAGAAGTTGGCGTGCATGAACATATAGGTGATTGGTTGCCACCAATGAAAACCATCGGCTGTGATGTAATGTAAGCCGAGAATCTGTGTGAGTTGGATGCCGTATTTGACGAGCACCATATCTAAAAGCCAGAAGACTAAGTTGGCCAATAAGAGGCTTTTTGTAACAATCGGTAAATTTCTCATATCGGGTGCAAAAGTACTATAATTTTCCCATATATACGTACAAAAATCGTGCTTTTTCGTGTAAAAATGACAAAAAACGCATTTTTTCTTCATTTTTTCGTGAAAATGTTTGGTAGAATGGGAAAAGTTTTGTAATTTTGCGGTGCAATTCGCTTCAAGACAAGAAAGTGAAGTAAATTAAACGTTTAATTAATAACTAAAAACACAAGAGTATGAATAAAGCTGAACTCGTAGCTGCCGTTGCAGCTAAGGCTGCAGTTTCGAAAGCAGAAGCTGCTAAAGTTATTGATGCTGCTGTAGAAGCTGCTGCAGAAGCACTGAAGAAAGGTGAGAACGTACAACTGATCGGTTTCGGAACCTTGGCAGTTGTTAAGAAAGCTGCTCGCAAAGGTATCAACCCTGCAACGAAAGCTGTCATTAACATCCCAGCTAAGAAAGTGGTTAAATTCCGCGCTGGAGCTAAACTTGCTCTCTAATTCTGAGAAAAGTTAGACAATCGAGTTGCTCTCACGGGCAACTCGATTTTGTTAGAAACCCTTTAGATACCTAAATAATCGTACTATGTTAAATATTATACTTGGCGGCGCTCCGGGCAGCGGCAAAGGGACATTGTCGGATATTATTGTGAAGAACTATGGCCTTCAGCATCTGAGTACAGGTGATGTGCTGCGCGCCGAAATAGCATCGGGGAGCAAATTGGGACAAGAGATAAACGATATTATCTCGCTCGGAAACCTTATACCCGATGCGCAGATGATTCAACTGCTCAAGAACTATATAGCAAGCCTTCCGGCCGACTGCAAGGGCGTTATCTTTGACGGTTTCCCTCGTACGGTGGATCAGGCACACGCGCTGACACAGATGCTGGACGAGCATCATATGGAGGCGTATATGCTGGATTTATGGGCCGAAGAGGATGTGATTATCGAGCGTTTGCTCAACCGCGGTAAGATTAGTGGCAGAGCGGATGATAACCTCGAGACCATTAAGAAAAGGCTGCGTATTTACAACGAAACAACCCGTCCGATAAGTGATTACTACTTACGGAAACACAAATATTTTTTGATTAATAGCAATATCAATCCTGAATGCACTTGGTCGCAGATGGAAGTGATATTGAAACAACTTGCGCAATAATGCCATCAAGCAATTTCATCGATTACGTGAAGATTTATTGCCGTTCGGGCAAGGGAGGTGCAGGTTGTATGCACCTTCATCGCGCCAAATATGTGCCCAAAGGCGGTCCGGACGGAGGTGATGGAGGCCGTGGAGGACATATTATCCTGCAGGGCAATCGTAATCTGTGGACGCTGCTGCATCTGAAATACCAGAAACATATCATGGCAACGGACGGTGGTCGTGGAGGCGAGAGTCGCAGTTTCGGTAAGGATGGCGAGGATAAGATTATTGAAGTGCCTTGCGGTACGGTCGTTTACGACGGCGATACGGGCGAGTTCTTGACCGAAGTGAAAGAGCATGGTCAGCGAATCGTGCTGCTGAAAGGCGGTCGCGGCGGTTTGGGAAACTGGCACTTCCGTTCGGCAACTAATCAGACACCGCGTTATGCGCAGCCCGGCGAGCCGTGTCAGGAGAAGAATGTGATATTACAGTTGAAGGTCTTGGCGGATGTGGGATTGGTTGGTTTCCCTAATGCGGGCAAATCGACGCTATTGTCTGTGGTATCGGCAGCGAAGCCTGAGATAGCGGATTATCCGTTCACGACGCTTGTGCCGAATCTGGGTATTGTGAGTTACCGTGACGGGCAATCGTTCTGTATGGCAGACATTCCGGGTATCATCGAAGGTGCCAGCGAAGGAAAGGGACTCGGATTGCGGTTCTTGCGGCATATCGAGCGCAATGCGGTGCTGCTGTTCCTTGTTCCCGCGACGAGTGAGGATATAGAGAAAGAGTACGGCATTTTGCTTGCTGAACTGGAGAAATATAACCCGGAGCTGCTTAGTAAGGCTCGGTTGTTGGGTATATCGAAATGCGATGTGCTCACGGACGAAGAACTGGCTAAGTTGCAGAAGAAAGTGGATAAGTTAGCCGCGAAACTTGAGGTGCCGGTACTGCTGTTCTCCAGTATAAGCGGACTGGGTATCAATGAACTCAAAGATGCGCTTTGGACCGAACTGAACAAGGAGCAGAATCAAGTGATAGAGATTTCTCACGCGCCGATAGATGTGACCGTGCGCGAGAAAGGCGAAGAACCCGAGGAAGAGGAAGAAGAGGGCACCATCTATCTCAACGAAGTGGAAGAAGAGTGGGATCTTTCTAAATATCGCGGAATAGGTTGGGATGAACAAAACTAAACCCCTATATGAGCGACTAATCGATTGGCGGGAGAAGCACATCAGCGAAAAACAGCTGATTTTGATTCTCAGTTTCTTTGTAGGCGCACTCTCGGCTTTCGCAGCATATATCCTTAAGTCTTTTATTCATCTTATTCGTTATTTTATTGATTACTACCTCGTTGCAGGCAGCCATCCGCTGTGGTATATGGTCTGTCCGATGATCGGTATCGCACTCGCGGCACTGTTTGTGCACTATGTTGTTAAGGACGATATCTCGCACGGAATAACGAAGATTCTCTACGCTATCTCGCAGCGCAAATCGATTATCAAGGCGCATAATATGTGGTCATCGATTGTCGGTTCGGGCTTGACAATTGGTTTTGGTGGTTCGGTTGGTGCCGAGGCGCCTATTGTGCTCACCGGTGCGGCCATAGGTAGTAACTTAGCCAAGCTGTTTCGCCTTGACCAAAAGACGATGATGCTGATGATTGGCTGTGGTGCTGCAGGTGCTATCGGTGGTATCTTTGAAGCACCAATCGCAGGTCTTGTCTTTACGCTGGAAGTGCTGATGATGGATCTGACAATGGCTTCTGTGGCGCCGTTGCTTATATCGTCTGTTACGGCAACGACTATTTCGTATATGTTCAACGGCACGGACCCGATGTTCATGCTGCAGACCATAGAACCGTTCGCGATCTCGCGTATTCCGTGGTATATCCTGTTAGGCGTTGTCTGCGGCTTTGCGTCGTTGTATTTCACGCGAGGCATGAACTTTTTGGAACAGTGGTTCAAGACCAATATTCGCTCTATCGGGGTGAAGATATTAGTTGGCGGCGTGTCACTGGGCGTGCTCGTTTACCTTTTCCCGCCTTTGTACGGCGAGGGATACGATGTGATAGCGGAACTGATTAACGGCGAGTCGCAATCGGCGATGCAGTATAGTCCGCTCGCCGGTTTAGGTGACTCGAGTTGGATACTTATCGGATACTTTGTGGCGATCATTCTGCTTAAGATAGTGGCTTCTGTTGCGACCAATGGTGGTGGCGGTGTCGGTGGTATCTTCGCGCCTTCGCTATTCATGGGAGCTTTGGTAGGGTTTGTGACAGGACGGATTCTTAATATGGTAGGTGTTGAAGTACCGGAGAGTAATTTCGCCCTCATAGGCATGGCAGGTCTGATGTCCGGCGTGATGCACGCACCGTTGACAGGAATCTTCCTTGTCGGCGAACTGACGGGTGGTTACCACCTTTTCCTGCCGCTGATGATTGTATCTGTTTCTTCGTTCCTGATTATCAAAATCTTCGAGCAGCATAGTCTTTACGCGATGCGTTTGGCGAAGAAAGGTGAACTGCTTACGCACAACAAAGACCGCTCCATCTTGACGCTGCTGAAGATGGATAATGTGCTCGAGACCGATTTGAAGATTGTTCCACCCGATATGACTTTGGGCGAACTGGTGAAGTGTATTGCCGCCAGCAACCGTAATATCTTTCCAGTGGTGGATGGCAAAGGTGTGCTAAAGGGGATAGTATCACTGGATGAAGTGCGCAATATCATGTTCCAGCCGCGGTTGTACGACCGTTTCACGGTCAAGGACCTCATGAACTCTCCGCAAGCACTGATATATGATGATATGCCGATGGAGAAAGTGATGGAAATCTTCGAGGATACCGGCGCATGGAATCTTCCCGTCGTGAATAGACAAAAGAAATATCTTGGCTTTGTTTCCAAGTCCAAGATATTCGAGTCGTATCGTCACGTGTTAGTTCACTTCTCCGACGAGTAAGCGTCTAACTGCTTTGCGCAGAAATCGAGCAAGTCTTTCGCCTCCTTCGCTTTCGCGTTATATACTTCCATCGAAAGGGCTTCCGTTTGCTCTAATTCCTTGACAATGGCTTCTACTTTTGCTATGGCTTCGTCGTATGTCATGTTATTGTCCTTTTCCATCCACTAAAACACCTATGGTGCGCAGTAAAATCTTTATATCTAATGATAGCGACATGTTTTCCGTGTAGGTGATATCGTACGTTAATCGTTGAAGCATCTTGTCCATGGTATCGGTATAACCGACTTTGACAGGTCCCCAACTCGTTAAACCCGGACGAACTTTGTACAGCAGACAGTAGTAGGGGGCTTTCTCCATAATCTGTTTCACGAAATACGGCCGTTCGGGACGAGGACCGACAATGGTCATTTCGCCGCGGAGAATATTCCACAACTGTGGCAGTTCATCCAGACGATACTTTCGCAAGAAACGTCCTACCTTTGTGATACGAGCGTCATCCACCTTGGACAGTAGCGGCGTGTCTGCCTCGGCATCGATATACATACTGCGGAACTTGAGAATATTAAACGTCTGTCCGCGGAAACCGACGCGCTCTTGTTTATATAGAACAGGTCCTGGACTGTCAAAATGGACTAACAGTGCAATAATAAGGAAGAGTGGGGATAGCAACACTAAACCAATAGCTGCTACGCACACATCGAACGTGTGCTTCACCACTAATTCCCAATCTGCCATCTTCGGGTCGCTGATCATGATAAGCGGTGACTCGTCGATATGAATAATGCGCGCAGCGCCCGTGAACACATCAAACAAACGAGGCTCGATAGCAATATCCTTACCGGACAAGAACAGTGTATTGATTTGTTCGTATAAGTCATTCTCTGTCATTCCATCGGTCATACTGATAATAACCCGCTCCCGACGAGAACGTTGCTGTACCGTATAGTACAAGACCAAACGAGGAATCAGAATAACAATGAATTGCAGCAATACCAGCGCGCCGAAGGACTTGTAGTAACGAATGGCATCTACAATATCCACGTCATCTAAGATAATGAGGAAAAACGCGCCAGTAGCTATAATCACCGCACCGGCAAAGGTGTTCCATATTAACTGAGCGAGACGCTGCTTGCCCGGACGCAGGTAGTAACCTAAGAAATAGTATATCACCCAGCAGCCCAACGGATACATCAAAGCGGGGAAATACGTTCCCGAGAGGGAGAAATCGAACGCCGGAGCCCAAAAAGTGTCCCAGCCCGACACTTTCTCGTCTAATACTTGCCAACGGAAGAACAGAAATGCGAACCAAACTAATTCGGCGGCTATTCCATCTACCAGCACGTAGAGGAGTTGCATTAACCTATGTCGCATCATGCGTTTCTTCATTGACGTATAATAACAAAACGATTGTCTGTCTCTATTTTTATTATCGAGGACGGTTGCTTGGGCGTTATATCACTCTGTCTATATCGGCAGATATAGTCCACTCCCGCCTTAATCTCATTGCTTATCTGCCCGAAAAATGCTGCTGCAGGCTCACCGCTTATATTTGCGCTGGTCGATACCAGCGGCTTGCCCAATTGCGCGCATAAGGCTTGCGAGAAAGGCTCAAGCGATATGCGAATCCCCAAACTACCATCTTCTGCAATCAACTCTGGCGCTACACCTGCTGCGTTCGGATAGATAATTGTTAGCGGACGAGACGCGTCATTCACTTCTAAAAGTTGCCGCGCCGCTTCCGGCACATCCACATAGCGCTCTAACTTATCCGCCGAATCTAATAGCACCAACATCGACTTGCTGTCTTGGCGACGCTTGAGCGCGAAAATCTTCTGCACCGCCTTACTGTTCGTTGCGTCACAGCCTATTCCCCACACCGTATCCGTAGGATACAAAATGATTCCGCCAGCACGTAACACACGCACAGCTTCACGCAAATCGTCCGTTTCAAACCCATTTTTCATTTCGGGCTGCAAAAGTACAAAAAAGTTTGCAAATACGCAAAAAAAAAAAGAAGGATTGTCTCACGACAACCCAATCTTTACTTAACCTTAAATCTAATACCATGAAAAACACGGTGCAAAAGTACTGCTTTTTCACTACCGCACCAAATATTTTCCAATAAAAATATGTTGTAAAGCATGTTTTTCTCTTTTTTGTAATGCGCAAATAACAAAAAATAGACTTTTTATCAAAAAATAGTACAAAAATTTGGTCAGTTTAAAAAAAAGTATTACCTTTGTAGCCGCTAAAGTAGGCACATTTTTATTTGGCACAAATAAATATCTTAAAAATATACAATTATGGCAGCAAAAAAACTTGATTTAACCCAGTACGGTATCACAGGTGCAACTGTGAAGGCCCACAATCCGTCGTACGACTATTTGTTTAAAGAGGAGACCAATCCCGCTTTGACAGGCTATGAGAAAGGTCAAGAGACCGAACTCGGTGCTGTTAACGTAATGACCGGTATCTACACCGGCCGTTCGCCTAAAGACAAATACATCGTTATGGATGCAAACTCGAAAGACACCGTATGGTGGACTTCCGACGAGTACAAGAACGACAACCACCCGATGTCCGAGGAAGTTTGGGCAAAAGTGAAAGAGATGGCAGTGAAAGAGCTCAGCAACAAGGAACTCTACGTAGTAGATGCTTTCTGCGGCGCAAATGCTGACACTCGTATGGCTGTTCGTTTCATCGTTGAGGTGGCTTGGCAAGCTCACTTTGTGAAGAACATGTTCATCCAACCGACAGCTGAGGAACTGAAGAACTTCAAGCCCGATTTCGTTATCTACAACGCTTCTCTGGCAAAAGTTGACAACTACAAAGAGCTCGGTCTCAACTCCGAGACTTGCGTTGCATTCAACACCACCAGCCGCGAGCAAGTGATTCTCAACACCTGGTATGGTGGTGAGATGAAGAAAGGTATGTTCTCCATGATGAACTACTACCTGCCGCTGAAGGGTATCGCTTCTATGCACTGCTCCGCTAATACGGATATGAAGGGCAAGAACACCGCTATTTTCTTTGGTCTGTCCGGAACAGGTAAGACCACTTTGAGTACCGATCCGAAGCGTTTGCTTATCGGTGATGATGAGCACGGATGGGACGATAACGGCGTGTTCAACTTCGAAGGTGGTTGCTATGCAAAGGTTATCAAACTCGACAAAGAGTCTGAGCCCGATATCTACAACGCTATCCGTCGCGATGCATTGCTGGAGAACGTAACTGTGGACGAGAAGGGTGTTATCGATTTCAACGATAAATCCGTGACCGAGAACACACGTGTTTCGTACCCGATTAACCATATCGAGAAGATTGTTAAACCTATTTCTGCAGGTCCTGCAGCTAAGAACGTTATCTTCCTTAGCGCAGATGCCTTTGGTGTATTGCCTCCAGTAAGTATCCTGACTCCGGAACAAACGAAGTATTATTTCCTCTCTGGTTTCACCGCTAAATTGGCTGGTACAGAGCGCGGTATCACCGAGCCGACTCCAACCTTCTCCGCTTGCTTTGGACAAGCATTCTTGGAGCTCCATCCGACCAAATATGCTGAGGAACTCGTTAAACGCATGGAGAAGAGTGGCGCAAAGGCTTACCTCGTTAACACCGGTTGGAACGGTACAGGCAAACGTATCTCTATCCGCGACACACGTGGTATCATTGACGCTATCCTTGACGGTTCTATCCTCAAAGCCGAGACGAAGACTATTCCGTTCTTCAACTTCGAGGTTCCGACCGCTCTGCCGGGCGTAGATCCTGCTATTCTTGATCCTCGCGACACGTATAAAGATGCTGCGGAGTGGGAAGCAAAAGCTAAAGATTTGGCAGGCCGTTTCATTAAGAACTTTGCTAAATACGAAGGCAATGCCGCTGGTAAAGCACTTGTAGCTGCCGGTCCGGCTCTGCCTGCAGAAGCACCGAAAGCTGCTCCAAAGGCTGAGGCTCCGAAAGAAGAGAAAAAAGTTTGCTGGCTCAAACGTCTGTTTGGCTGCAAATAAGTCTCTTCCAATCAACACAAAACCTGCTTGCTCAAGTAATCTTGGACAAGCAGGTTTTTGTTTGCGGAAAGAGAGGGATTCGAACCCCCGGACCCTCTCAGGTCAACGGTTTTCAAGACCGCCGCGTTAGACCACTCCGCCATCTTTCCAATGCTTTATCTTTCAAAAGCGGCTACAAAAGTACTGCTTTTTTTTGAACTGACAAAATATTTCAGCAAAAAAGTGCAAAAATTATGCAAAAGTAGGGTATTCTATCTTTGTGAGATACAATCCTGCCGCCAGAACAGATTGTCCCGCGCTGCAGCGATTTTTGTTGGCAATCACGCCTTGAAACTCCTCCAAACTCATCCGTGCTCGTCCTACTTCGAATAGTGTTCCTACTACCGCACGAACCATATTGCGTAAGAATCGATCGGCTGTAATCGTAAACACATTGTCCTTCCACTCCGCATAACTTACCGTGCAAATAGTGGTCTTTACGTCGGTATGTACTTTGCAGAACGATGCAAAATCCTGTGTACCCAGTAATAACTGTGCCGCCTTATTCATCGCTTCAAAATTCAATCCGGACGCCACACGTGTCACTAAATCCTGTCTAAACGGATCTTTTTCGGTCGTTATCCGATATTCATACGTGCGAGATAAAGCCGAGAATCGCGCATGCAAATCATCTGGTACAGGAAAAATGCGATGTATTGCGATCATTGCCGGCAATAATGAGTTCAATCTTTCCTGTAATCCCTCATCCGTAACCGGTAACTCATCTACGTCAAAATGCGCAAACATATGTTCGGCATGCACTCCTGCATCTGTCCTACCCGCAAAAGTAAGTGCCACAGGCTTGCGAAGAATAGTCGCAAAAGCCTCTTCCATCACCTCCTGCACGGTTATACCATTAGGCTGCCTTTGCGAACCGTGATAAGCCGAACCGTTATATGCAAAATCAACGAAGTAACGCATTTCGAACCATTTGTTCCAATTCGGGAGATAAGTGTAACTTATAGGCTGACAACACGCCCACACCACCGATAATAACCGTGCGAGCAATACTGTCCACCCAGATATTCATACTCGGAATATACCGCAACCACAGCTGATTGAGTGCAAAAAGCCAAACGATAATCAGCAACGACCACATGTGCTTTTGGGTAAATGGTTGAATCTTCAGTGCCCAGCATGTGATAATAACTACCGGTACAAAATAAATCATATCGCTCAATGCCGTTGCCAATGCGGCTCCCGTCATGCCATAACGGGGAATAAGCGCGTTGTTCAGTAGTAATGCCGAACCCGTCAGAATAAACGAATTAAGCAGCGAGAAAGCGTAATACTTTGAGTAACTAAGGGCAGGATTGAAGACGGAGAACGTCGCCATCAATAGCTGCCCAAAACCTAATAGTAACACCACGTACTTCGCTGTCGCATATGTCTCGCCATTGGGCAAGATATGGAAGATGAGGTCGATGTTAATCCAGATAGCTAAGAAGATAAACCCGCCGACGAGTAGCAGATTCGTACTGGCCTGCCCGATAAGGCGTGCCGTATTGGCGCTGTCCTTGTCCTTGATGGTCTGCGCCAGTTCGGGTTGTGTAATCGCTACCAACGAACGGTATGGAATAGACACCATCACCGCAATATAGGTCGCAATCGCAAAAATACCCGTATACTGCAAACCCATCTGCGCCGTAATAAAGAACGATGATAAGGTGGGAGCCAAAACGGAAGTCAGAGCCGACACAATCAAGAAACCTGTGTACAGCAGATACGACTTAGCCAAGTCCTTGTTCGCACGGATAAACGCGAAGTCTGGCTTAAGGCTTATTCGTTGCAACGAAAAGACGTAAATAATATTGATCAGTGCCGCAATCGCGTACGTTGAACACAATGCAATAACGAACCCGTCCATCGACAGTATCCCGCACGCGTATAATATATAGGAGATAAGCAAACCAACTCGCACCGCTACCTCGCGAACTGCCCGTGGTACAACAATGCGCATCAGCACATTCGAGTTCGTCTCAAAAATACTCTGATAGAGCATAAAGAACGCCATCGGCAGAACAAAATAGTAGTAGTCCACGAACAACGGCGACTTGTCTCCAAACCATGCACTCAGCGGCACGCGGCACGCCCAGTAGATAAGAGCAAAAATCACAAAACCGATAAACGGCACAGCGATCGTCCAGAAGAAAAAACCGTGATTCTTTTGCTCATCCTTAAAATACGGAAAGAAACGAATAATACTTGACCCTGTTCCTAATTGCGCAAGCCCTACAAACAGAACCGCTGCGTCAATCAGTACACGAGCTAAACCGATTTCTTCCGCCGTAAGAAAGCGTGTAATAACGAAAAAAGTCGTCACGAAGCCTACCGCCACTCCAAGATAAGTGACGATAGTACCTCGCAACGATTGTTTCGCTATTTGACCCATGCTTACTTAATTGCGTGCAACTCTACATCAAAGATGAGTGTCGAGTACGGAGGAATTGAACCTGCATTTTGTCCGCCGTAACCCAGTTCTTGCGGGATATAGAAACGGAACTTCGAACCAACAGGCATGAGTTGCAAGCCTTCGGTCCAACCTTTGATAACGCCATTAAGCGGGAACTCAATAGGCTCGCCACGCTCATAACTGCTGTCAAATACAGTACCATCAATCAGTTTACCTTCGTAGTCCACTTTCACGGTGCTTTCAGCAGTCGGCTTCGGACCTTTACCCATTCTCAATACTTCGTACTGCAAACCGGATTCGGTTACTTTAACGCCTTGTTTAAGTGCGTTCTCGGCGAGGAACTGCTCACCTTTCTCCTTGTTATCACCGTATTGGATATTACCAAGCGTATTCTGAATATACATACCTGCAGCCATCGGCTCCCACATCTCGTGGTACTCGTATAAGCCGTTTACGAAACCTTGTTTAATCAACTCAAAGTCAGTAACCAGACTCGGCTCGCCAATCAGACCAACAGCCTCTTGCTCCTTAATCGTCTTACCGATCTGTTCTCCCATTTGTACAAGCTGCGGATTAAGATAACCTTTCTTCATGCCGGCATTTACGTTAGCAATAAACTCTTTCGCCATATCACCGGTCGAGTCGTTCGCCAGCACATATGCCTTCACTTCGCTACCGTTCAGCAGACCAAAGGCATAGTTAATTGAGTCTATCTTGCTCACGAGCTTAATTGTTTTCGTGCTCTTTGGGCATGTGCCTTTAATTGCCTTGCCGGCCTTGGTTTCCTCGGCGCGTGATTCTACGTAAGCATTCTGGAAATACGCTTTAGCTATGTCAATCTCCATAACTGATTGGTCGCCGTAGATACCGTTTACCAGACCTTGGAAGAAAATCTTCTCATTAATCGTCCAAGCTGGATTCTCTGCCAAACCCTTAGTCTCGCAAGCCTTAGTAGCCATACCAACATTCTGCGCAATAGATGCTACATCTGACAGCTCTTCTACTTTGCCGTCATAGCCGCGTTGCATTGCGTTGATAAACTCCGCAACAGCCTGATCCGAACTGTCGTTACGCAGTTGCTGCATCTTTACGTTTGCTCCATTAACCAAACCAATGGCGTAGTTCATGGAGTCATTCATGTTCGTTAACTCAATCGTTTTAGCGGTGTAAGTGTTACCGCAAGAAATAAGTGCAGTTGCTACAACTGCCAAAATAGCTAATTTTCTCATAATTCAATATTTATTTTTCAATACCTAATAATTCAACGGTGAATATCAGCGCTGCGTACGGAGGAATGGAACCACCTGCGCCCTGTGCGCCATATGCCAAATCGTACGGGATATACAGCTTGTACTTACTGCCAACCGACATCAGCTGCAATCCTTCCGTCCAGCCCTTAATAACTTGGTTCAAACCGAACGTAATCGATTCGCCACGCTTGTAACTACTGTCAAAAACTGTGCCGTCAATCAGCGTACCTTCGTAGTGCACACGCACTTTGTCGGTGGCACTCGGCTTTTGACCCAACGTCGATTCAATCACTTCATACTGCAAACCCGAAGCAGTCGTCTTTACACCTTCGCGCTTGGCATTCTCTGCAAGGAATTTCTCGCCTTCCTCTTTGGCTTTCTTCGAGGCGTCCATCACAAATGCGATACCTGCCTTGAACTCGTCATAATTGAGTTCTTTCTGTCCGTACTGCATCAAATATTGTGCCACGGATGTTCCTAACTGGAACGATAAACTGTTTGTATTCATACTATTTTTTCACTTTTCAATTTTTCAAAATCGCGTTATACCTTGCCAGGTACTTGCCGATGATATCAAACTCGATATTCACAATCGTGCCCGGCTGAATATACTTGAAGTTTGTATTCTCGTACGTATAAGGAATAATGCAAACGCTTACGTAACCCTTGTTGCCTTGAATATCCGGTTCGCAAACCGTCAGACTTACGCCGTTAATGGTTACGCTACCCTTGTCTACGCAGAAATAGCCGCGTTCAATCATCTCCTTCGTCGTCTCATACTCAAAACGGTAGTACCAACTGCCGTCGGTCTCTTTCACCTCTATGCATACAGCCGTTTGATCCACATGACCTTGTACAATATGCCCGTCCAAACGACCTCCTATCTGCATCGCACGCTCCAGATTGACATAGTCGCCCTCTTTTACCACACCAAGATTCGTGCGGTTCAGCGTCTCTTGCATGGCCGTAACGGTATATAAATCGCCTTCATGACGCACTACCGTCAGGCACACGCCGTTATGCGCGATACTCTGATCGATACTCGTTCCTTCCTGAAACGGATTACGCAGCGTGAAATGTTTATTCCCCTGCTCGGTCTCAATCTTAACTATTGGCGTTAACGCCTCTACGATACCTGAAAACATTAAAATCAAATTTAATCAATATTCCACAATAAATCAGCAGCAACACGGTTCCGATACCCATCATCGCCCACATATTGCTGATATAATACAGCCGCAGTGCATAGTACACCGCCAGCAAACCAACTGTCAACACCGTATACATACCTATACGCTTGATATCGTACGGTATAGGTGCTTTCTTTTGCCCGATGAAATAGCTGAGCAGCATAATCGTGAGGTAGCATACCAAACTACTTCCGCAGCTTGCCCAATAGCCGATCTTCGGTACAAACACCACTTGCAGCACAAACGTAATCACCAAACCAATAAGCGAGAACCATGCGCCCCATTTGGTCTCATCCGTCAGCTTGTACCAGAAACTCAGATTGAAGTACACTCCTTGGAAAATGTACGTCCACAGCACAACCGGCACGATCTTCAGTCCTTCCCAATAACTGTCCGCAATGATATAGCGGAAGATATCCAGGTAGAAGATGACTATCATCATGATCATAAACGAGAAGAGGATGTAGTACTTCATCGCGTCCGCATAGGCCTCTACCGACTGCCGGTCCTTATGTTTGGCGAACACGAACGGCTCATACGCATAACGAAACGCTTGCGTGAACATCATCATCACCATAGCCACCTTAAAGCATGCTCCGTAAATACCTAATTGCGCATCCGCATCGTCGTACGGATAGAGGTATGGAAACAGTATTCTGTCCAGTGTCTGGTTCATGATACCCGCAACTCCCAGTACCAACAACGGCAATGAGTACCGCAGCATCTCTTTCAACACCGGCCATGAGAACCGTGCCCCACGAGGCAAACAGAACGGCAACAGACATAGTGTTTGAATAGTGGTGGCAAGGATGTTGCTGATAAACACATACACCACGTCGTTCTTTTTTAGTACCACAAGGAACAGCAAGTTAAACGCGATATTTAACACCACAAACAGCAGCTTCAGTGCCGCAAACAGTAACGGCCGCTTCTGATACCGTAAGTACGCAAACGGAATACATGCAAACGCATCCAAGGCTACCGTCACCGCCATCATCGCAATAAACTCCGAGTGGTCGGCATAGCCCAGGAAATTCGCTATCGGGTGCTGGAATGCAACACATAGTACTGCAAAGATAGTACTCGTCGTCAGCAGTGCTACAAAAGCCGTGCGATACACTTGCTTCGGGTCATAGTCCTCACGATTGGCAAAACGGAAGAATCCCGTCTCCATGCCATACGTCAGAATAACCAGCAGCAAGGCCGTCCACGCATATAGGTTCGTCACGATACCGTAGTCTGCCGTGCGTGCCAGCACATACGTATACAGCGGTACCAGCAAGTAGTTCAAGAACTTACCGATAATAGACGAAAGGCCGTAAATGGCGGTCTCTTTCGCCAGCACTTTCATATTACTCGTGTTTGCCATCGACAATAATCACTATTTCTCCCTTTGCGGGACGTTCCTTAAATGATTGCACCAACTCTGCCAGACTTCCGCGTCTCGTCTCTTCGTGCACCTTGCTGATCTCTCGACTCACGGACGCCAAGCGTTCTTTTCCGAGATACTCAGCCAGTTGCTCCAGTGTCTTTACCAAGCGGAAGGGTGACTCGTAGATAATCATTGTGTGTTCCTGCTCCGCAAGTTTCATCAGGTGCGTCTGACGACCTTTTTTCTGTGGCAAAAAGCCCTCGAAATAGAATCGGTCACAAGGCAGCCCGCTGTCCACCAACGCCGGTACAAAAGCCGTTGCTCCCGGCAAACACTGCACCTCTACACCGCGTTCTACGCACGCTCGCACCAACATAAAGCCCGGATCACTGATACCCGGCGTGCCCGCGTCCGAGATAAGCGCAACATTCAGTCCACTACGAATCCGCTCCGCCATATCATCACTCGTCTCGTGCTCGTTGAACTTATGGTGGCTCTTGAGCGGCGTATGGATATCATAATGCTTAAGCAACACAGACGACGTCCTGGTATCTTCGGCCAGAATCAAATCCACCTCTTTGAGCACACGTAGCGCACGAAGCGTGATATCCTCAAGGTTGCCTACCGGTGTCGGAACAACGTACAGCATTATCCAAATCTGCGGTGCAAAACATTAATAAACAGCTCGTACGTCGGACTCTCTTTGTCCCACTGCGGGAATTTACGATCTAGATAATCCACGGCTGCGTTAAAGTCCGATTGCTTGTTCAGCTCTTCCAGCGTCTTTTGCATCAATTCGCCGTTCTGTCCGAATAGCTCACGTTGGAACAAAAACCGGTCACCTAACGAAATCGCTTGCTTGAGATCCTCAACACGTTTGCCCACCGGCTTAGCAGGAGCCGCTTTAACTTCCGGCTCAGGCTCAACATTAGGTTCCGGTTGGGTAACCACGGGCTGCTTGACCACCGGTGCTTCTTCAACCACTTCCTCTTCCTCCATATCCATCTCATCGTCCAGACGAGCATTAACTTCTGCGAGCGCAGCACCTAATGCATTCAGCTTAGACGCTGTGTCTTCTTCTGCTTCTGCACTACGCTGCATCATGATATCATAGCGCTGCTCCAAGTCTGCAATACGCGCTTCCAGACTCTCCAGATACTCCGCTAATTGAATCAGTTCGTTCTTCATATCTTTTCAAATTAACATGCTACTTTTTCTAACCACTTAACCATGCCTAACATCACCGTCATCGATACGAGGCAGATGCCGAAGAACACAGCCCAGCAATACTGAATCGGCCATGCGTTATACATCACCGGACCAACCCAGATAAACAGGTTGCCGATAGCTGTCGCGCCGAGCCATAGACCTTGGCACAGGCCCACCATGTGACGCGGAGCCACTTTGCTTACGAATGACAATCCTAACGGCGAGATAAACAACTCGGCCACTGTCAGGAAGAAATAGGTTACGAGCAGTACCCACGGACCTTCTTTTGCCAAACCGGCTGCAGATAACTCATCAGCATTCAAACCGCGGAACACTTCGCCCGAAGGATAGTTGTTCATCATCGACACAACCATTAGGAATAAGTACGCACAACCAGCAATCGCCATACCGATAGCTATCTTACGCGGCGTCGAAATAGCCTTGCCCTTGCGAGCCAGTGCGCCGAAGATCCACATCACAATCGGTGTGAGCACAATAACGAAGAACGGATTGAGCGCTTGCCAGATCTCAGGTGCTATACTATCCGTGCGAATGAAGTCACGCGCAAAAACGGACAGCGATTGACCGTTCTGGTGGAACGACAGCCAGAAGAAAATAGCAATACCCAGCACGGCAAACAATGCTGCCATACGTTGCTTAATCTCCGTAGCCATCGCCTCGCGCTCTTGCTTCGTGTACTCCACAACTGCCTTATCCTCTTTCTTCGCAGGCTGTGGGAACATACGCTTCGTCGCAAGGAAAATAACCAGCGACACCAGCATAGCTACCACCGACGCAATAAACGAGTAGTGAATACCCTGATTGAACACCGTGATATAGTCTTGGCAGAATGTCACATGGTCCACAAAATTATAACTTGCCTGAATAGAAGCGTCCAGCGTCTCTTGGAACTTCTGCGACAGCACACCGTCTGCCAAATGTTGGTGAGCCAGCGAAGCCATATCCGAGTTATATACGAAGTGATGCTTATTCAGCCACCACTGACGCAGCAACGGCGCTACAAAAGGAGCCGCCAAACCGCCGATATTGATGAACACGTAGAAGATTTGGAAACCCGAGTCGCGCTTGTCTTGCGCCATCTTCAATGCCTCAGGACCTTTTTTCGCAGCCTCTGCCTCGAACTCATCATACATCTTACCCACGATTGCTTGCAGGTTGCCTTTGAACAAACCGTTACCGAACGCAATCATCAGCAGCGCCAAGCACGTGAAGATCAATATGCTCCACCACTCAGGACCACCATTCAAGTCCGGAGAAAATACCGGTAATGCCAAGCACACGTAACCCAGCGACATAATAATCAAACCCCACTGGATAGTCTTGTTGTAGTTCTGCGTCTTGTCGGCAATAATACCGCCAATCAAACTCAGAACGTAGATACCAAAGTAAAAGACAGCGTAAATGACTCCTGCTACTCCGTCGTCCAAGCCGAACTTAGATACCAAGAATAACAGCAATACGGCATTCATGATGTAGTAGCCGAAACGTTCGCCCATATTCGCCAGGGCCGCGGGAATTAATCCTTTTGGATGATTCTTAAACATAAAATATCTCTTTAAACTTTAAACCTTCAACATTCAACAATCTCGCACCAGCCGTGCACATCGGCTGTGCGACCAAACTGTATATCTTGCAGCGCGTTGTATAACTTCGTCACGATCGGACCCGGTTCGTCGCTAATGGTGTATGTCACGCCTTTGTCCGGGTCAATCACCTTATCAATCGGTGACAGTACACAAGCCGTGCCACAAGCAGCAGCTTCGTCCAGCGTTGCCAACTCCTCCACCGGTATATGTCTGCGCGTCACTTTCATTCCCATCTCCTTCGCAAGAACCGTTAGAGATTCGTTAGTTATACTCGGAAGGATAGCGGTAGAGCGAGGAGTTAAATACTCATTTCCCCTAATGCCAATAAAGTTCGCTGCCGAACACTCGTCAATATACTTATGTGTCTTCGCGTCCGTAAACAGACAATCGTATCCCATCGCATGAGCCGCTTCTGTTCCTCTAAACGATGCCGCGTAGTTGCCACCAACCTTAAACTGTCCCGTTCCTTGCGGTGCGGCTCTATCAATATGACGATTGACGATAAACGTTGTGCAATGGAACTTACCGGGGTAATACGGACCTATAGGCGACGGAATAATAATCAACTCGAAGTCCCGTCCCGGACCAACGCCCAAGCGCGGAGTCGTACCTATCAGCAGCGGACGGAAATACAGTGTCGCTCCCGTTCCGTACGGTGGCACAAAGCATATGTTCTTGCGCAGTGCCAATCGTATAGCTTCGCCAAATAACTCTGTTGGCGGTTGAGCCATATAAAGCGCCTCGGCACTCCGCTGCATCCTCTTTGCATTCTCTTGCCAACGGAAGATACGTATCTTACCGTCCACTCCGCGGAACGCTTTCAATCCCTCAAACGCTTCTTGGCCGTACTGCAGACACGTCGCACTCACATGCAGATGCAAGTACTTATCCTCCGTCGCGTAAGGTTCTCCCCACACGCCGTCATGACACTCCGCACGGACTATATAATCCGGTTCCGTGTAATGAAATCCTAAACTGTCCCACTTAACATTCATCAAATAGCGTATCTAATATACTTATCTCCGTTTGCCACGGATGTTTATCTGTCCAAGTCAATCCGCTCCACTCGTTTGTAGCGTATCTTAAGCGTATCTTAAGCGTATCCGGTCGTTCTTTTTTCAGCAGCGAAACAATCGTTTCTGTCAGTTCTGCGTTTAGGTCCACAAGCCACTTATATTGCTTCTCATAGAACGGCCGCAGGTAGTCTGCGAAATAGATAAAATACGGCTTGTGTCTATACGCACTCTCTATCGCAATCCAGTGCTGGTGTTGCCACTTACTCTGATAACTAATCGCTATATCGCGTGTCAACTGTTTATGTTCCACCTTTCCCACCGGCACGGTCAGTCGGATTATCTCGCCCTTCGGGTCACGAATCAGACACCGGTTCCGAAACGTCTGTTTCTCAAAACTCTCCATCACCTCAATCGTCGCAGCCTCACTCATCAAGGCATCAAAATACGATTTCGGTGGGCAATATGCCGTTGGCAAAATCATAAATCATCAATCATAAATCATCAATCGCTGGCTCGCTTGCCCAAGCGAGTCCAACGTATATGTCCTTTAAACCACGGTTTATCTTTCTCCACACTCAACCAAATAAAGACAGGTCGTCCTACAACATGATCTTCAGGCACAAAGCCCCAGTACCTACTATCCGCACTGTTGTGACGGTTATCGCCTTGCATCCAGTAGTAATCCATCGCGAACTCGTACTCTTCGCCTATAGCCATTGGCTTATGCTCATACGCTTGCGCAATGCGGCGATATATCGGATAGTTCTCCTCCGTAATCATCAGCTTATCCCCCTTGCGCGGAATATAAATCGGTCCGTAGTTATCACGTGTCCAACTCGTCGCACCCAGCGGATACACATCGCCACCGGCTGCTTCCGGCTCCACATCTATCGATACCACATGCGGATTCTTAGCCAGGTTCTCATGCATCGCTTCCGTCATGGGGAAATGATATACTCCCGGCTCTATCACATGCTGATCGTCATGACTCACGCCCAGTTTATCCAAATACGTCCGCGTCAGCAAA
This sequence comes from Paludibacteraceae bacterium, assembly GCA_017443145.1. GTDB lineage: Bacteria > Bacteroidota > Bacteroidia > Bacteroidales > Paludibacteraceae > Colicola. Next base: position 56,628 of record JAFSPA010000001.1, read on the forward strand.
TGTCCATCCGTCCGTACGATATAATTCAACTGCACACCTTTTCGTGTCGGTTCTTCTTTCCAATCTTCGTTCGTCTTCGTATAAACGACATTGTTGATTACCCGCAAACTGTCACCCGGCTCACCCACGCAACGTTTCACATAATTCTCGCGTCTATCCACAGGCCGCACAACAATATCGCCGAACACATCTTTTCGCGCCTCAACGACCTGCTTACCGTAGTAGTGGCACAGCGTATAGTAATCGGGATTCTGCATTTTCAGGCACACCGTATCACCTGCCGGAAAATTAAACACCACAATATCGCCCTTCTTCGGCGTATCCCAACCGCGCAGACGTTTGTACGGCCACTGTGGTTTGTCCCAATAACTCTTTCCTCCACCGAACGCGGCAGGCCAACTGTGTTGCATCAGCGGCATCGACAACGGCGTGTTCGGTACGCGAGCACCGTAACTCATCTTGCTCACGAACAAGAAATCCCCCACGCGCAGACTCTTCTCCAGACTCGAACTCGGAATCTGGTAGTTCTGGAACATATAGAGGTTAATGAAATACACCGCCACGAGTGCAAACGCTATCGCATCTATCCACGAGCACAAGGTGTAGAGTCCTGGCTTGGCTTGCGGATTAGCAGGTTCATCCTTACCGGCAGGCTTATACTTTTTCCACCAGCTCCAGTTGATAAACTTCGTCGTAAACGCATCCACAATCACCGGCAGCAGTAACAGCCACCACAGCGACTTTGGGTCATCCCAGGCCAGCCAGATAATGAATGCGATATAGAGTGCACTCCAGCACCCTGCTGCTATCCACCCTTTGGTGGTTACTTTCTGTAATCGTTCTCTAATAGTCATTTTTCGTTTAGCGTTTAGGGTTTAGCGTTTAGGGATTCGGCGGCAAGGACAGCACCTAAGGCAAAGCCCTCGCGTCCTTTCGCCATATGGGAAATAACAATGGTATCTTCGGGGCTATCCCAAATGACGGAGTGGTTACCCGGTATCTCTCCCTCGCGCACCGACTCAATCTCAGAATCCTTTAGCCCATAACCTTTAGCCCTTAGCCCATCCGCCAGAGTCCTGGCGGTTCCGGAAGGTTTATCGAGTTTGTGGATATGGTGTTCCTCGTAGATATGCGGACTATATTGCGGATAATCGCGCAACTTCTCTGCCAGCCACTTGTTCAGGTCGAAGAAAATATTCACCCCGACTGAAAAATTACTTTTCCAAACCAAGCCGGGTGTATTGGGTTCGTCCATCAACGCTTCGGCTTTCCAACCTGTTGTACCGCAGACCACAGGCACACCTTGCGCCCAGGCTTTCCTTACATTCGCTTCAGCTGTCTGAGGCGTCGTGAACTCAATCGCCACGTCCGCACTGCGAAAAGCTTCACTCTCGAACTTTGCTTCGTCACCCACATCAATAGTGCACACGATCTCATGCCCACGCAACAGCGCTATCTGCTCAATCATATGCCCCATCTTGCCATATCCAATTAATGCAATCTTCATATTCCGCACATTTAGCGCGCAAAATTACTACAAATATCTGACATAGACAAATAAATTGGAAAAAAAATATAATTTATTTTATTTTTTTAACAAATTGTTTGGATATACCCCAAACTACGCGAACGTATGTTCGGGGGAATTGCCGCAGGCAAGGCAGATGTCCGAAATTACTATATTCCATACAAAATAAAGCAATTTTTGACGACATTTTTCATGTTTTTTTGCTCATTTCATAAAAAAGTACTACCTTTGCAGCGCAAAAATGGACATATATGGCTAAAATTACTGATTTAACCCAAGCTGAAGAGAGCGCACTCGCGTTGGAGTTCGCAGAGTCAATACATGCCGGTTTCCCTTCTCCTGCTGCTGACCATACAGGCGAGCGTATCGATATGACGCACGAGATGACCCCCAACCCGGACACTACCTTCTACGCTCGCGTCGAAGGCGATTCGATGCGTGATGCCGGCATCTTAGATGGCGATGTGGTGGTTGTGGACCGCAGTCTGGAGCCAAAAAACGGCGACTTCATCATCGCCTATATTGACGACGAATACACCCTCAAAGAGTTCAAATTAGACCCTGCCAATGATTGCGCATGGCTTATTCCGCATAACCCCGATTTTCAGCCCATCCGCGTTGACAAATCTGCTAATTTTCAAGTCTGGGGCGTCGTTACATACGCCATCCATCGCGTTCACCACTAACCTATAACCTCTCGCCATTACCCATGTTCGCCCTGTGTGATTGTAATAACTTCTTCGTGTCTTGCGAGCGCGTTTTTCGCCCCGATTTAGAGGGAAAACCGGTCGTCGTACTGTCGGGTAACGACGGCTGTGTGGTCTCGCGCTCCAACGAAGCCAAAGCACTGGGCATTCCAATGGGAGCTCCCCTCTATCAGATTCGCTCCATCGTGGACCAAGCGGGCGTGGTATGCTTCTCTTCCAATTTCTCGTTGTACGGCGATTTATCCGACCGTGTGATGTCCATTCTGCGGCAGCACACTATGCGGTTTGAGCAGTACTCCATTGACGAAGGTTTTATCACGATTGACCACATCCCCGCTGCGGAGCAGAAAACTTACTGCGAGCGTATCGTACGCGCAATTAAACAAGGTGTCGGAGTCCCTGTGTCTATGGGCATCGCGCCAACCAAGACCTTGGCCAAAGTGGCGAGTAAATATGCAAAGAAATTCAAAGGCTATCATGGCGTGTGCGTCATCCGAACCGACGAGCAGCGCGTCAAAGCCCTGCACGACTTCGAAATCGGTGACGTCTGGGGCATCGGCCGCAAGGCTAAAGCTAAGCTTCTATCGGCAGGTATAACTACCGCCTTGCAGTTTGCCGAGCGACCTGCCGCTTTTGCGCAAAACCTGCTGCATAAACCTGGACTCCTGACGTGGCAAGAATTGCATGGACAAGACGTGATTGATATCACGCAACTGCCTATGAAACAGTCAATTACGACTTCGCGTACATTTGCCCATGCCCTCACTGAACAGAGTGTTCTGGAGGAACAAATAGCGAACTTCTGCGCGCATTGTGCTCGGCAGTTACGAACCCAACATTCGGCATGCCAGCAGCTGCTCGTTTATGCCCACACATCTTCCTTTCGTTCGGATATAACTCAGCATTATCTCAACGAGATTGTTACACTCCCGGTCGCCACGGCCAATACGCCCGAATTAGTCAATTATGCCCTTGCGGCACTACGTCGCGCATATCGACCCGGGGCTCTCTACAAAAAGGCCGGTGTCGTGCTGCTGAAAATTATCCCAGATTCGGCCGTCGTTCCGGATCTTTTCGACACCAAAGACCGAGAAAAAGACAGCCGTCTGCAGCGGGTTCTGGACCATATAGACGACCGTCATGGCAAGCGCGCCATCCTCCTCGGCGCACAACTGCCTTCCGATGCCGAGGTCTATAAAACGGAACATAAAAGTCCGCTCTATACCACCGACCTGCGAGACATCATCACCGTCAAGGCGCAATAATCCTATTGACACTAAGATTTCCCTCGCTCGACGATTTTTATGAGCATTTTATGCCCATTTTTGTCAAAATTGCATAAAAAATTGCAAATTTATTTGTGTATTCCATTTTTTTGTAGTACTTTTGCCGCTTAAATTGTGTGCGTATGCCCGCAACGCTCGCATGCCACACGCTTGTAATAATGAATATTAACTATTAAATTTTGTGATAATGAAACTAAAACAATCATTCAAATCATTAGCCCTACTACTTGTCGCAGTATTTGCTAGTACAAACTTCATCTGGGCACAAGAACCAAGTGGCCAAACGGTTTATCTGGCTGCATTCAAAGCTCAAACTGCTGGTGAGTCTTCCGGGTCCGGAACTGTCAAGTTGACATGGGTGGACGCACAAGGTCAACTCTTTGACAATGCTGCTGTGTCTTTCCTTAATACCGCTATGCCTTATGCTACGGGAAACCCATCAAATGGTGATGCCTTTGCCTCTACGGCGATGGTAATAGGTGCTACGTTAACTGCAACGGAAAGTATAGAGAATTCTGATCCTGAAAGTACGGTAAATAAGGTGTTGCGTAACATGATGTTTAATGCAGGTGCTGATTCCAGCCATCTTTTCATGACCCCTTTCGCATACTTTAAAGCGGATGCTCAAGGTGATGCGGGTTCGTACTTTGCTGGATGGACATTTAACGATGCAAGAGTTTGGCAACAGGATACAGCAATGGACAAGTCTGCACCTGCGAGTGCTTATTTTAAAGTATTACCGCAACCCGCCAATGTGTTCTACATGGCTCCTCCATCTTCTGTATCTGGTTTGGAGACTGCATATGCTGGTGCGGTATCATCTCCGAACAATATCTATGCCGTATTTAACAAATACCTCCTTTCTAATCCTACTGCAACCAGTGCCCAGTTAGAGGCAGTTGGAGGTGCAACTACTACGCTCGATGTCTCTATTGATGTGGAGGGAGATATCTTGCAATATAAAGAGTATTATGCGGATTTTGTCTTCCCATCAATGCCGGGTACCGTTTTCTATGAGGATACTTATGGAACTTGGTCATGGAATCTGGCTCGTGAACCTTATGCTGTTGGTCCTACGACAATGAGAGCAGAGGTCACAGTTACCTACATCGCCAAAGATGGTATCACACCAGGTACGCATACTACTAGTATTACGGTAAGCATGGCGGGTTCAAAACCCTCTTCACTCATCATCCCACTGTCTGTTAATGCATTGGATCCTGCTCGTCCAGAGGCACTGTTGTTGGACGGCAAGTCAGAACAGAATTCTGGAACATTGGCGGCAATGTTGGCTGCCGACCTCAGTGGTTATACCAATCCGATTATCAAACTCAATAAGCAACATAGCGACGCAATTACTTTGCCGAGCAAGAACTTCACTTTTGATTTGAACGGTAATGAGGCTGGTGCTATCACAATCGCTGGTGGCAATGTTACTATCGCCTATAGTAAGTATGGCGGTTCTGCTACCTCGTTGACAGTCAATGGAGGTAAGGCTATCCTTAATGGTGGTACATTCGGCACTCTTACAATTACTAATAGTACCGTAGAGCAAAATGGTGCGACAGTTACTGGCGCTGCCACCAATGCTGGTACGTTGACTACTACGGCCGGAATATTCAACGGTGGCTTGACTTCTTCTAATGGTACACTCACGCTGAATGGTGGTACATTTAATGGTACTAACGCTGTACAAGTTACAGGTGGTACTGCTTATATTAATCGCGGTACACTCAATGGTACATCCTGCGGTTTGCTCGTATCCGGTGGAACAGCAACTACAAAGAAACTCGCTGTTATTAATAGCGATGGTTCGTATTCTGCACAGCGTACGGGTGGCACATTGAATGTGGAATGTGGTAAATTTGGCAAACCGCTCAATGGTACGATTAACTTCACTTCCGGTTATTTCAAAAATCAAAACTATGGAGTACCTACGGAAGGGAAAACTGAAATGCTTATTTCTACCGGTGTGGAATATAACGAAGGCTATCGCTATTTCTTAGGAACAAACGAATCGGCATCGGCTAATGGCGTTGGCGTTTGCCGTATCGGTACAACTTCATATGCTAAACTTGAAGACGCTCTTGCTTACGCAAACAACAACCCAAGCGAAGAATTGGTTATCTTCATGACCAATAACTATGTACTTCCTGCTGGTTACTACACATTGCCCGCAAAAGCGACATTGGTTGTTCCGATGAGTGACGAGCAGGCAAAAGAAGTAAATAAAACCGCTCCGCGTTTAGTATTTAATGATGTTCAAAATGCACCTGAAAACAGTTATGCCCAAAATCCTCTTGTTGAATTCCGTCGTCTAACTTTTGCTTCTGGCGTTAATATGGATGTGTTTGGTGCTATTGAAATGACGGGTACCCAATACTCCACAAATGAAGCTTATACCAGCCAACCTGTAGGCCCTTATGGTCATCTGGTAATGGAGGAAGGCAGTCACATAACCCTGCAGTCTGGCGCAGAAATTCGTGCGTGGGGATTTATGACCGGTAAGGGTGAAACCGATGCTCGCCGTGGTTCAACCGTTCGCGAAATGTTCCAAATGGGTGACTGGAAAGGAGCAATGACATCCGTGAAAATCACCGGTATGGTTCCTTCTGATTTCCCATTGCAAATTGACGATGATAGTGATAAAAAGATATTCCCTGTAACTCAATACTTTATCCAAAATATTGAATCCCCTGTCAAGTATCATCCCGGGGCTCTCCTTTCTACCTCCGCTGCTGTTTCAGAAGGTCTTTCTGCATTAGGAAGTGTGTCTATGACCGCTACGGATATCGCAATCGTAGGCGTTGATGGGGTACACACAGCTATTTTCTTAATGGACAACGAGGCGGATGCCGATAATACATGGGTTCGTAAGTGGTATGACGTAGAAAACGATGTGCAAACCTACGACATTAATAGCGGTGCGCATATTGGCTCTATGGAGTTGAATCTGGGAAGCATTTCCTTAATGGGCTATACTTTGCCGGTACGCCTTAATTCGGCTAAATTCGATTTGCCGCTTACCTGTAACTTTAAAATTCACCTTCTTTCTGGTTCTATGGACTTTAAACAAAACACATGTCTTCTGCCTGGTGCTGAAGTGGAAGTAGATAAGGAATCAACTGTTAGCGTTGCCATGGATAATACTGAAAAAGCTGCATATGAGGCATGGGTTGAAGGTGGTAAAACTGGAGATGAACCTATCTCCTACACTGGTGCGCTCTATGTCTATGATGCTGCAGAGTGGGATAAATATGCATATTGTAATGAGTATAATGGCTCAACTTTTGTAAACGGAACTGCATATACTAAAACGGTGCGATACGCGCCGAGTTGGAACGGCAGTCCTACTAAACGTGCCGAGCAAACAAAACCTGCTTCGGCTGCTATCAATGTGCATGGAACATTCCAAACGGCTTCTGGCTTTGTATATACATCTGAACATGGTGCTAATATCTTCTCTTCCAACGAAGATGCCGGTACATTCATCTTCAACGATGATGCCGTTAATGCTGGCACAAGAGACGTGTACAACGTCAAAAGTGTAGGAACGTACGAAAAGCGTACTTTCTATCCTGCTCGCTTAAAGAATGGTAATAATACGTATGAGAATACGGATGAGGCCGTCAAAGACTTGGCGTATTGCTACCAGAACAACAAATGGTCCACGATGACTCAAGATGGCTGCTTCATGAAAGAGAATCGTGGAGGAGTTGATATCTATTATGCTAAACCTGCTGAGTATGTAGCTTTGGCGAATGGTAAGACGGAGAATGCTGACCACACCTATAGCGATGCAGATGGTGCAGGAAGACTGTTTATCTTGATGGAAGATGACTGCCAATGGTGGGAGGTTGAGAATGTGGATAATCTCTATCACTGCATCCATCCGGAGAATGATACATACTACGAGTGGAATGGTAGTGAATGGGCAGAAAAGGTCTTCTATATCACCTGGAAGAATTGGGACGGAACGATTATCCAAACTGCGGATAAAGACGGTATCCTACAAGATGATTATGTCGTTACTTATGGCACTATGGCTGAGTTCCTCGGTACCAACCCAACCCGAGAAGCAGATATTGACTATACCTACGACTTCGTGGGCTGGACGCCGGAATTAGCTCCTGTTACTTCCGATGTAACTTATACCGCTACCTACGAGAAGAAAGAGCGCAAATACACCATCATCTTCCAAAACGAAGGTGGTACGGAAATTGAACGTCAGTTCTTGACCCACAATGCGGTACCAGTCTGCGAAAATATGCCGACTAAAGTTGGTCATATCTTGACTTGGACACCGGCTATTAGCCCTGTTATCGGTGACCAAACCTACGTCGCTACATGGCTCGAAGTACCGCCTACAGAATGGGATGTGACCTTCGTGAATAACGCTAACGGAGAGCTGCAAGAAACAGAAAAAGTTGGTATTAATGCACACCCGACCTATAACGGAAGTACACCGGTTAAAGAGAATGCCGACCATACACCTTATTCCAGCGACGAATACACGTATACGTTCTGGGGCTGGAGCGCTGTTATTGACGGCGTAGCTCAACAGTTCGCTGCAGGTACAGAACTGCCTTGCCCAACCGCTCCGACTACCTATACGGCAGTTTATACGGAGACTCAAAAGACTTACGTAGTTCGTTTCTTGGGTGAAAACGGAGTCCTTATTCCGGGCGAAGAGTATAATTTGCCATATGGCGCTATGCCTGTTTGCTCGAATACTCCGACAAAAGAAAACACTGCGGAATGGACTTACGGATTCGCTTGGATACCGCAAATACAAACGGTAATGGCGAGCGTAGACCCGATTGAGTATCGAGCAACGTTCCCTGCTACGAAGAATAAATACACGATAACCCTGACCAGTAACCTCAGTGGCGTATGTACATTCACCGGCGCGGGAACATTCGATTATGATAAAACCATCGATAATGTTGCCGTAAACTACGAAAGCGAAAAGTACACCTTTGATGGTTGGAGCGATGGTGAGACCGATGCGGCTCACCCAAGCTTCAAACTGACAGGTAATATTACCCTTACTGCCAACTTCACTCCAATTTCATTGAATGACAAAACCATAGCAGAGAATGAGACTTGGGATGTTCCTGAAAATTCGGAAGTGAAAGATTTGATATTGACATCTGATGGTAGTGCTTCAGGCCAAATGCTCAATGTGTCTAATTTGACTATTCGCGGCAAGGCTTACTTCGACCTCACACTTAATGCCGAACCTAAAACCTGGTACGCATTTGCAGTACCATGGAAAGTAGATGCCACAACGGGCGTTTCTGTGAAAGGTGGTGCGCAACTCATACTGGATAATACCTACCACGTGCTCTATTACGATGGCGCTAATCGTGCTCAATATGGCAAAGCGAACGGTAGTTGGAAGTTCTTGGCTGATAAATCGGATAAGACCCTTGAACCGGGTACGTTATACCTTATCTACCTCAACTCGGCTGCAAACACCTTGCGCTTTACAAAGAAAAATGGTGCATCCATCAACAATATTTCAGTTATGGTAGAACAATATCCTTCTCAGACTGGAGATGATAAAGATGCTAACTGGAATGGTATCGCTAACCCCGCTGTTTACTACGCTTACATGAATGCTGGCGTCGAATACGGACAACATTATAATGACGGTCCATTTGAAATGTCTACTCATAAGTTTATTGTTGGCGAGCCTATCTTCGTTCAAACACCTGCTAAAAAATCCGTTGTGGCTGATAATAGCCAATATCCGGCTTCAGCTCCGCGTCGAAACGTTGTGCCCGAGAACGATAATAAGGCCTATGAGATTCGCATCGCTCCTCTGAATGCTGAATTTGCAGACCGCATCTATGTGCGTCCGGCCGAGGAGAAAATGGATAAGTATATCATCGGTAAAGACCTCGCTAAGATCAGCGTCTCTACTAATGCTCCACAGATGTGGGTTAACCGCTATGATGCTAAACTTTGTGTCAACACTATCGAAGAGGTTGACAACCAAGCAACCTTCCCATTGGGCATCTACGCTCCTGCGGATGGACAATACACCATCTCTACCGTTACTCCTGTGGCAGAGGATGAGGAACTCTTCATTACGGTCAATGGTGCACCTGTTTGGAATCTTGCACAAGGCGAATATAATATCGACCTCAAGGCTGGTAACACCGACGCATACGGCCTCCTCCTTGTTCGTGAACACCAGATTCCAGAAGTAACAACCGGCTGCGAATCCGTCAAGGTCGCTGACAAAGCTTCCATCCGCAAAGTGCTTATCAACGGACAAGTGTTCATCATCCGTGATGGCGCTGTTTACACCATCTTCGGACAAAAAGCCCAATAAGCCGATAACTAATTACTGATTACTGACCGCTAAAAACGTACGATTATGAAGAAGCAATATATAGCTCCCAATACGCTGGAGCATAAAATCGAAACAATGGCTGTTATTATGACCTCTCCAACCGGACGGCCGGACACGTCGCCTATTTGGGAACCTTAGTGTTTTTCTGCTAAAAGTAATACGGCTTATCTTCAGGACTTGTCTCCCGAGATAGGCCGTATACTTTTTTTAGAACCCGTCCTAGACTCTTTCACCTCTAACCTCTAATCCTTAACTAGTAATTATTGTACTATTATTGGACTATTACTGTACTATTATTGTACTATTACTGTACTATTATTGTACTATTACTGTACTATTTTCTGGTTCTACCGCAGCTGCCCGGACAACGACCTATCCCTTTTGCCTAAACAACCAACAACATAGGTCTCCCGCTTACTCAAATCCAATGCGTGGTGCACCCGTCTTAAGCGATGAGACATGATTATGTATCACGGACACGAGGTGTTGCTGTGATATCGGTTCGTCGGCTATAGCAGCAACCAGCGCTGCCTCATTAACCACATACGTCACATCAACCGACGCATAGCCCTTCGTCATCTTTGCCAGCTCCGCTATATCCAAATCGTCTGCCAGCGGCCTGTTACGCAGATACATTTCAAACAGTCGCTTGCGCATCTCCTCGTCCGGAGCTTTAATCTCCACATGTATTTCCAGTCGTCCTGCACGCAACGCCGCCGGGTCAATCAGCTCTTTGCGGTTGGTCGTACCGACAACTAAGATACCACGCTGATTACAGTTATTGAGTTGCACAAGGAACTCATTCACCTCGTCGTTATGTCGAGCATCCCCCTGCATGTCACTACGAGTACTCAGAATACCATCTATCTCATCAATACACAGCACACACGGCTTGAAACGCTCTGCCTCCATGAACAGTTGACGAATATTACTCTGTGTCTCATGCTGATAAGCACTGCCTATTGAGGCTGTGGATATCAGTTTCATCTTCCATCGTAGCTCACTCGCTAACTTGGTCGCAAAATACGTCTTACCGCAGCCCGGAGGACCGTATAACAGCAATCCGTTTGGAAGGGTGATACGATACTCTTTCGCCTTTTCCGGATGGCGCAGCGGCCAGATAACGTGCTGTGAGAGATTCTGCTTCAAATCATCCATTCCCGCTATAGATGCAAAACCGGTTAGGTCCTCCGCCGACCGCGTATCTTCGCGAGCCACTTCTAACGCTATCTTGTTCAAATCCGTATTTTCTCTCTTCAGGATACGCTCTAACGTGTCGGTATTGATATGGTGATCCATCGTCTGCTCCATAGCCACATACAGGTTCGCCGATGCTTGCGACACGTCGTTATTGGTCGGATGTAATGGTTCGATAATCGAGTTCGCAGGATGCTTATGACGCCACCTGTTCATCTGCAGATGCTTCTCCGCATAGGGGATATCCGGCTTAAAAGTGCAGTCTGCCCACGGACGCTTGGCGGTAATCATCGTGTAGATGATAGCGCCGATAGAGAACGTGTCATCTTCCTCCGATACTTCCTGTTTCATCAGTAACTCCGACCGCGAATAGTACGGATTAATCTTCTCCAACCTGCGTGGCGAACACCGTGTCTCACCCTGCTCGTTATACTCAACAGCCAGCTCCAAATCAAACAGCTTAGGTATGAATCCGCCTTGCAGGTCATCTTCCAGCAATATATTCTGCGGCGTGATATCAAGGTGGCAGATACTGTGCTTATTCAGGTGCTGAACGGCATTAACTATCCCCAAAGCTATATCCAACGCCTCATCGTACGGCAGACGCCCTTTTTCGTCGATATACTGCGACAGCAGCTTGCCTTGGAAAAAACTGGTAACGAGGTACGCTATCTTATTGCCGTCGATAATCTCGTATCCATGCTTATACAGTCGCAACAGGTTATCGCACACTCCTATCTGCTCGTACGCCCACACCTCCTGCGGGTCTTCGCCGCGACGCAACACGTCCGGAATCTTCACCATATCATATACTTTCATAAAGTATTGATGGTTATACTTATCCGCTACGCAATACGTCTGCGTATACTCCTTGTTCGTGATGGGATAAAGAACAGTAAACCGTCCGATATTTGTTCCTTGCTTAAATTCTTTCATGGTCGTCGTATTATGAGCCGAAACCTATGCGGTTGCTCGTTGTCTGTCTCCAAGTAAATGATTGCACATCCTCCGCCGTTATCTCCACAGGCTCATCGCAGGCTTTCTGCTGGGCAATGCGCACTTGTGCTGCACCCGTGATAGCGGTAAAAATATGCCGTATCGTCCGCGCGTTGGCGAAGTGACAATTCGGGTTAGAGCACATGTCTTCGATATGCCGACGAACAATCTCTTCCGCCTCGTCTGTGATACGGAACAAATGCTTCTTCAGTTGCATCTTCAGAATCACCATCAGCTCCTCCGCCGTGTAGTCAGGGAAATGTATACACGATGTGCTCAACGGCATGTCAATCGGCTGAGACGTCGTGTTCTTGTCGTCCACAGCTATCACTACGGCATAAGAACCTGGCATTTCTGCTGTCAGAGACGTAATCTTACACCGCAGCCACTGGATATCGATATGACTTCTGCCTGCATCGTCCAAGTCAATGAACAGCAACCCTTGACCCGACTGCTTCATCGTGTCCCGAAGTAGCGCATCCAACTCAATAGTGGTCCATATATTCGATGTCGGCAGCCGCAACTGCGTCATACGGTCCGAGTTAATCAGATGGAAAGCGTGCAGTATCTGCGCCAAGATTCGTGCCACAGAACTCTTACCTGTCCCCGTACTACCCGTAAACAGCCACTGTAACGGGATAGTCTTCCAAATCTCTTCGCCCGCCAACTGGCGCGAACGAGCAATAGTCACTAAATCGTGCAATGTCTTCTTCACCGACATCAACCCCACCATCTCATCCAACTTGCTCAATGCCCGCGTCAACAGCTGCTCATCCACTGTATAATCGGTCTCATGCACCGACAGCGGTATATCCGCCTCCTCAATCAGTGTCAGCAACTGCGATGCCGAATAGAGTTTTTCGGTCGATAATACCCGTCGGCTCATGTTCGGAATAATCTGCGACGAGATAAGTCGCGTGATAAAGCGTGCGTTACCGAAATGCTCCTCTCTGCCCGCACTACGCTCCATCTCACGACGAATAAGCGTGCGCAGTCGACTCAGCGCCTCGTCCGAGAACGTGTAACCGCATTGTTGCGCCGTGCGAATAGCAATCTCCACCAACTCGTCCTCCGAATAGTCCTCAAAATGGAACGTGTACGGGAACCGCGACTGCAATCCCTTGTTATAGTCCAGCAACTTCTCCATATCCTCGGGATAGCCTGCCATGATAATAATCATGTCCGTGGACTCTTTGCCCAGTTCCTCCAGCAGACAATCAATCACTTTCGGACCAAAATCCCGTTTATCCGTCGGGTCGCCCACTAAGTTATACGCCTCATCGATAAATAGTATATTCCCGTGTGCCCGTTCCAGCGCACGTTTCGTGTTATCTTCCGTATCGCCTATATAACGCCCGACAAGCGCCTTACGGTCCACCGGAATAACTTTTCCCGTCTTCAGAATGCCGAGCGACGCATAGATCTCGCCAAGCAGTTTTGCCACCGTTGTCTTACCCGTTCCCGGATTACCCGTGAATATCATGTGCATCGGCGGCATCACCGCACTCAAACCATGCTGCATACGCAACTGCGCAAAGCGTACCAAGTTCAGATGCGACTCAATATTATACTTCAGCTGCTTGAGACCTACTAAGTTATTGAGTTTATCTATTGACTGGTCGTACAGACTTATCTCGCGTTTTGGCACATCCTCTTCCGTCAGTTCGGTCAGCACCGTGTTATCAAGGAAAAGCCCCTGCGCGTTATCCACTACACGTGCCGACATGTTGATAATCATTTTCTCTACAATCCGCACCACATCCGTCGTCGTCGCATTAAGCTCATTGCTCAAGTACGCACGTAGCGTTCGTTTGGCTTCATCCGTCAACTTGAACCCGCGCACATGACTCGCGTTCTCAGCCACTTCAATCATCTGGTCCAGATTCAGCGTCGGCAGATGGTATATCTCGCCGATGAAAGACTTTAGGTCGCCTGCTGCCAGCACTTCCGTCAGTTTATCGGGCTCATCTGCCAGCACGACCGTTGTGTTGTGTGTGTTATTCCTCAGTTCGTTAATAAGCGCCTGCACCACATACTCCTTGCTTCCACGAGTCTCGGCCGGAATCATCGCCGACGCGTTCTCTATATATAGCAATCCGTTACGCGCTCTCGACATATCTGCGCCCACACTCGACGCATCCTCCGTCGTAGTCACCCAGTTCGCAGCATCCACTATATGCAGCTTACCGTCGCCGATAAACACATTCCGTTTGTAGAAATCATACAGCACTTTCGCAAACGATGTCTTGCCGCTTCCTTTGCCACCCATCACCGCCGCATGGAGATTGATATGCGTCGGAGGCATACCCATCGCCGTACGACGCTCGTTAAACAGGCGCTGCGTCTGCAACTTGTTCATCTGATGATACACCGCCTCCATACCCACTAACGTCGAACGAGGTGGCTCTATCTTGCCGAATGGAGGAACCACATTGATGTAAATAATCGTCGGCTCCTGAACCAGCGTCTCGTACGGGTGCTTCGTCTGTATCGCGAAATAGTAACGCCCGCACTCAAAAGCCTGTTCGTCATCACGCACAATATCGATATTGATTCGCGTCGTCTGCGTATCGCTGTGATATAGTGTCATCTTCTGCTCAATAGGCTCACGGTGCAGGTTCTTAATATCCCCGAACATGTCCCGATGCAGTATATAGAACCTCAGCGTCACGTCCTTTTCCTCGTCCGTATCCAAATTAATCACCCACCGGAAAATCTTATCGATATGTTGCTTCGACATCGTCTTCTCAGGGTACTCCATATCGATCCCCGGCAGACAGTAATTGACGTGCGTATTGACACCAACCTTCTTGTCCCAACCGATGCTGTAGATTTCCTTCTCCAAGGCATTATTGTACTCCGCGCGGGCAATATAATTGACCACGTTCTTCACATCCCCGGGCAGCGACTTGCCAGGTATCAGCATGTCGAACACGCTCTCTTCTTCCGGCTCTTCATACTCCAGCGTCGGCTTGTCGATAACTACTTTGAGCTCATATAAGAATTTATTCTTCCGCATAATAAACCTCCACTTTTTCGCGCTGCAAAGGTACAACAAAATAATGGAATGTGCAAGATTTTTAGCAAAAAAATTTAGTCTAAGCTTGCTTAAGCGTGATTTCCTTTGCTAAAAAGATTGTCGTTGGCACGTTAATGCGAACGTACTTTCGGGGGCGGAGCGTCCTTCCGCTTTCGGAAGGAGCGGCATCCGCCTAGGATGGTTATTATATTGCAAGGCGGCGTCCGAAGATACAATAATTTTTTCATATATGCAAATTTATTTGCATAAAAAGTGCAGAAATACTCAAATTCCTGCACTTTTCTCCTCCAGCTCTCCACCACCGGCCATAGGTTCCTCATAGGTTTCTGATAGGTTCCTGATAGGTTCTCACTCCTGACTCAACTATGACTTCATTATGACTTAACTATAACTCCACCGTCACTATAGCGGATTAATTATTCCACCTTAGTTTTTTCGCAACTTTTCTCATTTTTCTGACTTCTTCGTCATTTTCCTATAAATCTGCCTTCTCAACCAGCACACCACCGACGAGTGCCTACAGTTAAGGAGAGGATACTCTGTTAAGAGAGAATTTCTAACTTCGTGGAAGTTGCTTAAAATCTTTACAAATAGAATTGCATAACTCGTGAGAGCCGGTTTTATAGAGATGGAACATCAACAACCGAAGGTATGTAGATGGATGAAAATCATGACTATTGCTCGGGTAGTGTAATAAGATGTTCCGAATGTCCGCAAGGTCACAAACTTTAAACTCAGTTAGTTCTTCTTGATCAATCCAATTGGACCTATTAGCGATAAAACTCTCTATATCCATTTTGAGACGCAGCACAGCCGTCAAGGCGATATTGTATATATCTCCTTCAAAATCAACACTAAGCACTCGCAGAGATTGCATGTCAAAATATTCCTCTAACTCAGGAATGTCATCCGCGTATACATTGGGGTCGATTCTTAATTCCTCAAGTAATGCTCGTTTGGTCCAGTTTAGAACAAAGTTATGACGTAGTGTACTCGTAGATTCGTTATAAAAGTCTTTTAGTTCTAATTGTTCTCCTAGCGTGGCCGCCCAAGTGGAAGGGTAGTCGTTCTGTTTGTTTCTGCTGATGCGAGATAGAACTGCTTTTCCGTCAGGGGTCTCAATAATTAGATGTAAGCAAAAACTATTTATTTGATATTGATTTGACAAAGTCGCATCCATAAAAACCCGTTCTATGGAGCGACATATCGCCTCCTTATTTGATTTATCTTCTATAGGGTCATTCTTGAGATCAAGTAATCTAAAATAGTCCCAGCTAAATTGCAGAGGTAACCAATGTGTTTTCATCAGATTAATGGCTACTTTTCGGTTGTTCCTATTAAAATTTGGTTCAATAGAAACTGCCGCAAAGCGCTCCTGATTGTTGTCTTTCTCTATGCAAGTTCGTGCGGTTTCAGATTTTAAGAATTCAAGGTACTGTTTTTTGGTATACCCTGGCAGTTCTCCTTCAGTAATAGGAAATTGATACTCGCTATTATCTACATAGCTATTAATGCTAAAGGCTTCCGGCAACCATCCTCCCGGTTCTTTGGAACGATGAATGTTTTTATTGTAGCCCCACGACAATTCATTGCGTCCATATTCTCTCAGTTCGGGAGCTGTATATGCCATCATTATTTTTCTGAAGACGGCAGATGGCGTTTGTTTCTTGTTATAGGAGTTAATTAAATCCGCGGCGAGGTATATGATGATTGTGAAAACCAAAAATATCCACATAAGTAAAATTGCAGGACGGTTTAAGGATCCGCAGATTCCTACCAGGTCGGGTATTGTCTTTGCTTCGGTAATGAGGTTAATGACTACACCGGATGAGTATGCAATAGATAGTCCTAAGACTTTGCTTTTCCATCTATTCAGGCTCTTGCCGATATTCCATAGAGTTATTTTCATGTTTTTTATGATATTTTCTCGTTCCGGTAGGTCGGATTGGTGCTTGCAAAGCGGCAAACAGGATTTATAGCTTCTTCGACGAAGAAAGAGTTACACTATCCTCGTAACTAAACCTCCAACCGCATTTGGGGCAGCACCTTTTGTTGAGATAGTGCGAAGTAGTGTGCGTGATACGCTCCCGTTCCGTATGGTCGTACTCGCTGTGACCATCCTTGTACACACGGTCATACTCGGTCGTCTTAATCTGCGAAGATTGTGTATTGCCCAAATTAACTGCACCGGCAGATGTCATACGACCGTAATAACCACATTGTTCGCAAACATCGGTCGGGTCGCTATCCAACGGATTAGCCCAACGCATCAAAAAGTACGTAGCTACAGGCGGAATAAGCGATGCCAGAACAATCCAATACCATGTGTCAAAACGGATACAGAAGAATATCGCCGACATGAGCAACGAACAACCAACCGCTGTATACGTTAAGATATTATCCATATGTTCTTTCCATTGGTAACTCATCGGCAACAGCACGGAGCCGTATGAAAGCGGCATAAAGATTGCCGCAGGAAGCAGCGCGAGCGAAAGGTACGACTCTCCGGCAAGACGATAGAACAGAATCGCACCTGTGATAGATACCACTGCCACCTTGGTGATGCGCCACACTTTCAATTTAAATAGCGAAATGAGGAATAATAGTATGTTCAGCACCATTAACGCCGCAATGATATACTCGTAAAAAGGCCGCCAAGCATGGTCCCAACGAGCAAAATTCGCTTCGCGTTTGGCATCCATATCAGGAGGGTCTATCGGTGTCAACAGAGACTCTTTGTAATAGAAATATCCCTTGAATAGTTTACTACTGTTGGGTTTGACATAGCCCTTACTATCCACCTTAGATTTAGGATTATTCTTCTCCCACTCCTTGCGCTCTGCCTTAGGAATATACTGTTGACACATCCAAACGGTTTTGCCGTTACGCAGCGTGTCTTCGCGCATCGTAACAACGATAATATCCCCCTTATGAAGCGTCAGCCGCTTGTTCTCAAACTTAGCGTCATAGCAATCCATCTGCTTCGCAGACACTTCATAGAAATCTCGAACTTTAGGCTGCTTATAATCCGCTGAGGCATGAAGTACCAAGACGGCAAACATACACAGCAATAGCAAAATCGTTTTCTTCATATCATCAATTATTTAAGTTAGGTTGGACAATGACGTTTTTATATCCGCCACCACTTGCTTGCGGAAGAGCCAATGTGCCGGTCCGCCCGGGATACGTTGCATGATACCGTTATCCGAATGAATCACATAGATCGGTCGGATACGCCAACTGTCGTTATATCGGTTCTGACGGTCGTACAAACAGATTTCCCACCAGTTAGTACCACGGTCTCTGCGCCACCACTCGCCGCATACGTAGCCGTTATTCAGTCCCCAGTTGGAAACTGCTTTCGCATTGGGTTTACCGGCAGTATAATACACGCTGTCGGGCATAAGAACCGTGTCTATTGTCTTGCCCATCGTTACCCGTGCAACGATGGCTGCACCTTGCTCGTAGTTACGAAGCGTCTTGCGGAAGATGCCAAAGTATATCCCATCGCCGGCATAGTTACCTCCGCCTACATTCCATACACCCGTCAGCCACCCCTTGCTATGCGTCCGTTTGGCATTACGATTCGGGTCGCACAGCATGTTATCGGCATACGTCTCAGCGGTGCCGTGATAAAGTGTTACGGAAGGCACAAAAGTGTCGATAATAGTCCACACAATGCTCTCTATCGTGGTCAGCAAACCGTGATAAAGCCAGTACTTACCAATGCGTTTAGGTAGATAGATAATCCATTCACCAAAGCCTGCAGCACCTTCCGTATCGTCTGTGGGCGCGAGAACTTCTATAATATAATTGGACCACGCATAGAGATTGTATAGCACGATGTTATAATACACGGCGTTCACAAAACGAAGCGGAAAGAGGGCCAAGTAGAACGGTATCTGTAATATCCGCAAGAAAGTACGCATAAAAGGCTTACTACTATCCGGTAACGTATTACGCTTCATAAATGGTCGCCACGGCTTGGATAACCAGAACTGCAACATGTTGAGAATATAAAACGGTAGTGAAACTATCGCCCAGATAAAGCGCGTAAGGGACGCAAAACCTGGTAAATCCCAATCGCTGGAACCACCTATATGCCTAACGAGAATGATGACGGGAATGATTATTTCTATTCCCATCGCAATCACAGCTCCCGCACGACCGTTATCAAAGAACAGCCATCCAATGAGAGCGCCTATGCCGCATAGCATCTGAATAATTATCGCTACGCCGGCTATCGTCTCGTTGATGAAGAACGTGATAATAACCACGATAGCCAACAGCCACAAGATAGCTTTGGTTATTTCGTATGGCGTATCCCATGCCGATTTCTGCGCTTTGGGTTTCTCGTTCGTGGTAAACTCATCGTCAGACACCGCCCTCACATAACGGATATAGCGCGTACTAACGTACCCGGTCTGTTGCCCGTCTTGCACGATGGCCCAATCACCCGTCTTGCCCTTAACCAAGATATGGTCCCCTTTGTGAAACTCGCCATAGGCATAATACTGCTTTCCCGGTCCTCGCCGCACGTTCAACGTCTGCGTCGTCACCACGTACAACGCTCGCTCCGCCGCAAGATAACCCGCCGAGACGAACAGAAAGAAAAGTAATATGGCTAACCGTTTGAGCATAGGGTTAATAATTGAGTACTGATATCTTGTTTCGCCTGCAAAGGTAGTGTATTTTTTTGAGATATGCAAGAAAATGAAGAATAATTTGTAAAAATTTGTGTAATTGGAGAATTTATTGTACTTTTGCAGGCGAAAAGAATAAAAAGCTGCATCGTAATATAGCTCATGAAAGTTCTACTGATTAACGGCAGTCCCCGCAAGGCCGGGAATACGCACATCGCCTTGAGCGAGATAGCAAAGACTCTGACGCAAGAAGGTATCGAGTCGGAGATAGTCTGGATTGGTAGCAAGCCTGTTCGCGGCTGCATCGCCTGTGCGGCATGTAAGCGCAATAACGACGGTAAGTGCGTCTTCGATGACGATATCTGTAACTCCATCTCCGCCAAGTTCGCCGAGTCGGACGGATTTATTTTCGGCTCGCCGGTCTATTACGGTCAGCCTAATGGAGCCTTGCTGGCGATTATGCAGCGAGCTTTCTTCAGTAACGGCGCAAATGTCAAGGACAAACCCGCTGCCGCTGTCACTATCTGTCGTCGCGGTGGAGCAACCGCTGCTTTTGAAGCACTCCAGATGCCAATGCAGATGATGAACATGCCGCTGGTCACTTCGCAGTACTGGAACATCGCCTACGGACGCGAAGCCGGACAAGCCGCTGCTGATACCGAAGGCATGCAGACGATGCGCACCCTGGCACATAATATGGCCTTTATGCTCCGCGCCATCAATGCCGAAAAAGCCAAATCCGGCCTTCCTGAACGGGAAGACTGGCAACCGATGCATTTTATTCGATAAATGTACCGGCAACTCTATAATGTCACCGGTACGCGTGTGGAATAAGAGTAATGTTTAGAGTTTAGTGTTTAGTGTTTAGAGATGAAGATTGGTATTTACGGAGGGTCGTTCAATCCGATACATTTTGGTCATGTCGG
The DNA here is from genome assembly GCA_017443145.1 of Paludibacteraceae bacterium. Classification (GTDB taxonomy): domain Bacteria; phylum Bacteroidota; class Bacteroidia; order Bacteroidales; family Paludibacteraceae; genus Colicola. The sequence continues at coordinate 77,315 of JAFSPA010000001.1, forward strand.
GTTGGTTAAATGGGTAGCTGAGCACAGCGACCTGGACGAGGTGTGGCTGATGGTGAGTCCGAATAACCCGCTGAAGGCGAATGCGGACCTAAAGGGCAAGTACGACCTGCGGACTAATTTTGCGGCCCGTTTAGAGGCAGCGCAGCAAGTCTTAGCCGAGACTCCTTGTACGAAGATACTCCGTGCGTCAGACTTTGAGGACGGTCTGCCGCGACCGAGTTATACGGCAAACACGCTGCGTGAACTGCAGAAAGCTTTTCCTGAGCACGAGTTCTCGCTAATTATCGGTGCGGATAACTGGGCTATTATTGAGAAGTGGAAAGAGTACGAGTTTGTGCTGACGAATTTCCGCGTCTTTGTCTATCCACGCACAGGTTATCCGCTGGAACCACGAAAAAACATCCCGGCAGCGAAGATAGTGTTCTGCCAGGATGCTCCTCTTTTTAATATCTCGAGCACGCAGTTGCGTGAATCGTTTAGCGTTTAGTGTTTAGCGTTTAGTGCCAGCCACCGCCGCCACCGGGACCTCCACCACCGCCGGGGCCGCCACCTTGTGAGGCTGTGTAGGAGGACAATGATACGTTTGTGCCATTTGAGACAGTGGCATTGAGGTAGGCATTGCCGTTGAGTATGGATGTGCCGTCCGAAACGGTTACCCCAGACTTAACGGTTGGTTGCGACGAACCGGAAACGACCAAGTTACTACCTCCTGAAGACGGAGTCTTGAATGCATAGACTTTATCTCCTACCGTCATTGAATACCAAGTGCTCTTAGACCAACTAGAGGTATAATAGCAAGCCTGCGTGAGACTTGCACCGCTTTCCAATCCACCAATAGTAAAGAGTGTGCCGCCTGAAACGGTAAGTTTATATTGCTCGTGTGCGTCGAGAGCGACTTCTGCACCGCCGGCACTGATAGCTACTACGACACCACCCGAAACGGTGAGGTTACCGTTGGCGTCAATACCGTCGTTATTGGTTGAGTGTGCATAGACATATCCACCGGAGATAACCATATGAGCCGCGGAGTCGAGTTTATTGCCCGTGGACTGTCCGGCAGCGTTGATACCGTCGTCATAAGCATCGACGATGACTTGTCCGCCGGTGATGGTGATATCGTGCTTGGACTCAATACCTTCGGATCCGCTGTCACCACTTCCGCCGAGCGCAGAGACGACGGTTGTACCGCCGGAGATAGTGATGGCCTTGTAGGCTTTGATGCCTTTAGCGGAAGATCCACTGGTTTTGATATTGATGCTACCACCTGTGATAGCCAAACCACCTTCGTCAACGCATATACCCTCGTCGGTGGATGCGATTGTGAGTGTGCCTCCATCCATTTGGAAGGCATCGTTGGTATGTATACCGTCCACGGCTGCGGCGGTGATATTGACTGTTCCGCTCTGCATCATGATGAAGTCATCGGACGCGAGTGCGTGCTTGTTCTTACCAGCGAGATTGAGTGTGCCGTCACCAAGGATATATATCTGTCCCTCGGAGAAGATAGCACCTTTCTGGTCCTCTTTGTCGGAGTTTGTTGCATCGTATCCGGAAGCGTCGGAGAGGGTAGATGTGCCGTCCAGCGAGAGGAAGAGACTCTTCTTGCCCTGGTTATTGATGACGGGTTTACCAGATGCGGTAAGTGTAAGGCTGCTGAGCGTGAGTTTATAGCGATAGTCGGAGTAGATCTTGAGACTACCCGAACCGCTACCAGACGCCGTGTATTGGATATTCTTGGCCTGGGACTTAATGGTCACATCACCGCCAGAGACAGAGTAAGTGACGCTGTCGGCATCAACGGTGACCGTAGCCGACGAGCCGTTATAGACAATCGTTACCGTATGGTTCCAGACTGTATCGGTCGGTACTTCAATCTCGCCGGCAGTGCCGGAAGATTGTTCAGATGATTCCTCGGATGTAGTCTCTTCGACTTCGGGTTCGCAGGCTATTAAGCCTAATGCAAGCAGTAGTACTGCGCTTTTAATCCACCATTTCATATTATTACCAATTTAAGTCGTAGGCAATTGAGATGACGTGGCCGAAGGAGTGTGCTCGTGTCAGTTCGATATTGCCTTTTTTCTTTGTTATATTGATGTCCCTATCGTAGTTATAGTCAAATCGATAGGAGAATGTCAATGAGTTACGTTTGTCAATGCGCCATTCAGTACCTAATTGCAGTCTTGCGTCGCATAAGTATTGTCCGAACTGCTCGTTAGAGATATAGGTGTTCAAGTACTTGACGGGGCTATTGAGTGTATTGATCAGTTCCACATTACCAAACACTTGTACGGGTTTGCCCGGAATATAATAACCTATATGTACCCGATGTCTCAATTCCAGCGCTATAGCACTTTTCTCGTGTGCATTGACGGAGTCCGTTCGGCAGTTCATATCCACTCTTTCGCGAAGCGAGAAGCGCCAGTTTCCGGTTTTGTACTTACCTGTTACGCTCAGGAAAGCACGATGTCTGAGGAACTCGTTGGGGTCACTCCATCCTTTATCTCCCATGAGCCTCAGCGTATAACCGGCATCCAGTTTGAGGTATTGTATAGGTACGTAGCCGAGTGAGAGGGTGGTGTAGGAGTGGCGGAAGTAAGCACTCTTGTCGGTCTCGTACAATCGTGAAGAGATCCGTTCTCCGATAGTGAGGGACACGCCGTGTCGGAACTCTTTTGTAAACTCAGCTTTGACGCGCAATTCCGCGAAGTGTGTTGTGGAGGTCGAGTCCTCCTTCAGTTTTGGGGTAGCCCAAGTCGGTAGTACAATCAGTACTACAAAAATTATGCCAAGTAAGCGTTTCATTTGAACTTTGTTATTAAGTCAATACTATTTACGACTTTGCCTTTCTCCAACGGATATGTCATTTTAATGTAAGCTACATCGCGGAGGAAGTCGATATGTCCGATTTCGATATCCTGGACCTTGAGACCGGTGCGCTCTTCGAGGTCGGCGATGAGTGCTGCGCGGTTCTCGGGTTTGATATTCTCAATCTTCTCGTAGAGAATGATTTTTGTAGAGGTACGTTTGCGCCCATTCCAGAGTTCGAATCCCCAGGCCATGCAGATCATAATCAAGTTGGCAATGAGCAGGAGGTACCACGCCAGTCCGTCGGCTTTGAGGCTAAGGGAGTTGATGACTGAAACAGCGATAACGAGGAACATATAGTTCATCTCACGGATAGGGACGGTCTCTGTTCTGTAGCGAATCATGCCGAAGATGGCAAACAGACCAAGCACGAATCCTGTCTGGATATCGAGAATCTGCATCAGCCAGAGCAGCAGGAACATACCAGACGAGAAGAGCATAAACTGTACGTAGTAGTCGCGGCGACGGCTGTAGCGATAATACACGCCGTAGATGAGAATCCACGACACGAGCAGGTTGAACAGAAACATCAACGGCATCGTGATGAGGTTATCACTCACATGCAGAAAATCAGCGATGCGGTTCATCAGATAGGAGATGCTGTCCGTAGCACCGAAGCGTTCGGCGATGGAGGGGTCGTTCTCCAGAAACTCCAACGTAGGGTTGGCTAAATCAACTTGTAGTAACATAATTGTTGTTGTTTTTCGTGATCACGTGATCACGTGATTACGGTATTACGATAATAATTTTTCTATCAGTCGTATTTTCTTTTTGAAGCGGTTCCTTTTGATATTAGGTGTGGTGAGGGCCGTTCCGATGCAGTATTTGCTTATTTTGAGCGGTTTGACTCGCAGGTTTTGCATAATATGTGTCATTTTGGATGGCACGTTGCCGTCACGTTTAAGTTCGATGATGACGAGGTTTGGATAGGTCTTTGTTTCTCCGCTTACCACATTCTCCCACACGAGGTCAAGATCGATGGTGAGGCGCTCTGTTTTGGCTTTGTTGACGAGCGTGATACGGTGGAACTTGGTCCATAAATGCGGTGAGATCGTGTCCCAAGTGTACCGGCTTTTGCGGTCAATAAACTCTGCGATGGTGAGCAGTTCATCTTCCTTGCGTTTGTGTTTCAAGGTGCTCTGTAAGTCTGCAGTGAGGTCAAATCCAGGCACAACAATGCGTTTTTTGGACGTACGTCCTTTGTTGTTCTTGCGCTTTATTTCGAGGAAGGTGAGGTTGCTGTCCACGTATTGACGCACACGGATTTTCTGGCGTACGAGCTGGCGGTCATGGTGGCGGATGTACATGTCCAGCGACTCCGTGTCGTAGTACATCGTGTCGTAAGTGGCGATACGCTTGCCGTCAATCTCCTGCGCAAAATAATCCGCCTGTGCCGCTTCAAGGATGGCAGGCAGCACGTTCAACGGCACCGCGTACTTGGTGTCGATGCGGTTCATCAGTTTGACGCTCTCCATCTCAGCCAAACTAATTGGCTCAAATGCTGCGATAATATCCTTTATCTTTTCACCTTTCACCTTTAATCTTTACTAAAGATGTACTCATAGACCTTTACGGAATAGAGTTTTCCGTTGGGAAGGTAGTTGTACTGTTTAGCTTTGGTGCCGTTCTCGTTCCACTCGTACTTGCGAATACGCACAGGACGATTGCGGTCGTTGTACTCCACTTCTTCGACCACTTTTCCGGTCGTGTCATCGTACTTACTGGTGACGCGGCTTTTTTGTCCGTAAGAAGCATACTCGATTTCCTCGATGCATCGACCTTGGTCGTCATAGACTTTGACATGGTCGAGCCAACGGGTGTTGGTTTTGGAGTCTGTGTTCCACTCTTTGACCGTTAGATTCTTGCGTTTCTCACGTTTGGCAAGTTGTTCGGGTGTGAGCAGACTTTGGGCTGCGGCAGTACCGACTAAGAGCAGGCAAATAAATAGAATTGTGTTTCGCATAGGCGCATATTTTACAATTTGCGGCAAAAGTACTACAATTATTTGATTCTCACAAGTTTTCGTAATAAAAAGCACATTTTTCTCATAATTAATGCTAATAATTTGAACAAAAAGTCGGATTTATTTGCATGATTTAAGAAAATATACTACTTTTGCGGGCAAAATGACGGAAAATGGATTTTTCACACCCACTCATAGCAAAAACGGACTTGATTAACGAACGGCATATAGTCGTATTTGATCATGTTCACTCGTTGCCCTTCCGCGGTGAGCCGTGGGTGTCTCCGGAGTTTGTTATTGTGTTGTGCAATAAAGGTTGGTTGAAGGCGCGTTACGATATGCGTCCTGTCACTTTCCATGAGAATGATGTAACGATTGTATATCCGGAGCATGTGTTAGTAGCGCGTGAGTGGTCGGAAGACTACGATGTGACGCTTATTGTGGCCTCGGAGAAGTGGGCAAGGCAGCAGCATGTATCGTTGCCGATGCGTAATGCGATTGAATATATCTTGCGTCCGGACTTTCGTTTGACGGATAGTCAGATGGAGGTGGCGCAACAGATGGTTCTTGTGCTGAATATGCTTGGTCAGTTAGAGGCTGGAAGTATGCGTGATGAGATGTTGCGGCATGAGATGGATAATTTCATTCGTTTGCTGGATTTCTTCCGTGCTTCCGATACCAACGCGAAGGTAGAGAAGTTATCAACGCCGAAGCGTGTGGCATATCGTTTCTACCAAGATCTGGTGGTGCATTACAAAGAATCGCGTGAGGTAAGTTTCTATGCTAACCTGCAATGTCTCACGGCTAAGTATTTCGGTACGATGATATATGAGACAACGCATATTCATGCGACCGAGTGGATTCAGCGTTATGTAGTGACGAAGGCGAAGTACTTATTGCAGCATCGTCCGGATTTGACGGTATCGCAGGTGGCGCAACAAGTGGGATTTGGTGAACAATCGGACTTCGGACGCTATTTTAAGCGTCAGACAGGCGTTTCTCCAGCGCAATTCAGGTATTCTGCATCGCGGGAAGACGAGTAGTTTTTTCGGAACAAAATAGGAAAAAAAAAGAAGGATTGTCTCTCGACAACCCAATCTTTACTTAACCTTAAAATCTAATACCATGAAAAACACGGTGCAAAAGTACTGCTTTTGTGCTACCTGTCCAAATATTTTGTATGAAAAAACTGTTTTTTCGTGTGTTTTTGTAAAAAATGCAAAGCGGAGGTGTCAAAACCGACACTTTTAAGCATTTTATTTGCACAATCTATAAAATTGTAGTACTTTTGCAGCCGCAAAAGAAAAGTGTACTTGGTATAACGTACAGTATATAGAGTACAGATTAAAGAATACAGACAGGTATGTGGTTTCACGACTTATTTTTCGGAACGGGAATAGCTCATTCGATTTTTGTGCTAGCGTTAGCGATTGGCTGTGGTATCTTTTTAGCAGAGAAGTTAAAGATTAAGGGTATCACGCTTGGTATCACGTGGATATTGTTCTGCGCTATTGCATGTAGTCATTTCGGAATGCAGTTAGACCCTCGTGTTGAGAGTTTCGCTAAGGATTTCGGCTTGATACTGTTCGTTTACTCGATTGGTTTGCAGGTTGGTCCGGGTTTCTTCTCGTCTTTTGGCAAAGGAGGTCTTAAGCTGAATATGATAGCGGCATCTATTGTGCTGTTGGGTTGTATTACGGCTTGGGCTATACATGCTATTAGCGGCGAGGATATGGCGACGATGACGGGTGTGCTGTTTGGTGCAGTAACGAATACTCCGGGTCTTGGTGCTGCAGAACAAGCGTATCAGGATGTGACGGGTGCTGTTAATCCCGATATTGCCAGTGGCTATGCTATGGCTTATCCGCTGGGCGTTGTTGGTATTTTGGTGTCTCTGATGCTGCTGAAAGTGTTCTTCCGTATTAAGTTAGATAAAGAAGAAGAGCGCGTTCAAATAGAGAAAGGCGAAGTGAAGCAAGTGCAGCATTTCGATTTGGAGATAACGAATCCTCAGGTGGATGGTTTGCGCGTTCGGGATTTGTCGTTGCTGACGCATGTGACGCTGTTAGTTAGTCGTGTGTTGGATGCGAGTGGTACAGAGTTTATGCCTGATGCGGATACGATATTGCACACAGGTGATAAGGTGCGTATTGTGACGGATTCGGTGAATGAGAAGACGGTGTTGCTGCTTGGTCAGGCGATTACGATTGCATGGGAAGAGAAGGAGAAGAATGTGCATCTTGTCAATCAACATATAGTGATTACCAATCCGAAGATTAACGGTAAGAAGATTATGGATTTGAAGGTTCGCGAAGCATTTAATATAACGATTACGCGCGTGCGTCGCGCAGGTATTGAGTTGCTTGCTACGCCGGAACTTATTCTTCAGTTGGGAGACCGAATGACGGTTGTTGGCGAACAAGAGGCAGTAGGCAAGATGGCTGAAGCGTTTGGTAATAACCTCAAGAAGTTGGATACACCTAATTTGGCGTCGCTGTTTATCGGTGTGGTACTGGGTGTGACGTTAGGTTCGTTGCCGATTATGTTACCGGGTTTGTCGCAGCCGTTTAAGCTTGGTATTGCAGGTGGTTCGCTTATAGTGGCTATTTTGATTGGTGCCTTTGGTACGAAGTACCATGTGGTTACTTACACCACCACTTCGGCTAATCTGATGATTCGTGAGATTGGTATTGCACTTTTCTTGGGTGCAGTGGGATTCGGAGCAGGAAAGACGTTTATTCCGACGTTGTTGGATGGCGGATATCTGTGGATTGGATACGGTGTAATAATCACGATGCTTCCGTTGTTGCTTATCGGTTTTGCGGCGCGTAAATGGGGTAAGTTGGATTACTTCACGCTGATGGGTTTGATAGCCGGTTCGACGACTGATCCTCCTGCATTGGCCTATGCTACATCTCAATCAACAGTAAACGATAGAGCTGCGGTTGCATACTCTACCGTTTATCCGATGACCATGTTTTTGCGAGTGCTGACGGGACAGCTACTTATAGTCCTGTTCTTATAGCGTCTTAAGGTATTTATCCGCATCGATGGCAGCCTTGCAGCCTGACCCGGCAGCGACGATAGCTTGACGGTAATGCGGATCGCAACAATCGCCTGCGGCAAACACGCCGTGGGCGATTTGCTTGTTGGTAGTGAGGCATTGCTGCGTTACGCCATCTACGAGCAGATAGCCTTCTTCGTTGCGCGCGAGGCTGTCGGCGAAGAGTTGTGTGTTCGGATGATGGCCAATGGCGAGGAAGAAGCCGTCGATATCGATATGATGAATCTGTTCGTCTATTTCGCCTTTGCGGTAGATGAGGTCGGCTCCTTGCACTTTGCCTTCTCCGGTCAGCTGAAGTGTGTTATGCTCGAAGAGCACTTCGATTTTCGGGTTATTGAGTACGCGGTCTTGCATGATCTGCGAGGCACGGAGGAAGGGTTTGCGCACGATGAGATACACTTTCTCGCATAGTCCGGCAAGGTATTGTGCCTCTTCGCAGGCTGTGTCCCCTCCGCCAACGACAGCTACTGTTTTCTTGCGGTAGAAGAATCCGTCGCAGGTGGCACAGGCACTTACGCCGTGACCGCGATAGGTCTGTTCGGAAGGCAAGCCGAGGTATTTGGCACTTGCACCGGTAGCGATGATAACCGCTTTTGTTTCGTAGATATCGGTGTCTTCGACGGTTATACGATGCGGATTGCCGAGTTCGACTTTGGTTACTACGCCCGAGACGAAGCGTGTACCGAAGCGTTCTGCTTGACGACGCAGGTCTTCCATCATTTGGTATGGTTCCACGCCATCGGGATAGCCGGGGAAGTTCTCGACTTCGGTAGTGGTAGTGAGTTGTCCGCCTAATTGCGGTCCTTCGATGAGTAGTGGTTGATGATTGGCTCTTGCGGCATAGATGGCGGCTGTGTAGCCGGCAGGTCCGGATCCGATAATAACTATATTCTCCATTGTAGTAACAAAATTTTGCGCAAAAGTACAATAAAATTTGCAATTATGCAAGAAAAAATGGCTAAAAAAATGCATGCAACATCAAAAGTATTGCCTTTGAGTGGTATTTGAGTTAGGATATGATCCCGTTGAGCATACATTGAGCATACATTGAGCATACATTGAGCATACATTGAGCATATATTGCTAAGTGGAGGGCAACGGGAAAAGAAAAGTACGGAAATCGCGAGGTTTCCGCACTTTTTTAGGTTTAGCCTTTAACTGTTAACCTTTAGCCTTTAGCTGTTAGCAAATAGCCTCTGGCAGTAAACATGAGCCTCTGGCAGATAGCTATTAGCCTTTGGCAGTAGGTGTTCAGTTTATTTTACTTGAATGCCGGCAGCGTTGAATGTTTTGTCGTCGCGGATGATATAGAGTTGTCCGTTGCGAACGAGTTTCTGCACGTTGGATTGTTTGGTGGTAGGCACGTTTTCGATACCGGTCCAATCTTTCATGTGAAGGTGGAGGGTAGCGATACTATCTGTTTCGGCTCTAACATCGAGGAAAGTGTAGGTGTAGTTGCCGGATTTGGTGAGTTTGTAACCGTTCCACTCGTACTCTTCGAGCGTGTTGTCTTCGACTGTTTCTTCGCCTTTCACGGTTTTGCAGTTGTAGGTGTTATTTTCGATGAGGCGCACAGCGAGTCCGTGGCAGCGTTCACGTTCTTGGATTGCGGGTGCGGTGCCCAATACAACAGCTTTAGCTTTTCCGTTAGCACCGGTGGTGCCGGTCCAATAGAGTCCGTCGTTCTCTTCGTTGTATGTTGTTCCGTAACGGTATCCTGCGGACGGGAGGAAGATAGCACCTGCAGCCTCCAGGATAGCCAATTTAGCTAATGAGAGGGTGTTGGTCTCGTAATCGGTAGCTTTTGTGTCGATGACGAGATCCAGCGGAGTGGACCAGTTGTCGGGGAAGAGGAGCAGACCTTTTCTTTTCATACCGCCATAAGGGATGCAGGCTAAAGCGCGCAGTTTAGCAGCATTAGGACGTCCGTTGAGGATATATTCCCACTCGGCAGCCGTTGGGCAGTAGAAAGTACCTTTCACATCGCCTGTTACGATATTGTGCACGCCCCAATCGTATTCAGCGTATTCCCCTTTGACGATGTCGGTGTTATCAGGAACTTCAGAAGCGTAAGCGGAATTGTTTTGGCTTGTTTCGTACGGATAGATGCTGTTGTATTTACTTGTTCCCCATCCGAAGAGGTCCCAACTGCCGGTCCAGTCCTTTGATGTCGATTCGTTCCATGTGGTACGAGCTTCGTACTGCGAAGATGGCAGGTCGAACGATTTGCTTGTGCCACTGTAGAATAAGTTGCCTTTTGCGAATTTAATGTACTGTCCGTCCGCTACTTGGAATTTACCGTTTCGCACGTTGTTGGCAGCGGCTTGCAGACTTGCGATACCCATGAGGAGTGCTAATGCAATAAATAAAGTTTTTTTCATGTAATTGTTTTGGCTGTTATATCCCATCGCCCCATCGGTTTTGAGTTTATCTTAGATCGTTTATATAAGCGCCTTCGGGTGGAACGATGACATAGTCCACCTTCGTCGTTATGTACTGCGGATTGCGGAAAACAAGGGTGTAAGTTGTTTTTCCGTCTATCATCTGTGCCCTGACGGGCAGGTTTTTGTCGTCAATGACGAAGTCCACTTTTTTTCCTGCCTCGTTGAGTGCTTTGGCGAAGAGGAAAGGATTGGTCTCGAGCAGTTCTTGTTCGGTAGGTGTAGAGAGCGTGAGTTCTTCTATTTCGGGCTGCCAGAGGAAGAGTGTTTTGCCGTTGTAAGCTGCTTCGTAGTCTAAGGCGGAGAGAAGGAACTGCGTGCCGTGGACGGTGATAGTGCCGGTGAGGTTGAGCGGCTGCGTGGCGTTCTCGGCGATGGTGACGGTGAAGTCGGTGCGCAGGGTCTTGGTCTCCAGTCCGGTGAGGAAAGAGGAGAGGGTGGCGGTTAATATGAGAAGTAGTTTCGACATTACGGTATTCCGATGTTTTTTTAGCAATTTAGGGACTCGAGGAGGCGTTCGAGTGATTCCATATCTTGGATAAGGACATCGCGGCCCTTAGGTCCTTTATTCGGTCCGACGATACCGGTGGCTTCGAGTTGGTCGGATAGTTTGCCGGCACGGTTATAACCTATTTCAAACACGCGTTGCAGGCGCGAGGTGGAACCTTCTTGCTTGGAGACGACATAACGGGCTACGTCGGCAAACATAGGATCAAGACGCTTGGTGTCCACACTACCGGGCGCAACGCCTTCTTCGCCACCTTCGGGTACATATTCGGGCAGTTGGTAAGGCTGTGTGTAGCCTTGCTGCGACTGGATATGTTCGACGATGGCCTCCACTTCGGGCGTATCGACGAAAGCGCACTGGATACGTGTGAGATTGCCACCTCCTGAGTAGAGCATATCGCCCTTACCGATGAGTTGGTCGGCACCTTTGGCATCAAGGACGGTGCGGCTGTCCACAACAGACTGTGTGCGGAAGGCGATACGGGTAGGGATATTGGCTTTGATAGTACCGGTAACGATCTTAACATCAGGACGTTGGGTAGCCAGAATCATGTGCATACCGACGGCACGGGCTTTCTGCGCGAGACGCTGAATAGGCCGTTCGACTTCTTTTCCGGCTTGCATGATGAAATCGCCGTACTCGTCGATGATGATGACGAGGTAAGGCATATAGCGGTGGTGGAGGATTTTCTTGGTGACCACGTTCTCGACGGGTTTCTCGGGATTGAGGACTCGGGAGTTGAACTTTTCGTTGTAGTCCTCGACATTGCGGCAGTTGGCATCGGCGAGCAGGGAGTAACGGTCCTCCATCTCGATGACGAGAGAGTTGAGGGTGTTGATGACCTTCTGACAATCGGTGATGATGATGTCGCGGTCTTCCTGGTCAGGCATGGCTGCCATATAGTGTTTGAGGAGCGGTTTGTAGATGGAGAACTCAACCATCTTCGGGTCCACGAGCACGAACTTAAGTTCTGCGGGGTGCTTCTTATATAATAAGGAAGTGATGATGGCGTTGAGTCCGACGGATTTACCTTGACCTGTGGCGCCGGCAACGAGCAGATGCGGTGTCTTTGCCAAGTCGAAGCAGAATACTTCGTTGGTGATGGTTCGTCCTATAGCCACAGGCAGGCGCATTTTCTGCTCCTCCTGGAAGCGTTTGGATGCAATCACCGAGTGCATGGAAACGACTTGCGGTTTCTCGTTTGGCACCTCGATTCCGACGGTACCTTTACCCGGCATCGGGGCGATGATACGGATACCGATGGCGCTGAGAGAGAGCATGATATCGTTCTCGAGGTTCTGGATTTTTGCGATGCGGATACCGGCTTTGGGCACTACTTCGTAGAGTGTGACGGTCGGTCCGACAGTGGCTTTGATTTGTTCTATCTCGATGCCGTAGTTACGCAGCGTGGTGACGATGCGGTTGGCGTTGGCCTGCTGCTCCTCCTGATTGATGACGGGCGCGGTCTCGTTGTCATAGACTTTGAGCAAGTCGAGAGTCGGGAACTTATAGAACTCGAGGTCCTTACGCGGGTTGTAGGGCTCGAGCTGTTTGGTCAGTTCGACTTCGGTTGTTTCGGTAATATCGAGGTTTGCGTCCTCGTCGTTGTTATTATCATCATCTTCGTCGTCTTCCTCAATAGGAATCTCGATGACAGGGTCATCGTCGGCATTGTTATTGATGTCGATGGTGACGGTGACAGGTGCGTCTGTCGGATCATCGGTAGGTGCATCTGGCTGCGGCTCGTCGGTAGCAGGTTTCTTTTTGAAGAGGTTAGCGCACCAGTTCTTGAAGCGGATGGACTTATCGATGAAGTTCGGGTCAGCAATGATGCCGAAGATGATGAGTGTGAGTATGAGAATGATGGTCGTACCGATAGGCTGGATGAAGCTGTTTATCAGTTCGCTTAGCCATTCGCCATGTGCGCCACCCCAGCGGAAGAATGTCTCGACGCCAGTGACGAGTTGGGCAAAGCCCAAAGCGACGCTACCCCAGATGAGCCAGAAAGCGGAGATGAAGAGAATGCGCCAGTTTTTGATATGTGTCACGTGGAGTAAGTTGAGTGCATAGAGGGTAGTGAGCACGAGGAAGAAGATGGACATTACGCCAAAAGAGCCGTCGATGAGGAAGGCAGCTAAGCGCGCGCCCGGAAGTCCCATGACGTTGGTTATCTGTGTGCGCGTGCTGATGCGCTCAGCGCGTGACATGCCGAGTAGGCTGGAGTCCGCGTCTCCTGTGAAGTAATAGCTTATCCATGCGATGAGGGCGAACAGTGAGAAAGCGAGTAGGATTGCGGCGCAGATGACTTGTGTGCGTCGGTCTGTGAAGAAGGCTTTCAACTGTTGGCCGAATGGAGTCTTATCTATTTCGATAGAGCGCTTGTCTTTGCTGATTTCGCGCTCTTGCAGCGATGATGATGCTGGTTTTCTGGGCATAATACACAAAATTTGGTGCAAAGATACGATATTTTTTTTGAGTATGCAAGCGAAAACGCATATTTTATGCGTATTAGTTCATTTTTTTGTCATTTTTTGTCAGAAAAAAGTGTATTATGCTTGCGTATGTGCGAAAAATGTAGTACTTTTGCGAGCTAATTTATGTAGGATGGCAGAATGTGAGCAAAAATCGGTGTCGAGTGCTTGTCGCGGCTGTGCGTTGAGTGATCATTGTAAGGTAGTGGAAGACGACCGATACACTCGTGCTCAGCGATGGAAAGCGTTGTTGCTGGCGTATATTTTGCCGTTTGTGCTGTTGGCGGGAGTGATTGTGCTGGCGGATTGGCTGACGGATAACGAGTATATTATCGGCGGAGCGGCATTGGCGACTGTGGCGGTGTACTACTTGGTACTATTTGCCGTAAAACCGAAAGTTTAGGGTGAGTTTTAAGTTTTGGAATTATGAATATAGTTTTGATTGCATTACTTGTGCTGGGAGCGACGGGATTATTGGCAGCGGTGCTGCTGTACGTTATCGCTCGTCAGTTTCGAGTAGAAGAAGACCCTCGCATTGATCAGGTGGCGGAAGCGTTGCCGGGTGCGAACTGCGGCGGTTGCGGTTTTGCGGGCTGTAGGGCCTTGGCTGAAGCTTGCGTGAAGGCAGAGACGTTAGACGGCTTGTTGTGTCCGGTAGGTGGTGCTGCGACGATGGAGAAAGTGGCGACCATCTTGGGCAAGGAGGCAGTCGTCGGCGAGCCGATGGTGGCTGTAGTGCGTTGTAATGGTACGTGTGAAGCCCGTCCGCGAACGAGTGTGTTTGACGGATCGCGCAGTTGTAAGATTATGAATGCTTGCTATGTGGGCGAGAGTGCTTGTCCTTTTGGCTGCTTAGGCTGCGGCGATTGTGTGGCTGCGTGTCAGTTTGATGCTATTCACATGAATCCCGAGACGGGTCTGCCGGAAGTGGATGACGAGAAGTGTACGTCTTGCGGCAAGTGCGTTAAGGCTTGTCCGAGACATATCATCGAATTGCGCAAGAAAGGTCCGAAGTCACGTCGTATCTTTGTGAAGTGTGTGAATAAGGACAAAGGAGCTCCTGCTCGCAAGGCATGTCTGAATGCTTGTATAGGCTGCGGCAAGTGCCAGAAGGAGTGCAATTTCGAGGCTATTACGGTGGAGAATAACCTGGCGTATATCGACTGGCAGAAGTGCCGTCTGTGCCGCAAGTGCGAAGCTGCTTGTCCGACGGGTGCTATTCACGCGATTAATTTCCCGCCGAGAAAGCCTGTAGAGCCGGTAGAAAAGCCTGCAGAATCAGAACCTAAAAAAGAGGAGGATCAAGCATGAATACGTTTAGAATAGGCGGAGTTCATCCGCAAGATAATAAGGTTTATAGTGCGAACAAGGCGATTATTGATTGCCCGCTACCCAAGCAAGCTATTATTCCGTTGGTGCAACATATCGGTGCTCCTGCGGTTCCGGTAGTGGAGAAAGGCGACAAAGTGCGTGCGGGACAGTTGATTGCCAAGGCCGGTGGTTTTGTGAGTGCCAATGTGCATTCGCCGTTTAGCGGTGTGATTAGTAAGATTGACAGTACGGTGGATGCTTGGGGAATTCGTGTTCCGGCTATTTTTATAGATGTGGAAGGTGACTTGTGGCTGGATGAGATTGATACGACACCGGCGTTGGTGCGTAGCGGTATCTTGGAGCCGAAAGAGATTATCGACCGCGTGATGGCAGCCGGAATAGTAGGTCTTGGTGGCGCATGTTTCCCGACGCATGTTAAGTTGATGCCTCCTCCGGGCAAGAAAGCGGAAGTGCTGATTGTGAACGGAGTAGAGTGCGAGCCGTATTTGACGTGTGACCATCAGTTGATGTTGGAACATGGCGAAGAGATTCTGGTGGGTATTCAACTGCTGATGCGTGCGTTGGATATCAAACGAGCTATTATCGGTATTGAGAAGAATAAGCCTGATGCGATTGCGTATATGCAGAAGTTAGCGGGTCGCGTGCTGGGTGTGTCGGTTAAGCCGCTTAATCTGAAGTATCCGCAAGGTGGTGAGAAGCAGCTGATAGATGCTTGTATCGGACGTCAGGTGCCGAGTGGTGCGCTGCCGATTGAAGTAGGTGCGGTAGTGGATAATGTGGCAACTGTATATGCTGTTTACGAGGCCGTGCTGAAGCATAAACCGCTGGTAGAGCGTGTTATTACGGTGACGGGTAAGAACGTGGCTAAACCGGGTAACTATCGTGTGCGTTTCGGTACGCCGTTGAGTGATGTAGTGGCATTAGCAGGTGGAGTTCCGGAAGACACGGGTAAGATTATCGGCGGTGGTCCAATGATGGGTCGTGCGATGAATAATATCGATATGCCGGCCAACAAGCGTGTTAGCGGTTTGCTGTTTATGCCGCAAGAAGAGTCTCGTCGTGTAGCACCGGAGAACTGTATCCGCTGTGCTAAGTGTGTGAGCTCATGTCCGATGGGCTTGGAGCCGTACTTGCTGGCTCGTCAAGCGGAGTTGGAGATGTGGGAAGGTATGGAAGCACACAATATCATGGATTGTATTGAGTGCGGTTGCTGTACGTTTACTTGCCCGAGTCATAGGCCGTTGTTGGACTATGTGAGAATGGGTAAGGCGACAGTAGGTGGCATTATTCGCAGCCGACAAGCAGCGAAATAACTAACGAATAACTAACGATTGACTAATATCTGATAGAAATGGATAAATTGATTGTATCTCCTGCGCCTCATGCTCATAGTGGCGATAGTGTGCGCAGAAATATGTTGCTCGTGATAGCGGCGTTGCTGCCGGCTTATGCGGTATCGATAGCGGCTTTCGGATGGGGCGCATTGATTACGACCGCCATTAGTGTTGCGGCTTGTGTGCTCTGCGAGTGGGTGATAGCTAAGTTCGTGCTGAAGCAGCAGTCGACTATTGGCGATTTGTCGGCAGTGTTGACGGGTTTGCTGTTAGCATTCAACTTGCCGAGTAATCTGCCGTGGTGGATAGTGCTTATCGGCGCTGTGGTGGCTATTGGTGTAGGAAAGATGTCTTTTGGCGGATTGGGTCAGAATATCTTCAACCCGGCGTTGGTAGGACGTGTGTTCCTGTTGATTTCTTTCCCGGCACAGATGACGACTTGGCCTTTGCCTCAAGGCTTTAACGGCAGTTATGTGGATGCAGCGACTGGTGCAACTCCGCTGGCAGCGATGAAGGAAGTGGTGAAAGGTAATGCGTCGGCGGTGAATAAGTTGCCGGAGTTATGGGATACGTTTATCGGTTTGATAGGCGGTTCGTTCGGTGAAGTCTGTGCTGCGGCCTTGATTTTCGGCGGATTGCTGCTTATTTGCACACGCGTCATTACGTGGCATATTCCGGTAAGTATCTTGGCGACGGTGGCATTGTTCTCGTGGATAGCGACGCCGGCAGGAATGGAACCGCATATGTTCATTAGTTATGAACTGCTGACGGGTGGTTTGCTGCTTGGTGCATTCTTTATGGCAACGGATTATGTGACATCTCCGATGACGCCGTGGGGAAAGATTATCTTCGGTATCGGCATCGGCCTGATAGTGATGGTTATTCGTATATGGGGATCGTATCCGGAAGGAATGTCCTTTGCGATACTGATTATGAATGCGTGCGTACCATTGTTGAATAAGATTCGTCCGAAACGTTTCGGGGAAAAGAAGAAGTAAGTGTAAAATCTCAAAATCTCAAAATCTCATGGCAAAATTAGTAAGTAGTTTTAGGAATATGGCATTGTCGCTGACGGTTATTACGTTGGTGGCAGCAGCAGCGTTGGCCGGAGTGTATTTGCTGACTCAAGCGCGTATTGAGCAGCAGAAGCGCGACGCGGAAACGGCAGCGCAACAGTCGGTTTTGAATGGCGATCCGAACGGCGCAGCGATAAAGATGGAAGTGGACGGTTTTGGCGGCAAGATGATTGTGATGGTCGGTTTTGCGCAGGATGGAACGATATTGGGTTATAAGATATTGGAGCATCAAGAGACTCCGGGTCTGGGCGATAAAGCAGCTTGGTGGTTTAAGAAAGAAGATAAACCGAATCAGAATATTATCGGTCGCAAGGCAGATGGACAATTCCGTGTGTCGAAAGACGGAGGTGATATCGATGCTATCACGGCAGCGACTATCTCGTCTCGCGCTTTTCTGAAGGCAGTTAACGACGCTTATGTGGAGTTTAAAGCGCAGCAAGGCGAAGAGGTAGAAGGTTGGGCCGGTGCATCGGTGATGAACTCCGGAATATCAGAGCCCGATAGTACTGAAGTAGAAGAAATGGAGGCCGTCAATGAGTAAGGAAACAAAAGTATTGCTAAACGGTATTCTCAAAGAGAATCCGACGTTTGGTTTGGTGCTCGGCATGTGTCCGACGTTGGCCACGACGACGAGTGCTATTAACGGTATGTCGATGGGTTTGGCGACGTTGTTTGTGTTAGTTTGTTCGAATGTGGTGATATCGCTGCTGAAGAACTTGATTCCGGACAAGGTGCGTATTCCGTCGTTTATCGTAGTTATTGCAACGTTTGTGACGATGGTTCAGTTGCTGATGCAGGCATATCTGCCGGCTATCTACGAGACGCTGGGCTTGTTTATTCCGCTGATTGTGGTTAACTGTATCGTGCTGGGTCGTGCTGAAGCATTTGCGGCGAAGAATCCTGTGGGCTTGAGTGCTTTGGACGGCATAGGCATGGGACTTGGATTCACGTTGGCGCTGACTATTTTGGGTGCTATTCGTGAGTTCATGGGAACAGGAGCCGTGTTTGGCTTGCATATTTTCCCGGAGAATTACGGCGCATTGCTGTTTGTGCTGGCTCCCGGTGCATTTATCTGCCTGGGTTATTTGATGGCAATAATGAATAAGATTCAAAAGAAGTAAGATTATGGTATATTTCTTGATATTTATCTCGGCGATATTTGTTAATAATATCGTATTGAGTCAGTTCTTAGGCATCTGTCCGTTTTTGGGCGTAAGTAAGAAGATCGACACGGCACTCGGAATGGGTGCTGCCGTAACATTTGTGCTCGTTTTGGCAACGGTTGTGACGTATTTGCTGCAGAAGTTGCTGATACTTTGGCATGTGGAGTTCTTGCAGACGATACTGTTTATTTTGGTTATTGCGGCGCTGGTGCAGATGATAGAGATTATACTGAAGAAGATCTCTCCGTCGTTGTATGAGGCGTTGGGTGTTTTTCTGCCGCTTATTACGACGAACTGCTGCATTCTGGGTGTGGCTATTTTGGTGGCAAACGGCACAAATAAGTTACCTGTAGGGTTGGATCATAACTTGCTGACAGGTACGTTGTTCGCTTTCGCAACGGCTATTGGTTTTGCGTTGGCATTGGTTATTTTTGCCGGTATTCGTGAGCAGCTGAGTATGTACAAGTTGCCGAAAGCGATGGAAGGTACTCCAATCGCGCTGTTGACGGCAGGTCTGCTGGCGATGGCATTTATGGGCTTTAGTGGTGTAGTATAAATTCACAAAATCACAAATTCACACAATCTAATATCATGTTAATTACACTTGCCTCATCGCTCCACCGTGAGAAATTAGCGCTTCCGTTTGAACCGGATGCGAAGTGGGTGGAAGAAAATCAAGTCGTTGCCGTGCTGAGTGGCGGTAGCGAAGCATTGTTCCTTGAGAAGGTGAACAAGGGAGAGATATCTCTTGACAAGCCTATATATCTGATTGCCGGCGAGCAGAGTAACTCGCTTGCGGCCTGCTGCGAAATCTTAAGTTGGATCAATCAACACAACGGACATGGAGAGATTAGGACTCATCGGTAAGCCGTCAGATTGGCTTATCTCATCGACATATGATGCGGATATTATTCGCGAGAAATTAGGCTGCGAGCTTGTGGAAATTCCTATTCAGGAGGTGCAAGTAATCGGCGAAGTGGAAGAAGGCGAGAAAGGTGCGCTTCGTATCTACGAGCGGCTGAGAGAATTGGTGCTGCAGTATAACTTGCAAGGATTGACACTTCGTTGCTTTGATTTGCTGAGTGTTTGTAAGAACACAGGCTGTTTGGCGCTTGCTAAGTTGAATGCGGAAGGTATTCCGGCGGCTTGTGAAGGTGATGTGCCGGCGTTGTTGACGATGGTGCTGGCAAAGCGTATTGCAGGTGTATCGGGCTTCCAATGCAATCCTGCAAGAGTGAATGCGGAGAACGGCGAGATGCTGTGGGCACATTGTACTATTCCGCTGAATATGGTGGATAAATACGAGTACGACAGCCATTTTGAGTCGGGAATAGGTATTTCTATTCACGCGGATTTGCCGCTTGGCGACTATACGCTGGTGAAAGTGAGTGGCGATTTGAAGCGCGTTTTTGCAGAGGATGTGGAGTTGGTACGCAATCAGTATCAGCCTAATCTGTGCCGTACGCAAGTATGGTTGAAGACCAAACATGTGATTCCATATTTGCTGTCGAAACCGATAGCGAACCACCATTTATTGGTACCGGGACATCATGCGGAAGAGTTTATTAAAGCAGTCCAATAACCTTATTAAACTTATTAAATATAATTGTTATGAAAAAATCACTATTTATTGTTGCCGCGCTGATGTGTGCAGTAACGACTTTTGCTACCGGTAAGTTCTCTGTTGCCGTCGGTAAGCAAGTAACTTTCGCGCATGGTAATGTGCAGTTCCATATGAAGGATAGCGTGTGGCGTATTGCGCCATCTCAGTTGGATTGGTGCGGCAATGCCAATCTGGAAGTGGGTAACCCCAATTACGACGGTTGGATTGACTTGCTGAGTTGGAGTCTTGGGCCAAAGAATAACTACGGCGCGACGTCTAACTACGACACGTTGACTTATTGCAACCAGAAGTTCGTGGATTGGGGACAACTGTTCCCGGGAGAAGAGTTGTCCACGTTGACGTCGGATGAGTGGTATTATCTCTTAGCTCAACGCGAAGGATGGGACAGTAAATGGGGTATGGCGTATATAGGTGATACGCTCGGTATGATTCTGTTGCCTGACGAATGGACAGCTCCGGCAGGTGTTACGTTTGTTCCGAAAACGATACCGACGTCGGAAGTGTGGGCCGATGATGATATGATTGATCCTTCCTACGACCACTATCGTGTGAAGAAGGCGAATATGCCGGCGAATAAGTTCACACTTGCAGAGTGGAAGTTGTTGGAGGATGCAGGTGCGTTGTTCTTGCCTTATGCAGGTCGTCGTTCGGGAGGATACGGAAACTATTTGAATACCAAGTGCATAGAGCAGGCTACTATGTTCCGTTATTCCTACTACGAGAATTATCTTGGCACGTATTGGACCAAAACTGTTCACAATGCGGCAAAAGGACAATGTAAGTATCTTTATACCTTTGAATATTACGGTGGTGAAGATTATCGCTGGGGTGTTAAGATGGCCAGATGGGGTGAGAACGGTCGTTACGGACAGTCGGTGCGTTTAGCGCATAAGCTCTATAAGGAGAAAGGTGACACGATACGGTATGAGTACCAAGGTAATAACTTGTTCTACAAGATTACAGCGAAAGACGGAGAGAAACGCACGGTGAGTGTGGTGAATGCCGGTGGTGTCGGTCCGAACTACTATCCTAATGAGGCGGACAAACCTAAAGGAGCGGTTATTCTGCCTGACTCTGTAGAAGATGCTTTTGGTGTTAAGTATGCGGTGACTCAAATAGGCTCTTTTGCATTTACAGGCTGTGAGGGTGTAACCAGTATAGTTTTGAACGACAAGATTACGGAACTGTCTTCGTATCTCTTCAATGGCACTTCTATCACCAGTTTTGATACGAAGAAAGTGAAGAAAATCAACTATGCTGCCTTCTCCGGTATTACGTTGACCACGGTACACATTGGCGACCAATTGGAAACTTTCGCTCCGGACTCCTATATGCTGTATAACGTCACTTCGGTAACGATAGATGAGAATAATCCGAATTTCTCGGTAATGGATAATATGCTGTTCAATAAGGATACAACGACGTTGGTAGCGATGCCTATTAAGCTTGAAGATGCGGTGTATAATCTGCCGATGTCGCTGACGCTTATTGGCAATGATGCCGTATCAGGTCAGTTAGGTGCGATTGTATTCCCGAAAGTGATTGCATTTGAGAAATACAACCCAAGTCCCGCTTCGTATAATTTGTCCAATGCTCCGCTGGGAGATATTATTGTACCTTGCGGTCTGAAGGAGACGTTTGAGGCAGGTGAATTGGGTAAGACTCTCTCGCTGGCTAAGTCCATTACGGAGCGGCTGATGTTTGATGTGAAGCTTGTAGCTGAGAACGGCTCGATCCTCAAGGAAGAGGTAACGGGCGAATGTAATCAGCTTAAGTTGACGGCAGAGCCGGCAGATGGGTATGAGTTTGATTATTGGGCTGATGATGCGACAGCTCCTAATCCGCGTATAGTGGAAGTGACTGCAGATGTGACTTATACGGCTGTGTTCAAAGAGCTTCCTACGGCATTGGAGAAAGTGGAGTCTTCCAAGGCTGCGATTTTGAAGTTTATGCAGAACGGTCAGTTGTATCTGTTGCATGACGGAAAACTGTATAATGCGCAGGGCGCGCGAGTAGATTAAGGGTAGCGTATCCCTAGCGTATCCCTAGCGCAAGAGTGGTGCAAGAGTGGCGCAAGGTATGCTGCGAAAAATAAAGAAGCCGGCGAAATCGTCGGCTTCTTTGTGGTACCTCTTGGAGTTGAACCAAGGACACATGGATTTTCAGTCCATTGCTCTACCACCTGAGCTAAGGTACCAAGGCTTTTTTTTGAAAGCGGCTGCAAAAGTACTGCTTTTTTTTGAATTGACAAAATTTTTCTTGCATTTTTTTGAAAAAAAGTGTATCTTTGCGCCAAAATTGGGAAAAATTATGACTTTGAAGGTTATTGCACATGCCGAAAACGGCTTTACGGACAAGTTTGGTATCCCTCGTCAGTCTCGTGAAAATTCGGAGATTGAGACGCGGATTGTTTTTGAGCCGACGTATGCTGTGAGGGAAGCGATACGAGGGATAGAAGATTTCTCGCATTTATGGTTGCTATGGGGTTTTAGCGATGTGGAAAAAGAGCGCGCAGATGCGGATTCGTGGTCTCCGACGGTTCGTCCTCCGCGGCTTGGTGGAAACAAGCGGGTGGGAGTGTTTGCGACACGAAGTCCATATAGACCTAATCCTGTAGGATTAACGTCCGTCAAATTGCTGCGTATAGAGGCCCAGAACGGCGCGTTGGAATTGGTGGTAAGCGGAGCTGATTTGCTGAACGGAACGCCGATTTATGACATCAAGCCGTACCTGCGATATAGTGACAGTCATCCGGAAGCGAAAAGCGGTTTTGCGGATGAGGTAAAAGAGCATCGTTTGGAGGTGAATTGGGGCGCTTTTGCGGAAGGCCAAAACATCGATAGGAGTAGGATAGGATATGGCAATTTTGCGAAAGTTAAGAGTGACTTAACTGAGATTCTTTCGCAGGATCCGCGACCGGCTTATCAAGATGATCCGGAACGTGAATACAAGTTGGATTATGGCGGTTATAATGTAACGTTTTTCGTCAAAAACTTGACACTTTTTATCAAAAATATTACTTCTAGTAATAAAAAGTGATTTTTTTCTTGCAGGATTGAAAAAAAAGTCGTATCTTTGTGGTCGATTTGGTGAAAATTATTAATTAACTTTAAATTTATATATCATGAAAAGAGTATTTTTCCTATTTGCGATTTTTCTATGTTCGCTGACAACGATGGCGAAGCAGACGATTTATCTCGATGCAAACGGCATTTGGGATATTGATGGCGCTAAATTAATTATTCACTCTTGGGGCGCAAGCGAAGATGATGTTGTATTAACGGCATTGGCAGGTCACATTTTCCAAGCTGAGATTCCTGATGGTCAGACGGGTTTGTTGTTCAAGCGTCTGAGTCCTTCTTGCACGGATTATGCCACATGGTGCAATCGTGATGGTTATTGGGGAAAAACGTTAGACCAAACCGATTTCACTTCCGGTAAAAATCTCTGTAAGATTACCGGTTGGACGGAAGAGCAAAGCGACTGGTGTTCACCCGGCCAAGCCGAAGCTACCGTGGGTGTGGCTACATGCGAATGGAGCACCTATACTCCCCCTGTACTTGACAAGATTTATATTGCCGGTAATGGTGTGACGGGTGGCACGTGGTGCTGCGGCATGGATTGGGACCCGAAGGGCTGCGAGTTGACCGATGGTGCTATTACTTTTGCAGATCTTACTACAGGTGAGTATATCTTTAAGATTACCAATGGTACATGGGATTTGAACTGGGGTTACAGCTCGTTGGATGCATCTTGCAGCAGTACCGGATTGACAGAAGGTGAAAACGGCAATGTGGTATTCAATATCACGAAGAAAGCTACAGTGTCCATCACTTTCTCGAAGACGGATTATAAACTCTGTGTTAAGATAACGGGTGACGATACGCCGGTTGTTCCGGAGCGTCCTGATTATGCTAAGTCTGTTCCGACGGAGTGCACGGATGTGATGTTACAAGCGTTCTACTATGATTCGTATAAGAGCGATGATGATGAGCATCCGGCACCGGGTAATGTGATGATTAACGGTAAGAAATTAGGTAACACGAGATGGGCTACGTTGCTGGAGAAGAGTAACGATATCGGCATGTATTTCGATATGGTTTGGTTGCCACCTTCGGGCAAATCGACAGGTACCGGTTACCACCAGAAACAGTATAGCAACCAGAACTCGGACTGGGGATCGAAGATGGAGTTGATGGAGTTCATCAATCGGATGCATGCGAACAACACGAAAGTGGTGGCAGATATCGTTATCAACCACGCAGAAGGTCCGTCGTGGTGTACGTTTGAGACGCAGAACTTCACTCCTTACGGCGTGTTCAATCCTGATGCAGGTTGGATTTGCAAGACGGACGAAGTGAACTTAGATCCTGATGCAGGTGAATGCATGGGCAAAGCAACGGGTGTTGATGATGGCGGTTACAATGGTCAAGATAACTATCCTTCCGCTCGTGACTGGGCGCATGCCGACGTACGTGTACAAAATATGATGAAGGCATATCTGAAGTGGATGAAGAACGTGATGGGCTTTGACGGATGGCGTTATGACTATGCGCAGGGCTTCAAGGGCAAATACATCGATATGTATAACTCTGCTTCGAAGAACTACTTCTCTGTATGCGAGTACTGGAACGGCGATATGAGCAAGATTAAGTCGTATCTGAACGACTGCGGATGGAATACAACGGTATTTGACTTCAGTAATAAAAGCATCGCAATCCAAGGTATCGCTGACGGCGACTATGGCAAGTGTGTCGGTTCCGGTTTGCAAGGAACGGGTGACGGTCGTCACGCAGTTACTTTTGTAGATAGCCACGATACGTACTTTGGTTGCAAGGACGGACGTATTAATGAGGATGAGATTGGCGGCTGCGGTAAGTCGATGGAAGATTATAATAAGGACCGTGTACTTGGCGCAAATGCCTATATCCTTTCTCGTCCGGGTATTCCTTGTGTATTCTGGCCACATTGGGTAAAATACAAAGACGAAATCAATAAGATGATTATGGCTCGTCAGATTACGGGTGTTCATTCCGAGTCTACGAGTGATGAGGAAGCAGGTGACGGATACTATAAGACGACTGTTTATGGTAAGAAAGGTTCGATCCGTCTGTTACTTGGTCCGAACAGCGGATATGGTACTACTCCGAGCGGCTACTCGTTAGCCTACAAGGGTGGAAACTTCGCCATGTACTATAAGACGACTGAGGCAGAGACTCCTCGTTTGAGTATTACTCCGTCGCAGAAATATAAGACTTCCACGTTCTCTGTAACGATGGAGGCAGCTGCATTGTCCGGTACTCCGGCGATTTATTACACGACCGATGGTTCTACTCCGAGCGCATCTTCGACGAAATACTCCGGAGCGTTTACTGTAACGGGCACGACCACCGTGAAAGCAATTGCGGTATTGAACGGCAAGAGTTCGGCTGTGATGGAAGCAACCTATACGTACAAGGCTCCGCAAACGACTCCTATCGTGCTTCGTTTCGCACATGATGAGACCTGGAAGGGCGATGCATATGTCTTCCTGTGGGACGGCGGTAGCGCAGGTGGTTGGCCCGGTACGAAGATGAGTATGGGCATTGACGGCTGGTATCGCTATGAACTGCCGGCAGGTGTTAAGTCCACCAAGTTCATCTTCAATAACGGTAAGGGTAATGGCCTGCAGACCGGTGACTTGGTGACTGACTGTGATGTTTGCTACCAATGGCAATATGGCAGCGAGATGTTGGACGAAGAGTGCGGAGCAATTGAAGTGCCGTTTGGTATCTCATTGAATCCGGAAAGTAGCGTGTTCAGAGACAAAACGACCGGTATCAACGTGACTATCACGGCTGTAGGTGTTCCTGAAGGTCAAAAGCCGACGATCTATTACACGACTAATGGCACCAACCCGACGACTTCTTCTACCTCGTCCACGACTAATCCTCTGATACTTACCTTCAAGGAGTCGACCGAGTTGCGCGCAATGGCAGTAGCAGGTGGTAAGACAACGGAGATCGTGAAAGGTACTTATACCTACAAAGAGCCTCAAGAAGGCCCGATTATGGTATCGTTCAAGGCTCCGGACAGCTGGAGTCAAGTTAACCTCTACGCGTGGTCGACTGACGGAACAGACACTGAGTTATTAGGCAAGTGGCCCGGAACGAAGATGAATATCAAGTCTCAAGGCGCATATATCTATACCTTCGACAAGAAGCATAAATCCGTTAATGTAATCTTTAATGACGGTAAGACAAGCCAGACAGGTGACTTGTTAGTTGAGGAATCGACTTGCTTCGAGTGGGATGAGAAAGCTGAAAACAGCGTACGGATTATTGCATGTCCGGGTCAGGGAATTGATAACGTCGATGCAGACGTTCCGCAACTAAACCTCCGCGCTCCGATGTACAACGTGCTTGGACAACAAGTCGATGCAACCTACCGCGGAATTATTATCCAAAACGGACATAAGTATCTTATGTATTAATAAGGAGTAAATACCATGAAAAAAATCAGTTTATTTATCATAACACTATTGTGTGTGACGTCTCTTTCCGCTGCGACTGTGTATTGCAAAATGACCCAGTCGTGGTGGACTGCTGATGGCGCAGCCGTAGGAGTGTATTATTGGGGAACATCTTCTGACCCTGCATGGCCTGGTGTTCGTATGAGTCCCGTTTCGGGGCAAGATGGTACTTGGTCATATAATCTCCCTTCCGGAGTGTCTAATATTATCTTTGTTCGCGTAAATGGCGATGGTGCCATTTCTGACTGGGGTGCACAGACTGAAGATATGACACTTCCTACGGATGGAAAGAACCTCTTCACAATAAGCAATTCGACCAATTGTTGGAGTGGTGAGAGTTGCAAGTGTAGTGGAACGTGGAGTACCTATGGTAGTTCCGGTGGCGGCGATACTCCGGGTGGCGGAAGCGACCCCGTTAATCCCGGTCAGGACTTCTCGACGGCGGTACCTTCACAGTGTACGGATGTTATGCTACAAGCTTTCTACTGGAACTCGCACTCGGACGGAACATATGGTACGTCCCAATGGCCTGTATTGCTCAATGCAGCATCGGAGATCTCACAATACTTCCAACTCGTTTGGCTACCGCCTTCGTGCGATGCCAATGATGACATGGGATATATCCCCAAGCAATATTCCAATCAAAATAGCAAGATGGGGATGAGAGCCGGTTTGAAGAACCTGATTTCGACTCTGCATAGTGGAGGAACACGCGTGTTGGCAGATGTGGTTATCAACCATGCAGGTAATAAGAGTTCATGGAATGACTTCATGGACCAAGATTTCGGTACATATGGCAAATTCTCCCCGCAGAGTTCCTGGATTACCAGTACTGATGAAGCCGCGTCAAATGGCTATCAAGTGGGTCCTAATGCTGACGATGGACAAGAAAGCAATCGTAACTACAAAGACGCACGCGATTGGGATCATACCAATTCACAGGTACAAGCCATGTGTAAAGCATATCTGAAGTTCCTAAAGGGCGAAATAGGCTACGATGGCTATCGTTTCGACTATAGTGTAGGCTACCATGTGTCTCACACGAACGACTATGTTTCTGCTGCTAAACCCTATATCTCGGTGATGGAATACTGGGTGACGAATGCCGGAACACTCAAGACACGTATCGACCAGGCAAGCAAGAACACTATGACCTTCGACTTTGCCCAACGTGATGCTGCATTCCAAAATGGTATTACGAAAAACAATTATTCCAATCTTGTTAAACCTGGTATGCGTGGACAAGACTATCAGAAGTATGCTGTGACGTTCGTTGATAATCACGATACGTTCAAACGTCCCGATATTGGCGGTGACTGTGGCAATAAAACGGATGGTAGCTCTATCAACGATAAGGAGCTGATTATGCAATGCAACGCCTATATACTCTCTATGCCGGGTATCCCCTGCGTGTTCTGGCCGCATTGGTACAAGTACAAATCCGACATCAAGGCAATGATTGAAGCACGCCGTAGTGCAGGTATCCACTCCGAGAGTGCTGTGTCTGAGACCAATGGTAATGGATACTACGAGGCAACAGTTACCGGCAAATATGGTAAGGTCATTCTCTACCTCGGCTCTTCTGCATCTAAATCGGCTCCTTCCGGCTACAAACAGGCTGTCAAAGGTTCCAAGTACGCAATGTACTACACCGGCACTATGCCTGCTACCGAGATAGAGCAAGCCCAAATAGCAAAACCAGAACTGAATAAATCGGCTGCCATGTACAATATCATGGGACAACAAGTGAACGCTTCCTACAAGGGAGTCGTAATACAAAATGGAAATAAATATCTATTGCAATAATAGACATTTACTAAATAAACTTATTAATTAACCATTAAATTTAATTGAATTATGAAAAAATTATTTCTTTCTGCAATTGTTGCGCTGATGGGCATTATGACAATGTCTGCTTCAACGGTCTATTGCAAAATGACTCAATCATGGTGGACTGCTGATGGAGCAGCAGTAGGAGTGTATTATTGGGGAACATCTTCTGACCCTGCATGGCCTGGTGTTCGTATGAGTCCTGTTTCAGGACAAGATGGAACGTGGTCGTATGATCTCCCTTCTGATGCCTCGAATATCATCTTTGTACGCGTTAATGGCAGCGGTGACATCGCAGACTGGGGAGCTAAAACAAAAGACCTAACTCTCCCGACCGATGGTAACAACTTATACACCATCACCAGCACAGAACCCGTTTGGGGAGATCCTGGTTGTGATGGCGCATGGAGCAAATATGAAGGTGGCACAACTCCTGATCCGGGTACCGGCGGCGGCAGTGGCGAAGAACCCACAAAATACTGGTATTACAAAGGTTATATCGATGGTGGTGACCTCACAAACGAAGCTGGTGGATTCAATATCTTCAATTGTGGTACGGCACATCTTGATGTAGAGCAAAATGCGTATCTCTTCGTAGTGTATCAAGAGAAAGGAGTCCAAGGCGTGCAATATATGACTGCAGCGTATGTAGATGGCCCGACTCAAGCCACGATGACTAAAACCGGTAATGAGAAATTCCATCTTACAGCTGGCTCCTATACACTCTATCTATATAAGGATGGCGAAGATGTAATTCTCTCAACTCAACCAATCGCAGGCAAAGAGCTCGTTAGCGAAAACTGCACCAGTGGCGGTGGCACAACTGCTATCCAACACGTTAACGCTACACTTGACCTCAACGCTCCGATGTTTGACATCCTTGGCCGCAAGGTGAATGCCGACTACAAGGGTATCGTTATCCAAAACGGACAGAAATATATCCGTTAAACCTACCGGTGCCCACGATAGATACACGATAGATATACGATAGATACACGATAGATACACGATAGATTAACCTAATCTGAGTATAACTTGAGTATAACCTAAGTATCCCTCGCGCGTACCTTAATATATTATAGCAAAACATCTAATGTTTTATATAGTTAACCTTATTATTAATTTAATCTAATCATTATGAGAAAGTTTCTTTCAATTCTCGGCGCACTACTTATGTGCGCAATGATGTGGGCAGCCCCGACTTCGGTGACCTATACAGTCGCAAGCACGTCGGCGGTGGAAAAGTCTGGTACTGCACCGGATGGGGCGACAGCAACGTATGCGTCGACCTATACGACAAAGTGCCAGCTGACCAAAAATAATTCTATGACCCTTACCTTATCGGGTTTTGAGGGTTATAAGATTACGGGTATTACGCTGTCCATGAAATCTAACAAGAGCGCGGGATCAGGCTCGTTTACTGCTGTGGCAGGAACAACAACCATTTCCTCAATTGCAACCGCTGCTTTTAGCGATGCAACTTGGAATGGTGCCTACACCCAAACTTACACGGACGTTACGCCAGCTATGACTGACGATGACTACGAGATTCAAGAAGACGAAGATGTAGTCCTGACAATCGCAGCCACTGTAAACTCCCTCTTTTGCGAATCATTCACAATTGAGTATGAAGAAGTAGCTGCGGCTACTACCACTCTCTATTGCAAAATGGAGCAAAGCTGGTGGACTACTGACGGCGCAGCTGTCGGTGTACACTATTGGGGTGGAGCTACCTCGACAACGTGGCCGGGTGTTCGTATGACTGCGGTTGATGGCGAATCCGGATTGTGGACTTACGACGTTCCTTCTGATGCCACCGGTATCATCTTCACTCGCGTGAATGGCAGTGGCGTTATCGCTGACTGGGGAGCAAAAACTGGTGATTTGACTATTCCGACTGATGGGAATAACATGTATACCATTACTTCGGCTTCTGCTGTTTGGGGAGATCCCGGTTGTACTGGTACTTGGTCCAAATATACTCCTGCCGCGCCGAAATACTACGTAACCGGTAATGCCGCTCTCGTAGGTGCAGCTAAGGCCTGGGATGCTACTGCTATCGAGATGACCGACGGCTCATATACTTTCGCTAATCTCGCAGCAGGCGAATATGTCCTCAAAGTGACCAAAAACGGTTCAACTTGGTATGGATACGAGGCTTTGAATGTAGCCGCTTCTTCTGCTAATATTTACGATGGCGGAGATCCAGACCATAATATTGAGTTTGAGGTTGAAACACCTAATAACGTAACCGTCGCTTTTGACGGATCGAAGATTACTCTTACCGGCACATTCGTTGAACGCACAACTACTTTCACCGTAACTGTACCGGATGAAACTCCGAAATGCTATATCGCCGGTAACTTCACCGGCTGGGCACAAGTCGCAATGACTGCTGCCGGAGCAAATAAGTTTACTTATGTTATGTCCGGTAACCCGACCGACACAGCTTCTTATAAGTACTGTGCCGGAGCTGCTTGGAAATATACAGAGGTAAATGCTGACCGCTCAGAGAAAGCTAATCGTTCGTATGCTGCTAATGATATTGTAGCTGATTGGGCTCAAGTTCCAGGGGCAACCTTAGCGGATACTTATACAAGCAATGTTACACTTGCAACAACTGGTGGCACAAGTGCATCTGTTGCTGACATTGTGGTGCTTGGCGATACTGTTAAAGGATTAAAAGCTGGTACCGGAAGTGTTACAGGTGCTGTCAAAGTAACTATTCCGGCAGGTGTGGCTAACTTGCACTTCCATGCTTATAGCTGGAATACAGAAACCGTTACTCTTTCAATAAGTGGATTGGCTGAAGGAACAAAAGCGGTTGCCATTGCTAAAAACACTGGCGTCGCTGGTAACTCTCCATATACGATGGCTGGCGATCCGGAACAGGATGGCTACTATAAGATAGCTGTAAATACAACCGAGGAAACAACTCTTACCTTTACTGCTACCGGTGGTAAACGTTTCGTGCTCTTTGGCGTAAATACCGAAGGAACATATGTTCCGCCTGTACTTGAGACATTAAATCTTATACCTGGTGTATGGTCAGAGGCAAATGCTAAGTTTGCAGCCTGGACCTGGGGTGAGGATCTTGCCGGAGCATGGACCGCATTCTTTGCAGGCACAGGTGACACGTTGACAGCTGCAATCAATGCAGAAGCTGACAGTATAA
>JAFSPA010000021.1 GCA_017443145.1 Paludibacteraceae bacterium
GATAATACTCAGACGCCCAACAAATCATGGAATCCTCGGACAGCGATTGCATGGAATTGGCATGTAGGTCGCAAATAACGAACCAATACTTAGCCAAATGCTCATCGTCCAACCGTTCAAGACGCTCGACTTGTCGGATCAGCAACTCTGCGGTATCCCTGCTGCTATATAATAACTCTTCCGCAGTATCAATCCGTTCCCTATCCCTCCGCACACTGCAGCTCACCATGAGGCAAAGAGCCATCGCTCCTATCAATCCAATTAAGAACTTGCTTTTCATCTGTTTGCTCGAAATTTTCTGCAAAGATACAATTTTTTTACGAATTATGCAAAGCAAAACGCCTATATATAAACTTTTCTTCTACGAACATGCTCTATATCAACAATTTAGGAGTAGTCAATATAAAGTTTCCGATTATTAAGATTTGGACGTTATACCAAAGTCCGCCCAAGTGCAGCGCAGGGTCAGCGCAAGGTCTGCTATTTGGAACGATCTTGAACCGATATTGAAAGGTGTATGATTATTAAGAATGCTTAATATAATAGCAGTCAATCTTTTGTTCTATATTCGTGCTTGTCCTCATAGTGGGGACTATTCGGGCACTTCACTCGGAGTGCGTTCCGTCGCACTCCTTCACTCTCAAGCCACTCTCGCGTTACTATTACTCTTCGATATCCATACCCCTCTATATATAGTCAAAAAAGAGATGAAATCTATCACCTCTATTGCAACTTTTTTCATTTTTTTGCATTCTCATTCATTCTTATTTAGAATGATTAGGGCGCCTATAACTCCCGGTATCCATCCGCATAGGGTAAGCAGAAATACAATGGTCACGGAACCGCATCCGCGGTCAAGCACTGCCAGCGGCGGAAAGATAATTGCTAATAGCACTTGGAGACAAGACTTAAGTTCAGCATTTTTAGATTAATGAACATGCGATATTTCTTCTAAGTGCTCAAGCAAAAATCTTTGTGCTTCGCGATTGTAGAGAGTAATGAGATAGTGTCCTCTTCCTTCACTTTCGCGCTCCTCGGAATAGATACCGATTTCTTCTCCTTTTGCGGTTGCAACTCTGAAAGTACGTCCATTCGTGTCCGGCTCACTTTCCGTTAGCAATCCATTTTGTACAAGCCAGTTAGTCATCAAAGAATAGCCTAACGCTTTCATATCTTCGGGGATTAACTTCTCTATTTCTCTTGCAAAAGCAGATATAGATATAGCCTCTACATAGTTATATTTCTCTTTTTGCACAGCGGATGCCGTAAACGGAATTATTCTTGAAGAGTTAGATCTTGGCCTCCTCTCCGTATACTTACCTAATAAATCCGCTACATAGAAAAGGCAACGAGAGATATGCACATTATTTACCACGTCATCTTCATTTACGGCATTTCCTGTAAGTGGATTTATACCATTTGCCAGTTTGCGTACCCAGTCTTGGGCAAGTGCAATTTTGTCTTTCTCTTCCATAATTGATTAGTTGGTAGAATTATTGTTATTTTGTTAAAATTATATTGGCGAGACAGACTGCTACCTCTTCTGTCTCTTCTTTTGGCAACCATGCAAGAACATAACTGACATGCGCATCAGAAACGGTATATTCTTTCATTTCTTCCATCCACTTGCGCATTTTAGCAGAAAGGCTTGCAATATATTCGCCTTTAGAATTTAGGAGGAAACCATTTATAAACTCCAATTTATCTCCACTGCGCAACAGTAAAACCTTATCTTTTTTATCTTTGAAATAATCCAGCCACACATCTTTCATTGAAAGTGAACATACTATGGATGGCTGGTTCTCAAGAAATGAATCATCATTGAATATGTATAAATTATGCCGGGCACGAGTCATACCAACATAAATAGTCCGGTATTTTTCTACGTCAATATTCTTTATTTTTCCAAGAAGCAAATAAACGGTATCAAATTCACGTCCTTTGGCTTTATGTATAGTGCTGACGAAAATTGTATTTTTCTCTGTAGAAATAAAATCTTCGATATCTGATTCCAATGCAAAATCCCTTAGATCACTCCTGTAATACGTTCGATGTGTCGCTTCAAAATCAGCAAAGAACTTTCTCATTATATTCAAGCAAGTACTTGTAGAATAAACTTTTAATGTATCTTCTTTTGCTTCTTCCCATTGTTCATTACTGATAGTTCCATCATCAGCATGTGCTATCCGTTTCAGGAAATAACGTACTTCTGCGAGATTAATAAATCTGAATGAGTCCGTATTTTGCAGTAATTGTACATGCTTGCCTTGTTGAGAAAGCATGTATGCAACCTGAAGAGTTTGCTCATTCGTAAGCGTAAGAATAGCTGTTGTTCCAGATATTTTAGGATTAAATTGTGTGACTTTGTTTTGTGATACGACTATATTTCCTTGCTGATTAGAAATAGCTGCAATCGGAGTATTTTTCATTCGATGCGGAATGTTCTTAACAAACCTATTTGCATATTCCACTATTGAAATGTCAGAACGGTAATTATCCGTCATCTCATAAAAAGTAGCATCGTAATCTATTGTCAGTGAACGCAAATATTTAGAATCGCTCCCTCGAAAAGCATAGATATTTTGGTCATCGTCTCCAACCGCTATAACTCGCATATCTTCATTGCGCTGCATGAGAGCTTGAACCAACCGGAAATCATCCGCTCCCATATCTTGCGCTTCGTCGATAACAAGCACGCTCTTGGCAATCTTGCTTTCCTCCACTTCTCTGTTCTCTATCATTTCTGCGGCACGACTGACTACCGTATCTGCATCCTCCAAAGTGCCTTGCCTACCGATAAGATCAAAACTATAGGAATGAAATGTCTTTATATCTACATAATGAGCGGCGTTACCAACGAGTTCTATCAAACGCTTCTTGAATTCGGTAGCAGCTGCACGCGAAAACGTAAGCATGAGCAGTTGCTCATGCTTGACATCTTCCAATAGTAATAATGATGCTAATTTGTGTACCAATACACGTGTTTTGCCGCTCCCCGGACCCGCTGCCACGACAATATATTTACTTTGCTTGTCGTCTATTATCTGTCGCTGTTTCCCACTCAAGACCCCGAATACCTGCTGATATTTTGCGGGAGTGATATTTTTCAGAATCTGAGTACGTCGCTCTCCTTTAAAATATTTGGTTATGAATTCGCGATAATCCATTAAGAAGTAGTCACTTATAAATCGCATTGCCGCATCATAATCGCGAACCATTATATTGGCAAATTCTCCAATAATATGTATCTGTTGTACACGCTGGCGGTAAAACTCGTCAAGTAGTCGGTATTGCTCTTTTCCATAGCGCCGTGTTCGTTCCACTTGTCGATGGAGCTGCATGGGAGTATAAACAACCATAAAACCGCCTTCTATTTTGAGTAATTCCAACTTGCTCAAATATAATAAGGCTTCTTCTAAATCTCCTATTGTGATTTTGCGTGTTTGAGAAAAAACGTTACCTTGCAGAGTCGTGTTATATTGTTTCAAAAGTTCAACTATTGAAAAAGTAACCGATTTATCTTCTGTCGCATTAGTAAGTTTGTTAGCAATGAATCTGCAAATATCAGCTCGTTTTTCAAATCGTTCATATGTGGATTTGTTATCTGCTTGTAATCTGAGGCTGACACTTTCACTTGCAGTGTGCTCTTCTTTATGAATGTATCCTTTGATTAGAAGAAAATGCAACATGAGATGAAGCTGTTTCACCGTGCAGCGTTTATGTCCGGCTGTTTGAGCTTCTGCATTCAATTGTTTGTAGTTACATACTGTAATTTCACGACTTATATGCTGCAATAAGAATTTCTCTAATCGCAATAATTCTTCTAAATTCCGATGAATTTTGGCATGGTCAATGAACGCTTGCATGTCGCGAGTGTCTGCCAACAATCCATCCTGCCGCATTAGATTAACACAACGTATAACACTTTCTTTCTTAATACCGAGCATGTCAGACAAATAGTCTATACGACTTTCCGCCTCTGCTCCCCTACTGTCTGCTGTAGCACGGCTACTTATTAGTGAACGAATGATGCGTGCCGCCTCTTCTCGTGTAGTGTCGTCAAAAAGTTTTGAAACATTCAATTTCTGTCTTGCTTCATCCATTGATCGAACCATGATGCCTGTTGCGAAAACGCGAGGAGAATTGTTACCTCGACTGAGAAATCCCGCTTGTTCCAAAGCTGTAATGGCTCCTTTGACACGAGTTTCTATTTCATTGGAATCTTCCTCTCCCCAACCGGCTTGACGCGCTATTTCAAGAGGAGAGCAGCTGATTTTCTCGCGTTTGGATGTTAAATCTTTAATAGCTTTCCATACTTGCTGTATCTCGCTGATGGATAACTTTGTTTGATTAAGTAGCAGAAAATGTTTGTCAAGGTCACTATCATCGAATAAAACATAACACTCGGCTTGCATGTGAGGATCTCTACCTGCACGTCCTGCTTCCTGAATATAATTTTCAAGCGAATCACTTATATCGTAGTGAATAACCAAGCCCACATCTTTTTTATCAACCCCCATTCCGAAAGCAGAAGTAGCTACTATGACTTGTGTCTCGCCGCTCATAAAAGCATTTTGATTAGCCACCTTTTCAGCACTATCCATCTTTCCGTTGAACGGCAAAGCATCTATCCCATCGTGGCTTAATCGTTCTGCCAACTCCCGAGTGCGTCGTGTGCGGGCTACGTAGATGATAGTCGGACATCGGCGACCAAGGATTAAATTGCGAAGTAAACTATACTTTTCATCTGCTGTTTCTGCGTGAAGCACCGAATAACGCAAATTTTTTCGTTCAGCCTTTGCCGCAAAAACTTTAAGGTCAATATTTAACTTTTGTTTGAAGTAATCGCAAATATCACTGATTACTTTCTGTTTTGCCGTAGCTGTAAAACACGATACGGCTATCGGTTTTGCTAACTGCTTCTTTTCCTGGAGATGGCGGATAAAATCACCTATATAAAGGTAGTCTGTTCGGAAATCTTGCCCCCAAGCCGAGAAGCAGTGAGCTTCATCAATTACAAATCGCACTACATTCCGATTCATGAGTAACCTCTCAATAGTAGCGCTTCTTAGC
Organism: Paludibacteraceae bacterium; assembly: GCA_017443145.1. Lineage (GTDB taxonomy): Bacteria > Bacteroidota > Bacteroidia > Bacteroidales > Paludibacteraceae > Colicola. Next base: position 5,074 of record JAFSPA010000021.1, read on the forward strand.
ATTTCAGGCGCGATATATAGCATATTCGCACTGCCATCTGCCACTTGCTCTATGGCATTGGCTCGTTCAATGGGGTCAAGTAACCCATTGATAGTCACCACTTCACTAATACCGCGTGCAGCAAGGTTATCCACTTGATCCTTCATCAAACTTTGCAGAGGAGAAATCACAACGGTTAATCCGTGCATATTGCGTCCTGCCATAAGTGCAGGAAGTTGAAAGGTAAGACTTTTTCCGCCTCCCGTTGGGAAAATAGTTAAGAGTGATTCTCCGCGTATAGCAGCCTCTACTGCTTGTTGCTGCATGGGTTCACCATCAAATAGACGGAATTTGTCATAACCGAAGAATTCCTTCAATCCGACATGTGCATCATTCTTTGACTTGCAAAATTCACACTCTCCGCATGATGTGTTACATAGAAATTGAATGACATTGTGTACTTTCGGATAGTTATGTAGGACCCAAGCCGGAGTAATAGAAAAATGGTCATTTGTCCCTATAAGTGCCAAAACATAGGCTAATTCAACCGGGTAGTGTTTGGCTACTGCTGCAATATTCGCATTTATACATAACCTGTTGGAATACTCTTCCTTAATTAGGGATGCTACTTCCGAGAAAGAATATGGTTGAATTGTTACTTTAGGAATATTCTGCGTATCAACCCATGTGAAAAAGCCTCTAAAAGGAGCAGTATCTTTTAGTAAAAACCGATATATCTTCTGTTTCGCTAAAGGCAATCCTTTCCAAGCAGCTACTTCATCATAAAACAAATCTCGTGCTTTTATGCAATCATTCACAGGATTGTTGAGTTCATCTACTTGTAATTTATCATCTTTAAGTAGCCGATGGTAAGGTTTGGCGGGAAAAAGCAAAGGCGAAAGAGGAAGTGTGTCAATGGTAGTATATGTTCCGTGTAATTGAAGATACTTTAAGTCGTGATTGATGATGTTATGGCCGCACAATGTATTGCAGTCAGATACAAAAGTATTGAATTCTTGCATTGAGTGAGTATGGCATTGTGCTCCATCATCCCGCACGGCTCCATAGTCCATGATTTTATGGGTGCCCACACTTACTTCTGTATCAATAAATGCTATCATGTGATACTATTTTGAAACCATCTTCAAATCTGGCATTTCTGTTTTAACATTCCATTTAACTTGAATAAACCAAGTTTGCAGTCAAGTGTGCTTTCGCAGATTCGATATATTTAGGATTGTTAAAAAGAACGCTCTTGCGATGATTCCATTCCGACAAATATTTGTAGATGTCCTCGGATGAGAGCTCTCCGTGCAAGTTCATTATATAATCAACGGACGACAACAACTCCAATGCGAAATCAGAATAATAGCCATTTAAGAAATCAGTTGTCTTCTTTGCAATCGCTTTCAATTCCTCATCTCCTTCAACAATATCTTTGACTTTTTCATAAGCATCAGCTACCAGCGACAGTGCCTCAAACGGTTTCTTGTCCATTGCACTATTCCCCATAATATAACTGCCGTTCATCGCATATAACACATAACGCACTTTACCGGAGTACGGACCATAATACTGCGGAGTATATTTCAGGTTAAACAGATTTTGTGCTCCAAACCGCTGTAAGAAATAACAGACTTTCTCACTTGAAAACTCTGAAACGAATTCTCCATTTCGAACCAAGTCATATAATACATAGAGCAATAAAGCACGAGCCTTAGTTAGTGGGATGCGCTCTGCTTTCATTTTTTCTACAATAACGGCATTCGGCTCATAAACAGTAATATCCACATCTATATTTGCCAAAGCTTGCTCAATCATTTCCCGTACTTTTACCCAATTAAGTCCTCCATTTCCTGCTCCCAACGGCGGGATAGCAATACTTGTGATGTGATACTGCTCAATTACGCGAATTAAATCTTGGAGTCCTGCTTGTATATATGAGTATTCTGAAGGTTTTCGCCAATCATTCTTCGTCGGGAAGTTGATAATTAACTTTGCTCCGAAAATAGTGCTCTGGGTTGTCACGAACAATTTGCCGATAGCAATATCACCTGTTTTGCAGGCTTTTTGATATAACTTGTCGTTATCAGGGAATTGCGTCTTGAATTGCAACGCTATTCCTTTCCCCATCACACCTACGAGGTTGACGGTGTTCACTAACGCCATTGCCGGAGATTCCAAAATATTTCCTTTAGTGTAGTGTATCATATCAATAATAGGCTTGAGGGGCGATTTTTATAATCTCTGGATTAACGCCCATGTTTATTAATTGTTGTTTTGCTTCGGTATTATAACATACATACCCGACGATATTGTGGGGAGCGACATCTTCTTTTATTAGGAATTCAGCCTGCTTACGACGCTTTAAATCATTATCATCTTCTCGGCTCCAATATTTTTCTGTTACAGCAGTCCAGTCAATCAGTACGGGGAGTTGATCTATGTTCTTTACTGAATAAAAATCAGTTAGGAAATCTGTTGCATGTCCATTGGAAAAATAAAATGAATAACCGGATTTTATCACATTTCGTAAAGAAATGACAATATATATAATTTCTTGAGGAGGTCGTGCTTGCTCTACAAAGTTTCCTCCGTGCTGAATTACATATAACATAGGCATCCTAACTCCAAAATAAAACGGTATATAATCACCAAGAACTAAATAATGCCCATCCACATTGATTCTTTTTGAACTTCTACAATCAATCAAGCTTTTGTCTCCAATCGCAATATAATTTGGGTCGGCTAACGGAGAGGATTTATGGACAATGCCATTAGACAATATATGTGGAATATTCCCTATGTGGGTCATTCGATACAAGTAAATATTATCTATTGTCTTGGGTGTCATATTCTCGTCTTTGCAACTTTCGGCTGCAAAGGTACTACTTTTTTTCGAGATATGCAAATAATTTCTGTGATATTTATGATTTTTGTGCTTTTTTACACAAAAAGCAAGTTACAAGACGTCTACATGTCTTGCATACCACTTTTTTCCGTACTAAATTACATGTTTCCCCACACAAAACATATCCACATCCTACCTATATAAACCCTTCGCACCGACAAATAAACTTTTCTTTCCCAATTCGCCTATATATCAACCATTTACGCAAGGCAAATATAAATCGTAGAATTTGGATATAAATGGGTTTTTGTCGTAACTTTGCAGTAAAATTTGAAACGTTTAACAACTCAAAAAAAATGGAGAAAATGAAAGCAAGAATTTTCGTATTGGCAGCGGCGATGATTTGCGCCGTGTCAATGAACGCGCAAACAGGCGCACAAACGAACAGCAACGACACCTTACGGATGGACACATCCATGTTCAGAATAGCCGAAGTGACGGTGGAAGCACAAAGTGTCATTCAAAAAGTGGACAAACAGGTCCTTCTTCCTAACCGCGAGCAGCGCAAGGCCTCGCACGATGGTATGTCGTTGCTGCAGAACTTGCAGATTCCGCGTATCGTGGTGAACCCTGCGGACAACACCGTCAAGACCCTCGCCAACCAAGACGTGCAGTTGCGTATCAACGGCATCGAAGCAAGCAATTCTGAGGTCATGGCAATCAACCCGAAAGATGTCATCCGTATCGAGTACCACGACCAGCCGGGTGTGCGTTATAACGGCGCGGCGGCGGTCATCAACTACATCGTCAAACACCGCGACACAGGCGGCAATCTGATGCTCAACGCGTCCAACGGCGTGACCATGCCCGGTTGGGGCGAGTACCATCTGTCGGGCAAGGTGAATTTCGGCAAATCGTCGTTCAGCCTCTTGACGCACTACTCTCCGCGCGATATTTATTGGACGCGCACGAATGCGGAGACGTACAATTTTTCAACGGGCACGATTGAGAACCGCGAAGTGGGCGAACCGACACGTTTCAAGGGTAATCCTGTCAATCTCGGACTGACCTATAATTGGACAAACGGCGAGAAAAATAGGGTCCAGATTGCCTTGCGCGATAACATGCTATTTATGCCGCACTCGAAGACCAACCGCGATTCGTATCTGTATCAGGGCACGGACAGTTTTGCCATTCACGACCACGAAAGCACCCAATCCATTTCGCCCTCGTTGGACATCTATTACGAGCATAATCTGCCGGACGACAACCACTTGTATTTCGACCTTGTAGGTACGTATATCAATAGTAGCAACGACCGTCGTTTTGAGCAGTTGCCGCTCGGCGAGACGGTCGCCGACACAACCGATGTGACCTCTCGTGTGCGCGGTAATAAATACTCGCTCATTGGTGAAGCCATCTACGAGAAAGATTGGGAGAACATCGCCCTGACGGTCGGTGTACGCCACAACCAGCAATGGGTCGAGAATACGTATCTCGGCAGTGCCAGTGCAACCGTCAATATGACCACCGCCGAGACCTACGCTTTTGCGGAAGGACAATTCCGCCTGCGGAGGCTCTCCGCCGCTGTGGGTATCGGAGCTATGCACACGTATATCGAGCAAGCCGGACAGAAGCAGTCGAACTGGGTTGCCCGTCCGCAACTGACGCTGAGTTATGACTTCGGCAAGGGCGTGTTCTGGAAATATAAAGGTTATGTCTCCGGCTACCAACCCTCGCTGTCTGCTATGTCGGACGTGGCGCAACAGATTGACAAGTATCAGATCCGGCAAGGCAATCCGAACCTCAAACCCGTTATGTTCGTTGCCAATGAGATGCAGCTTTCGTGGCAGTCCAAACACGTCAATCTGAACCTCTGGGCAAACTACTCATACGACCACAAACCGATTATGGATGAGACCTTTGAGCAGCTGATTGACGGTCAATCATACGCCGTCCGCACATACGCCAACCACCGCGGTTTTCATCGTCTGCAAGTGGCTCCGAGTGTGCAAGTGCGCGTGCTGCAAAACAAACTGATCTTCACCGTTGCGCCGTTCGCCAACTATTACGTCTCGCTTGGCAATTCGTACACGCACAAGCATTTCAACCCGGGTGTTCGCGCCAGTTTCATGGGCATGTACAACGGTTGGCAGTTCTTCGGCGAGGTGACCACGCGCTACAATAACCTCTGGGGCGAGACGCTGGAGTACGGCGAGTTCTACCATCATATCGGTCTTGGTTACAATGCCGACAAATGGGGCTTCCGTGCAATGCTGATGAACCCCTTCTCGGTCAAGGGCTACAGCATCGAGACCAAAGACCTCTCTTCCCTTGCACCGAACACACAGCACGCCGAGATGCGGGATTTCCGTCAGATGCTCATTCTCAACTTCCATTGCAACCTCGATTTCGGGTCGAGAGCCTCGACACGCGAAAATAAGCGCATCAACAATGAAGACAAAGAAAGTGGTATCTTGAGTGGTACGAAATAGGCAATTTGTTGATAAAATTATAAAAAATCCAACTTTCATAGTGGCAGGAAAGTAATGCTACTATGATTGCTGTTTGACGGTGGCGGGTTTGCCTATTTTGTCGAAGGCTTTGAGAAGGGCTTCGGTATTGGTTTTGTCGGCGTCGAAGGTGACGGTGACGGTTTTGGTATCGAGGTCACAGACGATGTCCTTGACCCCTTTCTCAAAGGCGATATTCTTCATGACTTTATCGCAGCATCCCTGACAGTGCAGGTCTACATTGAGGACGACGGTTTGTTTATTGACTTTGGCGTTGACTGTGCCGATGGACAGGGTGAGAGCCAAAAGGATGAGAAGCCATTGTTTCATAGGAGTAATTAATTGTCTGGTTTTTCTATATTATATCGGAAACCGATGTACACTTTCCAGCCGGTAGTTGGAGCGCACACCATTGACGCATCAAAATCTGTGCCATAGGGGTTGAAGCTGTCGATGATGGGGTGGTCTTGCGTGAAATTAGTCATGTTCTCTGCCCCGAGGTATAGGCTGCAAGTGCGCCAGTACTTGGTTATCTGCGCCATGAGTTGCGGGTACCACCGGAGCGTTGTAGGTGTTCCGTAGCCGCCGTTGAGGTCGCCGTAAGCGGTGAAACCGTCGGGCAGGCGTCCTACGCCGTTGAACTGTGCCGTGACGTCGAATTGCCATTTCTTAAGCGGTGTCTGGTAGCTGGTGGTGATAACTCCTTTGTACTTATTAGACAGGGCTTTGGCACGCAGGCGTGCGTTGCCGTTAGCGCCAATAGTGGTCTGCTCGATGTCGGTCCAGCGGAAAGCCGCAGTCCACGTCCAACCGCGCAGCACTTCGATAGAGGCCTCGACTTGTGCGCTATGCGCAAAGGATTTTGCACCGGGCAGGTCGGTTTGGTTGTAAATATAGACGGCGTGCGGGTCTTGATCGAGATCGACGATGACGGAGTTGAGGAAGTGGGTGTAGTAATACTCGCCGGACAGTTGCAGCTCTTTGCTGCCTAACGGGATGTAGAAGGTGGTGCTGATACCGGCGTTAACGGCTCGCTCTTGTTTAATCTTGTCCGTTATATGCAGCACTCGGCTGGAGGGCAGCATAAAAGCGTTATCGGCGATGGCGTTGGGTGAACGATAGCCCATCCCGACACTGCCGCGGAGGGTCCACCACTCGAAAGGCGTGTAGCGGATGTTCATTCGCGGTGTGACGAAGAAACCATGTCGGGTGGAGTAGTCTGCTCTGACACCCGCGACGAGAGAGAGCATGTCTTCGTGCTTGAGACTATATTCGGCGAAGATACCGGGTGTTATCTCGAGTCGGTCGAGTTTGTCCGGCAGGATATTGAGTGTCTCGCGGTAGTTGTCTATATTGAGGCTTAATCCTGCAGATAGTCGGTGGTCGGTGTCCGTTTCACCTTTGCCTTCAAAATTGCCCTGATAGATGGCATTTAGATAGGCATTGAGTTGATTGGCTTTCCACTTGCGCATTCCGTAGGTGTTGTTCAGGTCGTGGTAGCTGACCGCTGTGATGAGTGCAACGGACGAGCCTGTTTCTTCGTCAAAAACGTATCCATTCTTCATGAATCCCTCTACGCGCCATGTGTCAAGATTGATGCGGTAGGGGTTGGCGATGGTGTCGGACAGTTGTCCGGCTCTGCGTCGGTCGTATAGTCCGCGCACGAAGGCCTGGAAAGTGTAGTTACCCTGTCTGTAGAACCATCGGTTAGCGAGGTTGGCGTTGATGGTCTTAGGCATATCCACAAAAGAGTCGTGGTTATGGTCCATCGCCATGAAGTTCTGTCCGTAGTGAGCCAATATACCGGTGTATAGATGGTCTTTGAGTTGCCATCCGCCGGTGATATTCGCCTCGGCCATAAGGTCGCTGTTGAACATGAGGTTAATGGCCAAAGGGTCTTGTATCTGCGGCTTGAGTAGTTCGACGTTGATTTGTCCGGAAGTAGCTTCGTAGCCATTGATGACGGAAGATGTGCCTTTGCTGACCTGGATGGACTGCATCCACGGTCCGGGAATATACTCGAGTCCGAAGTTCTGTGCGAGTCCTCGTACGGCGGGTGTGTTCTCTTGAATGAGCTGCACGTAGGTGCCGTTAAGTCCGAGCAGTCGTATCTGTTTGGCTCCGGTAGCGGCATCAGCGTACGCCACATCAACCGAGGCACTGGTTTCGAAGGCTTCGGACAGATTGCAGCACGCGGCACGACAGAGCTCCTCGGCATTGATTTTTTGCGTATCGAAGGCGTCGGTGCGACTTTTAACCGTACCCTTACGGCGCTGAACGACCTGTACTTCCTCAATACGAAAGTCGTTGGTGTTCAGCGTATCCTGGGCTACTACAGGGAGTGCCACAAGCGACAACATCAGTATAATATGTTTTTTTATTCGTTTCATGCTGCAAAAGTACTGCTTTTTTCTCACATACACAATACCTAAAAATGGGGATTTATAGAATAAAATTTGCACAATCCAAAAATTTGTACTACTTTTGCACCCCGGAGCGTTCTCCCGTTAAGCGGGAGGAGCGGCATCCGCCTAGGAAGGCTAACAATACAAGGCACGTATAGGAATATTACTGCAACCTGTAATGCTGCAGCAAACTATAGGACATCCGTAGGAAAATCATATGTGATTCGTATGTGATTCGTATGTGATTGCTATGTTATTCATATGTCGTTCCTATGATATTGATATGAGGTGTATATGTTAGTAACGCTTTAGTACCGGAACAATAGTATTATTTTTAAAAATTTTCAATATGGCAACAGTTCAACTTACTGATCCCGTTCATTCAATACATGGACGAATCGCAAAAAATCATTCCGTACATCGGAGAAAAACCTATCGTGACGAAAAAGGAAACATCATCGGAGAAGGCAAACAAGAACAGTATGATGTGCTCAATCCGCGTAACTACAAGAAACATCCGCCTAAAGGCACCGAACTCGCTAACATTAATCGTTGGCAGGAGGCATGCCACAGAACGACGCAAATTCTGCAAGTCGCACAGCCGGAAGAACTAACCAGAAAACAACGGCTAATCCACGAATTCCACCACGTGCCAACCTACTACACTCCGGAAGAAGCGCAAGAATTGTATAATGCGTATCAAGTTCAGTTTAAAGCTCAGTTATCTCGCAAAGTCGGCAAGCACTATCTTCAATTCTCCGGCTTCGTCCGCGCAATGATCTATCAAGACCTCAAATCCGCCGAAACACAAACCAACGAACCAACCAACTAATCTCAACCATCTTCGACAAATAGCACAAAAAAGTGCAGAATTTATGATTTTCTGCACTTTCCTCCTTTAATCATCATTGATATTCGGTTGGATCAGTTGTGTGCGCCAGGACGTGAAACGCAAGCGTATAGGCAGTAGCCATCGTTCAATGCGCTGCGCAAGCGGCCGTTCACCGTCCGGCACAATCTCACAAGCGACCTGCTCAAACGTCTTCGCATCCACAGCATAATAACGCGAGTCGGTGGCAGTATATTCGGTAATCGTCCAGTGGAAGAGGTCACCGACAATAGTTATCTGCATCTGCTGCGGATCGTACGCATCGATACCTACATGTGCCAGTTCGCCATTGGAGCGTACGGCATAGAGCTGATTATCGTCGCTTACCACTAAACCGATTAGTTTCCTGTTTGCCGGCTCGAGGGTGAAGAGTTGCTTGAATTGTCGGATGTTATATGCCGTATTCTTAATCTCTCTAACCCAGGGTGTGCCTTTGACCATCTTGAGTTGGAAGAGTCGGTCATTAGCATCGGTTAGCAGGAAGCCGTTGTCGTAGTCTTTGCGTGTGGTACCGTTACCCCAGATGAGTTGTACGGGGAAGGTGAAACCGTATTTGGTGAGTTCGCGTGAGAACGAGCGGGATTTGGCCTTGTTGACGGTATTGGTCTCGCAGTCGATGAATTCCAGTCCGTCGTTTGTAAGGCGGAAGACGTCAGGCGGCAGTTGCAGGTCCACTCGTCCGGAAGCAGACTCAAGCATGGTGTATAAGCCTACGGCAGGTTTATTGAGTTGCTTGGGCGATGTTTTGAAGTGGAAGGTGTTCTGCTGAATGATTTTGGGAGTGAGAGCCACACCATAGAGCGAATCGGGCAGTCGTCCTTCGGCAACGAGTTGGCGGAAAGAGAAGAGGGGCAGCAGGCTGTCGGCTTGTTGTTTGGTAAACTCTTGTCCGCGAAAATCGACATAGCGCACTTGTTTATCCTTGACCTCAAAGCGCATAAACGTGCTGTCAAGACAGGAATAGACGACGAACGGCATCTTATCCGTGCGGGGTGATATGAGCTCGTAGAGGGCCGGCAGCAACCATGCAATGACGATGAGCGCCAAAACAATAATGATGTATTTGATATTTCTCATTGTTTCCCAAGTTTAAAACGATAAATGGAATAGAACGGCAGACAAAGAGTTGCGACGAGGATGAGCAGCAACCACGGCCACATAGCGATATAACAAGCCGGTTGGGCTGTGAGGAAACAGAGTGCCACCAACGGAGTGCCGACAAGGCAGTTGAGGCATCGTCTGAGTCGTTGAGGTTCTAAGATACACCATGTCAGGACGCTATACCCTAACATTCCGCCAATGTACCAGGGCAGACAGGTGAGGAACGTGCGCCAAACGAGTTCGCGCGGCAACCATGCTTGTTCGATGAGTGCGAGCACAGCGGCATCGGCAGCGAAGAGCAGACAGAGACCGCACAGGCTGCATAGTAACATCGTGCCGATACTCATCGTGTAGTCGATAGGCAGATGCAGGGTGAGGCGGATGCGTTTGATTTGCATCTCAGGAATCCATTGGCACAGCGCCAAAACGACACCTGTGATGAGAGGTAGGTACATCAGCGCGTTAACCATTAGCACGTCGCGACTAATCATAGTTGCCCAAGTCTCGACCACGCCCGAAGCCAGAAGCGTTGAGCGCAAAGCGAGTAGCAGGTAAGTGATGAGTCCGGCGTGCACTACTAAAGCTAAACACCAGAAAAGTCGTAGTTTTAACCACTCCTTATAGAATATTGCGCGTATCATATTAGTATTTACCTGTTAAGTCAATAAATGTATCTTCAAGCGTCTTGTCGGGTGTGATGAGTTCCGCGACGGGACACTGTTTGAGTATGCGTCCGTAATCCATGATAATGCAGTCATCCACGAGCCGTTCGAGGTCCTGAATGATGTGTGAGGTGAGGAAGACGGTCTTGTTACCTTTCTTGCAGAAGTCCCGCAGGTATTCCACGAAAAGGCGTCTGTAGCCCGGGTCGAGTCCAAGTGAGAAGTCGTCGAGGATGAGCAGTTCAGGGTCTTGTGCCATGAGTAAGCCCAAAGCTACTTGCGAGCGTTGGCCGTTGGACATCTGATTGAGATGCTGATAGTCTTGCACTTTGAGTAGGCGCATCAACTCGTAGTAGGCGTCCTTGTTCCATTTTGGGAAGAAAGGCGCATAGAACTGCTCTATCTGTGCAATGGTCATAAACGGGTACTGCACGTGTCCTTCGAGCAGCAGTCCGATTCGTGCGCGTTCGCGAGCCGGCATCGTGCGTGTGTCGTAACCGAGCAATCGGCATGAACCGGCGTGCGGCTGAATAAAGCCCGAAAGGATATTGATAGTAGTGGTCTTGCCGGTGCCGTTTTTGCCCAGCAAACCTAAGATGCGGCCACGCGGTACGGTGAACGACATGTCTTCGTAAATCAGTCGCTTGCCGTAATAATGCGTCACGTGGTCATATTCAATCATGGATTCTGTCATTTGTTTGGCCATTTATGAATTCGGCTGCAAAGGTAGTTCTTTTTGTTGATATATGCAAATACACTATCGAAAATCCCAAATAATTGTGATTTATTATCCGTAAATTTGCGTATATGGAAGAATTTTTGTACCTTTGCGGCGTGAAAAAGTGTTTATTGTTCATAGGGCTTATTGTGCTGCAGATGTCGGTGATGGCGTCGTCGCCGGATTCGTTGCGTTTGGACAGCGCGCAGCAGGCTTTGTTGGACAGTATAGACAGGTTGTTCACTATTCAGGAAGTGGTTGTGACGGCAGAGGAGACGACAGGACGAAGTAGTGCGTCTGTGATCAGTAAGGAAGCAATGGAGCACCTGCAGCCGTCATCGTTTACGGATATTACGAACATGCTTCCAGGTGCATCGGTTAAGGACCCGAAGTTAACTAACAGTAACACCATTCACTTGCGTGAGGCGGGTGACGGCACAACGGATGAGGACTATTCTACCGGTTCGTTAGGTACGGGTTTTGTGATAGACGGAGCGCCGATATCGACGGATGCGAACATGCAATATATCCAAAGCGGTAACAGTTCGCAGGACGCAGCCAGGCAGACGGTCAATAAGGGTGTCGATATGCGTACTATCTCAACGGATGATATTGAGAAAGTGGAGATTATTCGCGGTATAGCCAATGCCGAATACGGCGATATCACGTCGGGCGTGGTGAAGATAGAGCGTAGCATCAAACCCACACCGTTTAAAGCACGTTTTAAGGCAGACGGGTTCAGTAAGTTGGTGTATGTAGGTAAAGGTTTTGAGGTGAACCGCAAGTCGCAAGCCGAAAATGCTAATCCGACGACGATCTATGTGGGGGTTGATTACTTGAGTGCAAAGAATGACCCGACGAACACATTAGAGAACTACCGCCGTATCAATGCTTCGGTGCGCTTGCTGCAACGGTGGACCGTAGGGGACTATAATATCCGTTGGCAGGCGAATGCAGACTATTCCGGCAATATCGACACGGACAAGAATGACCCGGATATCCACTTGACCAAAGAGGACTCGTATCGTAGTGAGTTACACAAGATAGGCTTGTCGAACACGCTCAACTGGAGCGATAAGAAACGAGACTGGTGGGCTGCGTCGCTATTAGCGAATATCTCCGGCGAGATCAGTACGATTACGCAGACTAAGTTCGTGCAGTTGACCACGCCTGTACAACCGGTGTTGGATAATATGTCGGAAGGCAATAAGGATGCCGAGCTGCTGCCGTCGAAGTATGTGGCGAACCATCGTGTAGAAGGTCGCCCGTTAAGTGTTTTTATTCGTCCGAAAGCATCGTTTACCTTCAATACCTGGAAATTCGAACACAAGGCGGATGCGGGTATTGAATGGAAGTACAACAAGAACTTCGGTCGCGGACAGATTTACGATTTGGCTCGTCCGTTAAGTTACACAACTAACTTGCGTCCTCGGGCGTATTACGATATCCCGGCGACTAACCAACTGGCGTGGTATGTGCAGGACGATATACATGTGTGGCGCATCGATTTAGGTGTCGGTTTGCGAGGCACTTCTTTGCTAGGGATAGGCAAGGGATACGCTATGTATAACAAGTGTTATTTGGACCCGCGTGTGAACCTCAGTTACACGCAGCCTGTCAAAGGCGGCAAGTTAACTTTTGCCGGTGCGTTTGGCATTCATACGAAGATGCCGACGTTGCTGCAACTCTATCCGAACTTACTATACGAGGACCTGAAAGCGCCGGACCAAGCATTGGTTGTGGGAGCAAAGAGTATCAATGTTCATACGCATATCATTGACCCGACGAACAAAGACCTGCGTCCTGCGCGCAACATGAAGTGGGAAGTGCGTTTTGGTGGAGATATCAGTAAGCATAAGTTCAGTGTGACCTATTTCCAAGAGTCGATGACGGACGGTTTCCGTACTTGGCGCGAATGTGTGGCGTACACGTATCCGATTACGACAGCCGGCGTGACGACTAACTACACGAAGTTGCTGCTTTATCCGATGACGACGAACGGTAGTAGTATCAAGAAACAAGGTGTGGAGTGGCAGTACCAGAGTCCTCGTATTAAGGCTATCTGCACACGGTTCACCATCAACGGCGCCTGGCTGCGTACCGAGTATCAGAACAGTCAGGCGATGTTCTCCACCGATAAGCTGACGCAGACGATAGGTACGACGGCGGTAAAGGATCTGTATATCGGTCTATACGATTGGAACGACGGCTCGATACGTGAGAACGTGAATACGAATATCATCGCCGATGTATATATCCAACGTATTGGTCTGACTGTGAGCGCAACGTTTGAGTTGAGTTGGTTCACGGCGACGCAGACGATGTGGAAGAATGGTGTTCCGACGGCGTATATGTCTGCCGCGGACGGTGAGTTACATCCTTATACGACTGCCTCACAGCAAGATACGTATCTGCAGTGGTTGACGTTTAAGTACAACAACGACGTTTTCAGCCGTAAAGTGGTGCCGTTTGCCGGATACCTTAACCTGCGTGTTCAGAAGACCGTCACCAAGTACGCAACGGTGGCGCTGTACGTAAATAAACTGCTCGATTACTTACCCGATTACGAGGTGGATGGTGTTCTTATTCACCGTAGTGCCAGCCCGTATTTCGGTATGGAGATAAATTTGACGATATGAGACAAAGTATAGTTATAGTTCTGGGCCTGTTGTTCATGGCTTTCACGGGTTGCACAGCTATCTGCCCGATAGAGGATGCAAGCGCGCTACATGTGGTAGTGCATCTGCCCAAACCGTGCCAGACGACGGATGTTTTGCTGACGATAGAAGACCGTAATATGGGCCTCAAGAAGCAGTTTAATAGCGTCACTAATCTGGGCGACACTTGCTTGCAGTTCGACTTGTCGTTGCAGGCAGGCTATTACGACTGTAATTTCGAGGCTACAGGACAGGTGAGTGCGAACTACACGTATTCGCTTCGTGCTTACGAGAAGGGCGTGACATTGGCTGATGAGAAGACGGTTCACCTCAAGGCATTCGTCATTCGCAAGAGCAGCGATTTTGTGCTGGCTGAGGTGTTCTTCACCGGCACACAGACGCCGGAGGGTAAGAACTACGTCGGCGATAAGTACTTCGTGCTGGTTAATAACTCCCAGGATACATTGTACGCAGATAGTCTGGTGTTGGTGGAGAGTAAGTATAAGAACACCAAGAAGTTCGTCGTGACGCCGGATATCATGGCAACAGATATGGCCGTGGATGCTATTTATCGCGTTCCGGGTGACGGCAAAACCTTCCCTGTAGCACCGGGCGAGCCGTTCCTTATAGTAGATAATGCGATGGACCACCGCACGATGAATAGTAACTCATTTGACTTGAGCAAGGCGAATGTGGAGTGGTACGACGTGAGCACGAGTGCTACGGTGACCGATATAGATAACCCCGATGTGCCTAATATGGAGAAGATTTACTGCTACACACTCACTATCTGGGTGCCGAATAATCAGGGCAACACAACCTTTGCTATCGGTCGTATGCCATCTGATCTGACCGCGGAGCAGTACTTGAAAGATTACCGCTATGACTACGATTATATCACCGTTACGCAAGCCGGTACGTTTGAGATGTCGGGTAGTGCGTACCGTTTCCCGAACGACTGGATTATCGATGCGGTAAATATGTGTCCGCATAGTGATTACGAATGGTTGAGTGTGCACGAGAGTCTCGATGCAGGTTTTGCGTACGTGGCTGAGACGGGCAGCGACAAGACACGTTTCGGTAAGAGCGTACGACGCAAGAGTAGTTCGGGAGGTCTATTCCTGATTGACACGAATAACTCGTCAGAGGACTTCCTTATGGCGCAAACAGCTAACCCGCATTTTTGGAAAAAATGAACATATTAGGTCTTCTGCTCATAGTAACTCAACTCGTCACGGATGCTCCGTCCACGGAAGTTTATCTGACCGGCACGTACGGCCAGAGCACCTATGCTATTGATGGTGACCGGAACGGAGGCTTCAGCGTGCAGGCTAATTCGATATTCGACATTGATTCGGTTCACCGCGTCTTTGGCGAGGCGTCTTATACATGGAATCAGAGCCACGGCAATCGATTTGTGGAGAATGCCGATTACGATATCCTTTCGCCCTATCTAACCGTGGATACGGTGGGTGGTGGTATGCGCACGGAGACGTATTTCTTCCGTGGTGGGTATCGTATGAATATGCATAACGTGGTCTGGTACACAGCGCTGCAGTTCCGTGCCCTGCAGAGTTATCGGGCTGTCGATCCGCGTCCGAAGAATAAGGTGGCAGACCTGCGCTTCGAAGCAGGAGTAGGGTACACAAATAACACCTATTCTTGGCTGGTGGCAGGCGAGATAGGGCGTTATAAGCAGAATAACGACATTAAGTTCTACAGCGAGTTAGGCGAGAGTCAGATTTACCACCTCGTTGGCCCAGGAACGGCTTATACGCGCTTCTCAGGCAATAAGAAAGAGAGCTACTACCACGGTTTGACGGCTAGCGCAACAGTGGCAATGATGCCGCATGACCAAGGCTGGCTTGCAGAGGTGGACTATCAGTATCTGCGTGTGACGAAGGAATTACATGATAACACGTTTGTGCCTATCGGCCGTATCCAAACGCATGCGGTGGAGGGCGCCTTTGGCTATGTGGCATCGTCTTGGCAGGCAGTATTGCTCGGTGGAATATTCTTCCGACGCGGCGCGCAGTATATCTACGGCGAGGCGGTGAATAACTCCTATGAGTTCTTGACGCTGCAGCATAACTTCGCTGAGAACGGTTGGCATATAGGTGCAGAGGGCAATTACAACTTGGAGTTGCCGATAGGAGAGATGACGTTTAATGCCGCAATTGATTATAATGAGAGTAACACCGCCAGCCTTGACCCGGAACCTCGTTGGAAGGAATTATATGGTATGCTGACCGAAGATGTAGTATCTGCCTCTGCATCTGTTCGCTATGCGTTTCCGATCAAAGGTCGTTTCTCCTGGTTCTTTGAACCCGCAGCGGACTACTGCTACTATACGAATACGACCCGCCAGTCTTGGCAGGTCGCACTCCATGCGGGAATAGTCTTCTGATTACTCTTCCACAATTGTATATTCGACAGCGTCGATATAGTACTTCTTAACGGTGGAGCACACGCCGCAGGCTTCTTCACCCTCTTCCTGGTGATGCTCTTCCGCTACTTGCGGTTCAGCCGGCACTTCCATTGCGCGTACTACACCGCGCACGCGTACCTTATTATTTACGCACTCGCCCGCGAAGGACTCGAAAGTGGTTGCGTTGGCACGAATGAACTCGCCCTCTTCGCTGCTGCGGAGGAAAGCTTTCTTACCGCCGTGTTTGCAAAGATGTAAGCATGTACCTTCGACCAAGATGGTGTCGCCAACGAGCGAGTCACCTTGTACAAATACTTCATCCACCGAATAAACGGTTTCAGGAACCTGTTTCTGGCAGGCAGTAAACGCTACCAGCGCCACTGCCAAAATCATCAATACTTTCTTCATAATTTTTGTCCTAAGATTGAAAATTCTTTATTATTTTTTATAATTACAATTTGTCCATTTCGGAGAATCTTGAGGGATTCGTTTTTTGATTGTTGTACATTCGCTATGTTCGTAATACCTTCACTAAGATGAAAAGAGACCAACGTGTTATACCAAAGTCCTGGCACATTAAGAGTTTGTTTAAGTACAGTAAAATCTTGCCCTCCTTTGGCTCGCAAAGCTAATAGCACTTGCCCATTAAGCGATGTTGCATAGACGACTGTCGACATACCTCCACCTGTGGCTAGACTATGAACTCCTAGTTGTGTCAATTCTCTATTGTAGATTATCTGACGGATATTACCAAAGAGATAGTTATATACATAGAGCGAGTCGCCATATTCCACTATGCCTTGGTTAATGTTCAGCGTTTTATCACCTATTACGGATGCTTTTTGTAATGAGCCATCAGTTGTGCTAAAAGCATATATATAGCCATCATTCATTGTACTCAGTTGTGTGCCACCACTATGGATAGTATCGTTGTTGAATACGATAGCACCTTGCATACAACCTGTTGTATATAGTCTTGTACCATCTTTAGATAACGCAGTCTGATATAGATTGTTTCCTTGTCTTTCGTTGTATCGAATAATAGGCATAGCACTCAACCAGCGAGCCGTTAAGTCAGTAGTTAGACATACGTTGATGACGCACAGCTCTTTAATGTCTACCTGTTTGTCATCAATTTTTAAAGTAGCATGATCTTCTGCTTTGGCTAAACCCGTGAGATATAGTGTATTATCGCGGTAAACCATGCAATTTGCCTTATCTGTTAGAATGGTGCCATCGCTAGCAATATGTGAGATATATTTGAGATCTGAATCAAGCTTAATTACGAAACCATTGTATCGTCCATTTGTGGTAGTCCCATCCCAATCTGGCTGTGCACGAGCGTAAAGAGTGTCCTCACCTAATGCCATGTTTAGAGACTGGGATCCTGCAATATAAATGTGACCATTGACATCCTCCGTGGCCGCCGACCAGGAGAACGCATCGGTGGTGGAACCAGTCCCCTTTGCGGCCTTTTCCGAGCTACACCACATATCTTTAATAGTAGCGATTTTACCATCCTTATCAACTCGTAACAAAACAGGCTGATAGATTCGCGCTCCGGGATATTCTAACGACCGACTATATCCAGCACCGGTAGCATCCACAATTTTATAGATTGGTGATGAAACCCCATCTTGTTTATTGTGCTCACTATGACGGAATTTCAACGCGAGCACTGCGCCTCCGTCTGAGGTCAATGTTACAGCGCTTTGACTATCGCTCACATCGCCGTCTTCACTATGTATGGCCCACAATACTTCCCCATTCTTATCTAACTTAGCCAAAATGAAGTTCTTATTATAACCATTTGATGTGCCACCATATTCGGCACCCTTGTATTGTTGCCCGCCGAGCACACCATAATCATCTGCGTATAACGAACCATAATTGCCAAATACCAAGGCAGAACTATCAGCATAGAAAGCAGCATATTGAATATTGGTTTGTGATTTGGTCGTTTCCGTAGCCGAAAGGGTAGTGAGCCAATCAAATTTCTGCGCTTGTACACTCAGCGCACTTAAAATAGTCAAAGAAATTAATATTCGTTTCATTTTTTATCACTTAAATCGGGTGCAAAAGTACTACTTTTTTTTGAATTGTGCAAACTTTATTCTATAAATCCCCATTTTTAGGTATTGTGTATGTGAGAAAAAAGCAGTACTTTTGCAGCGTCAAATGAATAAATATTATAAATATTATTATTAAAGTATTGGCTTATGAAAAAAATCATTACATTTGTTTGTGCAGTTGTCATGGCCTTAAGCATGCAAGCTGCCGCAATCGACACAATTCAAGTCGATGGTATTAATTATCAATTAAATGACAACAATACGGCAACGGTTATTCCTGCCCAATCGCCTGCTACTAAGTACGAGATAGATACTATTGTCATCCCCGTCAATGTGGCCAAAGACGAAACAAATTATCCCGTTGTGGAGTTGGCTAAACAGGCTTTTCGTAACTGTACCGCGACATCAATCACATTTGCTAAAGGTAGTAAGGTTACGGAACTAGGTATGCAAGTTTTTCAGGGTGCGGTGAATCTAGAAACATTGGAATTGCCGGAAGGAATTAAAACCATACCAATGACAGGTATCCATAATGCTGCAGCAGCCAACCCAATGAAGATGAAAAATCTAATTTTACCAGCTTCTGTAGATTCAATCGTTCGTATGTCTATTTGTCTACCTCAATTAGAGGTGTTGCGTTTCAAAGGTGCTATTCCTCCAAAGATAAATACATTTACTACCGGAAGTGGCTATGTTCAAAATCCTTGGGAGGTGAATAAAGACAATGCCTGCAATACCGCAAAAACAGCCATCGTGATCGTTCCTGCTGGTTCGGTGGAAGCATATCGTAATACTCCATGGATTGGTGACTATTTCACAACCATACTTGCGGAAAAAGATACTCTCCTCGCTGAGGGATTATATTACGAATTGAACAATCTTACACATACTGCTACTCTTATTCCTGCTCAGAATGAAACGGGTAAGTATGAGCAACAATCTGTTCTGGTACCAGCTGTTGTGACAAAAGGCGATGCCGTATATCCTGTGGTCGCTTTGGCAAAAGCTGCTTTCCGTTTCAGCACGGTTGCATCTATCGTCTTTGAGGAAAATAGTAACGTACGAGAAATTGGTATGCAAGCTTTCCAACGCGCAATCAATCTAAAGGAGTTGGAATTGCCGGAAGGTATAAAACTGATCCCAGTTACTGCTATCCACTCGGACCAAGATCCTGCAAAAGAGGCAATGTCGCTTGAGAAACTTGTCTTACCTGCTTCTGTAGATTCCTTAGCAATGATGTCTATTGTGGCTTCAAGCCTGAAGAGTATTGAGTTCAAAGGCGTTGTTCCTCCGGGATGTTGCCATAAATATATCGCTGCTTCAGATTATTATCAAATGCCATGGATAATTAATAATGTACATAAACATTTCACCTCCCAAGAGTGTATGATTATTGTCCCGGATGGAACCTTGTCCATCTATCAGACAGCTCCGGGTATAGGTGACTACTTCACTAATATAATAGAGAAAAAGGACGTGCCGACAGCTCTATCCTTTAGTGTGAGCAAAGAAAGCACCGTGAAAGTCATCCGCGAAGGTCAACTCTTCATTATCCGTGGTGATAAGATGTATAACGTCGCAGGACAAGAGGTTAGATAGCAATATCCCAATAAATTGGGATGGAATAAAAAGTGTAGGTTTCTGCAACAACCTACACTTTTCTTTTCCAAGACTAGCCCAGCCCATTCGATGCCCTTCGCTCGCCCGTGTGACCCGCAAAAGACGGAAAAACCTGCATGTGTAGACTCCCAAACTCCAGTGCTGAAACGCTCTTTCCCGCTTGAGTGAAATCCGTTATTTTTGCCATAATATCTTCCTATCTTGCTGCAAAAGTTAATTTTTTTTTGACATATGCATTTTTTTTTGTACTTTTGCAGCGCAAAATATTACAATATGTACAAAGCCGTTGATAAGATATGTGATTTGATGTCGCACGAAGAGGATGCAATACAGATAATCAGCCGTTTTGGTCTGGAGTTAGGAGTAGGTGAACAGACGATAGAACAGGTGTGTGTGACACATGGAGTGCATACTGCCACTTTTCTTGCGGTGGTTAACTACAAGGTCTTTCATCAAAGTGTATCGCCGGAAGAGATTGACTTGCCGACATTGCAGCGGTATCTGAAGAATGCGCATACGTACTTCCTTGATTTTCGTCTGCCGAGACTGCGTCGCGCTTTGGTGGAGGCTATTCTTCCCGCCGACCCGACGACGCAGATACCGGGTCTTATACTGCGCTGCTACGACGAGTTTGTGGAGGAGATTCGCACGCATATTGAGCACGAGGATGAGGGTCTGTTCGATGAACACGAGCATGACGACCAGCGTATCACCGATAAGTTGACGGAGATTAAGAACCTGATTATCAAGTATTTCCACGGCGGTGACGCTTATCTGCTGATAAGTGTGATGTCGGATCTGTGGCACACAGAGCAGGATTTTGCAGATCACTGCGCGATAGAGGATGATATCTTACGTCCAGCCCTGACGAAGCTGCAGCCGAAGAGTCCGCGTCGCAAGCAGATGGCGGAGGCGGAGGAGTTGAGCGAACGCGAGAAAGATGTGCTGGTGCAACTCGTACGCGGACTGAGCAATAAAGAAATAGCGGACGTGCTGTGTATATCGACACACACCGTTATATCCCACCGCAAAAACATAACCCGAAAACTGAATATACACTCAACAGCCGGTTTGACTATTTACGCGATAGTAAATAAACTAATAGCCATCTGATTGCGTGTTGTTTATTAAATAATTATTAATTTAAATTCATTCTGTATTATGAAAAAAGCTCTCTTTGTTGTGCTTCTATTATCATGTTTGTGGATGACGAGCTGCACGACCTATTCGTTTATGGGTCGCCAAGTCAATGTTCAAGGCCGCAATATTGATATGGAAGAGCAGATGGCCGGCGTAGTTGTAGACTACAGCCGCATGGTAACGGCAACGTCCGAGTACCAGTTAACCAAGCGCGACGCTATTGCCGAGGCAGAGTACAAATGTATTCAGTCCTCGAAGATTGACGTCGTTGTAGATCCTATGTATCAGGTTGAGTACAACCCGTTTAAAATCAAGATGCGCTACAAAGCTACTATCGTAGGCTTTGCAGGTAAGTACGAGCAACGTCCTAACAAACTCGACAACACCAAGCAGTATTCGACCGAAGAGATTGAAAAGTACAAACTGCTGACGGATCCTAACTTCCCTCAGTACTATTACAGAACCGACGCGGAGGGCGATAACTATTTTTTTAACTCACCCGGCGACCACCCTCAACCAGTAAAGGGCTCGTCGGTGGTGATTAAAAATCCTAACCCCAAGAAAGCGGCTAAACCGGTGAAGAACTACGACTACAACAAAGCAATTCAGTTGCGTAATGGAGGTTGCGGTCTGATGGCTGCAGGTGTCGTAATGGCTCTGCCTATCGGATTATCGTGTCTAACCGCAAAAGAAAGCGGATATCGTACGGTAACAACCCAAGAATACAAATATAACTGGGTGAAAGGTAAATATCAGTGGGAAACCAGTAGTCACCAAGAATACTATGAGGAGCCCAATATGGCTGCAGTTAATGCTGGTTGGGCATTTATTGGCTTAGGACTAGCCTCTTTTGTAGCCAGTATCCCGATGATTGCTGTCGGAGCTGACCGCGCGAAGAAAGCGCAGAAAGCCGATGTGTCCCTAAATGTAGGGGGTAACGGATTAGGAGTTAAAGTAACCTTTTAAAAACAAAGCATATGAAAAAAGTATTATATAGCGCCCTGATTATGGTAGCAGCATTGGCAATGAACAGCTGCACGACCTATCAATATTCCGCGCGCCAGACGTCTATCCAGACGCAAAATATCGTAACGACACCCACCTTGGTGGACGTTAAACCCGACTATGCAAAACGCGTAGAGGTAACCTCAAGTTGGCATAAGACCAAAGAGGATGCACTCAATGAGTGTAAGTATATGGCTATCATCAACAACAAGATTGATGTCGTAGTCGATCCCGTGTATAAAGTAGAATGCAAGAAAACCAAGATGCGCCCCTATAAGGCTTCGCTGACTGGTTATGCAGGCTATTTCACCAACTTCCGTACGATGTATGAAGATGTGGACTTGCTCAAGAACTACACTCGCGAGGATATCGAGAAATATCTTATTCTGCACCATCCGGAGGTTCTCAAATACATGAACCATACCGACGGCGAGGTAGTGAATATCTTCCACAACAGCGGTGCACCGAAGAAATGCGATAAGCCCGAACTACCTGTTCCGGCACCCGCACCGGCACCAGAACCTGCGAAACCTACTAACAATAAGGGACGCAAGTAATCAACGCAGCGTATAGGTAACAGCGACCTTGCCCCAAGCACCCGGCTGGAGGATTCCTCCGTAGTCGTAGTAATGACGATTAGTCATGTTCGTGCACGAGACGGCAACGCGCCACTGTTCGAACTCATAGAAGAGTGATCCATCGAGGAGCAGTACCGGCTTAAAATCCGTGACTGCTCCTTCTGCATTATTATACTGCCCTGCGCGGTCACGATAAGTGAGTGTCCACGATGCGCCTAAGCCTGCGTAGATACCGTGCTCAATACGGGCCACCACTTTATGGCGCAGGTAATCAAGATAACGCGATTGGGCTTCCTTGAGGTTCAAGTCGAGGTAGGTGTAGGCATAGGATAGTTGTACGAGCCGTAGCCATTTATTCCAGCGGTAGGAGACGTTAGCCTCTACGCCTACGGTATTGATTTGCTGCTGGTTCATGGCGTGATACGGCCGTTTGGTATCGGTCGGAACGAACACCCAGTCGATGATATCTTTGCCGTAGCGGTAGTAGATGTCGGCATTGGCAGATAGTGTGCCGGCCTTGTCCCAGCGGTGGCTATAGGCTGCGCCGAGTGAGGTGGTTATGGCTTTCTCGGGGCATAGGTCACGATTGCCTAACTGATTGCCTGCGTTATAGTATAGGTCCGTGAAGGTTGGCATCCGTACAGCGCGTTTGGCATTGGCATACAGGGTAACGCCTTGCTCAAAGGCGTAACTCAGATCAACGCCAGCAGTCCAGTGGTGCCCAAAAGAGGTGTTGTAGATACCGCTCGCAGCCAACGAGGCGGAGAAACCTTGCACACGGAAAGTCTGCTGTGCGAAGTAAGATATATTAAGGCGATTCGCACCTTTGACTAAGTCCAGTACACGGACGTCTTTCAACTTAAATCCTTCTACGTTAGGTACTTGTCCTTCCGGATTAATGATGTCACCAAGGTTGGTGGAGTGGATATTCTCGTTGCGGATATCGACGCCGAAAGACGTCTTACCGATTCGCGAAGCGTAGTGGGCAGAGATAGCCGCATTGGCATTTTGCGCGAAGTGGAAATTGCCGTACAGCCGCTGTCCGCGATGCCACTCGTATCGGTCATAATTGGCGCGATATGCGGCTTGTGCCTGCAGGCTCCATTGGCCCCATGTGTGGCTGTAGTGGGCCGAAGCAAAAGCGGTGCGAGTAGCATCAAACTGGTCCTGCGAACCGAAACCGTAGAACATCCCCGCGCCGGCGTTCTTGAACTGCGCACCTATTTGAATATCCAGACCGCGGTAAGAGACGGACGAGTAGATATTGGCAATGTCGAAGTCGGAGTTATTGAGGGCCGTCTGCTCCTTTTCCGAAGGTGATGGGGCATAGTACCCTTTGGTGTGACTGTAGTTACCCGATACGAGCACACGGCAGTCCTTGGGTTTCCATCCGCCGGTGAACTCCACCGAGCCGAACTTATTCATTCCCAATTGAAGGCCTGTGTGATAGATATCGCTATCGGGCTGAAGGGTGACGATATTAATCGCCCCGGTCAGTGCGTTACCGCCAACAAGGGACGCAGCTGCGCCTTGCAGCACTTCAATCCGCTCAATAGATGAAAGCGGAACGGGAAGATTGAGTGCATAGTGTCCGGTTTGTGCGTCGCTGACAGGAATACCATTGAGACAAATCATTACTTGGTCAAACGTACCACCGCGCATAGAAACATCCGCTTGCGAGCCGTGTGGCCCGCGAGTGCGGATATCTATTCCGGGTAGGGTAGAGAGGACTTGCTCTATACTGTTCTGCTCAGGAGTCGGAATAGCCAAATGAATAGTCGGTTCGGCTACCGCAGTGGGAGTGACTTCGACTTCCGGCAGCGTGAAGACAGAGAGTAAGAGCGTGAGCAGTAACGTCATTAAACAAGTGCCTTAATCAGTTGTTCTTTCTCGCCGTAGAGCAGGTCGATTGGTGCGAGTTCGATCATGGTGAATACGCCGTACTGTTCGCGTGCTTTCATTTTGTATGCCGCACGTGCACAGGCAACCAGCACCTGTCCCGTTAAAGCGGGATTATTGATAGTCATATTGAACTCAAAGCGCTGATTGTGGGTTGTACCGCTTACACCGCTGCGAACAAGATTAACGCCGTGGGCAACGTTATTGAGTTCATCTACTGATTGTACAGCAATAACGTGCGTTTCGTCGTGTGCGAAATAATCGTCCGCCAGGATAGCAGCCTCGACGGTCTTGAAGTCAGCGCCGTCTTCGAGCTCTATATACACCATTCGACGATGAATACCTGTTCCGAGCGGAATAGTCATCGACAGCGCGTTTCGTACACCCTGTATGGCTTTGGCAGCGACGGTGTGACCCATCGAACGACCGGGACCGAAATTGGTGTAAGTGATACCTTGCGGCGCAAGTGCGGCGAGGAGTGCGCGAACCATCGAGTCCGAACCCGGATCCCAACCAGCGGCGATGATGCTGACAGTCTTATTGGCTTTGTCCTGCGGATCCAGGAGATGGCGTACTTCGTTTATGCGCGTGTGGATATCAAAGGAGTCCACAGTGGCTATACCCTGTTTGATAAGGCGTTCTGCATAAGCCGGTGTCTCGCGAGTCGGTGTGCAGAGCACAGCCACGTCTGCGTTGATGGTATCTATGTTGTCATTGTGGTGATAGATACCTGCTAACACCATATCCGGTGCCGTCTTTGCGGCTTCTTCTACGGCGCGGCCTATATTGCCGTAACCGATAATTGCAACTTTAATCATATGTTCTATTCTGTTAATGTTCGACTTATTCTACCGTTACTGACTTGGCGAGGTTACGCGGCTGATCAACGTCGCAGCCCTTAACCACGGCAATATGATAAGCGAGAATCTGCAACGGAATAACCGTCAGCAGCGGTGTGAGACATTCTTCGGTTTCCGGCACCGTGATGGCGAAATCTGCCATTTCACGCACCTGCTTATCTCCTTCTGTTACGACAGCGATAACGCGACCTTGACGGGCTTTGATTTCCTGGATATTAGAGACAATCTTCTCGTATGTGCCGCAATGAGGTGCTACTACTACAACAGGCATCTGGTCTGTGATAAGGGCAATAGGGCCATGTTTCATCTCGGCTGCCGGATAGCCTTCTGCGTGTATGTAGCTGATTTCCTTTAGTTTAAGCGCTCCTTCCAGCGCAACCGGATAATTGTATCCACGGCCGAGATAGAGTGCGTTTTGGGTTTCGATAAATGTCTTTGCGAACTCTGCAATGGCATCGCTCTGCTCCAAGATATGTGCAATCTTTTGCGGGATGAGGTTCAGCTCGCTAATAATTCGCAAGTACTTGTCGTACCGGATAGCGCCTTTTGCATGTCCAATGCAGACAGCAAGCATCGTCAATGCCGTCACTTGGCCGGTAAAGGCTTTGGTGGATGCAACACCTATCTCCGGTCCAACGTGGGTATAACAACCGCTGTCCGAGACGCGCGGGATAGAAGCGCCGATGACGTTACAGATGGAGAAGATAAATGCACCCTTGGATTTCGCCAGTTGGATGGCTGCGAGTGTGTCCGCCGTTTCACCTGATTGCGAGATGGCGATGACAACGTCATCCTTGTTGATAACGGGATTACGATAACGGAACTCGGACGAATACTCCACTTCGACGGGTATATGCGCGAACTCCTCAATAGCGTATTTGGCAATCAGGCCGGCGTGCCAAGAGGTACCGCAAGCGGTGATGATAATGCGCGGGGCTTTGAGGAAGCGTTCTTTGTTATCAATGAAACCAGATAAGGCGATGTTGTTCATATCCACGTTCACACGTCCCCTCATCGAATCTGCCAAGGTGCGCGGTTGCTCAAAAATCTCCTTGAGCATAAAGTGCGGAAAACCACCTTTTTCAAGTTGCGAAAGTGTCATCTCCAACTTCTTTATTTCCGGTGTTTTAGGTACATTGTGGATAGTGGTTATCTCGATCTCTTTGCCCAGTTCAAGGCACACGATTTCTTGGTCCTCCACATAAACGACTTGGTCTGTATATTCGACAATAGGTGTGGCATCGGAAGCAAGGAAAAACTCGTCTTTACCAATACCGATAACCAGCGGGCTTCCTTGTCTGGCGGCAATAATTCTGGTAGGGTTGTTGCGGTCCAAAACGGCGATGGCATAGGCGCCAACTACCTGTTGCAAAGCAAGTTGCACAGCCTTCTTAAGGTCCACATTATCCGTACGTTTAGTGTACTCTATAAGCTGGATAAGCACTTCCGTGTCTGTGTCCGACTTGAAAGTGTAACCATGCTGCATCAAACCTTTCTTGAGTACGATGTAGTTTTCAATAATACCGTTGTGGATGATGGCCAGCTCCTCCGACTCGGAGTAATGGGGATGAGCGTTGACTTGATTGGGTTCCCCGTGAGTAGCCCATCGTGTATGGGCAATGCCGATGTAACCTGATGTATCCTTTTCAGCAACGGCTTGTTCAAGGTCGGCCACCTTCCCTTTTGCCTTGTAGACATTGAGTTGTCCGTGATCATTAATAAGCGCAACTCCTGCGCTATCATAACCACGATATTCCAAACGGTGTAAGCCTTTGATTAAGATCGGATAGGCTTTGCGTTTACCGATATATCCTACTATTCCACACATAAAATATAAATTTGGTGCAAAGTTACAAAGATTTTTCTAACTATGCAAGTTTTTTTATTCTTTTTATTGCTTCTTCACAATCTTTACGGTTGGAAAAAGCAGAAAAACGTATAAATCCTTCGCCCGACTGCCCAAATCCGACTCCTGGAGTGCAGGCAATATGACATTGGTTAAGCAAGTAGTCGAAGAATTCCCATGAGCTCATGTTTTGAGGTGTTTTACACCAAATATATGGGGCATTGATTCCTCCGTAAACTTGGAATCCAAGAGCTTGTAATCCGTTACGAAGCAGTTTGGCTGTTTGTTTATAGTAATGCACATTGGCTTGCGTTGCTTTTTTCCCTTGCGGTGTGTAGGTAGCTTCCGCTGCACGTTGGGCGATATATGATGTTCCGTTATACTTGGTGCATTGTCTTCTGAGCCACATAGTTTGCAGGCCTGTCTGTTTTGGTACGATTGTGTATCCGCAACGGACGGAGGTAAATCCAGCTGTTTTGCTGTAACTTCGCACCTCAATAGCCACTTCTTTAGCTCCGTCTATTTCATAGATACTATGTGGGATATCATCTTCTTCAATATATGCTTCGTAGGCACCATCGTAGATAATGATACTATGATTTTGGCGGGCATAATCCACCCACTGCTGCAGCTGTTCGCGAGTCAGCACTGTTCCTGTAGGGTTGTTAGGATAACAAAGGTAAATAATGTCTGCTTGTTTTGGGGGTAAATCGGGCACGAAAGCATTGTCAGCTGAGCAGGGTAGTAAAGTGATGTTTCTTCCGGCCATGAGACTTGCGTCTATATAGGCAGGATAAGAGGGATCGGGTATAGCCACTCGGTTATGTTGATCAAACAATTCGCTTAAGTTGCCCAAGTCGCTTCCCGCACCGTCGGAGACAAACACTTCGTCCAAGTCCAATTGAACGCCTCTTGTTCGATAATCGTTATCGATAATAGCTTGTCGAAGCCAAATATATCCTTCTTCCTGACTATATCCGCGGAATGATTCTGCATGCCCTAATTCCTCAACGGCTTGATGCATTGCGTCAATAATAGGTGCGGGTAGAGGTAATGTGACATCGCCAACGCCTAAACGCAGAATGTGTGCCTGCGGATGCATTATTTGATATGTCTCAATGCGGTGCTTGACTTCTGAAAACAGATAGTTGTTCTGCAGATGTTGAAAAAAAAGGTTCGAGCGCATAATTAGTCCTCCCAATTATAAGTACCTTTGAAGACCTCTGTTGCGGTTCCTGTGAGGTATAGGATGCCTTTTTTGTCGCGTTGTACATCCAAATCGCCGCCGCGCAGATGAACAGTTACATGGCTGTCAGTCAGTCCTTTATCCATGGCTGCTGCGGCCGAAGCACAGGCACCTGTTCCGCAGGCCATCGTCTCGCCTGTTCCGCGTTCCCACACGCGCATGGCGATTTCGTTTCTGTTAAGCACGTTCACCCACTCGGCATTGGTGCCTTTTATCTCGTGAATGGTGATGGTATCTACGGGCTCTTCGACGATAAACACTTTATGCGGGTTGCCCATCGTTTGTCCCATGGCGACGGTCACTTCTGTTACGCGGTTCTGTGCATTGGTGGTGATGGTGAGGTGCTTAATACCGGCCAGTGTCTCCAGGGTCATGGTCTTGCCGCAAAGACCCTGTTCGTAAGCATACTTGGCAATACAACGGGAGGCGTTACCGCACATCTCAGCTTCGCTGCCATCGGCGTTGAACATCCTCATGCGAATGTCGGCGCAGTGGCTGGGCATGATGAGCACCAGCCCGTCCGAACCGACTCCAAAATGGCGATCACTCATGCGGCGCGCCAAGTCGGATAAGTCCGTCGCGGCGAGTATGGCGGCGGTGTCGGGGTTGAAGGCGTCTATGTACACATAGTCGTTCCCCAGACCGTGCATTTTTATAAACGGGAGCGTTTTCATCTTAGTGGATAAACATCAGTTCGCGGTACTTGGGCAGCGTCCAGAGTTCGTCGTCCACTATCATTTCAAGGTCGTCCACGTGCGCACGAATCTCCGCCATCAGCGGCAGCACATTGTCGTGATAAGCGATTGCTTTGTCACGTTCGGTAGCACTCTCGTGGTTGGCCTTATGCCGTGCTTGAGTCATCTTCTCTACTCCTGCGAAGATGTCTCCTGAGTGATGCTCAATCTGTCGAATGATGCTATAGTCCATTTCGTTGAGCGAAGCTGTCTCGTCGGCACTGAAGACTTGTTTGACGGCCAGCACGTTCTGCAGCAGCATCGTCTGATAGCGTTTGGCAGCGGGTAGAATATGATTGATAACGAGGTCACCAAGCACGCGGCTTTCTATTTGTAACTTCTTTGAATAGGTCTCCCACTTCACTTCGCAGCGGCTATGTAACTCGGCCTCTGTCAGTACGTTAGTGGTCTTAAACATCTCAATCACTTCCGGATTCAGGTAGCGGTCGAAAATTAGTGGTACACTTGTTTCGCAATCCAGGCCGCGTTTAGCAGCTTCGGTTTTCCATTCGTCAGAATACCCGTTTCCGTCAAAACGAATAGGCTTGGAGGTGATGATATATTCCTTGATAACCTTGAACAACGCGCGCTCTTTTGGTTCGCCCTTTTCGATGAGTTTATCCACTTCGGCTTTGAACTCGAGCAGTTGGTTTGCAACGGCAGCATTAAGCGCCAACATTGCAGCGCCGCAGTTAGCCGAAGAACCTACAGCGCGGAACTCGAATCGGTTACCTGTGAAAGCAAACGGCGACGTGCGATTGCGGTCCGTGTTATCCAGCAGAATCTCCGGGATATTCGCCACACCAAGCTTCATCTCTTTCTTGGCATTGATGATAATACCCTTATCGGCTGCGGCGTGCTCGAGTTTATCTAACACTTCGCTAATCTGTTTGCCGAGGAAGACGGAAATGATAGCAGGAGGCGCTTCGTTGGCACCGAGACGATGCTCATTGGTCGCACTCGCGATAGAGGCTTTCAGCAGACCGTTATACTTATATACCGCCATCAGTACATTGACAAGGAATGTCACAAACTGCAAGTTCTGATACGGATTCTTGCCCGGAGCCAGCAGATTGACGCCGGTATTTGTTTGCATCGACCAGTTGCAATGCTTACCGCTACCATTCACACCTGCGAACGGTTTCTCGTGTAGTAGTACACGGAAATGGTGCTTACGCGCGATGCGCTCCATAATAGACATAATAAGCAAATTATGGTCGTTCGCCAAGTTCACATCCTCGAAGATCGGCGCCATCTCAAACTGGTTAGGTGCCACCTCATTATGACGCGTACGCACGGGTATACCTGCGCGCAGAGCCTCATACTCTAAGTCCATCATAAAATTACGGACACGCTCCGGAATAGCTCCGAAATAGTGGTCCTCAAGCTGTTGGTTCTTCGCTGAAAGATGTCCCATTAACGTGCGGCCAGTCAGCATCAAATCGGGACGGGCATCGTACAATGCTTCATCCACAAGAAAATACTCCTGCTCCCAACCGAGATTAGCATGTACATGACGCACTTGTTTATCGAAGAGCTGGCACACTTCGCGAGCAGCCTGACAGAGTGCTGCTGTCGAACGAATAAGCGGCGTCTTGTAGTCCAGCGCTTCGCCTGTATAGGCCACAAAAACCGTCGGGATACAGAGTGTATCGCTAATCAAAAACACCGGACTCGACGGGTCCCAAGCCGAATAACCGCGGGCCTCAAAGGTGTTGCGGATACCGCCTGAAGGGAAAGACGAAGCGTCAGGCTCCTGCTGATAGAGTGCATCACCTGTGAACTCTTCCATTAACAAACCGTCTTTATTGAGCGTGAAGAATGCGTCGTGCTTTTCCGCCGTACCGCCTGTCAACGGTTGGAACCAGTGCGTGTAGTGCGTTGCGCCGTGATCCATTGCCCACTTGCGCATACCAATCGCTACCGTGTTGGCGATGTCACGGTGTATCGTGCGACCGTTGTCAATGTCGTCAAAAAGCTGTTGAAGAACGTCTTCCGCGATATATTCTTTCATCCGCTCACGGGTGAACACATCCGTTGCAAAATAGTCCTTTACTTTGCCTTCCGGTTTGTCAGGCATTACCGGTGTGTGCAATGTTGCCTTGTTTAGTGCTTCAAATCGATTATTCATAACTTTGCGCGTCAAAATGACGCTGTTTTTTAGTTTTAATCCGATTAAATTTCAAAATCAACCACAAAAGTATATCTTTTTTCTGAATCGTGCAAATAAAAATGCAAAAAAATGCGACTTTTGTGTATTAAGCCGCATTTTTTGAGGTATCAAGTGCCCTTTTGGGGGCTTTTTAGCGAATTTCTATACCTGCAGGGGTAAATGTCTTGCCGTCATGCTGAATGAGCAGCTGCCCATCGCGCAGCACTTTCTGACTCTTAACTCTTAACTCTCCACTCTCGACTTTCTCCACTCCCGTCCCCATATCTATCGGGTCGGGATTTTCCTCGAAGTACACCTTCAACTGGTAGCAGCGGAACTGCTTCGGGCAACTCAGTGTCACACTCGTGTTGTTCACGTCCGTTATCACAATAGCAGGCCAAGCTTCCATTTCCATATCCGGGTCTGTCATAAAGGTGATAGTTCCGTGGTCACACGTGGCATTAAACGCCTTGCGTACGTAGCCGGAAATAGCGATACCCTTGATATTTTGCGCAGCGGTGAAGGTAATCGTGTAGTTCGCGTTGCAGTTGAAATAAGCAGGGTGACTGTCGTCTTTCTCTTCGTCGGCATCGGGGTCGATATACTCTTTCTCGATGGATCCCATATCGCAGTGCACGAGAATATTGTTCGTGATAAACGCATACTCTTTCTTGAGGATGGTCGTATCGGGCACACCTACGATGGTTGGTTCGGGATAGTCATAGCCGCTCACTAAATCTGCTTCGGTGGGAAGTGGTTTCTCTTCCGGCACGTCGGGCATCAGCGCTTCGCCATTGACTACAAGGCTATAGATGCGTCGTTGTCCCTTGCCGGTAAGGGTAAAGGTCACGCTCTTGGCACTACCTGTCCAACTATCCACTTTCCAGTCGCTGTGACTCTCGGCCGTACCGCCGGAAACCAAGTCGCCTGTTGATGCAGAAAGACCTGCGTAGTCCGAACTCGAAGCTGCGCTTTTGGCGAACACCATCTTAATCGAGCTCATGGCCCCGTCTGATGTAACGGTGATAGTATTGCCTAAATACAACCGCATGTCGGAGGGATTATATTCCTCATTCCACGATTGTTTCCATAGTGGTTCAACGGAGCCGCTACCTTTAGCGATGGTAACGGTTATTCCTCCCTTCGTCTGACTCAACTCATGCGAATCGGCATTATAGACGAAACTGGTCTCTGCCAATACGCTTATGGTGTAGCATAAGGCTGCGAGTAAAAACATCTTTTTCATATGTTATTTCTTTATGGGTTTTCCAACTACATCAAACTCTTTTCCGTTATGCAGAATAATTATCTGCCCGTCGCGAAGCACTTTCTGATTGCTGACTGCTGACTGCTGACCGCTGAATATACTCGTCGGGTCCGGCGGAGTGGGGTTATTGGTCTGCTTAACTACCCACAGTTCTACGTTGTTCCAACTAATCATCACCATCGCATCGAGGATGTCGCATTTCCCTTCCTGAATACCCGTGTCAAAAGCATCAATCACAGGCAGCTCGGTGCCGGTTATCTTTCCGTCGGAAATAGCTACATTCTGCAGTCGAATGAAGCGGCAAACGTCGGCCGAGTCAATAGGCAGCGTCGCATCTTCGGGCACAGCCTCTTCGGCTTTTGTCACTTTCCATTGGGCTGTCGGAGCCAGTTCGGGCACACCGAAATAATTCTGATAGCGCCCGCACACGCCCGCGAGCTTATGGCCGGACTTAAGGTCTTTGCCGTAGGCATTACCGTTATCCCAAATAAGCAGACTACCTGTCGCATCGCGCACAAAGACGTATTTGTCGAACTTCTTCGTTACCTCCACTTCGTTCAGATAGACCATCGTATAGTCGGGTTGCTGAACGGCCTGTGCAATAGTGTAAAGCGGTGCTACGGTGAGCATCACTGTCGCTTCGGCCTTCACCTCTCCGCTTTGCAGCAGCAGCGTGTCGATATACTTACCTTCCGCAGTTGCTTTGTAGGAGATAGTGAGGTTATCTCCGTCGCGATCAAGTGACGTAGTACTCAGACTGAAGATGTCGCCGTGTTTGAGTGAGGCGGTGATGTCTTGTGTCAGCTTATTGGCATTGACTTCAATCGTCTTGCTGCCCGTCACTTCGGCTTGGTCGAGGATGACTGTTCCGAAATTCGTCATCGGCGCCACAATAGCAGCCACATCACCTGTCGCTTTTGTCAGACGATAGATGGCCACAGGCGTCTGTGAGTTCTCGTCCGGGTAGCAGCCAAACAGCGTCGGATTATTCGTCGCGTTATACTGCAGGTATTTACCTTTGCTTTTGCCCAGATTCTGTATCGTTGCGGCGCCGTCGGCTGCGATAGAGATATTCCAGTAACCGTAGTCACCATAGGTCTTCTCGTCCACGAGCGATGTCCATAATGCGAGGCGGTTCTTCGTCTGTCCGCCACTGGCAACGAGGTATGCTAACTCATAGCGCAACTCGTCCTGGATATAATAGGCAGACTTACCTTTCTCGGGAGCAGTCCGCAGCGTGTAGATAGCGTCGTCGTTGGCATCCACGGTCGTACGGTCGGCAGAGTACTTGCCGGTGATGGAGTGGATATTATTAACGGACACATCTTCGTCGAAATAACCCATAATCTTGTTCACCCCCTCTTTGTGCACGCCGATGATGATCTGGTCGCTGTCTTGCAGCTGGCCGACGCTGGTTACTAACTTGTACATATCCTGCGTGAAGACAGGCGACACACCGTCTTCCGAGCGGATAATCACCTTGTACAGATAAATCGAGTTCTTGGTGCAATTGACCGTGAAACGTATCTTACCGGTCTGACTTGCCGGCAGGACAATTGTCAGGTCTTTGTTGGCAGCGGTGACAGTAACCGTGGTGTCAATCGGGCTGTTCTCACCCACTTGTACGCGGAACGAACCTGCACCCTTCGCGGTCGTCGCATAATTGAGTGTGATACGGCGCACACCGTTAAACGTGTTGACAGAAGTCGCTCCTGCGCCGGAATAGTTAGCCGTCACCTTAACGCCGTTCTGGAAGTTCGGATTTGTGCTGGTCTCAAAACTCTCGCCGTCTTTGTCGGATACCCATCCGACGGCTGGATTACTCGTCCAGTCCTTGGCTGTGAACGTATAGGTTGTTATACCTGCCTGCATAGCGCAACTGGCTACAACCGCCACTAATAAAAAGATAATTCGTTTCATGGTATTGTTGAGTTAAATATATTTCTATTGACCGATTCAGCCCGCAAAGATACAGCTTTTTCCGCATATTTGCAAATATTTTGCATAAAAAATACTTTTTTCTTGCATAAACCAAAAAAAAGTTGTACCTTTGCAGCCAGAAATTGAGTTATACCATGAAAAAAGTACTACTTCTCACTCTTGCGGCGCTTGTGCTTATTCCTTTGCGCGCAGCCACGTATACGAAATTAGAAGGTAAACCGTCCGACGGTTGGAACGGCCTTAAGTGTATCATCGTTTACGAATCTTCCGACACAAAAGGATTAGTGTGGGACGCTACCGACGGCCCGAGTAACCACGTCAACGCCACTATCGCGAGCGGTAAAATCACCAGCGACGACCTCGCAGGGTACGAGGTGACTATCTCGGAGGAGAAATCTAATCGCTATTATCTCAAGACCGCGGACGGCTTTATCGGATGCAAGGCGGGACAAAACAGCCTCATCTTTGAGTCTTCCGGCAAAGAGTGCACGCTCGCTGTCAATGGTTCTTATACCATTCTTGAAACCAATACCAAT
Source organism: Paludibacteraceae bacterium (assembly GCA_017443145.1). Taxonomy (GTDB): domain Bacteria; phylum Bacteroidota; class Bacteroidia; order Bacteroidales; family Paludibacteraceae; genus Colicola. The sequence goes on from JAFSPA010000021.1 coordinate 40,173, forward strand.
ACCTGCCGTTTCCTCTATAACACCGACGGCAGCCGCTTCCGTTTCTTCTATGACAAGGACAAAAAATGGAACGATACCAAGAAGAAGAATATCTGCTTTTATGTCCTTGGCGATGTGCAACAGGAAGAACCGAAGAATAAACTCGATTTAGGGTATGCTCAGGCGGACTTATATGCGTGTGACAGTAAGTTCCCGACGCAGAATAACCAGGTGGACCAGTATTTCTTCACCCAACTCTTCATCGGTCAGGAGGAGAGTTATGAGGCTGTGCCGCAAGTCAATCTCGAGATTCTTGCTCCTACACAGTACTCGTTGGCCGGAACATATCGCTCCGATTATACCAACGGCAAGAAATATTTCCTCAACTGCCAGGCGGGATCGAAGCACTCGTATTTCATCTTCCCCAACAGTTCGGAGCAGGGATGGGGTGAAGCATCTATCAAAGTGGCAGAGATGACAATCACTAAAGTCGGCAAGTCCCAATATCCCAATGCCTTCGTTTATCACATCAAACTTGTCTTCACCGACTCGAACAATAAAATCTGGACGCTGGACAAAGATATGGATATCTACGGCACTTGGTCCGACTGCGACCGTTCCGGCGATAACCCCGTCGATATGACGGCTGTGCCTTTCGCTTTCGAGTCCGGTAACCATAATACGGAAACCGAAGGTGGCGGCACCACTGCTATCAATACCGTCACTCGCCATCCGTCAACCGTTGCCGCTAAGTTCCTCCGCAACGGACAACTCTTTATCCAACGCGGCGACGCAATATACACTATCCAAGGTGCAAGAGTGAAGTAAACAATCCCTAATTATAACGAAAAAGGTGGTATTTTAAAAGAAATATCACTTTTTTTGTATGTTTTCATAAAAAAAAGCCACACCAACTCACAACAACTCACACCAAGCCACACCAACTCACACCAAGCCACACCAACTCACAACAACTCACATCAATCCGCACCAATCCACACCAATCCACACCAACTCACAACAACTCACACCAATCCACACCAACTCACAAAAACTCACACCAATCCACACCAACTCACACCAACTCACACCAACTCACACCAAGCCACACCAATCCACACCAATCCACACCAAGCCACACCAACTCACACCAATCCACACCAATCCACTACCTTTTCACCAATTTTCACCCTCCCTCTCTCTCCGACGGTCCCCCGACGGTCGCCCGACGGTCGCCCGACGGCAGAACGACAGTCGACCGTCTGTAAACCGCCTGTAAATCGACAACTGGGGCTGATCCCAGCGATATTCCATTTTTGTCTGCATTTTAATAATTCTGAACTTTTTTATGCAAATAGTTGCATATTTCAAAAAATTGTTGTACTTTTGCCGGCAAATTAACCTCTTCATTTTCGACGAAGGGGTATAGTTGAAAGACAAAACATGAAAAAATGCATTTTGATTATGGCTTCGATGGCCTTATTATTAGCCGGGTGTGGCGGCAACGGAAGTGGTAGATGCGGTAGTGGTTCAACGGCGACGGACAAAGCGCCGATCACTAAACCGGAGATAACGATACAAGGTGGTCGTCTGACGCCGGAAGGGCTGTGGGCGATGGGACGTATCGGCAGTGTAGCGTCGGATATAGAGACCGGCTGGCTGGCGTATACGGTTAGTTACTACAGCGTAGAAGAGAACCGTTCGACGAGTTGGATACGCATATGCGACCCGTTCGACAAAATGAAAGTGCTGGACGAGTTTGTGGGCTCTGACCCTGCGTGGTTTGGCGGAAGCGGGACTTTGGCGTATATGAAAGGGGGCAAGATGTACTTGCGTTTTAATGGCGAAGATGTGGCGGTGGAAGGTGCTGAGAATATCGAGGGATTCTTGTTGTCTCCGATGCGGGATAGAGTGGTGCTGATACAGCCTGTGAAAGCCCATCCGACAACGGCAGATAAGTATCCTGACCTGCCTCTGGCAACTGGTCGTGTGGTGACCGATCTGATGTACAAACACTGGGATGAGTGGGTGGACGAAGTGCCACAGCCGTTTGTCTATGACTTGGAAGTGCGTTATGTAGGCGAAGGGCTGCGTCCTAAGTCGGCGTCCGTTAGCAACGGAACGAATATCCTCGAAGGCACAGCGTTTGAGTGTCCGATGCGTCCGTTTGGCGGTATAGAACAGTTAGCGTGGAACCCGAATAACAAAGAGATTGCTTATACCTGCCGCAAGAAGACAGGAATGGACTATGCCGTTTCGACGAACAGCGATATCTACCTCTACGACGTAGCGACCCGTGCGCAGAAGAATATAACGGCTGAGAATAAGGGCTACGACACGAATCCTGCCTATTCGCCTAATGGCGAGTGGATAGCGTGGCAGTCGATGGAGCGGGATGGCTATGAGAGTGACGAGAACCGTCTGGCCGTTATGAACCTGCAGACCGGCGAGAAGAGATACCTTGTTTCAGGATTTGGACAAGCGGTGAGTGAGTTTGCGTGGTACAACGATACGATTCTTCTTTATACGGACGTGTGGAGCGGAACGATAGACCTTTATCTGGCTACGTTAGACGGCAACCGCGAGCGGATGACCGAAGGACAGTATGATGTGGTTCTGGGCGACGTGAGCGACCATTATGCTTTCCTGCTTGGACACTCGATGCGTCAAGCCAATGAGATTTACCGCATGGATATAGAGGCATATCTCAAAGACCCGAGTCGTGACTTCGGACCACGCGGCATCGAATGGGAACAGCCGCATAGCGCGCTCGAGGTGGAACTGGACCAACTGACGCATGAGAACGATAATATCTATAAGCAGATTGAGCGTTCGACAGTTGAGCCTCGCTGGCAAAAGACGACGGACGGAAAAGATATGCTCACGTGGATTATCTATCCGCCGCATTTTGACCCGAGTAAGAAATATCCGACTATCCTCTACTGCGAAGGTGGCCCGCAGAGTCCTGTATCGCAGTTCTGGTCCTTCCGCTGGAACTTTATGATGATGAGTGCCGGCGATTATATCATCGTGGCGCCCAATCGTCGCGGTCTGCCGGGCTTCGGCAAAGCGTGGAACGAACAGATATCCGGCGACTACGGGGGACAGTGTATGCGTGATTACCTGAGCGCTATTGATGAGTTCTGCAAGGAACCGTATGTGGACAAAGACCATCTGGGCTGCGTGGGTGCATCGTTTGGCGGATTCAGCGTCTATTGGCTTGCCGGACACCATAACAAACGCTTCAAGGCGTTTATTGCGCACGACGGAATCTTCAATCTCGATATGCAATACCTCGAGACCGAAGAGAAATGGTTCACGAACTGGGATTTAGGTGGCGCGTACTGGGAGAAGAATAACACCATCGCTCAACGCACTTATGCGAACAGCCCGCACCTGTTTGTGGATAAATGGGACACGCCGATACTATGTATCCACGGCGAGAAAGACTACCGTATTCTCGCTAACCAAGGGATGGCAGCCTTTGATGCGGCCATCATGCGAGGCGTGCCGGCTGAACTGCTTATCTATCCCGATGAGAACCACTGGGTACTCAAACCGCAGAACGGCATTCTGTGGCAGCGGACGTTTAGAGAGTGGCTGGATAAGTGGCTAAGGTAGTTTAGAGTTTAGAGTTTGGTGTTTAGAGATTAGAGGATGAAGTATTTTTTTGATTACGAGATTAAGTACCAGGAGGTAGATGCGGCGAAGAGGCTGCGGCTACCGAATATGGAGAACTACCTGTTAGAAGTGGCAGGTAACATAGCCGATCAACTTGGCTTCGGCATTGTGCGTTTGCATCCTGAACGTAAGACGTGGGTGCTGACACGCTTGTCAATGGTGCTGGACTATTTGCCGACGTACCTTGAGCACATGACGATAGAGACATGGATTGAGTCGAACGCACACATGCTCTCAACCCGTGACTTCCGTATTTACATCACAGACAAAGACGGCAGCCGTCGTCAGATAGGCGAGTGCACATCGCAATGGGCTGTGCTCGACATGGATAAGCGCGAGATAGTTAATATCTTCGATAATCCTATTTTCGAAGGCGCTATTGATGGAGAGAAGCTCGATATACCCCGCGCTGCGCGTCTCGCTCCTATCACCGAACCGACGGGCGTTGAGACGCATATGGTCCAATATACGGATGTCGATTACAATGAACATTGTAACTCCTGCAAGTACCTCGAGAAAATGGTGAATGTTGCTCGTCCGGACTATCTCGGTCATCGTGTACGGCTGGACATCAGCTACCAGCACGAGGCTCGAGTGGGCGAACCGCTTGAGACACGCTATTTAGTGGTGCCTGACGGTATTCAATATCAGCAAATCAACGCGAAAGGAGAGACAGCCTGTGCGGCTAAGATAACCGTCTATTCGTGATGGTAAGGCTCGTGCTTGATAATCGTGCAAGCACGGTAGAGTTGTTCGACAAAGAGTAAGCGTATCATCTGATGCGAGAAAGTCATCTTCGACAGACTGACCATGCCATCGGCACGGTCGTATACCTCTTGGGTGAAGCCGTACGGACCGCCTACAACAAAGACCACATCCCGACCGGAATTCATCTTCTTCTGAATGAAATCGGCGAACTCAATCGACCGATACTCCTTGCCGCGCTCGTCCAACAGAATCATCTGCGAGGACGTTGGTACCGCCTTGAGAATACCCTTGCCGTTATCGTCTGTGATGACCTTAATCTCGAACGGCACATAGTGCTTGAGTCGGGCGCAGTACTCGTCCGTTAAAGCTATCAACCGCGGGTCGGTCGTTTTACCTACAACCAGTAAAGTAATCTTCATTTTGCCTTATTTGGCTGCAAAAGTACTGCTTTTTGCGCATATACGCAAGAAAAAACGAAAAATATTTGCATATGTCACAAAAAAGCAGTACTTTTGCACGCTAATTGTGTAGTAAGATGAAATTGATTGAGCATATAGGTGAGTATTTTATACTCATGGGCCGTGTTTTTCGTCGGCCGGATCGCTGGCGTATGTTTGGACGGCAGTTTGTGTTTGAGTTGGACAAACAGGGCCTGCAGTCTATTCTTATCACGTTGATAGTCAGCGTTTTCATGGGTGCTATCATGACGATGCAGACTAAACTGAACACCAGCAACCCGCTGCTGCCTGTTTATACGACGGGCTTGGTGACGCGTGACTGTATATTACTCGAGTTCTCTAGCACTATTCTATGCTTGCTGTTGGCGGGTAAGGTGGGAAGTAATATCGCGTCTGAAATTGGCACGATGCGCATCACCGAACAGATAGATGCTATGGAGATTATGGGTATTAATAGCGCCAACTACCTCATTCTGCCCAAAGTGATTGCATTTATGGTGATGATGCCGCTGCTTGTGACTCTGTCGATGGCGATTGGCCTGCTTGGTGGATATATCATCAGTTCCGTGACGGATATCATGACGGTGAGCGAGTACTTGATAGGTATCCAGTATGCGTTTGTGCCGTTCTACGTGTGGTACTCGTTTATTAAGACGATTGTCTTTGCCTTCGTCATTGCCAGTATGTCGAGTTACTACGGCTACTACGCTTACGGCGGTGCACTGGAAGTAGGTAAAGCCAGCACGAAAGCGGTGGTGAACTCAAGTATAGTGATTCTGTTGCTGGACGTAGTATTAACCAATTTGATGCTGAACTGATGATACAAGTTAAGAATATAGTCAAGAGCTTTGAGGGCGTGACGGTGCTGAAAGATATCAGCGCAGACTTCCGTGACGGCGAAGTGAACATGATCATCGGTCAGTCGGGTTCGGGTAAGACGGTGCTGATGAAAACGATGCTGGGCCTGCATATTCCGGACAGCGGAGAGATATTGCTCACCAGCGGGCATAACTTGGTGACGTTCGGCGAGAAAGAGATGCGTGCTTACCACCGCGAAGTGGGAACACTGTTCCAAGGTGCGGCGTTGTTTGACTCCCAGACGGTGTTGGAGAATGTGATGTTCCCGCTGGAGATGTTCTCCTCGATGACGGAAGCGGAGATGCGAGACCGCGCGATTTTCTGCCTGCGCCGTGTGAATATGCCTGAGCACACGTTTAACCTCATGCCGAGCGAGATAAGCGGCGGACAACAGAAACGTGTGGCAATCGCCCGCGCAATAGTGCTGAACCCGAAGTACTTGTTCTGCGACGAACCGAACTCAGGTCTTGACCCGAAGACAAGTCTGATTATTGACAAACTGATTCAGGATATTACGCAAGAGTATAATATCTGCACCATCGTCAATAGCCACGATATGAACTCGATTATGGAGATAGGCGATAATATCGTCTTCCTTAAGAACGGCCTCAAAGAGTGGCAAGGTTCCAGGCACGATATTTGCAAGAGCGATAACGAGACACTCAACGACTTTGTGTTTGCCTCCGAACTGTTTAAGAAAATTAGAAACGTAGAGAATATATGAAACGAGTATTGATGTTGATAGCCTTTGTGGCTACAGTCATGCTGGGTGCACAAGCCCAGACCCCAGCCCGCGTACCGGCTTACCGCGGCGTGATTGAGTTTGCACAGCCTAACGGCGACACACTACAGCTTTACCTCCGCGGTGACGAGAGAATGCATTTCTCGATGACCCTGGACGGCTGGCAGATTAAAGAGAATGAGGCTGGGTATATGTGCTATGCCCAACAGAAACGTGACGGCTCTATCGTTGCCAGCCGTAAGGTGGCACATAACGAAGCCGACCGTAAGAAATGCGAGACGCGTTGGCTCAAACGCAAAGGAATACGTAAAGTAGTAGCGTGAAGAAGAGTGTAGTAACCATAGTAGGTCTTTGCCTCTGCGCGTTAGTGAGTGCAATACCGGCTTATCGTGGTCCGATGAGTTATCGTCAGCCGGACGGCTCGGAGATAGTGCTCTATCAGCATGGCGATGAGAGCTTCCATTACTTCACGAACGAAGCGGGGCAGTGGATGCAAGCGGATGAGCAAGGACACTTCCGCATCGTGCCCTCACTAACAAACGAGCAGATACAGATGCGTCGCGCTGCGAGCGGGTATGCTACGCGCGAACTGCGCCGTGTTCCTACCGAGACGACTCAGACCGGTGTGGACCGCACACTCTCACCACGCGGACCGATTATCTTGGTCAATTTCCCCGACGCGCAGTTCTGCAGCACACTGGATGAGATGAAAGACTGGGCAATGGGCTCTAACTACGATTACCAAGGTGCGACGGGTTCTATTCACCAGTATTTCCAAGACGTGTCGTACGGCAGATACAACCTGCAGTTGGATGTGTTTGGGCCGGTGACGGTGGATAATAAGCGCGAGTACTACGGTAAGGATAACGGCCCCGTGGGAGCGGATATGCGTCCGTACGAGTTGGTCAAGGATGCTTGTACACTGGCAGTTGCCGAGGGAGCGGACTTCAGTAAATACGATGCCGACAACGACGGCTACGTGGACTGGGTAGTGATTCTCTATGCGGGCAAAGGTCAGGCGGATGGTGGTGCCGACTATACCATCTGGCCACATCAGTACGACCTGCATAATACGGGTTCGACCTTTAAAATACACGGTAAGACCCTTGACCACTACTGCATGCTGTGCGAACTGAACGGGCAGACCGGCGAGCGTGGCGGTATCGGTGTGTTCGTGCACGAGTTTAGTCACGTCATGGGCCTGCCCGACCTTTATGTAACATCGGATGACGGACATTGGAAGACCTTGGGCATGTGGGATATCATGGACTACGGACCGTATAACAACGACAGCAAGACTCCTCCTGCCTACTCGGCGTACGAACGCTGGTTCATGGGCTGGTTGTCTCCGACACTGATTAACTCCGCCGCTACGATAGTGCTGCCAGATATTAATAAGAACGGCGCTGCGGCGTATATCACGGAGCAAGCCGTAGAGATAGAGAGTGGACTCAGACCGAGACCGGAGTGCTATATCTTAGAGAACAGGCAGCAGACCGGATGGGATCAGTACCTGCCGGGACATGGTCTGCTGATAACGCGAATACTATACTCCTACAATAAGTGGAAAGGTAATACAGTGAATAATACCGAAACGACGTTGGGCGTGGATATTATAGAGGCTGACGGCTCAGCGCCGGAGTATAATAAGTGGAACAGAGATAACGGCTACTTCGGTAAGGCTACTGATGCGTACCCTGCTGGCTCGACGACCTTCACTGCGTTCTCGAACTACGAGATAACGGATATTACGGAGCATAGCCGCCGCATCTATTTCAAGGTGAATGGCGGTGGTGACCCGATAGTGATTGAATCGATAGAACGCGTGGAACAACAGAAGGCTTCGACTATCAAATGGCTGCGTAACGGACAGATTGTTATCCGTCGCGGCGAAGAATTATACGATATTAGCGGCAAACGTATACAATGAAGATAATCTCTTATAACCTCAACGGTATCCGCAGTGCCATCAGCAAAGGTCTGCTGGAGTGGCTGCATCAGGAAGACCCGGACGTGTTCTGCATCCAAGAGAGCAAAGCCCAGCCCGAGCAGATAGATGTGCTGCAGATGCAAGAACTCGGATACCACAGTTACATCCATTCGGCGGAGAAGAAAGGCTACTCGGGCGTGTGCATCTTCTCCAAAGAGGTGCCCGACAAAGTGGTGGCGGGGATGGGTATCCCGCGTTACGACAGCGAAGGACGAGTGCTCCGTGCTGACTTCGGCGAGATAACAGTCGTGTGCGTGTATATCCCCAGTGGCACGACAGGCGATATCCGCCAGGCGGTGAAAATGGACTTCCTCGAGGACTTCTTGGTGTGGATAACCGAGTTGCGCAAAGAGCGACCAAATCTCGTCATTTGCGGCGACTATAACATCTGCCATAAGCCCATCGATATCAACCACCCCGAACGACAAGTGGGCGTGAGTGGATTCCTGCCTGAAGAGCGCGAGTGGATGGACCGCTGGGAAGCGTCGGGACTGGTGGATACATTCCGTATGTTCGACCCCTCGCCTGAGAAATACAGTTGGTGGAGTTACCGTTTCGGTGCCCGTGAGCGTAACGCAGGATGGCGCATCGACTACGCTTGGATAACGGAGAGCTTGAGAAATCGCGTTTACAACGCACGAATATATAACGAGGTCGTGCACAGCGACCATTGTCCAATAGGTGTATGGATAAACTGAGAACAGAACATTTATTTAAAAAATACGGCAAGCGAACGGTCGTTAACGATGTCAGTATTCACTTGGAGCAAGGTGAGATAGTCGGTCTGCTTGGGCCTAACGGAGCCGGTAAGACGACCACGTTCTACATGACTGTAGGTCTTATCACTGCCAACAGCGGTAAGATCTTCCTCAATGACCAGGAGATAACAGCGCTGCCGATGTACAAGCGTGCCCAGTTAGGTATCGGTTACCTGCCGCAAGAGGCCAGCGTCTTCCGTAAGATGACGGTGGAGGATAACCTGCGTGCGGTACTCGAGATGACGAAGTTCACCAAAGAGTATCAGGAGCAGAAAGTGGAGCAACTCATTCAGGAGTTCAACCTCAATCACGTGCGCAAGAACCTCGGTGACCGTCTCAGCGGTGGTGAGCGCCGTCGTACGGAGATTGCCCGCTGCTTGGCTATTGAACCTAAGTTCGTTATGCTCGACGAGCCATTCGCCGGTGTGGACCCCATAGCCGTTCAGGAGATACAAGATGTTGTATGGCGCCTCAAGAGTAAGAATATCGGTATCCTTATCACCGACCACAATGTAGACGAGACCCTGATGATTACCGACCGCGCGTATCTGCTGTTCGAAGGTAAGATCCTCTTCCACGGCACGCCGGAAGAGCTGGCAGCTAACCCTATTGTGCGCAAGAACTACTTAGGACGTGACTTTGAATTGAAGAGAAAATCCCACGAGGCCAATGAAGAGTAATCTCTATGTCATAATGCCCGTCAAGGACTCGATAGAGACAGCCGAACAGGCTATCCGAGCTATCGTATCGAGTGGTCACACCCTCACCGTCTTTGATGATAACTCCACCGCCGAGACCGCAGCACTGTTAGACCAGTTGGCAAGCGAGCTGAAGATAGGTGTAGTGCATGTGGGACAACTCATTGACCATCCGTCACCTAACTACCGTTGGGTGCTGATTACCGCGCAGCGTGAGTGCCTTGAGACGAACCGTCATCTTGTCGTTGTAGAGAGTGACGTCATTGTGCGACCCGTTACTTTAGACCGCCTCGCTGCGGCTGTAGAACCGAAAGTGGGAATGGTAGCGGCTGTGACGCATGATGCCGAAGGACAGGTGAATTTCCCGTACGAGTACGCCAAGCGTATTCACGCGGACGGCGTGTGCATGAAGCGGTTCTCGTTCTGCTGCACACTGCTCACCAACACATTCCTCCGCGCTTACGACTTCGAACAACTCAATCCCGAGAAGAACTGGTACGATGTGCATATCAGCCATATGTCGGTTAAGTTGGGCTTTGACAATATCCTGCAAGTAACGAATTCTGTGCTGCATAAACCGCACTCCAGCCGGCCGTGGAAGCAACTCAAATATACGAATCCGCTGCTGTACTACTGGCGCAAACTTACTCAACACAAAGATAAGATATGAAGCCTCTTGTCTCCGTCATAATGCCCGCCTATAACGCCTCCGAGTGGTTGGAGGAAGCGCTGACGTCTGTTATCGCGTCGGACTATCGCCCGTTGGAGGTGATTGTGGTGGATGACGGCAGTAAGGACGATACTTTAATCAAGGCCCAATCATTTGCTAAAAAGCACGCCGAAGTGGTGGCTTATTCGCAGCCTAACAGTGGCGCATCCGCAGCGCGCAATAACGCGATAAGACGCAGTCATGGCGTGTATATCCTGCCGGTGGATGCGGATAACATCATCGACTCGCGCTATATCCCCGAGGCGGTGGAGGTGTTGGAGCGGCGACCCGAAGTGAAAGTGGTGAGTTGCCGTGCAGACTTCTTTGGCGAGCGAACAGGCGAGTGGAAATTCCCGGCGTTCAGTAAACGGTTGTTAGCACGCAAAAACATGATCGACACCTGTGCGATGTATCGCCGTGCCGACTACGACTTGACGAGTGGTTATATGGAGAACTGCGTGGCGCGTGAGGACTGGGACTTCTGGTTGTCTATTTTCGAGCATGGAGGCGAGTTCGTGCGCCTTCCTCAAATACGCTTGCACTATCGTGTGCGTACCGGCTCGAAGCGTGTGACCGACCGACTTCTCAAACGACAAGTGGTGGACGCTGTCAATAAACGACACCCGGACTATATGCGACGGTACTTAGGCGGTCCGCTGCACTACCATCGTTCGTGGTCGCGGTTCATCAATTTCTTCCGTTGCGAGAAACAGGTGGGGAAGTTTGACCATTGGACCGAAGGAAATATTATACACAATAAACGCAATATTCTGCGCGTCTTCGAGGACAAGGTGATTAAGTCTTTTGCTATCCCGCCACTGTGGCGCGGTATCATCTACGGTCTGTTCACTAAGTCCAAGGCTCGCCGCAGTTACGAGTATGCCCTGCGTATGCCGAATCTCACCCCTGCGCCTATCGCGTACCGCGAAGTGCGAGTGTGTGGTGTGCTGCGCGAGAGTGCCTACGTGTGCGAGTTGTCCAAAGCGCCATATACCTTCAATGATCTGATTGGCCACAAGGATTTTCCCAACCGAGAGGCTATCCTGCAGTCGATTGGCCGTTTTACGGCGGTGCTGCATCAACAGGGCATCCTGCATCGTGACTATTCGGGCGGAAATATCCTATTCAACGAAGACGGCAGTCTGGTGCAAGTGATTGACCTTAACCGTATCCGTTTCACGAAGAACCTCTGCCGCCAACAACGTCTGCAGAACTTCGAGCGACTCAACATCGACCGCGAGGCGCTGTGCACGATGGTGACTGCCTATGCAGAGGCGATGCAAGAAGATGCGGCCTACGACTGCGAATATGTCGTGACGCATCGCTGGTACAAACATATAAAACAAAACATAACGCATTTAGATGACTAAGTTCAAGCAATATCAATCCGTCATGGGCCGTATCAACTGGGTACTGTTCCTGGCGGCTGTCGCAACACTGCCTTTCCCGCAAGTGTTCATTCGCTATGCGTTAGTCATTTGGCTGGTGGCCTGGGTGCTCGAACTCCGCTGGCTCAATAAATTGCAAATCACCAATCTTAAATTACAAATTCCCTTCATCCTCTTCGCCCTTTGGTACGCTTGGCGTGCACTGTCCGGTATGTGGAGTCCGGACCATCGGGCCTGGAGTTTTATGATGGAGCGGTACATGACTTTTGCGCTCTTAGTACCTATGGCGCTCTGGGGCGTGAACGACCGTTATGACTGGCGTACGGCAGGAAAGGTGCTGGCTATCAGTGGCGCGGTCTCGGTGCTGTTCTATGTGCTCTTTATCACCATCCTCTTCAAACGACCGGACTGGGTGCAGTATTTCGGCTATAGAGACTGGGACTTCCGCTACCACACGTGGTCGGAGTGCTTCGTGACGAACGGGTCGTATATCAAACATCGCCTTTTCTGGTGCAGCACGCTCATCATAGCCTCTGTAGCGGCCTTCCAAGCTTGGCGCAATAAACCGCAAGTGTATATACCGTTGTGGTTGGTGATGCTGACTGCGATACCGCTGACCGGCTCCAGACAGTCTATCATCATCTTGGCAGCCGTCATTGTGATAGGTATAATCTTCGCCTTGCCGCACAAACATCGTGCACTATACGGCACGGGAATAATCGTTGTCGGCATCCTACTCGCCGGCACATTATTGGCGCTACATCCTCGGCATCATAACTTGGACTTCCGTACGATTGAGCGAGCCGAAGACTTCACCGACGACCGCGAGCCGCGACTAAACATCTGGGGTGTCGCGCTATGTCATCCTGAAGACTATTTCTGGACAGGATTAGGCGGTGGACAGGGGACGAATTACTTGGTTGCCAAATACAAAGCCATTGGCGCGCAATATTATGCCAACATGCGCTTCCACGCACACAATCAGTACCTCGAAGAGCTGATGGAACTCGGTATCTTCGGTCTGTTGCTCTTTATCGCGGCGTGGCTCTCTATTCCGTTCTGCGCAAGAGGGCAGGGGAGACGCACAGCGATCATCTTCACCACTGTCTGTATGCTCAATATGCTCACCGATTGTATGTGGGGTAAGTTCGACGGTATCGCTTTGTGGGCTGTTGGAATGCTATTGATACTAATTCAGTCGTATGAAACTACAACTGCAGAACATAAATAAACTGTATGGCAAGCAACACGTGCTGCACAATATCTCGCTGACGATGGTCGATGGCGAGATAGTCGGTCTGCTTGGCCCAAACGGAGCGGGTAAGTCCACACTCATGAAAGTGATTGTAGGCTTGGCACAAGCGCAAGGTACAGTCATCGTGCCTGAGCGGATAGGCTATCTGCCCGAACGCAATCCACTGTACGATGAGATGTTTATCAGGGAGTACCTGCTGTTTATGGCTCGAATAGGCAAGGTGGATAATCCTGCCGAACGGGTGGAGATACTCATCGAGCGCGTAGGACTACTCCCCGAAGCGCATAAGCGTATCGGCCAGCTGAGCAAGGGTTACCGTCAGCGTGTAGGTCTGGCACAGGCGTTATTGAACGACCCGGATCTGCTGGTGCTGGACGAACCGACCACAGGACTGGACCCGAACCAGTTAGTCGAGATACGTACACTTATACGCCAACTCGGACGCGACCGAATGGTCATCCTCTCAACCCATATCCTGCAGGAAGTGCGAGAGATGTGTGACCGGGTAGTCATCCTCGACCACGGCGTTATTAAGGCAGATAAGCCAATAAACGAAATAGATAATTTAGAAACCTTATTCCGTAGTACAACTGATGGAAAATGATTTTGATATAAGACAACAGATGTCCGAGAAGGAGCAGGACAACGCCTTGCGGCCGTTACGTTTTGTGGACTTTGCGGGACAGACGAAGATTGTGAGCAACCTGCGTATCTTTGTGGAAGCGGCTAAGATGCGTCACGAGGCCTTGGACCATGTGCTGCTCTTCGGTCCTCCGGGTTTGGGTAAGACGACGCTGAGTAATATCATCGCCAACGAGTTAGGCGTAGGCTTCAAAGTGACTTCGGGTCCGGTGCTGGACAAGCCCGGCGACTTGGCAGGTCTGCTGACGTCGCTCGAGGAGAACGATGTGCTCTTTATTGACGAGATACACCGTCTCAGTCCGATTGTAGAGGAGTACCTGTACTCAGCGATGGAAGACTATCGCATTGATATCATGATAGATAAAGGTCCGTCGGCACGCACGATACAAATTGACCTAAATAAGTTCACGTTGATAGGTGCCACGACCCGTTCGGGCTTACTGACTTCGCCGCTCCGTGCACGTTTTGGTATCAACTGCCACCTCGAGTATTACGATGCGGACGTACTGGCAGGTATCGTCATTCGCTCGGCAGGTCTGCTCGGCATCGATATTGACTCAAAAGCGGCAGGAGAGATTGCCCGTCGAAGCCGCGGAACGCCGCGCATAGCGAACGCCCTTCTGCGTCGTGTACGTGACTTCGCACAGGTCAAAGGGGACGGACGCATCGACCTCGATATCGCACAGTATGCGCTCGAGGCACTAAACATAGACACCTTCGGTTTGGACGAGGTGGACAACAAACTGCTGTGCACGATTATCGATAAGTTCAAAGGCGGACCGGTCGGACTCAACACCATTGCTACAGCTATGTCTGAAGACGCCGGAACGATAGAGGACGTGTACGAGCCATACCTTATCAAGGAGGGATTTATCAAACGTACCCCTCGCGGACGCGAAGCGACAGAATTGGCATACCGACACCTCGGCAAAATGCCAACACAACAGCAAGGTACACTCTTTTAACTGACATTTTGTCAGTCTATGTGCCACTGGCACAATAGTTGATAGATGGTAGATGATAAATGAACTTTTTAGACTATGAGTAAGAAAGAGAATATAGAACAAGAACTTCCGCAAGAGGAAGAACAAGTGCAAGAACAGGAACAAGTCTCGGAACAGACTCCCGAAGAGAAAATAGCTGAGTTAGAGGCTAAGATAGCCGACCTCGAGGATGCCAAGCTGCGCCAGATAGCGGAGTTTGACAATTATCGTCGTCGCACCAACAAAGAGAAACTCGACCTCTTGGAGACTGCCGGAGAGAATATCTTCAAGGAGATGCTGCCGCTGATAGACGACTTCGAGCGCGCCATTGATGCTATGGACAAAACGGATGATATCGATGCTGTGCGCGAGGGGATACGCCTTATCCAGCAGAAGTTCCTCACCTTCCTTGACAAGCACGAGGTGCATCCGATTGAGACCGAAGGCGTGGATTTCTCCACCGACGAGCACGAGGCCATCACTACCTTCGCTGCCGGTGAGGATAAGAAAGGTAAGATCATTGATTGCACGCAGAAAGGATATAAGTTAGGCGACAAAGTCATACGCTTTGCCAAAGTGGTTGTAGGAGAGTAAATTATGGCAGAGAAAAGAGATTACTATGAAGTCTTAGGCGTGGCGAAGACCGCTACGGCTGAGGAGATTAAGAAAGCGTACCGCAAGAAAGCGATACAATACCACCCTGATAAGAACCCGGGCGACAAAGAGGCTGAGGAGAAATTCAAGGAGGCGGCTGAGGCGTACGAGGTGCTGTCTGACCCGCAGAAACGTCAGCGATACGATCAGTTCGGCTTTGCAGGAATGAGTGGTGCCGGCGGTTTTAGTGGCGGTGACTTCTCGATGCAGGATATCTTCGCTCAGTTCGGCGACTTGTTCGAAAGCTGGGGTATGGGAGGTGGCAGTTTCTCGTCGTTCTTCGGCGGAGGAGGCAGTCGTGGCGGCCAACGGGTTCGTCGCGGTACCGACCTTCGTGTCAAAGTGCGCCTCACCCTCGAGGAGATCAACTCCGGTGTGGAGAAGAAGATTAAGGTTAAGAAACTCGTCGAGTGCAAGCATTGTCACGGCACAGGAAGTGCAGATGGCAGCGGCGGCGAGACCTGTCCGACATGTAAGGGCTCGGGTCGTGTCGTTCGTACTCAACGCGGTATCTTCGGAATGATGCAGGTGCAAGAAGCGTGTCCGACCTGCCACGGAGAGGGTAAGATAATAAAGAATAAGTGTACCCACTGCAACGGCGATGGTGTCGTCCGCGACGAGGAGATTATCACCATTAAGATTCCTGCCGGCGTGAGTGGCGGCATGCAGATTCCTGTGCAAGGCAAAGGTAATGCTGCACCGCGAGGAGGCGTGCCGGGTGACTTGCTCGTCTTGGTCGAAGAGGAAGAACACAAAGACCTCGTTCGGGACGGTAATGACCTGATTTACAACCTGCTGCTCGATATGCCGACGGCTATCCTCGGCGGACAAGTGCAGATACCAACTCTCACGGGCGATGTGAAGATAACCATCACTCCGGGTACACAGCCGGGTAAAGTGCTCCGAATGCGCGGAAAAGGCTTACCGATTATCGACCAGTATGCTCGCCAGTACGGCACGGGTGACCTGCTTATCAATGTAGGTGTGTATATCCCCGAGAAACTGAACAAGGATGAGAAGAAACTGATTGAGCAGCTGCAGAACAGTCCGAATATAGTGCCGGGCAGCGCGGATAAAAAGAACTTCTTTAAGAACTTATTCTCGTGAGAAAACTGCTCATAATATGTCTGTTGCTTTTGGGTGCCGGTGTAGCCAGTGCCCAAAAGTTTTTGTATGACGTGGACTTCGTTACCGACTTCGACAACCGCGAGATACACCATCCTTACGAGCCTTCGGGCACGCTGTTTGGTATTCGTCTCACGCCTACTATCGGCATCGGATTCAACGATTCGATAGGCGGTACACATAAACTCATGGCGGGTGTTAGTTACGTGCAGCCGTTTGGTTCTAAATGGCGTGACTGCACCGTGACGCCGACCGTTTACTACCAGTTTGATGCCAAGGGCTTCCGGCTCAATTTCGGCTTTGTGCCCTATGACTATCTGACCGAAGCCTTGCCCGATTACTTGCGCAGCGACTCGCTCGCTTTCGTCTATCCGAACATACAAGGTGTGCTCTTTCAGTACCGCAGTCAGTGGGGCTATGCCGACCTGTTCTGCGACTGGCGAGGGATGATGAGTAAGGATACCCGCGAGGCATTCCGCATCGTCGGTTCGGGTAAGTTCAAGTATAAATGGTTCTTCACCGGCGGTACAGCCCAACTAAACCACCTCAGTCACTCGACGCAGATACCCGGTGTGTGCGACGATATAGTCATCAACCCCTTAGTAGGTGTCAGCCTCGGTTACCTCACACCACTGGACAGTCTCAGTCTGCAGGCAGGATATATCGGCTCTTTCCAGCGCGATAGAGTCAAGCAGCTGCAGTATTTCTGTCACGGCTTCCACGCCGATTTCTATCTCGGCTGGCGTTTTATCGGTGTGCGCAACGAGTTCTACTACGGCGATAACCAGATGCCGCTTTACGCCGGCTACGGACAGATACTCAATCAAGGCGACCCGCGTTATCAGGCGCGTATATACAACCGCACGGATATATTCTTCTACCTCATCCGCCGTTCGTTCGTGACGGCCTATGCAGGCTGGAACTTGCTGTACTTGGACGGATACGGTCTGAGCCATCAGCAACAAGTCGTTTGCCGCTTTAGTCTCGAACCCTTGCTGCAATATACGAAGCTGACCAAGGACGAGCGCAAAGCCGAACGCACCAAAGGCACTAAATTAAGAACACTGACTTACCGTTGAGAAAAATCCTCCTCGCCATATTACTGCTCCTGACGCTGTCTTCCACGATGGCGAAAGTGCCTATCGTAGCACCTACACTCAGCGAGAGTACAGGTATAGCGCCGGCGTATTTTGGTCCGAACGCTTTGCCTATTCCCGACATGTTAGACGGTCGCGTACAGGGCGCGCTGCGCGTGGAACTGGCTGCCGACGGTTACTTCGGTTACCAGAAAGACCAGACGGCGGACCTATTCGCTAAAATCAATATCCCGCTGTGGACGGACCGCGTTAATCTGAGCGTGTGGATGCCTATAATGGAGTGGTATCGCATGACCCCGGAACGGCAGCGCATATGCCGTCTGCAGGACCAGGAAGTCATCAGCGGTCACGAGGCAGGCGATGTCTATGTCTCGGCGGATATCCAACTGCTCAAAGCACGTAAGTACACTCCCGATATAGCTTTCCGCGCAGCACTCAAGACCGCCAGCGGTGGTAGCTTCGATAAAGCGCGGTACTTCGATAACCCCGGTTACTGGTTTGACCTGGCTGTGGGTAAGTCAATGTATATTGGTCAAGGCGTAACAGCCATCGAGAACGAACATTCCGTCGTCGAACTACGTCTGGCCGGCAGTCTCGGTTTCCTATGCTGGCAGACCGATAACGGCCGTCAGAACGATGCGCTGCAGTACGGAGTACAATTATTCGCCAAAGTCAAATACGTCTCGCTACGCGCCACCTGGGGAGGATATATGGGCTGGGAGAAAGACGGCGACCGACCGATGTCTGTAAAACTCCAACTCAGCGGTCACGCCAAGGGCTTTGAGCCCTTCGTCACCTATCAGTACGGCATCAAGGATTATCCGTTCCACCAACTGCGTGTAGGATTAGCTTATAACTTCGATATTCTCCAATACAAGAAGCCGAAAGCCCATGAACAGAAATAGCTTCATAGTTCTGCTCGCGGCTTTTGCGCTATCTACGAATGCCGCTACCATCACCCACACCTCGTCGGCGGGTTTAGACACGGTGCCGGCGCAGTTCTTTCGCGAGTGGTACCACCGCAGCGACCTTGTCTATTACCTCGAGGCACTCAACGATCACACCATCGTTGAGAACCTGACAACAGGACAATGGTATCTGCCCGACCGACTGTCTATCGCCGTGGACGGACTGCCGTGCACGAATAACCGCTATTACATCGACGGCTTCCGTGTGGACGACCGTTTTCAGGCTGGCAGCACGCGTTATCTGCCCAATATGGAGCGGTATGACCTCAACCTCAATATCCACACCGGACAGTTCTTCTTTGAGCAAGACGACAGCGCGCGCGACTATGTGCAGGCTTCGTATAACTTCGGGCAAGTAGGTAATGGTGCGCCGGCTGCGGGTACAACGCAGATCATCAATCTCTTCCACCGCTCGGCTGTGCAGAGTGCCGACACCTACAAGCACATCACCGCTCGTCGCCATCAGAAAGGTGCCGGGACGATTGACGCGGCCTACACCTTCCGCGATAAGGACGGTAATCCCTACCGTCAGCATCTCTATGCCGCGTACGGACAGCGACTCATCACCAAAGAGGACCAATGTGGACTCATCCTCAACGACCCGTTCTATAATGCGCCGTATTATATCGTGCAAGCGGATGGCTATCTGCCTATGAAGCCGAACGAAGCCTTCTGGCAACTTGGCTACAGATTCAATTTCTCAGGCCGCACGGACGCAGGCAGCGAGTACCTGTATAACTTCAACGAGGTCTATGACCTCAAAAACTACAGTGGCTCCCTCTACGCCAAGCGGCAGTACCTGACCACTGGCTTCACTTGGGAGACAAACGTCACGCACCATAACGACCTGTCTTTCCGCAGGAACATCATCGACCAGGACGGCGAGAGCTTTGCGCCTTGGGTGCCCGATGCCGAGACCCACAGCCTGAGTTGGGCGGTTAACTACGAGCAGCCCGTGCTCGAGTGGCTCAAGGTCTATATCGATGCCTATAACTCGCTCGTCCTCTTTCGCCCGACGCAAACGCAATGGACCAATACCATCTACCTGCAGTCCCCCGTGGCAAGCACGCCGACCGACCTCTACAACCTGAATTGGACGAGTCGTCCCTTCAACGCCGGACTGCTGGAGAACACCATCGGTCTCAAGGCGCAGCAGTATATCTTCACATGGTTCTATATCGATGCCCATCTGGACTTCACGCTGGATGCGATGCTCTTAGGGCACGGCAAAAGCAAGGTCTCGCCGTATGCGCAAGCCGGTCTGAACCTCAGTTTCATGCCGTGCGACTGGTT
Source organism: Paludibacteraceae bacterium (assembly GCA_017443145.1). GTDB lineage: Bacteria > Bacteroidota > Bacteroidia > Bacteroidales > Paludibacteraceae > Colicola. The sequence goes on from JAFSPA010000021.1 coordinate 60,159, forward strand.
CGAGATAGGTATCACGGCCGACTATAACCGCATGCCCTATACGATGGAGTACCTGCGCTATTTCTCGGACGATTACCTCAATAGCGACAACTCCGGCGGGCAGTTCCATCACTATAAGAATAACCTCATCCAGACTTCCTATGTTGAGGTCAATCTACCTATCCGTTTTGCCTTACGCGACAAGCAGAACGGCTTGCATGAGATCGTGCTGCAGAACAGCTACAAGAAGTTCTTCAACGTCTGGTACACCTATGCCGCCGAGGACGGATTCGAGGTCGGTACGACGCCACCGTTTGGCAGTAACGGTCTGATGAACTCGCCGTATTTCTTCTCGCAGCTCACGCGCTATACCTACACCGGCAAGAAAGTGATGCTCTCGCTCGGCTGGCAGTCGATGCAGGCGGCGGGATACACCGGTCTGGGTAATGGCCCGAACAGCAACACCTTAGGCGTGCTCTCCGAGACGACGGCTAATCCCAATACGACGATGGTAGTCCATAATCCGAACGGCAAGTACCCGGGTGTTGGCCGCATGGACCTCGACAAAGGCTTCGTCGCGCGATTCTACCTGTCGTATAATATCTGCCGTTGGGTGCAGGCAGGCTTCACCTTCAAGTGGACCGACGGCAAGCCCTTCACCGCCTATCGCTACTACCAAGACGGCAAAGACGTGCAGATACGGCCGCTCGACTCCCGTGGTACCAATCCTACCGACGGCAATTTCGGTTCACGGCATGGCGCTATCTTCATGTGTGATTTGCATGTGCAAGCACAGTGGCCCGTCAAGGACACAAACATGCGCTTGCGCATCGAGGGATACAACGTCTGGGATTTCAGCAACGACTTGGCCGAACTGGCCTTTACGCAGGATATACCGTACGCCGACCGAGCGTCCGTCATTCTCAATGTGCCAACCGGTATACTAACAACGTTTAGTGTGGATTTATAAGATGAAAGACCGACTGCGCTTATTGCTGACATATTACCTCTTTTGGATAGTCTTCTTCGTTCTGCAGAAGCCGCTGTTCATGATCTGGCAGCGCCGTCTGCTTGGCGATGTGGCGTGGTCCGACTGGTTCCTCGTGCCTTGGCACGGATTGCCGTTAGACCTCTCTACTGCCGCGTATATAACGGTGCTGTACGGCTTGTTGCTTGTCGCCAGCGTCTGGGTCAGATGGTCCGTCATCGAGAAGATAGCCGATGTCATCACCGCCCTCCTGCTCACTATCGCACTTTGGGTCGTATTGGGTGATAACGGTGCTTTCCCGAGTTGGGGATACCACTTGGACAAAGACCTGTTCGCTTACCTGCAGTCGCCTAACGAAGTGCTCGCTTGTGCGCCTTGGTGGCTCTGGGCTGTCGGGGCAGTCGCTTTCGCGGCACTGTTCACAGGCTGGTGGTCCGCATACCGTTATCTGCTCCACAGAGCACCGGACTCGTCCGATGGTATCGGCAGAAAAATAGCCTCTACGGCAGTGCTGCTCCTAACAACCGCCTTACTCTTCCTGCCTATTCGCGGCAGCGTTACCGTCTCCACAATGAATACCGGCCGCGTCTATTATTCGGACAATCGAATGCTCAATCTTGCTGCCGTCAATCCCGTCTTTAATATCGTCGAATCGCTGTCCGAGAACCGCTTGGACAGTCAGCGTTATACCTATATGTCGGACGACGAGTGTGCAGCGTATGTTAAGCGTATGTTAGGCGACTCCTGCGGCATGGCTGAACAGCTGCTCACGGCCACTCGCCCGCATATCGTGCTCTGCATCCTCGAGAGCTTCTCGTCCAACGCCTGGGAAGTGATGCCGAACATGCAACGTCTCGCCGCTGAAGGCATCTATTTCGACAATGTCTATGCCAACAGTTACCGCACCGACCGAGGTGTGATGGCTGTACTTGGTGCCTATCCGGGCTGTGCCACCACATCTGTGATGATGCTTCCTTCGCTCTCACAACGGCTGCCGCAGATAGGGCAGGTGCTCAAACGTAACGGCTATGACCTGAAGTTCTACTACGGCGGCGACGAGGACTTCACGAACATGCGCTCCTATCTGGTCACAGGCGGGTTCGAACAGCGCGTGTCCGATCACGATTTCCCTATGTCCCAGCGCCTGAGCAAATGGGGCGTGCCGGACCATATACTCTTTGACTACGCCGCAAAAGATATCATCCGAAGACATCAACTCTCAACGAACAACGCTCAATTCTCAACTATCTTAAGTCTCTCCTCGCACGAGCCGTTTGAGGTCGATTACCATCACTACCGCAGCGGTTTCCTCAATGCCGTCGCTTATACCGACAGCTGTCTCGGCGCCTTCGTCGATACCTTGCGCACGTCACCCGCTTGGGACAGTACGCTTATCGTCCTTGTGGCAGATCACGGCTATCCGTATCCCGAAGGAGTGACCAATTACGACCCGCGACGCTATCATATTCCCCTTATCTTCGCCGGTGGGGCCCTTCGGCAGCCGCGGGTTATCTCAACCCTCTGTTCGCAGATTGACTGGCTGCCGACGTTACTGCATCAGATGCAACTCGATGCGTCCGACTTTATCTACGCCAAGGATATACTTACCTCCGAGCACAATGCCTTCGCCTACTATCATTTCGTGGACGGATTTGCGTATATGGACTCCACCGGCACTACGGTTATCGACGCCGTGGTGGACAAACCGCTTATTCAAACGCAGCCCGACAGTGACCGCACCAACAAAGCGAAAGCGTTTACACAGTATATAATGACTAAACTCTCCGAATAATGAAATTCTGTATCTCCATATTAAGTCTCTTGCCGCTGAAGGTCCTCTATTTTCTCGGCGATTTCTTCACGTATCCGCTTATCTATTACATCCTCGGGTATCGCAAGAAAATTGTTCGCAAGAACCTGCGACTCAGTTTCCCCGATAAGTCCGACAAGGAGCGCAAAATCATAGAAAAACGCTACTACCACCATCTCGTCGATATCTTTGCCGAGGTCATCTGGTCCTACCGCGCTTCGGAAGAAGATATGCTCAAGCACTTCACATCCGTCAATGTCGATAAGGTCGAGCAGTGGGCACAGAGCAAGGGTGGGGTAATCTTCATGCTGGGACACTTAGGTAACTGGGAGTGGACGGCGGAGGTGCAGCACCGCTTCACGCAGCAGAATATGCAGCATTATAATGTCTATCGCAAGCTCAAGAATAACGATGCCGACCGAGCTATGACTGCCGTTCGGGAGAAACGCAGCGGACTCAACAGCGGCATTGAGAAGAACAGCCTTCTGCGCCAATTGGTGCTGCTCAAGAAAAAAGATGCACACTTCACACTCGGACTCATCTCCGACCAGAAACCGTCGCCTCGCAACGCGCACTACTGGACCACTTTCCTCAATCAGGACACTTCCTTCCTCGACGGCGGAGAGTTGCTGGCTAAGAAATTCGACTATGTTGTCACCTATGTGCACATGACCAGCCCCAAGCGCGGACACTATATCGCTCGCGTCGACCTCATCACAGACGATGCACCCAACACGCCCGACAACTACATCACCGAGCAGTTCGCACGCCGTCTCGAGGCCAATATCGTCGAGCAGCCCGAACAATGGCTCTGGTCCCACAATCGTTGGAAATGGAATAGAAACTCTAAATAAAGCATCCTATGAACAAACACCTCCTTTTCGGCATTTGCCTTTTCGCTATTATCACGACCCTGCCCGCAGAGAAAAGAACCGTCTTGCCCTATGTCACTACGATTCCTTCCGAAAACCACTTGGACTATTTCGACCTGCACGGACCGGTCAAGGAAGTTAAGGAATACGACTACGGCTGGCACTCCAAAACCATCTGGCGCTTTGACGAGCAAGGCCATCTGACAGAGTACCTCAACTACGCCACACCTTTTGCCGGTAACGGTGGCTGCGTCTTTTCGCTCACCGACCACTACCGCTATGCTTACGACAAAAACGGTAAGGTCACGGTCCTCGAGGCGTTCAACGATGTGGAGAATCTCGACGATGCCAACGACGACAAAATACTCACTCTCTTCCCTGTCCGTACGCCGAAGGACACCTTATTTAAGCACGCGCAAATGGAGTTCGGCGATACAACCTACTGCTACAGCCGCTGGTGGAATGATGAAGACCCGCAGAAGTATTTCGGGCGCACCTACGACAAGCACGGCAACATGATAGAAGAGTTCTACGAGATTGTCGGCACTACCCACCATACCGATGCCGTCGTACGCGATATCACCTACTACGATCCGCCACGCAAGACCTCTGTGCCGGTAGGCGACCTGTTCGTATTGCCCGAAGGAGTGAACCAAGAAACGGCTTTCTCGCTCGACTTCACCTATATGGGCTATGTCTTTGATGGCTTGCTCTATCCGCTCCATGACGGCTGGTGGATTGTGCTCTCGTACTGGTGCCTAGACCAAATGGATGGTATCTATATCGGTGAAGATGCGGATGGCGAACCTATTCCTGCTGCGTCCGTCTATAAGAACCCGTTCGCAGGACTCCATTACCCGGTTATCAAGACCGACTCCGTGGACTTCATGACGCGCAACTACGGCGGCAAAACCATGAAACTCTATAGCGGTCCCGACAGCAAGAAAGTGTGGGATAAACTCTCCGTCGAGTGCGCCATGGAAGTGCTCGATGCCGATGTCACCACTCGCCGTCTCCTCTGCCGCACCAACCCAAGTAACTGGGACTTTGAAACCAACCCGCAGTACTATTCCGTTTACGGCTGGCTGGACGAAGAATGGACCTGCTCCAACCTCCTCTCCACCTGCCCATAAACCTCCTCTCCACCTGCCCATCATCCTCCTCTCCACCTGCCCATAGTTTCCTGGCCCTTACTTCCTGCACTTTCTCTTTGTGTACTTACTTCGTGCACTTTCTCTGTGTACTTACTTCGTGCACTTTCTCTCTGTGTACTTACTTCGTGCACTTTCTTTGTGTACTTACTTGTGCACTTTCTCTCTGTGTACTTACTTCCTGCACTTTCTCTGTGTGTAATTACTTCGTGCACTTTCTCTGTGTGTAATTACTTCCTGCACTTTCTCTCTGTGTAATTACTTCCTGCACTTTCTCTGTGTACTTACTTCGTACACTTTCTCTCTGTGTACTTACTTCGTGCACTTTCTTTGTGTACTTACTTTGTGTACTTACTTCGTGCACTTACTTCGTGCACTTTCTCTGTGTCCATTTTTTGTGTATATCCTGTCCCGTTGTTCCCGACGGTCGCCCGAAGGTCACCCGAAGGTCACCCGAAGGTCGAACGACGGTGGAACGACGGTGGAACGACAGTCGAACGAAGGTCGAACGACGGTCACACGGGACCATAACGTGACCAAAGAACAATTTCGGAATAATAAAAAAATAAGAAAATCACCCTTCTGCCGCAAAAATCTTATTTTTTAGTCCAAAATTTGCACATATCAAATAAAAGTTGTACCTTTGCCGACAAATAACGCAAATTAATAGCCGTTAGGGGTGAATATATGATTACCTTTTGTTTTCTCGTGATTGTCGCCGCACTAATCTACTACTATATGCACCGCGACAAAAAGCCTCAAGAAACAGAGGCTACTTCGCCGACGCCCACACCGTCAAAAAAGGAACAGGCTGAGCCTGAGCCGAAATCTAATCCTGAGCCCAAACCTTCCAATGTCATTTGGAAGGATGGTTCGCGGTTATTGTCGTTCGAACAAGATGGGCTGAGTCTGCTGTACAATGGCAAGACCTACCATTTTGGTTGTGATGGTCATGAACCTATGGCGATCATCTTACACAAGGGTGAGGCGGTTGCGTATATCCATAATGCTTTTGACGTTGAGTATGAGTGTAAGCAGTTCCGCAAGAATCCGGACTACCGCTGCACCACGATAACCGGCAGGAAGCACAACGCCAAACATTTCTGTCTATTGCTGACGACGGCTATTGACGACGGCTATGATTGGCAGATAGATGAGTTGGAGAGTAAGGTGGATGAAATGACGCGGTTTGAGACGCGCGAAATATGGTATCAATCCGACGGCATTGAGTTCGGCCGTTACGGCGAGGAGGAAGGCGGCAGAGAGGAACACCACTACGAGCATGAGATACTCTATATGATTGTCGATGGGCATAAGTACCACCTCTGCGATAATGTCGAAGAAGCCGATGCACTCTATTTCTTCATTCCCGGATACTACGGCCGCAAGCAAGCCAAACTGCGCATCCACGGTACCCGAGGGGCCGTTCTGGCGGCCTATGCCGATGACTGGAAAAGCGGGAAGACCTTCACACCTTTTGGTAAGCCGATGAATACGGAGCAGTTCTGCGCCATGATCGCTTATGCACTCCGGTCCGGCAAGAAAGACTTCAACCTCCGTGAGTTAGAGAAAGCCTTTGACCCCAAAGACGAACCGCAAAATGAAAAGGGAATAACCATCTACGAAGATGAGAAATCCGCCCAAAAGGAAGAAGGCGAGACGCTTCATATGGTTTATTCCCGCGAAAGTGTCTGCGCGGCGGATGATTATATCAACAAGAGTTTGAATATCGATTGGGCGGATTTTGCAACACTCGAAGACCTTGTGAGTTATATCAATAACTATCACGAGGACGGCGGTTTTGATGCCATCCCTTATA
>JAFSPA010000022.1 GCA_017443145.1 Paludibacteraceae bacterium
CGTGTAGGCCGTTACCACCGTGTTTTTGATTTCCTAAAACGTCTTCTTACTCGCGTCATACGACTCGTCCGTCTTGGCGAACTTACGTTGCACCGAGTCAAACGGTGTCGATGGTTTAATAATTGCCATAATCGTCGTTTTTTAATGTTAATACTCTTGTTAGCCGGCAGAAAAGCATCAATCCCTTTTTGGACCATCGAAACTGAGGATTAGGCGATAGACGCTCCAATAGCCCATTATCCTATCTGATGCTTTTCCGACTGCAAAATTATAGCTTTTTCACCATACTGTGGAACACATTGTCACTCATCGCGCAACATCGATGCGATAAGTTCATTTAAGTTCAATAACGTATTTCTCACATAGGTACTTCACCGCCGCCGGAGGCAGTAATTTTTCTCTCGCTCAGGCCGTTCGATGACCTTCGCTCGCGTCGGCGTGCCTCGCCCCTTATCGGCAGCCGCACTATGCCGAACCCCCGTAGCAAAGGGGGACATCACCGGGACTTCGCCAACTCTTCGCAACCCCTACGGAAGATGACTCCCCGCGTAAAGCCCCTATGGGCTCCAATAATCTCACTTCTGCCATAAGCCAAAACATCTATGCTGTACCATGTACCATCATATTATATATAATGTAGTATGCATGTGTGTGTATGTATATGTATATATAATCTCTTAGAAAACCGATGGTACATTTGGTACAACGGTACACTCTTCTTGTTCTCTTATACGCTGTGCCAACTGCAACGCCGTCGAGCTATTTACCTGATTTTCAATAACTAAGAAGCCTCGCGCGCCTCCTCCGGGTAGCCGTTTAGACACAAATCCCTGCTGTACCATCACTCTGCCTAACGCACGCAAATCCATCGGGTGTTTGATGTTCCCATGGTACACCAACTGTGCCGAAATCTCCGCCGTCGTACGAAAAACCGCCGATTCATTGCTTGATGGCACTGCCGTGTAATCCTTGCGCGTCTCTGCGCCTGATCTTCATAATTTCTCATAACTCTTTAGTTTTTATTGATTGTCCTCTATTGTACTAAAAAGTCATGTATTTAGGTTACTTTTCACAAAAAAATCCCCTAAACGCTAAACCCTAAACCCTAAACGAAGAAAATCTCTGATTTTTCTTGCATAATTTAAAATAATGTTGTATCTTTGCACGCAAAATAGAAAACAGTAATGGACGAAACATTTGCTATTCAACTTTTTGAAGGTAAGAATATCCGTATTGTATGGGATCCGGAAAAGGAAAAGTACTATTTCTCGGTGGTAGATATAGTACAAGTATTAACGGATAGTATAGACTATCAGGCAGCGCGTAAATATTGGAAAGTGCTGAAGGGGCGCTTGAAAAACGAAGGAAATGAAACGGTAACAAATTGTTACCAGTTGAAACTTCCCGCTGCTGATGGGAAAAAGCGTCTTACCGATATGGCCGATATGGAGCAAATCTTGCGTCTCATCCAATCCATTCCTTCCAAAAAGGCAGAACCTGTGAAAAGGTGGTTGGCTGAAGTTGGTAGTCAACGTATTGACCAAATGATAGACCCGGAGCTAACCTTCCAAATGGCAGTGGAGGATTATCGTCGGCAGGGATATTCGGATAAATGGATAGAGAATCGTCTCAAATCTATCCGCACTCGTAATGAATTGACGGATGAGTGGAAACGTTCCAGAGTAACTGAGCAGAAAGATTTTGCAATATTGACCAATCAAAGAGCGTGCTTCCGATTATATCCGCCCCATCGAAGATGCCGAAGCAAAAGAGCTTCCTTTGGACGAACAAGACAAACCATAACCCCGCCGCGAGGTAATTGCGCCCGTGACACATTGTTACGAACTGATCGCGACCGTCCGATCCCAGACGTAAAACCGGATGACATAATGATTTCGCAACACAATCTACCATGACCGCTATACAACAACAAAAAGCCGCACGCGAATTCGCACAACAATGGCAAGGCAAAGGTAACGAAAAAAGCGATACCCATTCCTTCTGGTTCCAACTACTCCGTCAAGTCTTCGGCGTGGAAAGCCCCGAACAATACGTCGAGGTGGAGAAACCCGTCAGTTTGGACCACACCTCGTATATCGATGTCTATATCCCTTCCACGAAAGTCCTGATTGAGCAGAAGTCTATTGATAAAGACCTCAACAAAGGCTACAAGCAGTCCGACGACCAGACCCTCACTCCCTACCAGCAGGCCAAACGTTACGCCAACGAACTGCCGCGTAGCGAGCATCCTAAGTGGATCATCACCTGCAACTTCCAGGAGTTCCATATCTACGACATGGACCGTCCTCATGATGCCCCGCTGGTCGTGCTGCTCAAAGACCTCGAGAAAGACTACTACCTGCTCAAAATACTCGTGGACGAAAAAGACGAGCACCTCAAGCGCGAGATGGAAGTGTCCTTCAAAGCCGGTAATCTCGTCGGTATCATCTACGACAAACTCCTCGAGCAATATATCGACAAGGACAGCGTCGCAACGCTCAAGAGCCTTAATATCCTCTGCGTCCGTCTCGTCTTCTGCCTCTATGCGGAAGATGCCAACTTATTCGGCAGCAAAACCGCTTTCCACGACTACTTGGCACAGTTCCCTGCTAACCAACTCCGCCGTGCGCTCATCGACCTCTTCCAAGTCCTTGATACGCCGCCCGAACAGCGCGACCCGTATCTTGACGAAACACTGCAACGCTTCCCATACGTCAATGGTGGCTTATTCAGTTCTAACACCACCGCCGGTGGTGCACCAATCGTCATCCCGCAGTTCACGGACGAACTCAAACAACTCCTCCTCGACAAGGCTTCTGCCGACTTCGACTGGTCGGAGATTTCGCCCACTATCTTCGGCGCCGTCTTCGAATCAACCATCAACCCCGAGACACGTCGCTCCGGTGGCATGCACTATACCTCGATTGAGAATATCCACAAGGTCATCGACCCGCTTTTCTTGGATGAGTTGCGCGATGAGTTTGAATCTATCAAAGCGATTGCACAAGAGCGCCAGCAACGCCAACGTTTAGACGCTTTCCAAGAAAAACTGGCTTCTCTCACTTTCTTCGACCCTGCCTGTGGTAGTGGAAATTTCCTTACTGAAAGTTACATATCTTTACGCCGTTTGGAAAATGAGGTCATTCTTCTGCGCAATAAAGGACAAGCAGTAATGGGTGACATCGCCAATCCTATTAAAGTGGACATCCATCAGTTCTACGGAATTGAGATAAATGATTTTGCCGTGTCTGTAGCCACTACAGCACTTTGGATAGCGGAACATCAAATGCTCAAAGAGACAGCGAAATTAGTACAATTCAATATTGAACCACTGCCTCTCAAATCCTACCATAATATCCATGAAGGAAATGCCCTGCGTTTAGATTGGGACGAAGTAATTGCGCCTGACAAATTAAACTATATCATGGGTAACCCGCCGTTTGTAGGCTATAGCCTTCAAACAAAGGAACAGAAAGAAGATGTTCTTTCTATCTTTATTGACGAGAAGGGTAAGCCGTATAAAACTGCGGGTAAAATTGATTATGTCGCCGCATGGTATTGGAAAGCTGCACAGATGATGATTACTAATCCGGCCATCCATGCAGCATTGGTATCTACTAATTCTATTACGCAAGGTGAGCAAGTGGCCGCTATTTGGCAACCACTTTTTGAACGATTTAACTTGCACCTTGATTTTGCTTATCGGACATTCCGTTGGGATAGCGAAGCAGACATCAAAGCTCATGTACATTGCGTCATTAGGCGTATAGGTCATTTTGCAGGCTGTAAAAGAGTAAGTGTGTCTCTATGGGTCACTTTGCAGGCTGGTAGAGACACGCCTCTAAAAACCTCTTCGTTTGGGATTGCGTAGTATGCGGCTTGGGGAGCCGCGTAATAGA
>JAFSPA010000004.1 GCA_017443145.1 Paludibacteraceae bacterium
ATTTTTGAGCAATTTCTGCTCCGGTTAGATCACTTGTTTCGTACTCATGGAGGATTGCTAATCGATCTGCAATCGTAAACTTTTTTAATCTTTTGTCCATAACGACACCTTTTTAGTGTCAACATATTTCAGGACAAGACAGATGCTTAGCCATTTCACGATGCGAGCATTCATTGGTGAAAATGACAACACTCGTATCTCGACTCGCAAGGCCAATAACGATTTTAGCCAATAGATTAGTATAATTCACATGTTCGGTGCAGCAGAAGCAATATAAATCACCATCTTTCAGACCCAAGAACTCTTTATCTATTTGTGCAATGCCTGTGAGGTAACCTTTTATTTTTAGTTTCTTTGTATGCATAGAGGATTTAGTTAATAATATCTTGCTCGATAATAACATCAATCGTTTCCACAAAATCACGTACAAAGATAAAGTCTGTTAGCGCAAAATTGGTGTGGTCAAAGAGATTGTGGAAGGCATTGATAAGATGCAAGTCTTTGGTGAGTTCTTGGTCGAGGCCTTCATTCCAGTTGGGAGATGGGCAATCCATACCAATGAACGATTCAAAGGGCACACCTAAATCGCGAGGGAACTCCAAGGATTGCGTCACCCCTGTGCCGTATAGCGGATTCCAACCGGTATCGCATAGAGCTTCCCATATATCATGAATATAATCGGGCTTATATGGATGCAGTGGCGGGTATTTGTTAGAAAGCAGACATTTAGCCTCAATTTCAATGCCCGGCTGAATAGTAACAATCTGCTCATATAGTTGATGAGCATGGTCATACATCTGTTTGAGTGCATCGTTAAGCGCATCGTTGAAGGCAATGATGTTAGGGAGAAGTTCGACTTGGTGCGAAAGTGCTTGTTCGTTAAGAATGCTTCTCCGTGCTCGCAATAGGCCTTTACTTCTAGTGTAGTCATCTCCATCCCATCCATCATACGTGAGTTTTATTTCTTCCTCAATATGTTTGAGGGCGGGGGTATCATATTGTATCATAATTTCATCCTTTCTAATCGTTCGCGTTCTACCGCTATTTCTTCTGGCGTGAGCAATACGTCAATTACTAATTGTTGGGCGAACATCCGGGCGATGTCCGGTGTGCAATGAGTTAGTTGGCAAAAATCTCCATACGATGACTCTTCTTCATCTTTGCAGATGAGCATCGCCATTTTTGATCGAATGTCAATGTCTGACATAAAAAGTTCTTTAAGACGCAACAGTTCCAGTTGATCATCAATGGATTGTGTATTCATATTTTATTCATTTTTAATTATCCAACCTATTTGTTTTGCATGCCAGCGAATATCACCAGTAACCACTGCATCTGTAGTGATTTCCGGCTCTGTGTCAAAAAGACCTTCTTGGTTCTGTTGGCATAAGTGCGGCAGCATTTTCGTGAGGCTGTCAGGTTGCAGGGTATTGGTACACAGGTTAATAGTTTTCAGTTTTGGCATCGTTTGGCAAATTCTAACCTGCTTTAACTGATTATTGCTAACGTCTAAAGAAGTTAAGTCCGGGCAATTCAATAGGTAACACTCGGTAAGACGTTGACCGGTGCAAATTACTTCATCTACCTTACCAAAGATATAGATGGGTAAATTAGTATCATGAGCTATCTGCACCGTTTCACATGTTTTCTTCTTGTTTGCAACGATAGTTACCTGTGTTGCTTTTCGAGCACTAACTATTGATATCGGCTTACGCGAAATGATTGTTAGCTCTACTACCACATTAGGACTATTGAGAATTATAACAGGTCTACGCTTAACATGCCTGATCATATCCTCTTTTTCTTCGTTATATACTTCCGCGCGTAAGGCAGTAAAGTCGCGCGTGGAATAGGAGAGTTCGCAGATAGCCATAGTTTTTAGACCTTTGACGACTGCATAATCAGCGCCGAGTTCGGTAGCAAATTCCTGCCAGCCTTTGCTCTGGCCAAGCAAATCTATTAACTTTTGGCGTAATGTGGGATTGCCTATGATTCGCTCTTTTAGGCTGAGCAGTTCAATTTGTTGTGGATATGTAAGCATACTATTATATTTTGTGATTGATCTTTAACTTTACTTTTGCGGAAATTGCTTGAGAACTGCTAAAAACGTTCTCCAGCGCAATTTGCAGTAGGAAATAGCGGAAGGGGGTTCTTTTATGTTAATTCCTGCTTTTTGCAACGCACAGACATAGGCAATTGTAGCATAAAGTTCTGTTTCTTTTAGCAATGGATAACGTGCTTTATAGACATAATACAATCTATCTAATTCTTGTCCAACCAAGTGATATACACGTTCATTTTCGACAGGTATTGAAAGATATAGTTTTTTGCTTCCAATTTTGATATTGGCTTTAGATTTATCCATAGGGCATCAATAAAAATTACAACGCTACTCTTTTCTAATCACGCTGCAAAATTACCGCTCCAAACTCTCACAAAGTGAATGAGGATGATTTTTTTGTTAAAAATCGCTACCGGCTAACTTTTCTTGTATCTCAAGAGCCTTTTGCTGATTATATTGATCTACTTCTTGTTGGTACAAACCATTTAGTGCAGACTTGCCGCCATAAGTGATTTTGCAATCATCGAAGCCCCGATAGAATAATTCCAAGTCAATATTATCGGGTAATTGCCATAAAGCAGCACTACTTTCTTCCAAGTTTTCAACGACCCTTTTGCCGTGCATCTTTTGTATTAAAGTAGCTTTACCGTATTTCTCTTCAAGCAGAGAAATAATTGTACGGCATTGCTCAATGCCAGGAATATCCTTATATTGTCTTAGGAAAGAGAAGGAAATTTTGATTGAATAGACGGAGTGTGTTAATTTAGTGGCGCGCATTTCAATATGGCACTCATACGTCATATAAGTACCATAGATAGAAGAAATTTCAATATCGGAACTACCTTCATAGACATACGTGTTACCGGTAAATCCTTTTTCACGGAAGGCAGACAAAAAATCTTCGTAATTGCTGCCAAACGGAACACCAAAAACTGCGACAGAGGATTTCTGTCCGAAAGTGGCAGTTAGTCCAAGACAGAGAAACATGCCGAGTAAAAAAATCTTTTTCATAATGTAATAATTTAAAAATAAAACAAATGCAGCGTGACTCAAATCGAATCACGCTGCAAAATTACTGCTTCACGCTCCCACAAAGTAGCGGTGGATGCATTTTTTTTAAGAAATTCTTTCCGAACGGAGATTAGTTGGAGAGATTAAGCCTTTCTTGTATAGGTCAACTCCGTACTTGTTTAGGAACAGAGTTCCGATTTGCGGATGGCTGGTACTGACGTTCGTGCGGAGAGGATCTGAAGTGCTTGAGGTAATCATCTCTACGAACATGGTTTTCTCCAGACGAACGGCATTTACCATTCCGGATCTAATTACTGAAATTTTCCAATGTGCCATAGTGATAGTGTTTTATTTGTTAATGCGATGGGATGCTGTAAAGTCTATACCTTTACTCTCTTTCAGGTATTTAATGAATTCGAAATAGGCTTCGACTGTCTCATAATACCTAGCCTTTAATCCTCCACATCTATTATATGCTAAATGATATGCATCAAATGCAAGTTTATTATGTTTTGCATTGTAATGAGTACCTGTACCTCTATCTGTTCTATATGGTACATAATTAAACTCATTGTCGTATATTGCATATAGAGCATTAAGTATTATATTATTCTCATTTTGACTTCCACAACATATAAATATATCTGCATCCAATGCAATAATCTGCCTCTTTAATAAATCGAAATCCTTATCAATCGCATCTTGCAAATCTTTGTTGTTTAAAGTGCTTTCGCCCCCCTCTTTTTTGCAATTTACTCTTGCAAATATTTGTTCATTTGAAAAGTCCAAAGCTTCTTTCCATGAAAAGTCTTCATAATCACATAAACCATTTTGAAGGTCAGTATGTAGCAATCCATAAAGCATGCACATTTCATTTTGGTAAAAGAAACTTCCTGAAATGGCATTTTGCTCTCGTTCTTTAGAATTTGCGTAAAAAGTTTCTTCTCTAACATCCCAAGCAGAAATATCACCATCATAAAGATTCTCATCCTTGGTTAAGAACAATATTCTTAATGGCGCATTTGACCATAGATCATTCTCTTTTGTTCCTTTCTGATCACTCCGTTTGCGCCACCATACACCATCTTTGAGAAAGGCTTTTTTATCAAAATCTCCTTTATTCATAATACCATCAGGCGCGAATTTCCACTCATTCTCTACACCGCGAATGTGCAAAAATTTTGCTTTCCATTCTTCAAGAATTTGGTCATTATTACCCACATAATCTTTAATTTCTGCCATAATTCGCTTTATTTATTAATGTTATACATTTCATTTACTTTTTCTGCGTCTTTAGCAAACTCATCCCGTAGCCATTGTGGTTCATGGACTTCAACATAAGAACCATAAGCGTACAACTCGCGCTGGAACTCTTCCGACGGGTAAACGTAGAAACTAAAAGCCGGATAGCCGTTGATGGGTTCTATCTCCTGCTGCGATGGATGCAAAGGTAATGTGCGCAAAAAGTCCGCTTGATTATAGTCTATCGAGATGACAATTTTTTCAGGCTCGCCTTCAAGAACCGTGACACCATAAGCATGACGAAAATACCTCTCTGCTGCGCATGTGTCAGGAATCTCGTATTTCTGGTCAGTAGGTTCAATAGCTTGAATACGATCGAGACCATACACGCGGAACTTATTGTCATAAGGAGAACGTGCCAACATATACCAACGTTGCTTGAACATCTTGAGACAATAAGGTTCTACGATAAAGGTGGATGGTTCGGGTTTGTCAAATCCCTGATGGGTTATTTGAATAGCATATTGGTCGCGCAGAGCCTCGATAATAGGTGCGAGGAATAATTCTCCGGAAGGAACATGCTCGTACAGAATCTTACCATCGAGATTTTTTTTGTCATTAAGCAACTCATTCACCGAAAATAGACCAATCATACGTTCGCGCAAGTCCGAATGTAGAATGTCCGGAGCGTCCTCAATATAATACTCATTGTGAGAATTGCACTTGATTTCGATCCCGAAAAGTGTGCTAATATAGCTACGCCAACGATGAAAAGTACTTTCAGGAATACCATCATATTTCCTATAGTCATTTCCAGGCCAGACATTCCATTGCGCGTCAATACCTGCACGAGAAATAGGACCGCGACGCGCGATGGTGTTAATGAGCCACATGTAACACTTAAACAAATAAGCAGAAGATGATTTAGCTGATTCAAATGATTTTTTCATATGCGAAAAATTTATATGTCGCTGCAAAATTACTACTCGTGGCTCTCACAAAATGGAAGAGAGCGCAAAATTAGTGTATTTTTTTAATATTGACAAATTTATTTTGTATTTTTACAGAAAGGTATATAAAAAAGAGCACTCACGTGCCCTAATATTTCAATATTTTCTCCCATTTTACTTATAAGATCTAACGGTTGCTTCAGTTGGTAACATTTTGTCACCGTCTCATTCCCGCGGCAGGGTTATATTTGTTCTATTATTGATTCCGTCCATTGGGGAAGTTCCGCTATGTATTGCTTAACGAACTTCCCGTCTGTAGTGCGGAATAATAATTGTGCATTTTGGTTGTCAACGGAGTTGTCATAGAAATATACTCTATCGGCAAAGCGTGTAACTCGTATGGCATTAAGGATAGCCTTCTCATAGCGTGAGATAATCTTTTGAATAGGTACATCGTGACCACCTTCCATTACACGCTTTGCGATACGGGCTGCATTAATGGCAGGAGTTTCCGTGCAAATAAAGAACATACGGATAAAATAACCTTCGTCTTTGGCACGCTTAAGAAAATCAACCTTAGCATCGGAAGATAAGACTGTCTCAAAGATAAAATCCTTGTGGTCTTTAAGAAGTTGTTCACGCCATTCTTCACAATACTCTACAGCTTGACGCACAGCATTTGGATCATTCCAATTACCGAACTTACTCTGTGCGACTTCGTCCGGATTGATATATTCACAACTCTCCGCCCACTCGTGCTTGATAACTAAACGAGTAGTGGAAGTATTTCCGGAGCCATTAGGGCCTGCGATAACTATTAGAACCGGCTTTCTCATAATGCTTGTGCCATTTGGCGGATATGTGCAAAATAAGCAGCATGCGCTTTCTCATAACGCTCCTTTGCTTCCTCTGCCACTTCACGCATCAGTTGAGACAGTTGCTCATCTGTTGGTTCCTGGTCAATATTGGTAAAACGATAGTCATTCATAGTTACATACCTTTGACGCTGCAAAGATACAGCTTTTTTCTAATATATCCAAATAAATATGACTTTTTTGCCAGTTTCTACAACCTAAATAATATATATTCCATATTTTTAAAAATTAGATTGTATATTATTGTATGTAGAAATGTTGAAAACTTTTACAAGTGTATAGTACTCAGTCAGTTACGAGTGTAGATATATGTTGAAAGTTATAGAAAAGTTTTAAAAACTATCGATTTCACCGAGTATTTTACAGTTTGTAATATAAGTTTTCAACAATTGTTTATAACCACTTTTTCAAGCGGAAAATGAGTAGGATAATCACGACGGATAATACCATCAATCCAAGTGCAAACAAGTATCCTAATCTCCAATGCAGTTCCGGCATAAAGTCGAAGTTCATACCATACAAACTACCAATCAACGTAGGCGGCAGGAAGATGATATTGATGACCGTGAAGATCTTGATGATGCGGTTCTGTTCAATATTAACCAAACCGAGGAAGGTATCCTGCAGATAGTCCAGACGGTCAAAACCAAATCGCGTATAGTCAAAAAGCGAGTTGATATCCTTAATCACCATCGTCAGACGTGGTTGCAGGTCTTCCGGCATAAAATCACACTTAAGCAAGTTGCTGATAACTCGCTGTTTATCCATGATGTTCTGACGGATAACGGTTACTTTTTCCTGCAAGTCCTTAATTTGGATCAGTACATCCTCATCTACATGGTCTTTAGCGTTGATTTCACCACTCAATTCGGTAATCATATCCGTTGTATCCTCAATCAAGTCGGCATCTTTTTCTACTCGAGTCTCCATAAGTGCCACAAGAACATGGAATCCGCTTGGGAAATTGCGGGTATTAACAAACATGCGCTTGATAGTCTCATTGAAACTACCTAATTCGTGGTCGTGGGAAGTGACGAGGATATTATTCTTCACGATAAAGTTTACCGGCTCCACCTCAAAATTAGAGTGGAGGAAGTTACTATTGGCCACAATCGAGTCATCCGTCTGAATATAACGGCTGGACATCTCTATTTCTTCCATTTCTTCGTCTTCCTGAATATCGATTTTGAGGAAGCCTTCCAACGTATCCTCTGTCTTATCACTAACGTCGAGCAAGTCGATCCAGATAATATCTTTCTTATCCAACTCTTTGAGGGCGTTGATGGTCTTTGCAACTTTTATTTTCTCGTTGTCTTTATAGAATATTCTCAGTTCTGCCATGATTGTAAGCGTTTTGTTAGGTTAATAAACTCTTCTACACTCAATTGTTCGGGACGTTTGGTTAATATCTCCGCCAACTCCTCTTTGCAACCGGGTTTGTCCAAGAACTCGTGCAAGGAATTACGGAGCTGTTTTCGTCGTTGATTAAAGGATGCCTTGACGATGCGCTTGAACAGTTCTTCGTCGCATCCCAACGACGTTCGCTCATTTCGTCGTAATCGGACAACTGCCGACTTGACTTTAGGCGGAGGATTAAACACATTTTCGTCCACTGTGAACAGATATTCTATGTCGTACCACGCTTGTAGTAAGACACTCAGGATGCCGTACGCTTTCTTTCCGGGTTTGGAGGCAATACGTTCTGCCACTTCTTTCTGAATCATGCCCGAACAAACAGGAATACGGTCTTTATAATCTAATACTTTGAAGAAAATCTGGCTGCTGATATTGTACGGATAATTACCAATAACGCCAAACGGTCCTTCCGGATACAATTTATTCAAATCGAGTTTCAGGAAGTCTCCTTCAATCAGTCGCAGCTCCGGATACCACTCCTTGAGATACACAACAGACTCACGGTCTAACTCAATAGCCGTGAGGTCGATATTCGGATTTTTGAGCAAATACTGAGTAAGAACTCCCATGCCCGGTCCAATCTCGAGAACGGGAAAACGAACATCCGACGTTGTCGGGTTGATGGTTTCAGCAATTCTTTGGGCGATACCTAAATCCCTCAAGAAATGCTGACCCAGCGATTTCTTTGCACGTACTTTTTGCATTTTCTTGATGATAGTCGTCCATAAATTTGGTGGTTTAAAAAAATTGTTGTACCTTTGCAGCCGATTTCGGAAGTAAAGGATTTTTTATTCCGGCCGCAAAAGTACTGCTTTTATTTTAATTACACAAAAAAAAATGAAGAAAATAGCACTTTTTATAACAAAAATCATAGATTTTCTCTATAAACCGTTCCAAAAACTGGTTCCGGAACAGCTATTTCGCTATGCCGCTTGTGGTGGCGGAAACATGGTTTTGGATTGGGTTTTGTACTTCATTATCTATAATTTTGTTATTGGCCACGACTTGGTTTATCTGCATTTAGGCAGCCACGAACTGTGCATGACGCCGCATATTGCTTCCTTCTGCATCGTCTTCCCGATAACGCTTCTCACTGGCTTCTGGCTCAATAAATACGTCACTTTCACACAATCGTCTTTGCACGGAGCAAGACAACTGATTCGCTATACCTCTATCGTGCTCCTGAACTTAGCCATCAACTATTTCGGACTCAAACTGTGCGTCGAAGTATGGGGATGGTATCCGACACCAAGTAAGATGGCAATCACTATCTTCACGGTTATTATCTCCTTCCTCGGACAAAAATACTTCTCTTTCCGCAAGTGAAACGACTTGTCGTTTATATTGCTGCAGCACTACTCTCTATCCCGCTTTTTGCGGATGAACCGGATGTAGATGCTGTTTTGGACGATATCTACCGGCAATTGACCGAATTAGATCCGGTGGAATCGGGCGAATTGCAGGAAGAGTTGCTCCAATATGTTTCTAATCCTTTCGATATCAATACCGCTACCGAAGATGACTTGCGCAAACTGCGCTTTCTGTCGGATAATCAGATAGATGCTATTTTGACCTATGTCTATAAACATCCGATGGAGTCACTTAACGAACTCGATTTGATTCCCGAATTACCTTCATATCAAGCACGCAATCTGCGGGTATTTGTATCGGTGAAATCGAAAGAAAATGACAATCATGTCTATGCCAAAGATGTCTTTCATTATGCCAAGCACGAGATAATTGCTCGAACCGATGTGCGTAATATCGAAGCCTACGAAAATGATCCTGTTTTTGCGCAACTCAAGTATAAGTTCAACTACCAAAATCGTGTGCAGTTTGGTGTGAATATTAGTCGTGCGGCAGGTGTTCCGGCAAAAGATATGCGATATGGTGCCTATCTCGAACTAAAGGATATAGCGCCGCATGTAAAAACTATCGTAGCAGGTAATTACCAAGCTTCTTTCGGACAAGGATTAGTGCTCAATACCGGCTTTCATCAGGGTAAGAACAGTTACGTCATGACCGTCGGAAATGCAGCAGAAGGATTGCGCAAATATTCCTCTGCCGGAATAGCTTCTTTGCATGGAGTAGGGACAACACTCACTTTTGGAGACATTACCAAATTAAAGACCGAACTATCGGTTCTGTACAGCTTAAACCGCTCGAATGATTCACTTTGGCATCATGTGCTCGGTTCGCATATCGGCTTTCGGCACAAGCAGTTAGCAGTAGGAATGACTTTTGCTGAACATCTCTATAATGACTCGGTTCATTACTACCGAAATATGGCTTATAACCGCAATTATTTCCGCGGAACGAATCAGGCAATTATAGGTGCTGACTTCCGATATTGCGGCAATTGGTACGATATCTTTGTGGAAGTGGCTGCGACTCAAAACAAAACCTGGGGATGGGCCACAGAAGTAGGTTGTCGCTTTACGCCGGTAAGCGATGTGGGATTGATAGTACTATATCGCTATTATTCCCCGACTTTTGATAACACATTGGCTTATGCTTTTTCGGAAACGACGCGCATCAACGACGAAAATGGATTATATCTCGGCACAGAGATATCGCGTCTTAAGAACTGGATCTTCCGTGCATATGGCGATGTGTTCCGTTTCTCCGGACCGAAATATGGCATAAATTATTCGCCGTCTTGGGGATATGACGCAATGGGAGAAGCAGATTGGAAACGCACAGATTCTTCCCATTCCATCGGCACAAATATCCGTTTTCGCGCCAAAGAGAAAGCACAAAAAAGCACTTATGCTTTGCGTTTGCGGTTTACGTATGATCTCGGCGGATGGTCGTTCCGAACACAAGGCGATGTCAATCTGGTTCAGGACAGCGTAAAAACACTTACATACGGCTATTCCATCTCGCAGGATATCCATTATTCATTTGCTAAAGTGCCATTAACGCTTCAGTTACGCTTGCAAGGTTTTCATGCAAACAACTGGGACAATCGAATCTATGTCTATGAAAACGATGTGCTGTATGCTTGGTCTATTCCTTCGTCGTATGGCGTTGGAGGAAGAGCGTATTTGAATCTCAGATGGCGCATCATAGACCAACTCTCGCTATATCTAAAGGTGAGTGAAACGGTTTATAGTCGCGAGTGGGCACAACAACGGGATATTCCGCAAACGCGTACGGATATTCACTTGCTCCTACGGGCTTATTTATAAGATTATTTCAGCCGAAAACTACAACCGATATTCCACAATACCGGGTTACTCTTGCCGTTGATAGCTGCATCATGACTCAAGTCGTACGGATTGAGCATCAGATGGGCAAAAGGACTAACTACCCAATGGCTGGACAACTCGTAACTCCAAGTCAGTTTGGCTGTGATATTGCATACTGCAAAAGTACCTTGAAAACCCGTATAAAAACTGGTCCAAGGTGTCATGCCTAACCGTGTGACAAGGCATAAGTCGTACGGAAGTTTGAAGTCGTAACCTAATTCGATATAGGAAGAGTAGGCACGTTTGAGTTCGCCGTTTTTATAGTATCCGTCGCGACCAAATGTTCTGGTACACAGCAAGATAGACAATGGAAGATTATCACTTACCCGATAACTGATACGCCATTCGGATGTGGTTCCTCCTTCTCCCGAACCATGATTATCGAAGTCGAAATATCGACTCATTTTGCCATCTTGATAATGGTCAAAATAGTACATGTGAATAAAGTAAATATTGAGTCCCCAACGGCTGAAACCCAGCGTAACATCTACTTCCGGATTCAGTGCCTTGAACTTCCAATCGGTGGCATCGATATTCCACCACATGTTCATATACAATCCGCCGTAACCAACCGTCGCTTCTGTTTGAAAACCTAAACCACCAACGTAGAATCCACGCCAGATATAGTTGCTGATGACATCAAAATTAAAGCCGTACATCAATCCTACTTTCTGCTTGTAATCCGGCAACCAGTATTCTTTCGGCTTACGCTCGTAAGCAGACAGACTCATGCTCACCATCAAACAGGTCAGTACTATGATATATAGCCGCTTCATGTTATACCAATGCGTGAATAAGTGTAACCGTCATCAAGCCGCAGCAGATGAGTTTAATGATTACGCCAAATAAGATTCCAATAAAACTGCCCCAACCGGCTTTGACTGCTTCTTCCAGCTCTTTGCCATTAATCAGTTCGCCTAAAATAGCTCCCACTAACGGACCGACAATAACGCCGATAAAACCGAAAGGCATTCCTACAAACACACCGAAGATACTACCCCAAACACCATATTTTGTGCCACCGTAATGTTTTGTTCCCCATGCGGGAATAAAATAATCCAACACTTGCACTACCACCGTCACAATGCCATAAATAAGCAGTACTTGCCACGAGAACTGAACCATATCCGTCGCTTGTGCTATCCATAAACCGATATACGCAAGCGGGACTCCCGGCAATGCCGGAACAATACTGCCGATAAAACTTACGGCTAAGAAAATAAAGGCTATTATAAGTAGAAAAATGTCCATGGTATGATGTGTCTAAGGTCAGTTAAATCGCTTCTGTATATCCTCGTCCGATAGAATACTAACTACCGTCTTGCCATCTGGAGTTCTTCGATACGACGGAAGGTCAAACAGTTGTTCTAATAGGTGTTGCGCTTCTTCCTTAGTCAACTTTTTCCCATACGGAATAGCCGTATCTTCCGCCAACGACAGAGCAATCTTCTTGCGCCATTCGTCCTTGGCATTAGCTCCTGTCTCACGGATTAGATGCAGCATGTTATGCAAAGCCGATTGGATATCCTGCGCATTAAGCGTAGCCGGAATACCCGTGATACTGTAAGCGTTCTTACTAAACTGCTCCACTTCAAAGCCGACATAACGCATATCGTCCAAAATAGTGCCCATCAGCACCATCTCATCCGGAGCAAAATCAATCACTTCCGGGAAAAGCAGTTGCTGCGATACACCCTTGCCCATGTTCATTTGCGATATATATTGTTCATATAGAACGCACACGTGTGCGCGATGCTGATTGACAATCATCAGACCCGACGTCGATGGCAGTAGTAGATACTTGCTCTTATATTGATACGGTACAATATCCGATAACGGCGTATCAAATAGTTGTATCGGCTCTTCGACGGGTTGTTGATACATCTGCTCCCAACCCTTAACAACCGGCTTCGTCGTGCGAGAGAACGGATTATAATTCGGGTCAAAGACCACATGCGGAGTTGGGAACGATGTCGGATCGCTGTGGGGATTATTCGGCACTACCGGAATCTCTATCTCCCCTTCACGATTGAAATCCAATGACGGCGTGATATTGAACTTACCCAACGACTCGCGAACGGTCGCCAATAGAATCTGGAAAATCGTCTGTTCATCCTGGAACTTAATCTCTGTCTTGGTCGGATGGATATTCACATCTATCAACTCAGGATTGATGTCAAAATACACAAAGTACGACGGATTGAGTTCACCCGGTAACATGCCCGCATAAGCTG
Organism: Paludibacteraceae bacterium; assembly: GCA_017443145.1. Classification (GTDB taxonomy): domain Bacteria; phylum Bacteroidota; class Bacteroidia; order Bacteroidales; family Paludibacteraceae; genus Colicola. Next base: position 13,042 of record JAFSPA010000004.1, read on the forward strand.
TTAAAATAGCTTTGTGGAAATACGGATGGCGCATATACCGTCCGTTGACAAAGAAGTATTGCTGCGGGTTCTTATTCGCTGCCTCCGGCTTACCGATAAAACCGCGAATAGAAATAATCTCCGTGTCTGTAGCGATATCTACAAACTGCGAAGTATAGGATTTATTACCTTTGCCAAAAACAGCCTCAATACGTTGTTTCTCCGTGCCAACAGGCAATTCCAACAATATCTCGTCATTGCTGACAAAAGTAAACTGTATATGCGGATAAACGAGTACAATATGATAGAACTCGTTCAATAAATTGCGTAATTCGGTTTGATCCGTCTTTAGGAACTTGCGACGAACCGGAACATTAAAGAATAGGTTTTTGACTTTGATATTCGTTCCTACCGGACATTGACACGGCTCTTGGCTGTCAATATGACTTCCGGAGATATGGATTAGTGTACCGACTTCATCCTCTTGTCGGCGTGTCTGCACTTCCACTTGCGCTACGGCACAGATACTTGCCAAAGCTTCTCCACGGAAGCCCATCGTACGCAGAGCAAATAAGTCTTGCGCTACGGCTATCTTACTCGTAGCATGACGCTCAAATGCCATACGAGCGTCCGTTTCACTCATTCCCGAACCGTTATCAATAACCTGCAGATACGTTCTGCCGGCATCACGAACCAAAACCTGGATGTTCGTTGCTCCTGCATCCAAGCTGTTCTCTACCAACTCTTTAAGACACGACGCGGGACGTTGAATAACCTCACCTGCCGCTATCTGGTTGGCAACACTGTCCGGTAAGAGATGAATAATATCCATGGTTTATCTGAGGAATAGGTATAATGCAAGCGCTAATACAAGCAAAGCAATCCAGAAAATCAGCCGCGAGTTATTCTTCGACTTTTGGGTTTGCATGTTTTTCTCGTGCTGCTCGCGGAAAGCCCCCCTATGAAGACGCGCAAGTTTTTCCTTGCGCGCCTCCTTTTCCGGGTCATAGTAAATGGGGCGATAGTCCCACTCACGTGGTTTATTTACTTTTGGAAATAGTACTGACAAATTATTTACAATTTAGTCATTAACCATTTTATCATTTAACGATAGCGAGGAATTGCTCGTCCTCTGCGTACTTAGCGAACTCGATATCGTTAGCAGCTTTAGCTTTCATGTTAGCGTCACGCTCGATAGCAACCGGCAGGTTAGCGTAAACGGCGTCACGGTCATTGGTGCGAGCACCTACAACAGCTTTCAGATAAGCGGTGGTAGCATTCGGCTCCTTAACTGCGTTAAGAGTCTGGAGAGCACCAGCGTAGTCCTCGTCGAGAATCTGTTGAACTGCAGCGTTGTTGGTAGCGCTATTGCCATAAGCTTCTTTAGCAGCTTTGTAGTCACCCTTCATCGTGTAGTACGTACCTTGAGCAGCCTTCAGGTCACCCTTCGTGCCGGCAGCTTTACCAAGATGCTCCTCAGCTTTTGCCAAGTCGTTGTCTGCCATAGCAGCAAGAGCAGCGTTGTAGTGTACGTCAGGATCATTCGGCTCGATCTCGATAGCTTTGTTGTAAGCACGGCGTGCCTCAGCAATGTTACCTTGCTCGAAGTAAATCATACCCATGTTGTTGTATGCGCGATAGTCACCAAAGGTGTCAGCAGCCTTTTGGTAGATAGCGAGCTTCTCGTCTTGGCTCTCTACGAGAGTAGCAGCATAAAGCATCTCCTCTACGCTGAGTTGGCAAGAATCGCTCTTGAGCTCTGCCAAAATCTCCTCGTCCGAACGACCAATAAGGTCACGGGTCAAGATAAGACGGCTACGACGGAGTTGCGGAAGAATATCGTTAGCAATAGTCTTGTATACATTGCTCAGGTTCTTGATTTGAGTCTCGCGCTCTTCAGGATCGTTGTACATCTTCAGCACGTTGAGAACAACCTCTTTGTCTTGAATATTGGAGTTCTCCATAGCTTTCTGGAAACCTTCCCAGTCCTCAGCAGTGGTGGTAGCCTCGATTTCAGCATCCACTTTGTCCTTCTTCATTTGTTGTTGGAGGAACTTCTGAGCATTTGCTTGACGGTTGTCAGCAAGCTTGGTGTTCAAATCCATGCCACCATCCGGGCTAGCGTAACCGCTAACTTCCAGGTTGTTGATAGCTTTCTTCTCGTCGTTGTTAGCGTCCTTGATAGCAGCTTGCAGGTCTTTCACTTGTTTGCTACCGGTCTCCGAGCTGCGGAGATTAGCTTGTTGGATCAAGAACTTAATGTCAGCCTCAAGAGTGTCTTGAATGATGCGTTGGAACTTGTCCGTGGTAACAACAGACTCATTGTCCTCAGCAGTAGCCAGCTTAGCGGTAACTACAAGACCGTCAGCAATCTTCATCTCAGGAACTTCAACCTCTTTCTTACCGTTCTTTGCAGTGAAGCGGAGATAGAGTTCGCTCTTCGCCATAGCAGGATCATAGTCGAAACTGCAAGATTGAGTGTATTGACCACCCTCTTTGTAGTTGACCATAGTACCATTCTCTTTCACTTTCTCACCAATGTAAGTAACTGTCTCACCTTCGACCTCTTTGCCGTCGAATTTGAGAACCGGAGTAACGGTCAGAACGCCTTTTTTAGCGAATTTCTTTACAGGGAATGTACCTGTGATGTCTGCATTTACCTTGTCGCCTACAACTGCAAGGGGACTCGGATTAACTGTGATTTGTTCGGGTTGTGGCACAGTGCCGCAAGATGTCAACATTGCCATTGCAATGACAGACACAAGAAATAAATTTTTCTTCATGATTTGTTATTTATTTTTGTTTAAAAAGGGATATACACACCTTTCAGCGTGCAAAATTATAAAAAATTTTGGAAACGTGCAACTTTCTGACGATTTTTTTTGCATTTTCATAAATTTTTTGTATCTTTGCAGGCGAAAATCGATAAGAAAATGCAGAAAATCATCATTTTTGTGACTTTTTTGGTGCTCTGCGCTTCATGCGGACCCCATAAGCCGACAGTAGCCGAACTGCGTGCACAGAAACGTGCGCAAGACAGTATTAACTTATCCCAACAAGAGCAAACGATGGCCTACACCGATTCGCTCTTGCAACTGCAACTACCCATAGCCGATTCGTTGCTCAAACGATTCAAATATGTCAAAAACGAACGTTACGAGGACAACGGCCATTATATCTGCCGCGATCTGGAGGCAAGCGGACTCGGACAACGTATCTATCTCCAGGCTTATGTCACGGATAACATGAAAACCGTTGTACGTAGTTTCTACTATGGCGAACGCAAACTGCAGCATGAGACTCTCATCCTCACTGCCGACGAGGTGGAGAATATGTTTAGTGGACATTGTCACGCCTATGAGGCCGAAGGCAATCACGAAATCCTTACACTCAACGACGAGGATGCCGTTAATCTGCTTAAATTCGTCGCGGCATACAACGATTCCCAGATTAAAGTCACACTCTCCGGAAAAGGCAAATATACCTATACGATTAAGGATAAAGATAAGGCCGCTCTCATCGAAACACTACAACTGCAAACAGTCATGTCTGACATCAAAAAACTCGAATCACAGTACCGACAAGCCTCCTTACAGGTGGAAAAATACAAAAAAAGACTCGAAAAATAACAAAAAACTTGCACAATCCAGAAAAAAGCAGTACCTTTGTGCGCTTAATGTGGTTAGAAACCGATCCTGAGTTATGAAAACGCTGGAAAAAATAGTCGCGGAGCGACTCGTTGCGCTCAAAGCGATTAAGTTGCAGCCGATTAGTCCCTTCAAATGGGGTAACGGTTGGAACTCACCTATTTATTGCGACGACCGTCGTGGATTGTCGTACCCCAAAGAGCGCGATTTCCTCAAACTGGAACTCTCGCGTATCGTGGCCGAACAATTCCCGGAAACAGATGTCATTGCCGGTATTGCTACCAACGCTATCGCGCATGGCGTTCTCGTCGCACACCAATTGAGCTTGCCGTTTGTTTATGTCTATTCATCTCCAAAAGACCATGGTCTGGAGAATCAGATTGAAGGCGACTTGCGACCCAAGCAGAATGTCGTAGTCATAGAGAATCAGGTGGCTATTGCCGATAGCTCTATTCGCGTCATTGAAGCACTTCGCAATAACGGATGTAATGTTCTCGGTGTGGTTACTATCCTCGACTACGAACTGGAAGTGGGACATAATGCCCTTAAGGAAGCTGGTGTTCCGTTAGTGGCGCTCACAACGTTCTCGGCCGTGATTGAAACAGCTGCCGAAACAGGTTATATATCTAAGCAGGATGTTAAGATGCTCAACGATTGGCACAAAAATCCTGCGAAATGGAAAAAACAAAATGTCAGAGCAAAAATACGAAAGTAAAATTCAGTCTATTCCTGCACCGGTAGAAAAAGTCTATCCCGTGCTCAGCAACCTCATGAACCTCGAACGTGTTCGCGAGCTTATTCCCCCTGACAAAGTCCAGGAAATGGAAATCTCGGAAGATTCGGTGAAGTTCAAGGTTGATGGCCTCGCACAGAAAGTGACCATCCGCATCGTGGATAAGATTGAAAACGATACCATCAAATTCGGTCTGGACAACATGCCGATGGCGGCTAACTTCTGGATTCAACTCAAAGAGGTAACGCCGAGCGACACACGCGTGAAGTTAACTGTTAAAGCGGATATTCCCGTCTTCTTCCGCATGATGATTGAAAAGAAACTACAACAAGGCATTGACGAAGCCGCAGTAATGCTTACACAATTTCCATATACTCAATGGTCATGAAAAAACCACGTATTCATAGAGAAGGTAGAAACATCATTATCGGATTAGTGTTAATCCTGTTCGCAATCAACATCCCGGTCTTCATCTTCTGGCCGCATTGGGTGTTTGCCGTAACACTCTTCATTGCAGCTACCCTGCTCGTGTTTGTCACTTATTTCTTCCGCAATCCGATTCGCGTGCTCGAAGTAGATGATCCCAATTTCCTCATCGCTCCTGCTGACGGACGAGTGGTCGTTATCGAACCAACTAAGGAGAACGAGTATTTCCACGAACAGAAACTACAAGTGTCTATCTTTATGTCACCTTTCAATGTGCATGCCAACTGGTATCCCATCGAGGGAAACATACTCGTTAGCCAACACCAGAAAGGAAGTCACAAAGGTGCATGGCTGCCCAAATCCTCTACGGAAAATGAGCGCTCACTCGTCGTTATCGAAACACCTTCCAAGGTGCAAATAGCTGTCAGACAAATAGCTGGAGCAATGGCTCGACGCATCGTTACGTATGCCAAACCAGGCAATAAATCCCAACGCAATCATCACATGGGATTCATTAAATTCGGTTCGCGTGTGGACATGTATCTGCCGCTTGACACGGAGATGTTTGTCGAAGTAGGAGACCATGTGCGCGGTAACGAGACCATCCTCGGCCGACTCGCTGATGCCGAACCAAAGCCCAAACGTAAATCCACAAAGAAAGACAAAGTTTAACCTTAAAATATAAACACTATGGACAAATTTCAAGAACTATTTGCACAGTATCCGTGCCCCTTTACCGACGAGCAAGTAAAAGCTGACGTCGAGAACATTCTCAAAAACCACTTCGCTGAGAACAACAATGTCGAAGTATGGAAAGAGTGCTTGCACCAAATCGACCTGACTACGCTTAGTGCCGACGATACCATCGCTAAAGTAGAAGGCATGGCTAAGGCTGTGAACGAACTCGACAAAAACTATCCGGGCGTTCCTAACGTAGCTGCTATCTGCGTCTATCCCGCTATGGTTGAGTACGTGCGCAAAGCCCTCAAAGACCCGAAATTCAATATCGCTTGTGTAACCGGCGTCTTCCCATCTTCACAGAGCTTCCTCGAAGTGAAAGTGGCTGAAACAGCACTTGCACTCAAAGCTGGTGCAACCGAAATAGATATCGTTCTTTCCGTAGGTAAATTCCTCGAAGGACGTCTCCAAGAGTGCTTCGACGAGATCGCTGAACTCAAAGCTGTTTGCGGCGAACATCACCTCAAAGTGATTCTCGAGACAGGTATGCTCAAATCCGCTGAGAACATCTGGAAAGCTTCTATTCTCGCTATGGCTGCAGGTGGTGACTTCATCAAGACTTCTACCGGTAAAATCGCCGTTAATGCAACACCGGAAGCGACTTACGTTATGTGCCAAGCTATCAAAGCATGGAAAGAAAAAACCGGCAAAAAGATTTGCTACAAACCTGCTGGCGGCGTAAGCACTACCGAAGAGGCTGTACAACACTTCACACTCGTTAAGGAAATCCTCGGAGAGGATTGGCTCAATAACGAGTCATTCCGTTTCGGCGCAAGTCGTCTCGCTAACAACCTGCTCTCAAGCATCGTTGGTAAAGAAGTGAAATACTTCTAATAGACCCTGCGACGAAGATCAGTTCCTCAAACGAACTGCCAATTCTTCGGAGATAGAATTGCTAAACCGGCGACACACATCTTGTGCAAATAACTGTCCGGTAGCTATCAGCCCTGTCCAATCTTCCACGGACAGGGCTTGTAGTATCCCCGTCCCGATTCCTTTTTCCGTCCCGATACCTTTCCCTGTCTCGGTACTTTTCCTGCTAACCGTTAGATATTCGTTAGTTATTCGTTGGTTATTAAGCCGACGCAAAGCAAAGATAAACCCAGCGTTAAAATTATCTCCCGCACCAATAGTGCTAACCGTCTCTATCTGCTCTACCGGAAAAGTCGCCTCAATACTCGGAGTACGCAAGTATATCTCCTTGCTGCCATTTGTGCAGATAAAACACGAACAATGCGGTTGAATATATCTCGAATAAATCAAATCCACATCCTCTGTCCCATACAAATTCGCAAAATCCTCCAACGACCCGCGAACTACACTCGACATACGCATATTCTCCTCAATACTGCTGATAATCTCGGGAATCTCATGAATATGCGACGCGCGGAAATTCAAGTCATAATACAAATGTGCTCCAGCTTCATACGCATCCTGTAACATTTTCTTTACGTACGGCCTAATAGCCGGATTGATGGCAAAATACGAACCAAACAGCACAAAATCATCCTTACTTACACCTAATTCCGGACTCTCCACACGCACACGCGCGTAATCTTTATAAAAGGTGTAATCAGCATCATTCTTCTCATCCAAAAACGCCAACGAGACATGCGATTTTGTTCCCTTATGACGATAAGCATAAGTCGCATCTACGCCGTTTTCTACCAAATACGTATAGATAATATCCGCCACTCGATCATCACCTACTTCCGTCACCATACTGCACGGAACACCAATTCGGCCAAGCGACACTAACGCATTAAACGTCGAACCACCCGGAACAGCACGCTGCGGCTGATTATCCTTGAAAATAATGTCATAAACCGTTTCTCCGATTCCAAATACTCGTCCTTTCATATGCTGTATTATCATTTACATAGGGTCAATATCAAATAGAACCTGCACATTCTTTAATTCCGGTACTTGTTGCACTTGCTCCCGTAACATCGCTTTCGCACGACCGTAATTCGCTTTTGCCTCAATCCGCAACTGTATCGTCCGTATATGCAGATTCTGTATCTTCGATATTCCCGGTTCTATCACTACCGAACAACGCTTACCAAACACCTGACTCAAGCGCCGCTGTAATTCGTTCGCAGCGCAATGCACTTTCATCACATCCTTATGCCGCAAAATAACCGTTATCATCCTACTGAACGGAGGATAGTTAAACGCTTCTCTCTCAGCAATCTGCTCCGCATAGAACCGCTCATAATCATGCGCCATCACATAGTCAAACAGCGGATTCTTCACATCAAACGTTTGTATTATCACTTCTCCCTGTTCCCCTTTTCTACCTGCTCTGCCACTCACTTGTTCCAGCATCTGATATGCTCGCTCGTAGCAACGGAAATCCGGTTGATTAAACAGATTATCTGCATTCAGTACTGCCACCAGACTCACATCATCAAAATGCAATCCCTTCGATACCATCTGCGTCCCGACTAACACATCCACTTCGTGCTTGCCAAACGCATTAATAATATCTTGATACGCACTCTTCTTTCCCGTCGAATCCAAATCCATCCGCATCACGCGTGCTTCCGGCACAAACTCATGCACCTCATCTTCCACACGTTCCGTTCCAAACCCATGTATCTTGATCTTCCCACCACAACTTGGACAACTCTGCGGAATAGGAATACTATACCCGCAATAGTGACACGTCAATCGTCTGTCTCTGAGATGCAATGTCATCGGCACATCACAATTCACGCACTTAGGTGACTTGGAACACTCTTCACACTCCATCATCGGAGCATATCCTCTTCTGTTCTGGAACAGAATCACCTGCTTTCCCTTCTCCAACTCACTCTTCATTCGCTCCACCAACGGATCCGAGAAATGCCCATACATCTCTTTCCTATGATACTGCCGCGACAAGTCTATCATCGTTATCTTCGGCAACTGCAAACCCGCAAATCGCCCCTTCATTGTAACCAATCCATACTTCCCCGTTTGTGCATTATAGTACGATTCCACCGAAGGGGTAGCTGTTCCGAGAAGCACTTTCGCACCATACATCTGCGCCAACATAATCGCTACCGAACGCGCATGATATCGCGGAGCAGGATCTTGCTGCTTGTAACTCGGTTCATGCTCTTCATCCACTATCACTAATCCCAAATCTTTAAACGGCAGGAACACAGCAGACCTTGCGCCGACGATAAGCCGCGGCTTCGGATACAATTGTTGTCGATAAATCTCTGCCCGAACAGCATCTGTTACACGCGAATGATATACCACCACTTGTTCCCCGAACACTTTTTGCAAACGATCTGTCAACTGCGTCGTTAAAGCAATCTCGGGCACTAAATACAACACCTGCTTTCCTTCCTCCAACTGCTCGCGGATAAGATGCATATAAACTTCCGTCTTACCCGACGATGTTACGCCAAACAGCAAAGTCGTATCATGTGCTTCCCATTCCGTTTTTATCTGCGATAAAGCAGTTGCTTGTTGTGCATCCAACGTGTGAAAAGGCTCGATTTCACCGGTATATTCCGGTAGTCGTACCCGCCGTTTTTTAACAGGTGAGAACGAATAACTCTTGTCCCCGATCTTTGCCGGCAGAGCTGCAGCCATCACATCCCCAATAGGACACATGTAATATTCCGCGATCCATTGCCACAAACGTAACTGCTCTTGCGTCACAATAGGCATCTCATCCAACACCGCAATGATATTGCGTAAAACAACATGCTCTGCTACCGGTTCTCGCCGTTCTCCCAACACAATTCCCACTACCTCTTTCTTTGCCAAAGGAACAAGTACCCGCATTCCAACTTGCGGGCACTCGCTATTCTCCGGAACGCTATACGTATAGACGTCCGCGATGGCTAACGGTAATATAACATCAATTGTTTTCAGTTTCTGCTGCTTTTTCGGCTGCTATAGCTTTGTTGTAGCAGGCGCGACATAAAGGCTCATAACTGTCGGTTTCACCGAGTAAAACGCGCTTCTCGGAAGCCACCAAACGGTGACTCACATACGCCAAATCACCACAGTTAACGCAGATAGCGTGCGTCTTATACACATCTTCCGCAATCGCCATCAATGCCGGCATCGGACCGAAAGGAACACCCTTAAAGTCCATATCCAGACCTGCTACAATAACGCGCACACCACGTTCCGCCAACTGCTTGCACACATCCACAATACCCATGTCGAAGAACTGCGCCTCGTCAATACCCACTACATCAATCTCACTCGCTAATAGCAGGATATTCTGGCTGCTGTCAACAGGAGTAGATTGAATAACGCGCTTGTCGTGACTAACGACATCCTCTACGCTGTAGCGCACATCGATAGCCGGCTTGAAAATCTCCACCCGCTGCTTGGCAAACTGTGCACGTTTCATACGACGAATCAACTCCTCCGTCTTACCGGAGAACATCGATCCACAAACTACTTCAATACCGCCTCTACGGCGAACTGGTCCTTGTGTGTCTCTTTCTGAAAACATAGTATAGTGTTTATTTGTTAACAATTTTTATATCTTCCACCATCATCTGTATGCTCCGAACGCCGTTGTAGATATTCTCGTCCAACTCGTAGCACACATCCACAGCATTGCCGTTCTGCAGATGCAATGCTAAATCGCCCTTACCAAAAGCTATTCCCGTTATCGCAGCCGTACGGTCTGTCACATCTAACTTCAGATGCTCACCCGTCTTGCCTACACGTTTCGTATAGCGGTTATTAATCACATTCCGCGTCACGAAAACAGGCCGCTCATTACCTGGTCCAAAAGGCTCCAAACAACGTAATACCTTGAAGAACTGATCCGTTATCTCTTCGTAGCTTATTTCCGCTTCTACGTGTATCATCGGATGTTGTTGCTCTTCCGTAATATGCGCTGCTACATACTCCTCAAACCGTCTCTTGAACTCCGGTAACGAACTCTCTAACATACTCAATCCCGCTGCAAACTGGTGTCCACCAAAGTTAGTCAGCAAGTCGCGACATGAGTCAATAGCCGAATAGATATCAAACCCTGCCACCGAACGAGCCGAACCAGAGATTGTCCCGTCTTCTCCTGCTGTCAGCACAATAGTCGGACGATAATACGTCTCTATCAGCCGACTTGCCGCTATACCAACCACTCCCTTGTGCCAAGTAGGCGCATAAACAACCGTTGTATGCTTTTTATCATTTTCCGGATCTTGCGCTAACATCGCTAATGCCTCTTCCGCGGTTGTTCTATCATAGGTCTGCCGTTCCGCATTATACGAGTTGATATCTTGCGCACGATGTTGGGCAAACGCCACATCATCCGTTATCAGCAACTCCACTGCATCGCGACCCGAATACAACCTTCCGCAGGCATTAATACGTGGACCAAGCTTATAACCCAAATCCGTTATTGTCACATGCTTTGGGTCGATACCTGCCACCTCAATCAGTGCCGCTATTCCCGGTGCTGGATTATTATTAATCTCCTTCAGGCCAAAGAATGCCAACACCCTGTTTTCACCCGTTACAGATACTACATCCGACGCAATAGCCATCACTACCAGAGGTAACATTTCGTGCCATTTCATCGGGATATGATGTGTCTGCGAGTACGCCTGTGCGAACTTAAATCCCACGCCGCAGCCGCTCAAGTCCTTATATGGATACGGACAATCAGCGCGCTTCATATTTAGCACCGCTACCGCTTTCGGAATCTCGTCGCCAGGAGTATGGTGATCACATATAATAAAGTCAATATTACGCTTTTTGGCATATTCCACTTTATCCACAGCCTTAATACCGCAGTCCAGTGCAATAATAAGCGAACAGCCGGTGGATTGGGCATAATCAATACCTTTAAACGATATACCGTATCCTTCCAGATATCTGTCCGGGATATAGAAATCCACATTATCCGTCAGGCTCTTAACGAACGTGTACATCAGTGCTACAGCCGTGGTACCATCAACATCATAGTCGCCGTAAACCAATATCCGTTCCCCATTCTGCAACGCTTTCTCCAGTCGTGCAACGGCTTTATCCATATCGCGCATCAGGAATGGGTCGTTAATCTCATCGAGTGAAGGACGAATATACTTACGTGCCTGATCTGCCGTACGGATACCACGAACCACCAACATACGCGCCGATAACTCGCTTATGTTTAGTTCCTTGGCTAACTGCGTAGTCAACGTCTGTTCGTCAGCACTCAGTTCTCTTATTTTCCAGATTGTATCCATCTCCATCTTTCCATAAAGGCAACACTTGCCTGAAATGCCATAATCGGTCAATATCTAGATCCGCTATCTTTGTTCCCTCCTCGTCATCTTCAAACCACACCACCGGATTCAGATAACTATCATATGCCACCGAGTGTCCGTTGTAGTGCATATCCAAATTATCCTCTCCCACAATGTTCGCAGCACAGATATAACACTGATTCTCAATCGCGCGAGCAGGCACTAAGGCGTCCCAGTAATGGATGCGCGCTTGTGGCCAGTTGGCACTTACCAGTAACACGTCGTATAGGTTATCTGTTTCCTGTCGTGCCCATATCGGGAATCGCAAGTCGTAACATATCAGCAGTCTAAACCGCACACCCATATATTCGACAATAGTTCGCTCGCGTCCTGCCGTGAAGAAGCGGTCCTCTCCACCATGTGCATACAGATGCGCTTTGTCGATGAAATCGGGACTTTCGTATGGTTTGACGAAGAATCCGCGGTTGTAGAGCCGCTCGTTCTCACAGCATATAAACGACCCGACAATAGCTAACTCGCATTCGTCTGCTACGGTTTGTAACGTACGCATAGTGGTTCCTTCCACAGGCTCTGCCAGTTCCGGTTGGTCCGTGCAGAAACCCGTAGTGAACATCTCGGGCAGTAATGCCAAATCAGCCTTTCCGCGCAGTGCACGCAAACGCTCACAGGCAAGGCGGAGGTTCTCCTCCTTATTGGCCCATAGTACAGGATACTGAAGTATGGCTATTCGCATGCCGACTATTTCTTATTCGTAGCCGGTTTGGACGAACCGATAGCCTCACGCATAGCGGTGTCGGCTTGGATATTCTGCATGCGATAGTAGTCCATAATACCCAGATTACCGTTACGGAAAGCATCTGCCATAGCTTGTGGCACGAGTGCTTCGGCCTCAATAACCTTAGCGCGAGCTTCTTGCGCTTTCGCCTTCATCTCTTGTTCACCGGCAATAGCCATCGCACGGCGTTCCTCTGCCTTCGCTTGCGCGATATTCTTATCCGCTTCGGCTTGGTCCATCTGCAACTGTGCACCGATATTCTTACCTACGTCGATATCTGCAATATCAATACTCAAAATCTCAAATGCCGTACCGTCATCCAGACCCTTAGAGAGAACTAATTTACTGATGGAATCGGGGTTTTCCAACACTTGCTTGTGACTTTCTGCACTACCAATCGAGCTTACGATACCTTCGCCTACACGAGCGAGCACAGTATCTTCACCTGCACCACCAACTAACTGACGGATGTTGGCGCGCACGGTAACACGCGCTTTGGCAATCAGCTGAATACCATCTTTCGCAACAGCCGTTACCGGAGGAGTATCAATTACCTTCGGATTCACCGACATTTGTACAGCCTCAAACACGTCACGACCTGCCAGGTCAATAGCCGTTGCCATCTGGAACGGTAACTGGATACCGGCTTTCGATGCAGACACGAGTGCATGCGTCACGCGCTCAATATGACCACCGGCCAGATAGTGAGCCTCTAATCCGTCACGCTTAACATCTTCCAGACCTGCTTTGTGTGCCTCAATCATGCAGTTAACAATCTTCGTCGGTGGCACCTTACGGATACGCATTAAGAACAACTGAATAAGCGATACATGCACACCGCTCACTCCTGCATTAATCCACAGCATAAACGGAACATAGTAGAAGAAAATAATGGCCGCAATGCCGATTAATACAACTAAGACAATTTCAAAAATTCCCATAATAGTATGATTTTAAAGTTAATTACTTTTTTTCCTCAGCCTCGGCTTCTTTCTTGAGGTTGTTGATTTTCTTACCCGGCTCAGCCAACTCTACTTTCGAGTCAATCTGTGCATCGAGAGCCATCTTGTCAATAGCGCGTCCGCGTAAGAACGCATAAATAGCCAATCCAGTCAAAACCAATGCCGCTGCTAATGTTACATGACCTGCCCACGGATAGCAAGGAGTCAGCTTCAGATACGCTACTACTACGCTACCGATAAGGCAACCAAAACCACTGATACCCGCAATGCCAAAACCGGGCAACAAGAACATCTCGGCGAGCAAAAGTAAGACGCCGAAAACCAATAAAAGGACTACAATTGCGATATACATAAGCCAAAAATTTTTTTTCAGGCTGCAAAGATAGTAATTATCTTTGATATACGCAAACAAAAAAATAAATTTGCACGAATAAAAAAAAAGCAGTACTTTTGCCGCCGATTTGCCAATTCCTTATATATTAAGGAGTTGCCGCGAAAAAGTATATATAAAATATATAAGAAAAAAATGAGCAAAAATTTAGTAATTGTTGAGTCTCCTGCCAAAGCTAAGACGATTGAGAAATTTTTAGGAGCCGATTTTCATGTTTTGTCATCTCAGGGTCACATCCGCGATATTGAGGGTGTTGGGAAGAATAGTTTAGGTATCGATTTTGAGAACCATTATACCCCGAATTATGTAGTGGACGCTACAAAGCGTGCGCTGATAGATCAATTGCGTGCCGAGGCAAAGAAAGCCGATACTGTTTGGCTCGCTTCCGATGAGGACCGAGAGGGAGAGGCTATCGCTTGGCATCTTAAAGAGGTATTGAACTTAGACCCGAAGAAGACTCACCGTATCGTTTTCCATGAAATTACTAAAACCGCTATTCAGGAAGCTATTCAACATCCGCGCGATATAGACTATAATTTGGTGGATGCCCAACAGGCGCGTCGCGTGCTCGACCGTATAGTGGGATTTGAGCTCTCGCCTATACTATGGAAGAAAGTGACAACCGGTCTTTCTGCCGGTCGTGTACAGTCCGTTGCCGTACGACTTATCGTTGAGCGCGAACGCGAGATTCAGAACTTCAAAACAACCTACCAGTATCGAGTTTTTGCCGATTTCATCGGAACAAATCCTACCGATGCATCGATTCTGCATACAGAGTTGAATAATCGTTTTAACACCAAGAAAGAGGCATTAACTTTCCTTGAGTCCTGCCAGAGCGCATTATTCCGTGTAGAGTCTATCTCCAAGAAACCTGGAACACATACCCCTGCACCACCATTCACTACCTCGTCTCTGCAGCAAGAAGCAGCGCGGAAACTCAAGTTCCCTGTATCCAAGACCATGCGTCTGGCACAATCGCTGTACGAAGCCGGTAAAATCACTTATATGCGTACTGACTCCGTCAATCTCAGCTCACTCGCTATCGCTACTGCCAAGACGGAAATAGTCGGTGAATACGGAGAAAATTACCATCGCGCACGCCAGTATCACACCTCTGCTAAAGGAGCACAGGAGGCGCACGAGGCCATCCGTCCAACCTATATGTCCGTCCACTCTGCAGGTGCTAATATCGACGAGAGACGCCTCTACGAGCTGATTTGGAAACGTACCATCGCTTCGCAGATGGCTGATGCTGAGGTGGAGACAACGCGTGTCGAAGTGTCTATCTCTGGCTCGAAATATCAGTTCGTTTCTTCCGGTGAAATCGTAACTTTTGACGGATTCATGCGTGCTTATGTGCAGTCATCCGATGACGAGACAGAAGATGCAACGCATATCATTCCTGCCATGAGTCTGCACGAGAGTTTGAAACCGGTGGAAATCAACGCCCAGCAGATCTTCTCACGTCCGCCTTTCCGCTATACCGAAGCGGCGTTGGTTAAGAAACTCGAGGAACTGGGTATTGGTCGTCCGTCCACTTACGCCACGATTATTGACACTATCCAACAACGCAAATACGTTGTCAAAGGCAATATAACCGGCAAGAAACGCGAGTATAACCTGCTCACGCTGCATAATCGTAAGATCGCCGACCGCCAGAAGAACGAAATCTACGGTGCCGATAGCCAGAAACTGCTACCTACCGATTTGGGTTGTATGACAAATGATTTCTTGGTGGACTACTTCCCTGAGATCCTCAGTTACGACTTCACGGCGACCGAAGAGGCTAATTTCGACCGTATCGCCGAAGGAAATGCCAATTGGGTTGAGACCGTGGACAATTTCTACCACGCTTTCCATCCGCTGATTGAGAAAGTACCATCTGGTAAAGTGGCTTCGCGCTTGTTGGGACATGACCCCAAGACCGGCGAACCTGTCTTGGCCAAGATAACGAAACTCGGACCGTGTGTACAGTTGGGCGATTCCGACGATGAGAAACCTAAGTTCGTCTCCCTTCTGCCCGGACAATCGATCTATACTATCACCTTGAAGGAAGCACTCGCGCTCTTCGATAACGCACTGCCGTACACTTTGGGACAGCTGGACGGACAAGATATCGTCATCGGGGAGGGTAAGTTCGGACCGTACTTCCGCTATGGCAAGGAGTTCATCAGCATTCCTAAATCTATAGACCCGCGCGCGATAACGATGGAGCAGGTCAAACAGCTCTTGGCAGAGAAATCGCAGAAACAGGAGCCGATACAAGTCTTTGGAAATATCCAAGTGCTGCACGGACGCTTCGGGGCATATATCAAAACACCCGGTGGGAACTACCGCATACCTAAATCCATCAAACCGGAACAAATGACCGAAAATGACGTCAAACAGCTCATCGCAAAGGCTCAACCAACCGGTTCTAACCCACAAAAAAGCATTTTTAAGCGAAAAAATAAAAAATAATTTGGTAGTTTAAAAAAAAAGCAGTACTTTTGCAGCCGCTTTCGGAGAGTTCGCTCGAGAATTCACGAAGAGTGGAGATTGTTTTTGGGAATAAAGGAAGGTGGGGTTCCCTGCTTTACAACCTATAAAAACAACGAACAATCAAGGGATTTGTCGAATTTTTCGACAACCCGAAAAATTCGAGAAGTAGCGCAGTTGGTAGCGCACCACGTTCGGGACGTGGGGGTCGGGCGTTCGAGTCGCCTCTTCTCGACTGACACGGGATGTGGCGCAGTCCGGTAGCGCAACGGTCTGGGGGACCGGAGGTCGCAAGTTCAAATCTTGTCATCCCGACCAGCACTAAAGGAAATGGAAATGAAAGTTT
The DNA here is from genome assembly GCA_017443145.1 of Paludibacteraceae bacterium. GTDB lineage: Bacteria > Bacteroidota > Bacteroidia > Bacteroidales > Paludibacteraceae > Colicola. The sequence continues at coordinate 29,735 of JAFSPA010000004.1, forward strand.
TCATTTCTTTTTTGTAAGCAGTGGTCTCTCCATCCCATTTCCGTAAGTGCTGGCAGTCAACCCTTCCGCCGTGCAAGTTTTACGCAGAAAATCTTGTCATCCCCCCAATTCCCCCCGCTCCCATAGGTTTCTGATAGGTTTCTGATAGGTTCCTGATAGGTTTTCACTCCTGACACCACTATGACTGAATCGGCACTTAAATACGTAGCATCGCCCGTCCTGCTCCTCGCAAGAAATACATTTTTTCATCATTTTCTTGTATTTTTCATCATTTTCTTGCAAATATTCGAAAAATGTTGTACCTTTGCGGAGAATTTGGTTTCAGTTGTTATGGATACAAGTAAATACCCATGTTTAGGTGCTCTTATCGGCGATACGGTAGGCTCCATCTATGAGTTTGATAATATCAAGTCGGTGGACTTTCAGCCGTTGTTTGATAAGCGCGCGGAATATACGGACGACAGTATCATGACTATCGCTGTGGCGGATTGGCTTGCTCATACTGGTCGAACCCGGGACGAGTTGGAAGATCGCTTGGTTTATTGGGCAGAACATTTCCCCTGTCCGATGGGTGGTTATGGTGGCGGTTTCAGGACGTGGCTCTTCAGTCCGGAACGTTTATGTGACTTCAAGGGGAATAGGTATAAGGATGGCAGACGTCATCCGTACAATTCCTACGGCAATGGTTCGGCTATGCGTGCATCTGCTTGCGGTTGGGTTGCACACTCGTTGGAAGAGGCGCTCGATTTGGGTAAGCGGTCTGCAGAAATAACCCATAATCATCCCGAAGGAATCAAGGGCGCACAGGCAACAGCTACTGCTATCTTCATGGCTCGTCAAGGCGAGTCTAAAGATGCCATCCGCACCTATATCGAACAGACCTTCGGCTATGATCTGCAGCATACCTGCGATGAGATTCGTCCAACCTATGATTGGGAGGCATCTTGTCAAGGCACCGTTCCTCCGGCACTCATAGCTTTCTTCGATAGTCACGACTTCGAGGAGTCTATACGCTTGGCTGTATCGCTTGGCGGTGACTCGGACACGCTGGCGTGCATTACAGGCGGCATCGCACAGGCTTATTATAAAGAGATTCCAGACGAGATTATTAACGAAATGAAGATGCGTCTTCCGAAAGAATTTTGGGAGGTAATGGAGGACTTGGCACAATGAAAGACTATCATTTAACATCAGACGGGCTGTACGCCTATCGTTATCCGCGTGCATCGGTGACGGCGGATAGTGTGCTTTTCGCTCAAAAGGACGGCCAAACCTATGTGCTGCTTATCCAGCGTGGTAATGAACCGTATAAAGGCTGCTGGGCTTTCCCCGGCGGCTTCCTGAATATGGATGAGACGGTGGCGCATTGTGCCGAGCGTGAACTGGAGGAAGAAACCGGCATTGTGCTGACAGGCATGCAACTCGTCGGTATCTACTCCGACGTAGAGCGGGACCCGCGCGGACGTGTTGTTACTGCAGCTTATACAGCCATGACCACCATGCCTGAAGCCGTCGCTTCGGACGATGCCGCGGCAGCCAAGTGGTGGCCGTTAAATGCGCTACCCAAACTCGCTTTCGACCACGAGGTGATATTGGCAGACGCAACAAAAGTCTTAGGCGTAAGTTAATATCAACCTATATATTAACACCGTCACTTACTGACGAATATGGGATGACATACTAAAAAATAAAGCACTCGAGTGCTCTTTTTTTGTCCTTTTTATATAAAAATGAAATTAAAATTGCAAATGTCAAAAATTAATTGTAATTTTGCAGCGCAAAATTGCGATTAGCTGAAATTAACCGATACCGGCCGTATGATTATTATCTTTGACTTGGACGGAACGCTACTCAATACGATAGACGATTTGGGCTGTGCGTGTAACTATGCGTTGGAGAAGACGGGCTACCCTACTTATCCGATTAGCGCATATCCTGCCAAGGTGGGTAATGGCATCAATAACCTCATTCGCCGCGCCTTGCCGGAAGCCGAGCGAACGGAAGAGAATATCCGGCGGGTGAGGGCGTATTTCGTGCCGTATTACAACGACCATAATTGCGATTACACGCGGCCGTATGACGGGATGCCTGAAGTGTTGAAACAACTCAAGGCGCAAGGACATCAATTGGCCGTAGCCAGCAATAAGTACCAAGCCGCTACGGAGAAAATTGTGAACCATTTCTTTCCAGACCTGTTCGACGTGATTTTGGGCGAACGGGAAGGAGTGGAGCGCAAACCGAATCCGCAGATTGTGTTGGATATACTTTCAACATTAAACATTAAACATTCAACATTACTATACCTTGGTGACAGCCTCGTGGACTTCGAGACAGCCAAGAATGCAGGTGTGCCGTTCGTCGCATGTTCGTGGGGTTTTGTTGAGCGCGAACAGCTTCTTGAAGCCGGAATCAGGTGCATCGTGGACCAACCGAAAGAGATTATTACCCTTACAAAGCAAAATCATCTGTTATGAATACCTTATCTGTTATTCTTCTCGTTCTATTTGTGGTAGTGGTTGCTGCAACTGTTTGGATCAGTATGAAGCACGAGCAACGCCGTAATGCAGAGCATCAGGTGCAGTATCTCCGGATGCTTGAGCAACAGAAAACATTCGACGAGCAGGCGTTGAATGCGCAGCGGGAGTTATTCAAGGCGACTATTCAGGAGATGAAGGAGTCTATGAAGAACACGACCGAGGAGACACTCAAGAAGCGTCAGGAGGAGTTTGCAACCAGCAGCGAACAGCGGCTCTCGCAGATACTCACCCCCCTCAAACAAGAGTTAGAAGGCATGAAAAATAGCGTCAAGGAGAATAAGGAGAAGCAGATAGCTTTGCAGAGCTCTTTGGAGGCGCGAATAAGCGAACTGCTCAAACAGACTAATCGGACGGCAGAGAGTGCGAGCACATTGGCCGATGCGCTCAAGAACCGCGGTAAAGTGCATGGCGACTGGGGCGAACATGTGCTGGAGAATATTCTGGAAGACAGCGGTCTGCGCGAAGGGGAAGAGTTCTACATACAGCATAATGTCAAGGACGAGAACAACAAGGATATCCGTCCCGATGTAATTATCAACTGTCCCGACGGCAAGCATATCATCATCGACGCGAAGACGTCTATCACGGCGTATACGGAGGCATTAGGCGCTGAGACGGATGTGGAGCGCGAAGAACAGGCTAAGTTGCACCTTAAGTCCGTGAAGAAGCATGTGGATGAGCTCGCGAAGAAAGATTACCAGAACTACGTGGATAACGCGATGCAGTTTGCGCTGATGTTCATTCCGAATGAGGGCGCGTATATGATGGCGCTTAACCAGGATCCGTCGCTGCTGCAGTATGCGTATAACAAAGGCATTATCATTGTCAATCCGACGAATCTGATGCTCACGCTGCATTTGGTCGTTATTGCATGGCAGCAGACGAGGCAGGAGTCGAACTGCAATGAGATTATCGACCGCGCGAGCAAGATGTTCGACAAGATGATAACCGTAGTGGACAGTTTCACGACGTTAGGCAATCAGCTGCAGACGGTCAATAAGACCTATGGCGAAGCGATGGGTCAGTTGAGCGAAGGACGCGGCAACCTGTTGTGGCAAACAGAAGAATTGAAAGGGCTTGGCGTGAAGAGTCTCAAGAAGCGCAGCAAGCAGCTTAGGACCGGGGCAGCGGAGGGATTACCCGAGTCAGAAGAAGTACAGGACGAATAAGTTTATATACTAATACATGAAAAACAAGATGTTTCTTTTAGTATTATTGTCGTCGCTATTGGGGTGCACGAATGATTATCCCGGTGCGATGGAGGATCCAAAACCCGCGGCAGAAGTGATTGAGGTGAAGGATCTCAACGGTTCGGTTGATGTTTCTTCCGGAATTTATGATTTGGAGTATTATGTACGTGGCACGGATAGTGCTACGTTAGTCGTTTCGGCAGGCGGTAAGCGTTCGGCAACGATGTTGGATGCTGACGTTTGGCATCGTGGATTTGTCCGCGGGATAACAGCTACCGGTAACAAGTTACAGGTTAGTGGAACACTTTTAGACGCGAGTGCATCGTTTGAACTGAAAGCGGCTTATTTGCGTAAAGCGGAGCATACCCGCACATTTATCAAGGGTGGCGACCTGTCGATGCTCAGTCAAGTGGAGAAGAACAGTGGTGTGTACAAGGACCTGAGCGGAACAGCAGGTGACTGCTTTGAGATATGTTCTCGCAACGGAATGAATCTGGCTCGTCTGCGTCTGTACAACGACCCGGGCAACAGTGCCAATTATCCGAGTAAGCTGATGCATCCCGGTGTGCAGACGGAGTCGGATGTGCTGGCATTAGCTAAGCGCGCGAAAGCAGCCGGTATGGAGATTGAGTTGACATTCCACTATTCCGATTACTGGACCAACGGCGGCGAGCAGTATAAGCCTGCAGCATGGGCTAAATTGACGCAGGAGCAGTTGCACGAAGTGATGTACACCTACACCAAAGGCTTCTTGGAGAAAATGGTTGCTCAAGGTACAACACCGCAATACGTGTCACTGGGTAACGAGATTCAGTCAGGTATATTGTTTGGTAAGACCAAAGAGAATGTTCCGTCGGAGAAAGTAAACGGTTACTGCAGCGATATGCGCAACTTAGTAGAGCTGCTGCAACAAGGCTCGAAAGCAGTTCGGGAAGTGTGCCCGGAGGCGAAAATCATCATTCACCTGACTACGAGTACAGATATCAACTTGGGCACTTTTAAGTGGTTCTTCTCGGAGATGAAAGACAACGGCCTGGACTACGATATCATCGGCGCGTCGTACTACCCGTATTACGGCAACAAGACGGTTGAAGAGATGATTGCTGACGCGGAGACATTGACAAAGATTTACGATAAGGACTTTATCTTCATGGAAGTGGGCTTTGCTTGGTGGCCGACGTTAGCAGACGGTACGCAGGGTCAGATTGCGGATAATAAGCCGTACACCGACATGACGCCTACTGCTCAGCGTGCGTTTATGCTCAAGTTGTCGGAGTGTATCAAAGCATCTTCGGAGCGTATTTTGGGTTATATCTATTGGGACCCGATTTATATCGCAGCACCTAACTGCGGCTGGATAGTCGGTGAGAAGAACGTGACAGGCAACTCGACGTTGTTTGATTTTGACGGCAAAGCATTGCCGGCTTGGGAAGCGATAATTAATAATTAATCATTACAGTTGATAGTTATGAAGACAAGGCTTTATATAGTACTGGCGCTATTGGCGACCATGCTGGTCGGTTGTAAGGAAGAAGGTGCAGATCTGCGTCCTGGCTTGTATGTGGATACCGACCTGATAGACGCTTTTCCCGGAAAGGAAGTTCGTATAAGCGGCCAGGCGTCGTGTTACACGGGCTTGAAAACGGTGACGATACGCTGCGAGGCGTGGAAGATAGATGTCGTGGATGAGATAGGGGCACAGAATCCGGTTGTATGGAATTTTGCTTACTCGTTTGTTGTACCGGATGATGCTAAGTTCCCTCAGGAGCTGCATATCACGGCAACGGATAAGTATGGCTCGGAGATGAAGAAAGTGATAACCGTTCGTTACGTGCCGGCAACAACAGCGCCGTATGTAGATGGTCTGCAGAAACAAATGGCAGTGGACTACGACGACGAGGCAGGACAAGGCGTGTACACGCTCAAAGCGAAACTCTACGGCGAAGATAAGCTGCGCGACCTGCTCATCGAAATTCCGGCTGAGAGTGTGAAAGAGACTATTGCCTTGAGCAAACGCGAAGAAGACATCGTGTGGCTGCATACGTTCAAGGCGAAAGGCTCGTACCCGATGACCTTGACTGTAACGGACCACAGCGGCAACGTGACGGTGTCGGAGCATCAGCTGATCGTGATGAAGCCCGAGCAAGTGGACGAAGTGAGCGACTACCCAGAGATGTGGGCATTCAAGACGGCGGCTAATGAGAGTGATTATATTTTCGGTTTCTACCAGTATATGGACCGTAAGGACGACTATCAGTACGAGGTGCATGTCTATGCCGAGAGCGACGAGACAGCGTTTATGTTCTCTCCGACGCAGGAGACGAACGGAGAACGTAAGTTCGGTGAGTCGCCTTTTGTGGAAGACCGTATTATCAGTATGCAGTCCGACCCGACTTATGTGCAGGGGTATAAACCCGGCAAAGGCTACTGGGGACTGTATGTGGATATCCGCGAGAAGACAATCAAAAAATGGGCTCTGGATAATTCTTCGGCATCGATGAATACTTTGTATGTGGCAGCCGACTGGAACAGTTGGACCTTTGATGCCATGAAAACCGCTGAGACACCTTATCAGCAGAAGATAGATGTGACTATCAAGAAAGGTAATCAGTATTTCAGTTTCTACACGGTGAAGGACGACTGGGGACATGTTTGGCGCTGCTGGAAGACCGAAGGCGGTGACGCGGCAGGCTGGTGGTACTCCGAGGCTAACGAAGGCGACAGCGGACAACTCCCGACGATAACCGAAGATGTGAATGCAACAGTGGTGTTCGATACGGCAATTAAGTGGTGTTACATTATTAAAAAATGAGGCATATGAAGACAAGACATTATATATTTGCTGCGCTGATGTTTCTGACCATGCCGTTGTATGCCGACGTCACGGGTTTGGTGTTGGACGAGACGGGTGAGCCCGTTATCGGAGCGAGTATTTTGATAGAAGGTACAACGACCGGAACGATTACCGACCTGGACGGTAACTTCACTATTGATGCTACCGACGGGCAGATGTTGGTCATATCCTATATGGGGTATGCTACGCAGACTGTGGCGGCGAGCAACAACCTCAAAGTCACCTTGCTGCCCGACACGAAAGTGATTGAGGAAGTGGTGGTTATCGGTTATGGTGCGTCGAAGAAGAGTAATATCTCCGGTTCGGTAGAGATGGTGAAAGCCGATGACCTACCGAAAGCGGCAAGTGCGAGTGTGGGCGAGATGCTCCGCGGACGTACCAGTGGTATGTTTATTCAATCCAACTCCGCCAGCCCGGGTGCCAGTCAGAGCATCACTATCCGTGGTGGTCTGTCAGGACAGAAACCTTTGGTAGTCATTGACGGAGTGCCGCAGCTGCAGACGGGTAGTCTGAGTTCCGGAACAGGTTACAGCGGTAGCGACAAAGATAACTCGCTCATAAATATCTCCCCGGACGATATTGAGAGTATTAACATCCTTAAGGACGCATCAGCCGCATCTATCTACGGTTCTGACGCATCGGGTGGTGTGATTCTCATCACAACCAAACGCGGTAAACAAGGCAAGCCCGAGGTGAGTTATTCGGGTTCGGTGGCTTTCCAGACGATGAAAGATAAACCGGAGTTCCTCGATGCCAAAGGCTTCATGACGGAGCAGAACAAAGTCTTCGATGAGTTAGGTCGTGCGGACGAGCAGTTCTACACACAAGAACAGATTGATAACTACGTAGGTAAAGGTACGGACTGGATGAAGAAAGTGACGCGTATGGGTTTGGTCAACGAGCATAACCTGAGTGTCAACGGCGGTTCGGAGAACACGAAGTACCTCTTCTCGGTAGGTATATACGACCACAAGGGTATTGCTAAGAACAACGACATGCAGCGTATCACAGGCCGTGTTAACCTGGACCAGAACTTCGGCAAGTACGTGCGCGCAGGTATCAACACCTCTTTCACCAGCCTTAAGTACAACGACGTACCGCTGGGTGACAGCCGTCAGAGCGACGCGGCGCTGATTTACTCGGCAATGACCTTCAATCCGACTGTGCCTGTCTATAACCTCGACGGCACCTACGCAGACAACCCCAATAGACCGAATATCTACCCGAACCCTGTGAGCTTGCTGGACATCACCGACCAGTCGTATTCGCGCGACGTCTTCCTCACGGGATACTTGGAGATTAAGCCTATTCAGGACCTGACTATCCGCGCAACGGGTGGTATAGACATGAAGTTTGCCGGCGCAGACCAATACATCCCGACCACGACCCTCAAGGGTGCAAGCGTGAACGGACAGGCGTCCAAACAGACGAGCAATAACAAACTCGGTATCATCAACGCTACTGCCACCTATGCGCATAACTGGAACGGTGAGCATGACCTGAGCGTGATGGCTGGTTGGGAGTGGAAGAAGAACATGTGGGACGGTCACGGCGTCGTCACATCCGACTTCCCGACCGATAACGCTCTGATGAATAATATCGGTACGGCGGAGATGGAGAACCCGAATATCTGGTCGAGCAAAGGTTCGAGTCAGATGGCATCGTTTATCGGCCGTGCTTCCTACACCGCACTCAATCGTTATATCGTGACCTTCAATATCCGTGTGGACGGCAGCAGTAACTTCTCTCCGCAGCACCAATGGGGTGCTTTCCCGGGTGTGAGTGCCGCATGGCGTATCAGCGAAGAGCCGTGGATGCAGAAAGCGACGTGGCTGAGCGAACTCAAGCTGCGTGGTGGTTACGGTCAGACAGGTAACGCCGGCTCCTTAACCGGTATCCGCACTATCTACGGCATCAGCCGCGGGTCGTATGTGTTTGACGGCACGCTGTCTAACGGTATCAACCTCAGCAAATTAGGCAACCCTGACCTGAAGTGGGAGACGCTCTCCGACGCGAACATAGCTATCGACTTCGGTTTCTTCAAAGGTCGGTTGACCGGTACGTTGGAGTTCTACCAACGCGACCGTACGGACGTTATCATGAGCAAGAGCCTGATGTCCTACAACGAGATTAACACCATTGACTACAACAGCCAAGCCGCTTACCGCAGCCGCGGTGTCGAACTGACGCTGCACACGGTTAATGTGGACACGAAACTCTTCGGCTGGACCAGCGATGTTTGCTTCTCGTACTACCGAAACAGGACCGTGAGCCGTGACCCGGACTTCCTCCCGGCACCCTACCAAGATATGGTGGAGGACTGGGGCAATGTCTATGGCTATAAGACCAACGGCTTAGTGCAACCCGGGCAAGACTATCCGCATCTGCCTAACTCCAAGCCCGGCTCGATTAACTACCTCGATATCAACGGCTTTGAGTACGAGGCAGACGGCAAAACGCCCAGACGTGATGCCGAAGGACGCTACGTGCTTTCCGGCAAACCCGATGGCAAACTGGATCAGGCGGATATCGTTAAGTTAGGCAATAACACGCCTATCCCGTTCTCGTTCAATAACACCTTCCGCATCTGGGATTTCGACCTGAATATCTACATCTACGGTTCGCTCAACGGCTATAAGCTGAACGACGTGCTCTACCAGTCCTCGTACGGTATTGCGGACTTGGTATATGGCGTGAATGCGTTGACACAAGTGCGCAACCGCTGGACTTATCAGAACCAGGAGGGCACACTCCCCGGCGTAGCGGAGGCTAACTCAGGTATCAATCCTGCCAATTCGGACTTCTTCTACGAGAAAGCATGGTTCCTCCGTCTGGACAATATATCCCTCGGATATAACTTCCCGACGCGGTGGTTCAAGGGCTATGTCAAGAGTGCCCGCATCTACGCTGCTGTTCGTAACGTGGCGGTGATGACGCCCTATAAAGGTATGGACCCGGAGACAGGTAACGGTATCGGCGCTTATCCGAACCAGATGTCTGCGGCTATTGGTTTAAGCTTTAAATTCTAAAACATGATGCATATGAAAAAGTCTATTATATTCGCAACGATTCTCGCCTTGACAGTTTCTTCCTGCCAATTGACGCGCGAGGACTACACCGAGATTTCGCCCGACAATTTCCTCAAAACGGAGAACGACTTGCGTCTGGCGGTGAATGCGCTCATGTACGAATTTTGTACCGGTTACTGGAATGGCGAAGCCATCTACGGCGCAGGATACGACGGCTATCAGGTCATTTCCGACATGACGACCGACGTACTCTGGTCATGCTGGGGCTGGGAGAGCGATGTGGAGTATTACCAACAGTGGCAAGATAACTCCACCAGTAGCATCAGCGGCTATTTCTACCGCGCATTCTCTCACTATCAGTTCCTGAGTAAGGCTCGCAATACGATTCGCCGTTTCGAACAATGCGAAGCGCCAGAGGAGGCCAGACTCCTTTATATGGCCGAGGTACATGCTCTCCGTGGCTGGATGGGACTATACCTGTATGATATGTTCGGCCCTGTGCCCGTAGCAACCGACGCGCAGTTGGACGACGCGCTCACGTATAATTATATTGGTCGCCTGACCGAGGAGCAATACGACTCCGTTATGACGCAGGACCTGACTTTCGCCATTGACCACTTGCCCGAGACGGCTGTGCGCGGACGTATGACCAAGGGTATCGCCATGACGCTCTTGCTCAAGTATCGCATGATGCAAGGTCGGTTCAAGGAGGCAGAGCAACTGTGCCGCGATATCATCGCGCTCGGTGTCTATAGCCTGCAGCCCGACTACACCCGCATCTTCACGATGGACAACTTAGGCAACAGCGAAATCATCCTCTGCGTGCCCTGTAACAGCTCCGCTTCCTGGACAGCTAACTACATGACGGCCGAAGTGCTGCCTGCCGATATGCCCTGGACCACACAATCATTAGGGTGGGGAGGATACGTCATGCCATGGGATTTCTACGGCACGTTTGAAACGGGCGACCTGCGTCTTGGATGCGTCTATACGGATTACACCACCGCTACCGGCAAGTATATGGATAAATCCAACTCCCAACAACTCAAGTACGGTGCACTGCCGCTCAAGTACGGCAAGGACCAGACCATGACGGGTGCACAAGCCGGTAACGACATCGTCGTTTATCGCTATGCCGATATCCTGCTGTCTCTGGCCGAGTGTATCGCTCGTAACAAAAACACCGGTAGTGATCCGGAAGCCGAAGACTGCCTCAACCAAGTGCGTCGTAGAGCAGGACTGGGAAGTATCCACGGCTGGACTAAAAAAGACTTCCTTCATGCTATTCTTGTTGAACGTGGACACGAGTTCTACATGGAAGGTCTTCGTCGCCAAGACCTGATTCGTTTCAGTAAGTATGTTGAATACGCGAACAACCGCATCCAGAAAGCCAATTCCGAAGGCGGCAAATATTACAACGTCAACGACTCGCACAACCGCTTCCCCATTCCGCAGGAGTATATCGACGAGTCCAAATCCGCTATCACACAAAACCCCGGATATTAAATTCTATAACATATGAAACCAACATTATTTGTACTCGCGGCTGGTATGGGAAGCCGCTATGGAGGACTCAAACAACTCGACGGCCTCGGACCTAACGGCGAGACCATCATGGACTATTCCATCTACGATGCCATCCAAGCAGGATTCGGCAAAGTCGTCTTCGTCATCAGACGCGTCTTCGAACAGGACTTCCGCGAGAAGATAGTCTCCAAGTATGAAAACCGCATCCCCGTCGAACTCGTTTTCCAAGACTTGGACAACCTGCCCGCAGGCTTTACTGTGCCCGAAGGACGCGAGAAACCGTGGGGAACGAATCACGCCGTGCTCATGGGCAAGGACGTCATCAACGAGCCCTTTGCCGTCATCAATGCCGACGACTACTATGGCCAGGAGAGTTTCAAGATCCTCGCCGACTACCTCCGCTCCATCGAAGGAACCAAAGGCCAATACGCCATGATCGGTTACCGCGTCGCTAACACCCTGTCCGAATCCGGTTCCGTAGCACGTGGCGTCTGTCAGACCAACGAACAAGGCTTCCTCACCACTATCACCGAGCGCACTAAGATACTGCGCGAAGAAGATGGCGTCATCCGCTTCATCGAAGGCGACGAGAAAACCGAACTCGCTGAGAACACACCCGTCTCAATGAACATGTGGGCTTTCACTCCCGACTACTTCAAACACTCCGAGGACTTCTTCGTGAACTTCCTCCGCGAGCATGGTAACGAACTCAAATCCGAGTTCTATATCCCAACCATGGTGGACCACCTCATCCACTCTGGCAAGGCTACATGCCGCGTTCTCGATTCACCCAGTAAATGGTTCGGAGTAACCTACGCAACAGACAGACCACAAGTAGTCGCTAAGTTCGCGCAACTCGTACAAAACGGTATCTATCCGTCACCATTATTTGCCTAGCATAACCGTACGATAACCGTACGATAACCGTAGGATAACCGTAAGATATAGCCAACATCGTAATAACAACGTAATAACATGAAGATACTTGTAACAGGTGGAGCAGGGTTTATTGGCTCGCACACTCTCATCGAATTATACAAGGCCGGACACACCGCACTCGTCGTGGATAACCTCTATAACGCCAATCCCGAGGCACTACGCCGCGTCGCGGATATAATCGGCATCCCGAAGATACCCTTCGTCGAAGCCGATATACGCGACCGCGAAGCACTCGAGGCCGTGTTCGCTAACCATCACTTCGACGCATGTATCCATTTTGCAGGACTTAAAGCCGTAGGCGAATCCGTGGCCAAACCGCTTGAGTACTACGAGAATAACCTCAACGGCACGTTCGTTCTACTCGATGTGATGCGACACCATAACTGCAAAAACATCATCTTCTCCTCTTCCGCCACCGTCTATGGCGACCCGGCTATCATTCCAATTACCGAAGATTGCCCGAAAGGACAGTGCACCAACCCCTATGGACAAACGAAGTCCATGCTCGAGCAAGTGATGATGGACCTGCAGAAAGCTGATCCCGAATGGAACGTCGTCCTACTGCGTTACTTCAATCCTATTGGCGCGCACCCGTCCGGCAGAATAGGCGAGAACCCGAATGGCATACCCAATAACCTCATGCCCTATATCACCCAAGTGGCTGTCGGTAAACGCGAGCGACTCGGTGTCTTCGGGAACGATTATCCTACCCACGACGGAACAGGTGTACGCGACTATATCCACGTCATGGACCTTGCTGCGGCGCACGTCGCTGCACTGCAGGCTATCACACGCAAAGCCGGACTCGCTATCTATAACATCGGTACAGGTCAAGGCTACTCCGTGCTCGATGTGGTGAATGCTTTCATCCGCGTTAACAAGGTGGATATCCCATACACCATTATGCCGCGTCGCGCAGGAGATATAGCAACCTGCTACTGCAATCCCGACAAAGCGGCACGCGAACTCGGCTGGAAAGCACAATTCGGTCTCGACGACATGTGTCGCGACGCGTGGAACTGGCAAAAAAATAACCCAAATGGCTACTAATCATGACTAAAGCAGAACTCCTACGCATTTTTACGGAACGTTTTTCGGGCACAGAAGGTACTATCTATGCCTCTCCCGGACGCATCAACCTCATCGGCGAACATACCGACTACAACGGCGGTTTCGTCTTTCCGGGTGCAGTGCAACAAGGCATTATGGCAGTCATTCGCCCTAATAACACCAGTATCGTACGCGCGTATTCCTGCGACCTGAACGACTATGCCGAATGGGTTGTGGACGACCCGCAAGGACCCGAAGCGACTTGTTTCCGCTTCGTCTATGGTGTGGCGCGCGAACTGATGGAACGCGGCGTAGCTGTCAAAGGTTTCGATACAGTCTTTGCCGGTGATGTACCGCTCGGAGCAGGTATGTCGTCCAGCGCAGCGTTGGAATCATGCTTCGCTTTCGGTCTGAACGATGCCTTCGGCGGTGCTGTCTCCAAATGGGATATGGTACTTGCCGGACAAGCCACCGAGCATAAGTATATCGGCTGTAACTGCGGTATCATGGACCAGTTCGCTTCCGTCTTCGGACAAGCAGGTAAGCTCATGCGCCTTGACTGTCGCAGCCGCGAGTTCGAGTATTTCCCCTTCGAGCCGAAGGGCTATCGTCTCGTGCTCGTTAACTCCTGCGTCAAGCACGAGTTGGCAGGCTCGCCTTATAACGACCGTCGCCGTTCCTGCGAGAATGTAGCTGCGGCTATTCAACAACTCCATCCTGACCGCAAGATTGAGACGCTCCGTGACTGCACATGGGAAGACCTCGAAGAGGCAAAGGCGACCTGTTCTGCCGAAGATATCCAGCGTGCCACCTTCGTGCTCGGAGAAAAAGACCGTGTACTCGCTGTCTGCGATGCACTCGTAAAAGGTGATTACGAGGAAGTCGGACGTCAGATGTACCTCACTCACCAAGGTCTGAGCAAAGACTATGAAGTCAGCTGCGAAGAGCTCGACTTCCTCAACGACATCGCTAAAGAATGCGGTGTTACCGGTTCCCGTATCATGGGAGGCGGATTCGGAGGTTGTACCATCAATCTCGTCAAAGACGAACTCTACAAGGCATTCACCAAACGTGCCGTAGAAGCCTTTGAAGAGCGCTTCCACATAACACCTAAAATCATTGATGTCGTCATCGGCGACGGTAGCCGTAAACTGAACTAAAAACAACAATATGTCTATTTTAGAAGCTCTACAAAACAACGGTTTTGCAACCATTGATTACGTTGTAATCGCCATCTACCTCGTCCTTTTGGTTTCGCTTGGCTGGATAGTCAGCCGCGGAAAGAAAGGTAAGGAGAAGAACGCTAACGACTATTTCTTGGCTGGTAACACCCTCACATGGTGGGCTGTTGGTGCATCCCTTATCGCAGCCAACATATCGGCCGAGCAGTTTATCGGAATGTCGGGATCGGCCTATAAATCCGGTATCGCCATGGCAGCATACGAACTGCAGGCGGCACTCACGCTGATTCTCGTCGGTAAGTTCCTACTGCCGCTGATGCTCAAGAAGAAAATCTTCACTATCCCGCAGTTCCTCTCTGACCGATATAACGAGGGTACAGGATTAGCCTTCTCTATCTTCTGGCTCTTCCTTTATGTGTTCATCAACCTCACCTCGGTCAGTTGGCTCGGCGCATTAGCGATTAAGCATATTCTCGGCTTGCCTGCCGTACCGGCGCAGTTCTTAGGCATGAGCGTGGATATGACGATGGTGACTATCATCCTTATCCTCTTCCTGATTGCCGGTCTGTACTCTATATACGGCGGTTTGGCGTCGGTGGCGTGGACGGATGTGCTGCAAGTCATTTTCCTCGTCGGAGGTGGACTGGTAACCGTTTTTGCGACATTGCATTTTGTGGCAGACCATCTCGGCGTTGAGGGTGGAGCCTTAGGGGCTTTAGGACATATCTACCGTGAGCTGTCCGCTAATCCCGATTGGGCACCGGACGATACGCACTTCCACCTCATCGTCAATCGAAATCCGGAGCTCTATCCGAATATCACCGATGACCCGTACTTCAATATTCCGGGTATTGTGGTGCTGGTAGGTGCTTTGTGGCTGTCTAATATCGGTTACTGGGGATTCAACCAGTATATTATCCAGAAAGGTCTGGCGGCTAAGTCGCTGGACGATGCACAAAAGGGTATGATCTTTGCCGGCGCACTCAAACTCTTGATTCCGTTCATCGTGTGCATCCCGGGTGTGTGTGCGTTCTACATCATGAACTCACCTGAGTGCGAAGCGATACGACAATCCCTTTCCGGCGTCATAAGCCGTTCGGATGATGCCTATCCGTTCCTGATACATAACTTCACACCAACCGTGGTCAAAGGTCTTGCTTTTGCGGCACTGGCGGCGGCGGTTATATCCTCGCTCGCGTCGATGTTCAACTCCACTTCGACCATCTTCACGATGGATATATACAAGAAGTTCATCAACAAGAAAGCCTCGCAGAAACGATTGGTGCGCGTAGGTCGTATTACGTCCCTTTGCGCGCTCGTTATCGCCCTTATCGCCGTCTATCCGATTATGGGTGGTGCCGACCAGGCTTTCCAAGTCATTCAGGAATATTCGGGCTTCGTCTTCCCGGGCTTGGTGATTATCTTCGGCTTGGGACTGCTTTGGAAACGTAGTAGTGGCAGAGCAGCTGTCGTAACAGCTATCGGTACGTTCGTCTTCTCCATTCTGTTCAAGTTCCTCTTACCCGATATGCCGTTCCTGCAACGCATGGGATATGTGTTCTTCTGCCTGCTGGCACTTTTTATCCCAATCAGCATGTCGGACAAGAACCTCAAGGACGCACCTGCTTTGGATCCACCAACGCTCAAGTGGCAACTTATTGCTTCGCGCATCTGCCTTATTATCGCTTTCGTAGCAGCTGTGTCGGGTGTCGTGATGATGCACTTTGAGTTCGGACGTAACTTAGGTTTCGAGGCGATCTTCTTCTTCGCACTCGCGCTGGCAGGAATCGGATTTGTAGCACGTAATAACGCCAAGAGCCACCACGAGAATATCAAATCCATCGGCGTGGATGTGGAAGCTTTCCACACCTCGCGATCCTTTGACATAGGTGCACTCTTTATCGTTGTAGTATTCATCCTGTTATACATCTTCCTTTGGTAAAAGCGTTTCACATAGGGGACCCGAACGGGGTGGAGGTGGATATCTCCAATTACGGTGCCAAGATATTGCGTCTTTTAGCAACGGATACGCAAGGGATACGCAAGGATATGGTACTCGGTTTTGCTACGCTCGAGGAGTGGCAAACGAAAGAACCGTACTTCAACGCCGTCATAGGCCGTTGTGCCAACCGTATTAAGAACGGCCGTTTTATCCTTAACGGACGCGAATATCAACTGCCACAGAACAATGGCGCCAACTCCCTCCACGGCGGCTTACAGGGCTTTAATGCCAAGATATGGGATGTCGTGTCCCATATGCCGAACAGCATCACCTTGCACTATCGCGCTGCCGATGGCGAGGAAGGCTATCCCGGCAATCTCGATGTGACCGTGACCTACAAGGTGGAGAACAATGCCCTCTCTATTTCCTACGAGGCGACGACCGATAGTCCCACTATCGTCAACTTTACCAATCACGCCTACTTCAACCTTAATGGCGAAGACTCGCCGTCCGTTCGTGACCATCAGTTACAGGTCTTAGCGGACGAATACACACCTTTCGACGACACCGCTTGTCCTACGGGCGATATCCTGCCTGTCGAAGGTACGCCGATGGATTTCCGTCAACCGCAACGCATAGCTGACCGCATAGACGATCCGTTCTTTGCGCCCGGACGGGGCATAGACAACAACTGGGTACTGCGTCCTAATCCGTCACACGAGTTGCGATTAGCAGCTGTACTCACGACATCCGAGCGTACAATGGAAGTGTGGACGACTTGTCCCGCACTCCAAGTCTATACCGGCAATTACGTTGAAGCCAACATCGGCAAAAGCGGCACCTTATACCGTCCGCAGAATGCCGTTTGCCTCGAGGCGCACAATATCCCCGATGCCATCAACCATTCGAATTTCCCATCGCCGATACTCCTACCTAACGATAAGTACAGCGAACAAACAATCTATAAATTCAGCTAATCATGAAAACGAAAAACCTCATCCTCGCCATCTTATGCTGTTTGAGCAGCTTTGCCTATGCCGAAAATAACGAGTTCCTCCGCGGTGGAGACCTGTCGATGGTCACGTACCTCGAGGACTGGAAAACTGTCTTCCGCTATCAGGACGGCACGCCGGGAGATGTGTTCGATATACTGGAATCCTACGGCATTAACTTCGCCCGCTTGCGTCTCTACCATACGCCGGGCACCAGTGTGAACAACAACGGTACAACCAACCGTACACCCGTCAAGTCGCCGTATAACAATTGGAAAGGTCGTCCCTCTTACTATGCTGGCACGCAGGATATTCTCAATCTGGCCAAGCGTGCACGAGACCATCACATGACCATCTGCCTTTCTATATACTTGAGTGACTTCTGGTCAGGCGCAGACAGACAGATGATTCCCGCTGCATGGAGTAACGTAACGACCACACAGATGCTGGCAGACTCCGTCTATAACTACGTGAAGCAGATTATGACGCTGATGAAAGCGCAGGGCACTACGCCCGAGTACGTGGCTATCGGTAACGAGACCAACTACGGCATCCTCTTCAATGACCTCGACTGGAAGAAAGTCTCTTTCGGTGGCCATACGGATAATATAACCCAGTGTGTCACACTCTATAACCGTGCCTACGACGCCGTGAAAGAAGTGAGCTCCACCTCTCAGGTCGTTATTCACCACAGCTACGGTCACGCTGGCAGAATAAGTATCTGTCGTTCGTTCTTCCAGAACCTCGTCAAGAACGGCTGTAAGTTCGATGTGGTTGGTGGTTCGTACTATCCGCACTGGGCATCGAAACAAGGTGCAAAGGACGATACCTACAAGCCGTCCGGTATGCTCACTTGGGCTGCGGATATGAGAGCCAACTTAGGTAAGCCCGTCCTGATTATGGAGACAGGCTATTCGTGGACACCCTATCGTCCCGTGGAGAAGAACGGCGGTGAGTATATGGGACAGCTTGAACTCAATGGTGGCTATAACGAGGCGACAGAAGCAGGACAAGAGTCTTTTATCAAGGAACTGCACGAGGCCATCAAAACCGACGATAACATCATCGGTTACCTCTATTGGGATCCTATTTTTGTGGATCAGAAAGTGAATGGTTATTGGACCGAAGTATGCTGGGCCGAACAATATAGCGGGAGTGGAGATACCTGGTGGCAAGGAGGTAATGTCATCTCCAACACCACGCTCTTCAATTACACAGGTTATCCGCTTAGCGCGCTCTATCGCGAGATAGCGTCTTATAACCCCAATCCGCCTACGAGCGTTGAACGACTCCCTAACGAGACGCCAACGACTGCCAAGATACTACGCGATAATCAGATACTCATCATCCGAGACAATAAGACCTATACCCTTATGGGTCTCGAAATCAAATAAACGCTTAATAAACGCTTATGAACTTACCCATCCTTTTAGCCATCTCTACGATGCTGACCTCTTGGCAGTTCCGTCAAGAGCCGTCTCCACAAATGCCTAATGTTGATACCACATGGCATGCTGTCACCGTTCCGCATGACTGGGCTATTAGCGGACCTTTTGACCGCGCTAACGATTTGCAAGAAGTAGTCGTCGTACAAAACGGCGAGAGCGAACCGACATGGAAAACAGGCCGTAGCGGAGGATTGCCATGGATGGGTAAAGGCCATTACCGCACGCGTGTGGCTGTCAGCAAAGACCGTTGGTACACCCTTGTCTTTGATGGCGCTATGTCCCATGCCGATGTGTTCGTTAACGGCGAAGAGATGGTCTATTGGCCCTACGGCTACAATAGCTTCGATTGCTATATCCTGCCGCATCTCATTACATCCGACAGCGTCGATATCGATGTCTTCCTCGAGAATAAACCCCAGCAAAGTCGCTGGTATCCCGGAGCAGGACTTTACCGCAATGTGCATCTGGTGGAAAGCCATCCGATACATATTCCCACCTTTGGTGTCCTTGTCCGCACACCCGAGATAACAGCCGACAAAGCGCTCGTCACCATCGCCGTTGAACTGCAAAACGGTGTCTATAGCACATCCGCTGTCAAAGAGAATGTGGAGGTGATTACGGATATTCTCTATAACGGACAAAAAGTAGCAACGATAAACGGTCAGCAAGGACAGACGACGGTGCCTAATCCCCAACTCTGGTCGCCTGAGCACCCGAACCTCTATATCGCCAGAACGCGAATCACTAAAGGCGAAGAAATCCTCGACGAGCACGATACCCGCTTCGGTATCCGCAGCATCAGTTACACGCCCGAACATGGTTTCCAACTCAACGGCCAGACTCGTAAGTTCAAGGGCGTCTGCAACCACCACGACCTCGGTCCGCTTGGTGCCGCCATCCACAAAGATGCACTGCGTCATCAACTCGCCATGCTGCAGAATATGGGTTGCGACGCTATCCGTACAAGTCATAATATGCCGGCTCCCGAACTCGTCGAACTCTGCGACGAGATGGGACTGATGATGATGATTGAGCCCTTCGACGTATGGAACTGGGGAAAAACCGAAAACGACTACAATAAAGAGTTCAATGACTGGTGGCGCATGGACATCACCAACATGGTCAAACAATATCGCAATAACGCCTGTGTCATGCTTTGGTCCAGCGGCAACGAGGTATGGAATCAGGTCCTTGACGATGGCATCGAGATTGTCACCAAACTGCAGGCACTCTTTCACCAACTTGACCCGACACGTCCCGTCACCAACGGCATGGACCAAGCCAAACAAGTCATCCACAACGGCTTTGGTGCTGCCGTCGAACTGCCCGGATTCAACTACCGCACCTCGCGTTATATCGAGGCATATAACAACCTGCCGCAAAAGATGATTCTTGGCTCTGAAACGGCCTCAACCGTCTCCAGCCGTGGTGTGTATAAACTGCCGGCTGTCATCCGCGATTTCGCCACATACGACGATAATCAGTCTTCCGGCTATGACCTCGAGTACTGCCCGTGGTCCGGTCTGCCTGAACTGGATTTCCAACTGCAGGACGATTATCCTTGGACACTCGGCCAATTCGTCTGGACAGGCTTTGACTACCTCGGCGAACCGTCTCCTTACGACACAGACGCTTGGCCAAGCCATTCCAGCTATTTCGGTATCATCGATTTGGCGTCCCTGCCCAAAGACCGTTACTACCTCTATCGCAGCCAATGGAACACCAACGAGCCGACACTTCATCTTCTGCCGCATTGGAACTGGAACAAAGGCGATTTAATACCTGTTTTCTGCTATACCTCTTACCCTGAGGCTGAACTCTTCGTCAACGGTAAAAGCTACGGAAAACTGCGTCATGCCACACCCGAAGAAACCGAACAAATGGCGAATGGTAAGATTATTGCCGGAGTAAGCCCAATGCCTCCTGTAGGCGAATTTACTCCGCCCGAATGGGGGTCCGCACCTCAACCCGAACTCCTTCCGCGTTACCGCCTTATGTGGTACGATATTCCGTGGAAGAAAGGTAAAGTGGAAGTGGTGGCATACGATGCGAATGGTAAGAAAGCTGCCCGCCAGACCATCCGTACTGCCGGCAAACCTCACCATCTCGAAGTCATCTGGGCTAACGAGAACGAGAATCCCGAAGAACTATGCTACATGACCGTTCGCGTAGTCGATAAGAAAGGTAACCTCTGCCCTAATGCCGATAACCTCATTACCTATGAAGGAGACGGCTTTGTTGCTGCGGCTAACGGCGATGCAGCATGTCTTGACAGCTTCGTACAAAAAAGGATGCACGCCTTTGCAGGGCAGTGCACCTTTATTCTTCGTCGTAACTACAACGGGAAGTTTATTCTTAGCAAATAACCTTCTTGCGTTTCATCAGACGGTAGCCACCGTACAACGCTGCCAATAGCAGCAGTACGAGTGGTTCACCTATTGGTGTAGGATCGTCCACTACGCCGAGCTCATTACCACCTTCTTCAGGATCTTCATCCCATGGGCTGCTTTTACGCGGACCTTTGCGAGGTCCCGGGCTGGCATACGGATCGTCGGCTAATGGTACGAACGTGCTATTATCATTACTGAATGAGGAACTATATACGGATGTAGAGCGGAACTGATAGCTTGGCGTCACCGCTGTATGATATACATTGGTGTACGCGGGTGCTGTCTGGTAAGTGGTATAACCATACGATGCAGTACATCCTAACAGCATGAACCATGCTGCTAAAACCCATTTAACTATGTTATCTCTCTGCGTCATTATCTCAGTTGTTGTCCAAATATCGTATATACATGTCCATTGCGCAGAATGAGCACGTGTCCGTTATACATTATCTTAACTGCCTGTTCGTTATATTCCGGTGTTGCGGAATGGTAGCTTACGCCGGTAACAATCGGGTCATCGGGTATTTCGGGATCAGGTGTAGCCACACGGCGGATGTAATAGCGTCTCTCGTGACTGACTGCCGGGGTT
Source organism: Paludibacteraceae bacterium (assembly GCA_017443145.1). GTDB lineage: Bacteria > Bacteroidota > Bacteroidia > Bacteroidales > Paludibacteraceae > Colicola. The sequence goes on from JAFSPA010000004.1 coordinate 51,403, forward strand.
TCGATAGTCAAGCATATACCATCCATAATCGGTCTCTCGATATCCGTCAGCGCATCGTAGAGGAAGAGCTTTCCGTCGATATTATTTACGCCCGTGAACCACAGTGCTGTTATCGAGTCGTACGGAAGGTCACTCATGCAGAATGACAGCGGTACGAGTTCAATCTCCTCGCGCAAGTTGATACTTAGGCCGTATCCCTCCTCCACAGCATAGATATTAAACGGCGTGGTAGGATAGCTGGTCATGTTGAAGTTGTCGATATTGAGCGTTGTCAGTACGGCATCTTCGCCCTTTTGGATAGCGTCGTTGTATCCTTGTCCGAGCAAGAGATAGGAAACGCATCGCGGTGATACGGAGTTCGTGGCGATAATAGTCATGATACCTTTCTCTCGTGCGGCTGCTATTCGTCTCGGAGCACCTGCCGGTGACTGGTCAACAGGTTCAGTAACGATACGGTTTGTATTAAGCGTTACGGTCAACGAATGGGCACTACTCTTAAGCTTAAGAATCATAGCATGCATCGGCGGCAGGTAACGTTCAGGACGGTCCAGCGTATTAGGTACGGATTTATCCGTAGCTGCTGATTTAGTTATTTGATGGTGTGTTCCGCTTCCATCAAGGTATTCTATTTCATCATTCAGATACGTGCTGTTATCCGCTATGAATCCCCATATGTCAATAAATCCCATGGTCGGGTTACCGAACACGAAGGATGGTGTAGAGATGTCAACGTTATCGGCATCTTTGCCATGCGTCAGAGTGAACGATTGTGACCCTGCTGTAGGCAGATAAGCCAATTTACCGGCCTTACCGCTACCACCTGCTTGTTCGTCGCGCTTTGCACGCAATCCCGATTCGTAGAGGTTGTAATCCTTATCGCCGGACTGGGTGTAGTAGTAATAGATATCATCATGCTTCGGTAGTCTAACGGCAGAAGTTGCGCCGGACTTCGTGCGCGCATAGATAGCAAAGCCTTGTGTCGGTTGCAGCGGGAGAGTCATGCCATTGGTAACCTTCGACCAATCGGCTGCTGCGGACATGGTAGAGTCTTTCACTTGGTCGTTATTACCCTTGCGGATAGTCTCTTGGCTGTATAGCGACAGCCAGAAGGAGGCATTACCTGTCTTGTAACTACGCCCTGCGGCGTCGAACTCTCCCACTTCCCAAGACGAAGATTTGTCGGTGAGGTCGGCGTTGGCCATGAAGATATCACCGCTGAGCAAACCGGTAACAGGAGCAGCGCGCAGTGCCCATTTCTGTTGTGGCATACTCAGGTCTGCTATCACGCTGTCATAAACCAAGCGCTGTTGTTGGTTCAGTGCTGCGCCGGACAGGAAGCGAATCGAATGGCAGGTGTTGTATTGGAAGCCTACCTGTTGGATAGAGTCCGCGGGTGGGATATTAGTCGGATCCACTAAAACGGGATAGGGCTTACCATCCGTCATAGGCGGTATCACGACATAGCTGCTTGGTAACGGAGCATAACGAGCGTCCGAATGGATAACACTGCCATCTTCAGCAATACCAATCCAGTTATCGGGGTTATTCCATCTGTTATCACTCGTCAGCGGATCCCAACGCAAGCGATTAGGTACGACGCTAACCACGAATGGAATAGTACCTATCGGGCAATCTCCGGATTCGGACTCACCCACAGAGGTCATCATCTGTATACCAAAGGTATAGGTATATCCTTCACGCATGCTGTAGTTCGTAGCTGTTGCAGGCGAGAGGTGGATGGTATCGTTTCCATTCTTGTAATATCCCGAGTTCTCGCCTTCCAGGTTCCACGTCTTATCAGGTTCAAGCGCAATAATGTGCACGCCCTCACGATATTCCGGGTCGGTGGTCGATAATAGATCGACTTGTTTCAATGCCACTTTTGGGACATCTGTTCCGGGATTCATCATCAGTGAGTCGATAGGAATAGCCAAATCGGAGTTCGCCGACGTAACATCTGCTAATATCGTAATCGGGTACTGCGACTCTTCTGCCGTACGATTCAAGCCGCCGATTACCAATGGAACACCGCTTCCTGAAGAGGCTGTCAGGGATATATGTACCGGAGTAGGACAGACATCAATATTCAAATCCTGCATTACCTCAGAGCCTGTACCCGGAATAGGGAAGATGGTGTATTTAACCGTCTCACCCGCTACTGTAATGATAGTCAGCATCGGTTGGTAGAGCTTGAGCAAACCACTATTCACCAGATGAGATAGAACGACATAAGGCTTATCGGATGTAGTCAGTTCTACGCCTCTATCTCGTTTCACTATATCCATTTCGTCGCTGCTTACTTCTGCGAGCGAATGGGCTAAACGGTTGGCGTTAGGGTGAGCTCCGAACTCATTCTCTGCACGGAGGATATCCTTAATGACTTTCTCAACATCCGAGTATGTATAGCCATAGGTTGCCTCGCTCGTAGCTTTGGTTGTATCGCCATAGAGCAGCCAGTCGTTATAGCACGAGCCGGTAACCTCAATAGGCGCTTGGTTATCGAGCAGGACTGTTCCCTTCACGTTAAGCGATACGTCATAGGAGGCATTGGAGCACATGTCCGCCACTTCTTTGTCCGACTGCTCTTCGCCGTTAAGTGTCAGAATCATGCGGTTTCGTACTCTCAACGAGCGGGTCAATGCGCAGCGACTGGATAGCAGTTCTTTGTATTGACCGGCCATGTGTACCACGTACTCATTTTGTGACGCCATCTTCGCCGAGTGGATGACATAGAGTACAGGACGGATGGAGTCATCGAGGTGCTCAAAGATATATCCTTGGCGGAATACCTCAACATCCGGTTTTGATGGATCCTTCACGTGTGCTTCATGTGCTTCCAGCGTCCGTTCGAACTTAGCAATCAGCTCTTGTAGGTTCGCGAAGATAGAATCCTTGGCTACAGGCATATAGTGACGGTTTGGTAAGTCAACTCGACCGTAAATAGTATCCTTCGTCGAAGGAGGTACAGCCGGTATTATCACCTCATTATAATAGCCGTCTTCCAATTTGACGAACGTAGTGTCCTTTGTTTTCGTTATCTGTTCTACCGTATAGTACTCACTTCCCGCTGCATAGATATCTTCGGTGAAGCCCTGATAGTCCACACGGAGCACGACGTGGGTCAGTGAGTCGCTTTCGTTCTCGTTCTTACACGTCGTGTTTGCCTGATACACCATCAACGGAGGCTTGGTGGCGAAGATACACATATCGTCGATGATAAAGTCATTACCGTCATCATTGGATGCCATATTATATACGCGTACGCGGAAGTGCGCATATTCCTTATTCTGCTCAATCGGGAAGAAAATCTGATACCACTTGTTGGATTGAGCCAGGTCACCGGTAAGGTACGAAGTGATATCTTCCCAATCGGCATTGACTTTGTCTTCTTTACCTTGTACGGAGAAGAGGAAGTTCGGGCACGATTTACCTGACTCGTTACCGGGGTTACCCACATAGGCGGAGAAGTACAGTCTCTGACCCTCGCACAAGTGTGACTCGAGCGAGAGGGCTGCCACCTGACCTGCGGACGACATACCGTCGCAGAAGATCATATATCCGTTCTCTGCACCGCCGTGCTGTTCCATCTTATGCCAATACGTACCAAAGGACGGAATCCTGTTAATCAGGTTATATTCGCCCATGTTGGCTAAGTTCGTCAGTCCGCTATGGTTATGCGGACGGTTATCGGGCAGTGCGGCCGTTCTCGGATAGGCGAAGCCATATGAAGCGTCTTCCCATGGCAGCGGGTGCGGATATACTGTATATTCCGATCCCGGTTTGTTGTAGTCGAAGTTCAAGCGCTCCAGTACCTCAAAGTTATTGGCAATCTCGTCATTGGTCTTAATGGCTACACCATTGGTTTCCAACTTCGGACCATACAGGTCGGTATTATGGTAAATGACCATGTATCGGCAGATATTGAACCAATAATCACCTTCCTCCGGCTCATCCGGATCCGGACCGGTAATTGAAGACTTTCTACTCCGTGCGCGCAGGCAGTATATTACGGTGTCAGCGCCTGTTGGAGAAACGATACTACCTTTTTTCGGCACTTGGAGGAAGTCATTCGCTTCGGTAACCGTATGATTGCATGTGGTGTAGATTCCTGTCTTGTGGTTATAGGTAAACCATTGACACGGGGCATCCCAACCTCCGCACCAAATCATCGTATCTTGTCGCGTCACACCCTGTGCATCAGGATCGTTACTCATGGACGACCAGTTATCATCGCGCATATAATAGCCCAAGAGCGATTCGGAGTGCTGACCGTTCTTCACATTGTCGTAGTTATAGCGTTGTTCGGTCTTGAGGAGCAGACGGTTTGTGACAGGTGCACGAACGACGTGGTCCTCCAAGTAATGCTCATTAGCCATTGGGTACGTAGCAGCCGTGTGCGACTTATAGTTCTCCATACGCGCTGCCATCTCCGTCCACGGGTGGAGTTCGTATATCTCACGCAGTGAGAGGGTCGGCTCGATTATACGTTTCATCGTATCCAACACCGCCGTATCCACTTGGTTCACATTCTTCATGGAAAGTGGCAGATTGTCGTAATAGACACTAAGGTCCACCGCATATTTAACGGTATCTTTGTTTTGTGGCGGATAGACCATAGGTGCTTTGGATGGAGGATCTTTACGCGCGTTATAGTCGTACGACGAGACATGGAAGACGGTATAGCGTCCTTGTGTTACAACGATGGAATCGGGTTCTCCCGTCAGTCCAGCTTTGGGATTCGGCACTTTTCCACCGATGATACGGAACGGGAAATTGTATTTACCGAAGTTGGCAGGACGTGTTTCCCATTTCTCATCGGGGATATCGGTATCCTCTTCGCCCGGTTGGAGTGAGTACCAACGCCACCAACCATACATATTACGTTCCCGGACGGGCAACTCGACACGTTGGTCGGTCGATTGCGCTGTGTTGGACGGGTTGTAATAATAGAGGATATTCCTGTTCTCGTGTACTTGTTGTACGCCATCTTTCAGATCCTCGCCGGATGCACCTTTGGAGTGCACGAGGTTTTGGTTACCTAACTGGAATCGGCTGGACTGCATCACTTGGAGGCGGAAATTGATATACCGCCACTTACTATCTACTTGCATCGCATAGGCCAGATAGATATTAGCCGAGCGTGGAGAACGCATACCATCGCTCTTACAACGTACGGTGATAGAATGCGTGCCGACCGCTTTTATCTCGCACCAGTCCGGTGTGTTACCTTTCTCATCAATCAGACGTATCTCAGCCAGGGCAGGATTGGTAAAGTCCATCGAGCTTGTATGGTCATGACTCTCTCCGGAATAGGCAACCGCTTGGTTCGCCACATTGAGGATGTTTGTACCTGTGCGGTGGTCTGTATGTAGGACAAAGGTGTGCTCGTCGTTTACGCCCGTAGAAAGTACTGGCGGGAAGACGTGGAAATACTCATCCCTATCCACGATACAAACGAGCGAGTCGTACGGTGCGGAGTGGTAGGTGTGACGGATGAGCGGAATCTTAAGATGCGCATCATCCACCGATTTATAACTTGCCCAGTCCCCTGCGAACCGATAAGTTGGAGCGCCGTCCTTTAGCAATATCTGCACATCAAGGGTATCAACGATATCCACGAACGGTCCTGTTCCGGCAGGATAGCGTATATTCATAGGACTATCACCAGATGGGGTAACGGTGGTGGTCAACGAACCAGTGTTTATAGTTTTGCTTAGTCCGCTGGTACCTGCTGCAAAGCGGCTATCGGAGATGATATTAATCGCATAATTGGTTTTCCAATCGTTACCGCCAGAGGTAAGGTTGGTGATATTACTCTCATCTTCTCGTCCGCAGTAGGTGAGGGTGTTACCCAGCAACATGGAGTAAATGCGGTATGCCTTGTATCGCGTTGTCACTGAGGAGCCGCTTGTACTGTTATAACCGAACGCCAATTGGTCAGTGCTTGGATAGGCACCGTTATTAAGGAGGTTATACTCCTGTTGGAGATATGCCCATGAGAAGACGGTAGCCTCACTTTCCGTGGCCGTCAATGTGAGCGTCAGAACTCCTTCGATTGTAGTGAGTCGCAACCATTTATCAGTACCATATTTGAGCTTCACCTGCTCCTCGAAGTTCGCGTTGTCGTTGATGTAGGTGTTTACGTATTCGTACGTCAGCGTAGTAGCACCATCGTCCGCCACATCGGGCTGAGAAGAACCGTTAATAATGAAGTCTTGGTTGACACCATACTCGGTGCGTAAACTCAGTTGTTGCAGACTCTGATCCACGTAGGTATAGCGCCACGGAGTGATATACTTGGAATCACTGTTAGCTGCGTCTAATGAACCCTTTACTAATTGGGTCTTACCATCCTCTTTCTTATAGAGGGTAGAGCCTTTGAGTCCGTATTGCCGGAAGATGAGTCCTCCGGAGCCAGCCATGATGAAATAGCGTTGACCATTGGCTACAGCCGACCAAATGAGCTCTGCATTGGCGAGTGCTGATTGCATAAGGGGTATACTTCCGGTAACGGGATAGGTCGTGCCGCTTACTGTCGCCGTAGAGGAGATTAAGAGTGTATCGTGGTCAACGCCCGAGCTGTTATCTGATTTGGTTACAAGGGTAATGTGGTCATCCAGTGTTGCATCTGCCACCACATTGAAGTATGTGCCACCGCTTTGGAAGGAGCAGTCACTTTGTCTTAAGTGGAGCGAAGAAGTGACATCCTCGGTGGACAAGATCTCTTCTCCGAGCACATTTTCCTCTGTGTCGAGTAACTGACGGGCGCTCACTTTCGCGAGTGTGAAAGTCAGTCGTTTGCTATCTCCTGCGAGCGGGTTGAAGTTATATATAGGATATTCGGGTGTGAGGACCAAGTGGGAAGTGGTAGGACCGTGGTGAATGGTCTTGGTGCGGACGATGATATCGCGGTAGCGCGAGCCGTCAGGACGAATATGCAAGCCCGGTGCGCCTTCTTTCCAACGGCCGTAGTATTCCTTTATCTTTACTGGACCAAGAGTTCTGAGAGTAATACGCAGTGTATCGACGATATCGATATAATTGCCATTATAAATCACATCCATCGGGCTACTGATTCCACTGGTGATACGACGACCGAAATAGTTCTTTTCCAGTCGGTCGCTCATGTGTGGTTTGTATTCTTCGTCCACGGTGCCCAAGGACTCAACCCGCGAGTCACGGATATATTCAAAGGTCTCATCCAAACGATAGTTAGGGTTGAGCTTCATCGTCATATAGTCGGTAATGATCTTATTGAGGTTCGGGTGGAAATAGATGGTATCGTCATCCAGTTTCGTCATCGCCATCAGCTGTTTACCGATAAGTTTAGACCATACGTCACTCTGTATGTGTTCGTCTTGGTGAATACCGAACACGATTTCATCGGTCCACTCGGTGGTGGTGTCGGGGATAACGACGTAGTGCTCATCCGCCACGCGGACACGGGAGATTTGGAATATGGTGGCGTTAGCCTCCGATGCCTCGCCGTCAAACTGGTCTTCTGTAGTGTCGTACGTAATCCACGGCTTATCGCTGTTCGAGCGCAAATCGCGGGTAATTTTGCCCGCCACACGGTGCAGGTAGTGGGTAGAGGATAGTTTGGCGTTTTGTACATCCGCTACAGTATAGTCCGGCCATCCGTTGCGCCCGCCGGTAGCAGATGATTTGAACAGACCTGCCCACGTGTTATTAGCGAGGAGCGTATTCGGATCCGTATAATACAAACCGAGGTATTCTTCGTCACCAGGAGCGAAGTTCTCGTAGAAGAGGAGGGAGTCCACCGCACCATACCGCATCTCACGGCGTGGATTGAGTACTACTTCTTCGGGTGCGCACTCGGCGCAAGGACTGGGGTGAGTAAGCACTTTCCATGTGTTGACATATCGGTCGTCCACATTTTCGGCATTCGCCATACCTTGGTAGGCGTCAGTCCAGTCGTTGATATAGCGTGCATGGGAGAAACGTGGAGTTGCTGTACCCGGGTGGGTGACGAAGTAGCGTTTACCGTCTGCTTTCTTAAAGGACAGTGCGACGTGGATGGTGCCGGTATAGGTAGCCTTGGCGTAGAGGGTGGTAGTGCCTAACGGGAGATCAATTGAGTCCCCCGGCTGATAGACATGACCCGAACCATCCGCATTCAGTGTCCAACCATCGAACGTAAATCCTTTGACAAGACGCGCTTCCCTAACGGCCACTTTAGTCTGACCGTACATCGGATACTGGTCAGCGATGGTGTCGCCTACGCAGCCATTGTTGTTGTAATGAATATGTCGGTCGGGGTTCGCGAGCACAAACTCGAGATGTCCGTTAGAATCGGTACTGTTGACATGAATACGCGCCCAACCGTTCTGGTTAATAATCGACGCTGCTCCTATAACGGGCACATCCGTACCGCGTATCATCTTACTCCAGCCGGGGATATCCGCACCCGGGTCTTCCGCGCTGTATTCAGAACCGGTGAACATCGTGGCCTTAATGGTGAGCGCCGCATACTCTGCGGTGATGTGCCACATCTCCTCGCAAGTCCATACTGTTCTGTCCTCATTCGGACGCAATTGGATGTTACGGCCGGTATTGGTGCGCAGGAAATAACCGCCTGGAGTGAACTCCACGCCCAGGTTCTGCTTGTCAGTCTGGGTCGTATCCACAATCATCTGTCCGTAGGCACCTTTTGGTGCGGAAAGCCCCAAGTACTGGATTTTCAAATTATCGATTTGTTTGAACTGGGAATCAAACGCGTCCGTACCACCCGTTGATGGTGAGTGGCAATACTTGTTTTTGTATCCCACATAGTAGTAGGTACTATCGGACTCGGGCACAAACATCCAATCGGATACATAGTACTTGGTACCAGGAAGGCTGTCCATGCAGACGAGGCGGTCAATGGTATAGGTCTTCTTCTTAGTGGTGTACGTAGCGGGCGTTTTGGAAAAGTCTTTATTGTATTGCTTATAATCCTGCTCGTCGTAGGCAAAGAAATACGAATCCGCGCACGTAGAAGTCAACGGATCATTCAGCACATACAAACGGAAGATTGTACGCGGGGTTGCATGGTGTTTATCTTTATTACCAAAAGCATACAATGCCTGACCCGGTCGAGCCGATGCTTCTTTGTTACTATATTGTATTGTGCTTAGCGTTTTATTGAAACCAATCACCGAAGCATTGACGTAAGATACAGGAGCGTTGCCACGAGGTATGTCGAGCCAATACACTTCGCTATAAGGCAGACCTAAGAAACCATAACCCTTCTCACCATTGAATCGGCCTTGGGCATCTTGATCCGTTCTTCCCTCCAGAGCTGTTAATCTTCTACTCGGGTCAAACGTGGTAACGGTAGAGCGGTTCGTTGGCGCAACAAAGATGGCGTTACAGATATTGGCATTGTTTGCTTCTCTGGTCAAATCGCCTTGATATCTAAAGGAATTACCGGAAGATGTGAGCAAGGTATAGGAATCGCCTCCGGGGTTGGTACTCCACATCGTATAGGCGATACCATCCAACGGGTAAGTTTTACCACTGTAAAGGAACGGCACGGGGTCGTCAATCGTCCATATGGAAGAAGTCGCCGGCTCTGTAGCATCTGCTGCTTGCGGAATCAACTTAAGGAAGTTACCTTTATTACCATCCCAGTTCGTATAACCGAAATAACCACCCGTATAACCCGGGTAATGGCAAACGAAATACTCCTCTCCATTCACCATTGTGGACAGCAAGATCTGGTCACCCGGTTTAAGGTTGACCACCAAACCACCATCCGTCGGCGTAAAGTCGTAAACAGCAGCGGAAACATGTAACGGAACGAGTACTAAACTAAAAAATAACGCAATAATAATATTGTACCTCTTCATGACTAAATAGTATTTTCTCAAAAAAATCGCGCAAAGGTATATAAAAGTACGCACACGTACAATACGTATGCGCACAAATTGATGCAATGTTACAAAATTGCCTAAAAATTTAACTAAATGTTACATTGCGCGCTCCATTCGCGAGGACTTAGACCCGTTTCATTGGTGAAAACACGAGTGAACGATACACGCGACGAAAAGCCCGAACGGAGGGCCACTTCCTCTATCGTCAACGAAGGCTCCTCGCGCAATAGCCGTTTGGCCTCTTCGACACGGTATTTATTGACGAACTGGAAGAAAGAGCAATCAAACTCATCGTGTATGAACTGGGAAAGATAGGTGCGGTTCATGGGCAGCACTTCGCGCAAGTCCATCAGGTGGAAATCGGGATTCAGATACGGCTTGGATGCTTCCATCCACTGTGTGAGACGGGCTGCTGCATCTGGCGCATGTTCACTTCCGCTCTCGGTCTCGTCATTCTGCATATTTTGCCACGGGTCTTTACGGAAAAGTATCTGCTCAATACTATAGCTGAATAGGAAAAACAATAATGCATTCTGGGTTACCACCCGGCCGGGATTATCGGACAAACAGATGTACATATACGATACTCCCATAATCGCCACCATTGACAGATATCTCACCAACCACTGCGCATCGATATGGTCCATCGAACTATAGTTCTCCTCACACCATTTTCTGTAAGAGCGTACATGAAGTAATATCGCTACACCCAACGCCACCGGATACAACGCTATCAGCCAACGCAGGTCGAGCGGCACTACATAATCCAACGCCACCAACACTACCATCGGCAGCAGTTGGAGTAATCCTCGTTTCCAGTTCAACCAACCGGGACGAAGTGTCTCCGTCGGATAAACCAGTAATATCCACCCCAAGAGATTCCCTATAAGCATAATATAGGCATTCACTGCATCCGAACCGATACGCAGAATCGGCAACTGCAACATATAATCCTGTACTAACACGGAACTATCTGCCAATCCCCAAGCCACGAGCGCCCAAGCGCTGGCTGTGCGGATACGTAAGCCGTCGGAGTGGCTAAACAGCAAGGTTGCACCCAAAATGCAAATGGCGACGTTAGCGCCGTGCTGCAGAGGCAGAACAGCATCGTACAAGAGCGCAACCGGAATAAGCCGAGAAGCCCAATGCCCCAACGCGACACATGCAGATAAGATAAGGAAGAATAGGATTTCCCCTTTATAATTCTGCCAAATGACTCGAATAGATATTTTACCGTCTGATGATGCCATGCTTTGATTGCGTTTTTCAAAAAAACGCGCAAAGGTACAACTTTTTTTTAACTTATGCAAGAAAAAGCGGAGATTTTTTTCGTTTAGGGTTTAGCGTTTAGGGGATTTTTTTGTGAAAAGTAGGCCAAAGTCGTGACTTTTTAGTATAATAGAGGACAATCATTAAAAACTAAAGAGTTATGAGAAATTATGAAGATCAGGCGCAGAGACGCGCAAGGAAAGTGGCCGATATTAAGGCTAAGTTTACAACCCTATGGGCAGAGGAGAACAAGAAACCCAAAGAAGAACAGGTAGGAGTGATGGCACAACAAGGATTTGTGTCGAAAAGGCTGAGAGGCTCCGGACCACGAGGCTTCTTAGTTGTTGAAAATCAGGTAAATAGCTCGACGGCACTTGAACTTGCCAAACGAATTAGAGAGGAAGAAATGAGTGCCGACAAGCCATCAGTGCCATCAGTTTTCTAAGAGATTATATATACACATACCCACCCACACATGCATACTA
>JAFSPA010000012.1 GCA_017443145.1 Paludibacteraceae bacterium
AGGCAAGTTTTCAGCCTGCAAAGTGACCCATAGAGCAATTTTTGATGTCGATTTTAGTGCTGAAAACTTTCAACCACCTCTCTGCCCTTATAAAATAGGCGATGCGGGCCTATCGCAGCCTGCATTTTGACCCATAAACCCCTTTTTTAGTATGCATCAATCTGCTGTCAGTTACTTGGTGAAAATCTTCCAGCTCCAAGGTTTGAGCGTGAACTCCTGCTGAACGGCTAAATCTTTCTCTTTACCGCAGCAGCATTTATATGTTCCTTCGTAACCCGTGAGGTCGAGGTTTACTGTCTGCTCCTCGCCGGACATGTTGAGTACTGCAATCACCGTGTTCGGATGTTTCGGGCAGTTGAGCGGACGAACACAAGCGAAGATGTGTTCGTTATCAGCCGGAATACGAATCATTGGTGCACCTTTCTCATTGCTCCAGAGTGCAGGATTGTCCTTACGCATTCTGTTCAGCTTCTGGTAAAGTGCGTATTGCGGAGCATCCGGTATGCGGTCGATGGTGTCTTTCTCAAAGAACTGCAGCCGATGGTGGTTGCCGCTGATTTGGCCGGTGTAGATAAGCGGCATTCCCGGAATAACATACGTGAAGACAGCAAATAGGTCCGCACCTTCACCCATCCGCTCGTATTCGGTTCCTGCCCAGGAGTTCTCATCATGGTTGGTGATGAAGTTCATGCGGATAGCCTCGTGACGGATAGTGGTGTCCGCCTTAGCGAAGTTAGCCCAGAGGTCCTCAACACTTTTCTTACCTTGTGCTACTTGATTCATCATGAAGTGCAGCGACCAGCCGTAATACATGTCGAAGGCGCTCTCGGTGAGTTCTTGTGCTTTGTCTTCGTCCTCGGCGAGTGTGAACATATCCGGATGTGTCTTGCGTAGGTCTTCCATTGCCCAGTTCCAGAAGTCGGTCGGCACTTCACCTGCTACGTCGCAACGGAATCCGTCGATACCGATCGAGTCCATCCACCAGTGCATCGCTTTGAGCATCTCGTTGCGCATGTCTTGGTTCGCATAATTCAACTTACTGATATCGGTCCAGTCGTATTGAACCATCAGGTTGCCGGCACTGTCGCGATAATGCCAGCCGTCGTTCTTGGTCCATTCGCTATCCGGAGCGGTGTGGTTTGCCACCCAGTCCAGAATAACCTTAAAACCTAATTCGTGAGCGGCTTTGAGGAAGTGCTCAAAGTCAGCGCGCGTGCCAAACTCAGGATTGATAGCGCAGTAGTCGATAATAGAGTAGTAGCTTCCCAGTGTGCCTTTGCGAGTCAGTTTGCCAATAGGCTGACAGGGCATAACCCAGATAATGTCGATACCGTTTTCGCGCAGATCCGGCAGGAGTGCTTCAGCGGCTTGGAAAGTGCCTTCCGGCGTTACTTGACGTGTGTTCAGTTCATAGATGGTCGCATTGTACGCCCACTCCGGGTGACGGGTTGCTTGTTTGCTGTTAGTCGTACAACCTACCAGTGCTAAGGTCATTAAGACCAGAATAAATGTTTTTCTCATAATAGTTTAATTAAATGGTTAAACAAAGTCCGCGGCCACTACCATATGCCTAATCCATTAAGGAAAATAGCAAGGATGGCCAAAGGAATAAAATAGCGTATTATTTGTAAGTAAACGAATGCCAAATGATGTTTCCAGCCTCGTTGCGAGCCGAACTCGTGCAGGATATCGTCTTTGTTGATGAACCATCCGACGAATAGGGCCATCGCCAGTGCAATTAGTGGCATTAACCAGCAAGAGCTTATCTTGTCGAACCAACCGAAGATAGTCGGAGATAAGATACACAGTGCCGCCATCAGTACGATGATAACCCCTACCAGTATAACGGCTTTGTGCCGATTGATCGGATGTTTGGTGTGCGACGAGGCATCTGTGACGAATGCCACCGCCACCTCCATTAACGAAATCGTCGAGGTTACGGCCGCGATGCATAGCAGTGAGAAGAACAGTATGCTGCTCAGCCACGAGAAGGACATCTGCTCGAAGATAGCAGGCAGTACCACAAATACCAATTGTGGTCCTTCTGCCGGGTCTACACCAAAGGCAAACACGGCAGGGAAAATAATCACTCCGGCCAAAATAGCTACCGCCGTATCAAGTAGTACCACCTGCAACGATGTGGCCGAAATACTCTGTGACTTAGGCATATAAGCGCCGTATGTGATTAAGGCACCCATACCTATTGATAGACTAAAGAAACATTGTCCCATCGCCGCTAAGACGACTTGCGGTGTGATCTTGGAGAAGTCGGCTTGGAAGAAGAAACTCATACCGACATTGCTGCCATCTAACATAAGCACGCGACCTGCCATTAAAAACATCATAATAAGCAGTAGCGGCATTAATATCTTACTGAGTCGCTCAATACCTTTATTCACATCAAACCACAGCACGGCAGCCGTAAGAAGAATAGCCAATAGGGTATACCCGAACGTAACCGGTAGATTACCCGTTAGGGATTGGAAGTGCTCGGTCAGAGTGATAGCGTCTGCACCTCTAAACACATGTCCGATAGCAGCTATCAGGTAATGGAAACACCAACCCGTCACCACAAAATAAAAGCCCATAATCAGGATGGCCGTTATCATGCAAAGCCAACTCAGCCACTGCCAGCGACTATTATTACGTATCGCTCGGAAAGCACCAAAAGCGCTCTTGCCGGAACGTTTACCGATGAATAGTTCGGTCATCAGCAGCGGCAAACCAAAGATTAGCACGCACAACAGGTAGATAATCAGAAATGCTCCTCCTCCGTTCTCGCCGGCTACATAGGGGAACTTCCAGATATTACCCAATCCCACTGCACTACCTGCAGTAGCTAAAATCAATCCGACTTTCGACGAAAAAGATGGTGTGTGGTGGTTCGTGCTCATCAGTCTTCGCTAATCAGTTGAACAATCGGCTCAGCGTCGCGCGTAATCGTCACTTGTACGCCCTGACCCATATAGATACGCTGGAAAATCAAAGTGTCTGGCTTAACGACTACGGGAATATAATCGCCGTAATTAAGTGCCATATTTGTGCGGCGGAGGGCAATATAATGACGCACTTTGTCGCGGAAGGCTTGTTGGTCTTCGCTCAGTCCGTCAAAGCGCATCATATGTCGGTTGTCGGGATCGTTACCGCCTACTTCCGCATATTCGTCGCCTTGGTAGATACAAGGCACACCCGGAATAGTCAGGTTCAGCACTTCCTGACTCAGCGCACGTTTATAAGCAAGGTCCGCCTTACCGATACCCACTTCCGTTGTCCAGCCTTCTTCTTTACCGTTCGTGTTCACACTAATCGCTTCACCTGCGATAGAGGCAATACGTATCTGGTCATGATTGCCGCTGATATTACCCATCGTGTGGTGCGAACCATATGCTGCCATCGATTCTAATATCGTTGCATTGATGGTCTCAAAACTGCGACCCAGCATAATCGCATCGCGAATCGTGAAGTAGATATTGAAGTCAAACTGAGCATTAAGCATACCGGTCTTTACGTACGAGCCAATCAGTTGCGGACTACCGTACGTCTCGCCAATCATCCATAACGCACGACCCGGGAAGCGCGTCTTCATCTTATAGGTCAGATCACGCCAGTAACTCTCCGGTATATGTTTGCACGCGTCGTGACGGAAACCGTCCAAATCGAAGTTCTCCAGCCAGTACAGAGCCGAGTCTGTCATCGCTGCGCGCACCTCTTCACGCTCTAAGTCCAGTGTAGGTATATGCGCATCGAACCAAGTCGTCAGACGCTCATCATCCCACAGCTCGAAATTACGACGACCGTCGGGCAGGATAGAATCTGTATGCCAGTCTGGGTGCTGCTTGTACGTCGGCGAATTGATATGCATATGGTTGGCTACATAGTCAAGAATCACATTGATATTGTGCTTGTGCGCTGTAGCCAACAGGGTGCGGAACTCCTCGTCTGTACCGAAACGAATATCCAACTGCGTAGCGAAGATGGGCCAATAACCGTGGTAACCGCTGAACTTCGTGTAGGTCTTGCTCGGGTCGTACTTATTGCCGTTCTTGAACTCATAACGACCCCAACTATCCCAGGGGTTTTGAGTAACAGGGGATACCCAAATCGTGTTGATACCCAGACTGTCGAAGAAGCCTTCTTCAATCTTTTGGGTTATACCGGCAAAGTCACCACCTTGGTAGTCCACGATATCCAATACCTCCGGCGAGCGCATTTTCCAGTCGTTGTTCGGGTTGCCGTTTGCGAAACGGTCCACCATCAGCGAGTAGAGCACTTGTCCTTCCGCGTCATGACGGGTGAGTTGTTTGGCATCTACCACGGGTTTACCGTTTTCAAGAGGTATAAGTAGGTCGTTAAACAGATGCTCTTTGTCTGCCGCATAAACGCGTAAGAACGAGCGACCTTTCAGGCGCTTGGCAATACGAATAGTGTACTTACCATCACCGTTAACAACGATATCTTCTGCCGGAATAGGCATGTTCTGAATATACGCCACCACTTGGGCGTCGGGTGTCGGAACAGCGATATCTACGCTGTGCCTTTGGCAGCCTGTTGTCACCAGTCCCGTGCGGAACGGTTTATTCGGCAGCACCGCAATACTGAACGGAATACGACCTTCCGTCACATCAATCGAGCCGATACTTCCGTCGTTATAGACCCACATAGACGACAAGACACCGTAACCTAAGATACCGTCTCCATCCACACCGTCTAAGGTAGGCAGATAGTCCGTGAGGATGATTTCCATACTGTCGGCCGACATACGAATAGGCATTATCGGTTCGCCTGTTGCCACTTGGTCGTAAGGATTGTTCTGCGCGCAGCTAATCAGCATGCAAGCGCAAAAGAGGTAGAGTAATTTTTTCATATTGCACATATTTTGAAGTTAGTTATTACTTTCGGTTCACGGGTTTGACTTTATATCCGGCTTTGCGCAGTTGTGCCAGCAGGCCTTTGTCTCCGCCTAAGTACACGCAATCGAGCACGATAAAGGCTTTGCCTTCACGCAGATAAGGATTCAGGCGCTTGACCCACTCGATATTGCGCTTACAATACACCTGGTAGTCGGAGAACGATATCGTCGAGTTATTGTCCGGTCCCTCGACTTGGTAGGCGATATCCGTTAGTCGCCCCATCAGGTACATATCGCGAATGGTAGCCTCCTGCTTGACGTCCCGTTCGGGATTCTCGATGAGGTTATACAGTTCTTCGCATTGCCAGTGAAAGGGTTCGCGGTCAAATAGCATAAACATCGTCTCGCCGATTTCGTCTAATCCATAAACAGGTATATTCCGTTCGGCTGCCACGGATTGGAAGAATCCTTCCATCGAGCGTGACTCGTCGAATTGGAGCCATTTCTTAAACAACTCGGCACGATACATCTCGGTGAGGTAGGACGGTTTCATTCGGGCCAATTGATTTAAGCCCATTCCGAGTGTCAGGCGCAGGGACTCGTCGATATAGTCGTATTGCTTGTCGTTGTAGAAATTGCGCAATTTGACGGAGTCGGGTAGTAAGGCCGCTTTGCGTAAGACGGCAATAGCCTCGTAGTCTTGCATCGTGAACTCGGTCAGCACCTTGTCGCAACGTCCGAAGCACTTGAACACGTTAGGGATGGTATCCAAGAACGCCATATCGACCAGTTTATTCGTCGCCAAGATATACGACTTCGTCTTCGCGCTGTTACCCGATATCTGATAGAGCAGCTGCGCGTGGGTAGTTAGGCTTGCAAGAATTAATATGGTCAGTATCAGGCGTCTCATTTGAATCGAGTTATCAGGTTATATGCTTGATAGATACCGAGTTCTCCGGCTTTGCTCAGGTCCGCTATTCCTTCCTCAATCTGGTCTATATAGATGCGGGTCAGGCCGCGGTTGAAATAGGCTTCGGCGAAGTCGTTGTCGCAGGCAATAGCTTTGCTGTAGTGCTCAATAGCGGCGGTGTATTCTTTCTGTGCGCAGAGCATGTTCGCTTTGTTGAAATAGGCAAACGAGAAGTCCGGCTGCAGCTTATTCACATAGTCGTAGTCGCGCAGCATGATCTCAAAGTCCATATTCGCCTCGGCGCTTAACTCGCCCGTTGCCCGCTGGTACTCTAATAACTTAAACCGCCAGTTCGCACGGCAGAACGTGATGATAGCCGAGGCACGCGGATTATTCGTTGACAGCTGTAAGGCTTTGGTACAATCGTCCAAGGCGGAAGAGTAGTCCTGTACCAATGCGAACTCAATCGCTCGAGCGAAGTATAGTGCTGCGGCTTTATCGGCGCTAAGCGGTGTTGTCGTTTGTGCGTGGGTAAACTGCTTCTCGTAGGCTTCTATCGGTGCCGATAACTTCGCTATCTGGTCGAAGTGCGCATTGATCATCTCGGCCGTGAGTGTAATCTCTTGTATCGTGAAGCGGAGCGAGGACGGCAGTAGGTGCAGCCTGTTGTAGTCGTCCACAATATAGTGCACATAGGTCGTTCGGCGCAGCGAAGGGCTTTGTCCGTAATAGCTGAGTACTATATTCGGCTCGTTGACGACGTCCGTATAGCGTTTCTGCACCGAGCCGCGAGTCTCGGACGTGTATTCTTCCGTGTCGTTGAGCTCTGTCTGGTTTTGCGCAAGGCGAGCCGAGAACTCTTTGCGTCTGTCTTTGTTGGCTTGTGTGCTGCGCGCGATACTAACGGTGGTGTTGGGCGAGCGAAGTGAGTCTTGTAAGGCGGCGGTAATGCTGTCTTTCTTTTGCTCTAAGTCAAACGCCTGTTTGCGGTATCGGTAGGCGGTCTTGCTATCTCCGAGAGCTGTCTTGGCTTGGGCGGCTAAGTAGTAAGAAGGCAAGAAATACGGATAGGCAGCTATCAGTTGCTCAAAGTCCTCTACGGCTTGTCTCCATTGACGTAGTTGCATCAACACTAATGCACGCTGGTAGCGCATTTCTGTCTGGTTTGGCGCTAAGTCGATAGCGGTGTTGAAGTCCTCCAACGCACGGTTATAGTCGCCTAACTCGGCACGAAGCATGCCGCGGTTGTAGTAACACTGTTCGTTACGCGGTTCGATGGTCACGGCCTTGTCGTAATCCGACAGCGCGCTGCGGTAGTTATGGTTCTGGTAGAAGATGATGCCGCGGTTGATATAGTCGCCTGCCCATTTAGAACCTAAGTTAATCGCTTTCGTGAGGGAGAGTAGAGCTTCGTCCGAATTATTCTGCATCAGTTGCACCAGTCCTAATGCCGACCAGTTAGCGGGATTCTGCGAGTCATAACGCACTGTCGTCTGAAAACTATTTAACGCGCACGCCGTATCTTTGCTGTGCATACAAATCACACCTTTCTCGAAGTTCAGCGACGGCGAGTTAGGCTCGCGGCGCAGCAGGTAGTTGATATCTATCATCGCCGAGTCGTACTGCTCTTTCTGTGCTCTGACGTCGGCACGTAGCGTGAGGTAGGTCTTGTTCTCGGGCGACAGACTCAGCGCTTTCGAGAAGTCCCTTTCGGCATTATCCAAGTCGCCTATCTGTCGATAGACATAACCGCGGGTGTAGTATGCGCCCGGTTGAAATGGATTGCACTCGATAGACGAGTTGCAATCGCGTAGAGCGCCGGTGTAGTCGACGAGTTGTATCTTCGCAATAGCGCGCAGCAGATACGGTTCGGCGAGGTAAGGCTTGAGTTTGATGACTTGGTTAAAGTACTGTATAGAGAGCACGTAATCCTCAAAGTACAGCGCGTTACGACCGATCGATGTGATTCGGTCGGTGTTCAGCTGCGCCTGCACAGGAGTGAAGACCGCTGCGCCCAAGCAAACAATAAGAACTACTATGTATCTAAAACCTCTTAACACTAAACACTAAACACTAAACACTACTTGCATCCTGCGTACGGGTCAAACCATTGCGGAACATCGAATTTCTCGTCCTCGCTGTAGCCCAGTTCGGTGTCGGCATAGACTTTCTGCATATACAGCGCGTAGATAGGCAGTGCCATCGACGCACCTTGTCCTTCTGCCATCGAATCGAAGTGGATAGCACGGTCTTCGCCGCCTACCCAGCAACCGCTAACCAGCGAAGGAGTGAAGGCCACAAACCAACCGTCGGAGTTATTCTGCGTCGTACCGGTCTTACCTCCCATCGGAGCGCGTAGGTTGTACTTGAAACGCACACGCACACCCGTTCCGTGATCCATCACCGAGCGCAGCATATGAATCATCTTATAGGTTGTCTGCTCGCCTAAGACCTCGTGCGTCTTCGGCATAAAGGTTGCCAGCACGTTGCCGTTATTATCTTCGATACGAGTGACATAGAGCGGTTCAACACGAATACCTTTGTTCGGGAACGTGGTGTAGGCATCAACCATTTCTTCCACACTCACTTCGCACGGACCTAAGCACAGGCTCACCACCGGATCTATCTGACCTTTAATACCGAACGAGCGCATCAGCCGAACAAGCTGTTCCGGCGTGAACAGGGACATCAGATAGGCAGTAATCCAGTTCGATGATTTAGCGAGTCCCCATTCGAGCGTGACGGTGTCTCCTCTGTTCTCAGCATGTGCGTCACGCGGAGTCCACTCGTTGCCGTTACCGTCAATAAGGGTTATCTCGTCGTTCACGGCTTTGTCGCAGGGCCACATCCCTTCGTCCATCGCTAACGTGTACAGATACGGCTTAACAGTGGAGCCCACCTGACGGCGACCGAGAGTCGCCATGTCGTATTGGAAATTCGCGAAGTTAGGTCCACCAACATATGCTTTTACGTAGCCGGAGTGCGGGTCCATCGACATGAATCCGCAGCGCAGGAAGTATTTCTGCCAGCGGATAGAGTCCATCGGTGACATAATCGTATCGATCATTCTATCATACGAGAAGATACGCATCTCTGTCGGCGTGTTGAAGGTATCTTTAATCTGCTGTTCGGTGAGGCCCGCTTTGCGCATAAGACGATAGCGTTCGGACTGCTTCATCGAGCGGTTCATAATACCTTCAATCTCTTTGGGCTTGAGGTCGCGGGAGAAAGGTGCATAGGATTTCTTGCTCTTCTCTTTGAAGAACCGTTGTTGCATATCTTGCATGTGCTCTGCCACCGCTTCCTCGGCGTACTGCTGCATGCGCGAGTCGATAGTCGTGTAGATACGCAAACCGTCCTGATAGATATCGTAGTGAGAGCCGTCGGGTTTCTTGTTCTTATTGCAGAATCCGTAGAGCGGGTTATTGTCCCACAAGTCTTTGTCTATCTTATACTGCTGTTTATTCCACGACGGGTAGCGTGATTCGACCGGCTCTTTGGCGGTCAGCATCAGACGCAGGTACTCGCGGAAGTAAGGTGCCAGTCCTTGCTTATGGTCCACCGACCGATACTCCAGTCCGAGCGGCAGCGTACTGAGTGAGTCGCGCTCCTCGGGCGTTATGTACTCGTACTTGCACATTTGACTCAGCACGGTGTTACGCCGAGCCGTAGTGCGTTGTGGGTGACGAATAGGGTTGTAGAGTGCCGGGTTCTTACACATGCCGACCAGCATCGCTGCTTGCTCGATGCGCAGGTCTTTGGGCGTGGTAGCGAAATAAACCTGTGCGGCAGACTTGATACCTACCGCGTTATACAGGAAGTCAAACTGATTGAGGTACATAAGCAGTATCTCGTCCTTCGAGTACAGGCGCTCCAGCTTGGTGGCGATAACCCATTCGATAGGCTTCTGCATCGCGCGCTCGAAGATGTTATTCGCTCTCGGCGACCACAGCTGCTTGGCGAGTTGTTGGGTCAGGGTCGAGCCACCACCGGACTTACCGAGCAGCAGGATAGCGCGGAGCAGCGACTTACTGTCCACACCTGTGTGCTCATAGAAGCGCGCATCTTCCGTCGATATAAGGGCATCAACCAGATACGGCGATAAGTCGGTGTACTGCACACCTACGCGATTCTCTTTGCGGTAGTAACGACCCAGCGACACCATGTCTGCCGAGAACACTTCCGTGGCAAACTTGTTCTTCGGGTTCTGCAACTCCTCCAACGGGGGTAAGTAACCTATCCAGCCTTTGTCAATCGAGACAAATAGCAGATACAGGAACAGGCACCCGCCGATAAACAGGCTCCAGAACCATACCATAAACTTCGCCTTAAAGGGCCAATCTTTGTACTTTTTCATATCAGTTGTTCAATTATTCGATTTAGTATATGTAAGCCGCTTGGTGTGGCTATTAGTTGTCCGTTCTCTTCCCGCAGTAAGCCGTCTGCTATGAGGTGTTGCGCTTTGGCTCGTAACTCGGCCGTGAGCGCTATACCGTCTCTCGTGCGAAGACCCAGCATAATATGCTCAATAGTTTTCTGCTCGTCGGTCAGCACTTCCTCTTCCCAGTAGGTAGAGTGGCTCAAAACACGCTTAACATACGCTGCGAGGTTGGCTATGTTCCATCGTCTGACCTGTCCGTCGTAACTGTGTGCTCCTGCGCCCAGACCGATATACGGTGTGTCGTTCCAGTAGGACGAGTTATGTCGAGCGCGGAAGCACGGTAGGGCAAAATTACTCACTTCGTAGTGCTCAAACCCGTGCTCTTGCAGTTGACTGCACAGCTCGTCGAACATCGCGTTCTCTATCTCCTCGTCGGTCTGCGTCACCTGGCCGCTTTCTAACAGCTTCGTCAGCGGTGTGCCCGGTTCGTAACTCAGGCAGTAGCAGGATATATGTTGTACGTTCCGATTCAGCGCCTCGTCTATATCCCTGTGCCAGGTCGTCATCGTCTCGCCGGGTAGGGCATAGATCAGGTCGATGCTTATATTGTCAAAGCCTGCCGCTTGTGCATCCCGTACGGCTTGGCGGGCTTGTTCGGCGTTATGTCGGCGACCTAAGAACCGCAGTTGCTCATCGTCGAAACTCTGTACCCCTATGCTCAGCCGGTTGATGCCTATCTGCCGTAAGGCCTGCAGTTTGTCCGGTGTCAAGTCGCCCGGATTTGCCTCAAGCGTTATCTCTGTTGGCTCTGTGGTGGTCTTGTTCAGTAAGGCCTGTAGTAGCTGCGCTATCTGTTCCGTCTCCAGCAACGAGGGCGTTCCTCCGCCGAGATAGATGGTGGCGATATCGGTTGCCGGCACACGCTCGTCTATCTCTTGCAGCAAGGCTTGCACGTATGCTTCACGGCGTCCTAACTGCGTCGTCGAGAAGAAATCGCAGTACTTGCACCTCCTCTTGCAGAACGGTATATGTACATAAACACCTATCACCTCTACTCCCTAAACCCTAAACACTAAACACTAAACTCCCCACAGGTACTTCATCCACTCAGCCATTTTCTGTTCTTGAGGGCTGCCCTGAGCTTCCCAGAAGTGCTTGCCTATAAGCTCGTCCGGCAGGAACTGCTGCTTGACGAAGTGGTTCGGGAAGTCGTGCGCGTACTTATATCCGTCGCTGTAACCGAGGTCTTTCATCAGTTGTGTCGGCGCGTTACGCAGGTGCAGCGGTACGGCTAAGTTGCCGCTTTGCTCCACTTCGGCCAGGGCGTTATCTATCGCCAAGTATGCCGAGTTGGATTTCTGCGAGGTCGCCAGATAAACGGTTGCCATCGCGAGCGGTATACGTCCTTCCGGCCAGCCTATCTTCTGCAAGGTATCAAAGCACGCATTCGCCACCAATAACGCATTCGGGTTAGCCAGACCTATATCCTCGCTGGCGGAGATAACGAGTCGTCGAGCAATGAACTTCGGGTCTTCACCTGCCGCTACCATGCGTGCCAGCCAGTAGATAGCCGCATCGGGGTCGCTGCCGCGGATGGACTTGATGAAGGCGGAGATAATGTCGTAGTGCAGCTCACCGTCTTTGTCGTACGCCACGGGATTCTGCTGCAGCTGTTTGGTCACCGTCTCGTTATCTATCTCCGTCACGCCGGAGTTGGCTACCAGCTCGATGATATTAAGCAGCTTGCGCGCGTCGCCACCGCTGTAGCGCAGTATCGCTTCCGTCTCTTTGACCACCATCTGCTTACTGCGTAGCTCCTCGTCTTCGGTTAGTACACGGTGCAGCAGTTCGAGCATATCGTCTTTACCGAGCGGTTGCAGCACATATATCTGGCAGCGGGAGAGCAGCGGGTTAATCACTTCGAAGCTCGGGTTCTCCGTCGTCGCGCCGATGAGCGTTATCGTGCCGTCCTCGACCGCACCGAGCAGGCTGTCTTGCTGAGACTTGCTGAAACGGTGTATCTCGTCGATGAACAGGATAGGGGAGCGCTGGTCGGTCTGTGCGGCAAACAGTCCGCTGTTGATTTTCGCCTCGCGTTTGGCTTTATCAATCACATCCCGAACCTCTTTCACGCCGCTCGTCACAGCGGACAGCGTGTAGAATGGCCGCTCTAACTCGTGAGCGATGATTCGCGCAAGCGTCGTCTTGCCTACGCCCGGAGGGCCCCATAAGATAAACGACGACAGGTTGCCGCTTTCAATCATCTGCCTCAGGATTGCTCCTTCGCCCACCAGGTGTTTTTGTCCTATATATTCGCTCAGCGTCTTTGGCCGAACACGTTCTGCGAGTGGTAACATATTATTTATTCAGTAGTTCTTGTGCCGTTTTGAGTGCGGCGTCTGTTATCTCTTTTCCGGATAGCATTCCGGCAATCTCTTGTGCGCGCTCGCTCTGCTCGAGGCGTGTAATATGTGTCTCGGTGCGCGTAGCGGTATCGGCTTTATAGACCTTATACTGCGCATTTGCCTGTGCGGCTATCTGCGGCAGGTGGGTGATAGCTATTAGCTGTCGGTTATCGGCCATAAGGCGCATAATCTTCGCCATCTGTGTTGCCACTTCGCCACTCACGCCGGTGTCTATCTCGTCGAATATTATCGTCGGCAGGCCGTTGGTCGAGGCGATAAGGGCTTTGACGCATAACATGAACCGAGCTATCTCACCGCCACTCGCCACTTCGCTCACGCGGCGCAGCGACTGATTGAGGTTGGCGGCGAACAGGAACTGCACATTGTCGTGTCCGGTCTCGGTATAGTCCTCGAGCGGTGTGATGGCGATATCCACTTTCGCGTGCGCTATACCTAACTGCGAAAGGTCTGCGGTTAGGCGATGGGCTATCTCTTCGCGCACTTTGTCTCGGCTCTTGGTCAATGCCTCCGACGCGTCGCGCAGGTGCTCTAAGGCTGTGTCTAACTCGTTCTGGAGGTGCGCTATCTCCTCGTCGAAGGACGCTATCTGCTGCATCTGTTGACCCAACTCGTCCCGCAGGGCTATCAACTCTCCGATATGCTGCACGTTATGTTTGCGCAGTAGGGTATTAATCAGGTCTAGTCGCTCCTGCACCTCTTGTAGCCGAGCCGGGTCTAACTCCGTGCTCTCTTCCAGGCGGCTGGTCTCGGAGGCGATATCCTTGAGTTCAATCTCCACACTCTGCAGCCGTTCGCTCAGGGACGGTATATCGCCAAGTTCGTTGCGTGCGGCGCGCACTAACTCCAGTGCACCACCTTCGTCGCTGTCCAGAGCCTGTATCGCGTGTGCGAGCGAGGCCTTGAGTTGCTCGACGTGGCTTAGACGATACTCCTCTTCCTCCAGAGCTTCTTGCTCGTTCGGGTCGTTGAGTTGTGCCTTGTCGAGTTGCTCAAACTGAAACGCCACATAGTCTTGATCCTTGCGTGTCTTGGCGGCGAGAGCCTGCAGGTCGTGCAGCGCTTTCTCTGCCTCGCGGTAGTGCGTGTAACATGTCGCGTAGTGCAAGCGCTCGTTACCGTTATGCGCGATGGCGTCCACCACACCTAATTGGAAATTATCGTCACCGAGCAGCAGGTTCTCGTGCTGCGAGTGGATATCTATCAGTTTGTTCGCGAGCGCTTTCAGTTCGACCTGTGTCACCACCTCGTCGTTCACGAGCGAGCGGCTGCGGCCGTTACGGTTCAGTTCGCGGCGGATAAGGTATTCGCCGAAGTCTGCCTCAATCACGCAGCGTTCTTCGCCCTCGGTGATGGTCTTCAGGTCGGCCCGAGCGCCCATCACTAACGCCAGTGCGCCGAGGATGATGCTCTTACCGGCACCCGTCTCACCCGTCAGCACCGAGAAGCCGTTCTCGAAGTCGATATCCAGGTGCGATATCAGCGCGTAGTTCTGTATATGTAAATGCTGCAGCATAACTCTAAACACTAAACACTAAACACTAAACTCTAAACTCTAAACTATTTACTCTCAATGATCTTCTCGTACAGATTATTCCTCGTCGGGTCGATATCCATCAGTATCTCGTACACGGCTTTTTTCTCTTTGTCGGTACCTTTCATGAATATATTCGTCAGCTCGTCGGCTTTGGCGTCGAGGAAGGTGTTAATCACGTACGTAGCGGGTCGTGCTCTGTTGGCTTCGCGCAGTACGGGCAGGCCGTCGGCGATGGTCGCACGGGCGTTTGCCACGTTTGAGGTCATCATGTCCAGTCCCAGACGGTGGTAGGTGTAGTAGTACTCGCGGTATTTCTTGAAGGCCTCGTCCATGAGGTTATTGATGAGCGCATAGCGGTTACGGTTGCTGTCGAACGCTTTCCAGCCTTTGACCTCTGTCGCTTCCATCGATGCCGATTGGCACGCACTCACTATGTCCTCGCACGCTTGGAAATACGGGGTACCGCCGAGCCGCTGGTAGCTGTCGCAGTCGTGTCCGATAATCAGATACACGTAGTACGCCAACATCGCCGTCAGGTTATTTGTAAACACGTTCTGCTGGTACTCGATACGGTCGTATTCCTGGTAGGTGAACACGAAGTTATTGTCCTTGAAGTTAATCAGCGGGGTGGTGTAGGTCGTGTTATAGACCGGCCGTTTGGCTTGCAGCTGCATCTCGCAGGTGAACAGGTTATCCGTCACCGAGTTGACGATAATCATCATGTTGCACTCGATCTTCTCGCTTTCCGCAAACGTCATGTTCGTCCACCGGTTGTTATTCATATACTCGGTGATAGTCTGTTTCAGGGTCTCGAACACACTCTTGTTCGAACCCTCTATCTTATCGGAGTTAATCGTCACGGTGCAGTTCAGCTCTTGTGCCTGAACACCCAGCGCCACCAAACACACTATGCCCAAAATAAGTCGCTTCATCGTTCTATCTGCTCTATGTTTCCTGTCTGCGTATTAAACCGTATATGCGGTTGTCCTTGTTTGCTGTTGAACAAATTCTGTGCCAGCGGCACGGACACGCCGAATTGTGCCACTTGTATATCGCCCTCGGTGCTTATCTCGTTCAGGTACGATATCTTATACATGGCAGACCCGGGCAGGTTGTAGTATATCTGGGAGGGCACAGGTGCTTTCTTGCTCTCGGTGTTGGCATACCCCTTGGTCTGCCGTCTGGCCGTCAGGCTCAGGCGTATCGGGTCGCCGTTGCCGGCTGTCGTGAAACCGCTCTGCTCCGAGAAGTAAGCGATATCCACTTCCTCGCTCTTCACCGGCGTGTAGGTGATGGTCTTCTTATGCTTCACCACTTCGATGCGGCCGATGAACAGCTCCACCAACTCCTGCTCGAGTTGATCCATCTTATTGAGTGCCAGCTCCATCGCTTTGCCGTCGGACGGAGTCTTATCCACTTCGCCACCAATCAGGTACAGCCTGTTCTCGCGAATACGGTAGATGAGCTTGGCGGCGCCGTGAGCCTGCTGCTCTAAGGTCTTGCCCACTATATGCTCCTCGAGTAACGGCAGCACCCGCACCTCGTTGTCAGCCGGTTGAGCTTGAGGTTGGGTAGGACGCGGGCTGTCAGGCTTCTGACTGCTGACTGCGGACTGCTCGATGTTATATCCCAACAGAGTCCCCTTGCGCGTGAGCGTCAGTAACGGCTCGTTGCTCACTTTGTACATACGGCTGTAGTCCGCCACGGTACGGATACGCGGGCGGATAGCGGTGATGTGATACCATATATCGTCGTCGTTCACCACTTCCGTTGTGCCCAGGTACTGCTTGGCATACTCCGCGTATATTCCGCGATGCAGAATAACCGCCTCGTACTCGACTTCAATCTCCAACTGTGTCTGCGGCATGTAATACACAATCGCCATCTCGCCGTCGCGGATAGCCTGTGCCCACAGGCTCATACTCATTACGGCGCATATAACGCCCAAAATCATTCTCTTTCTCATATACTTTATGTTTTGTTTTTGCTATTCAGCAGAATTCCAAATTTTCCAACTTGCCTCGGCCTGCGCATATAGCATTGTCCGTCCGCCGATGACGGTGCATCCTTGCGCCGCACCTCGCCGCATAAACTCCGTCTCTTCGGGGTTATAGACCACGTCGAACAGCACCTGTCGGGGTGTGAGTGCTGCGTAGTTCATGTCGGGGTAGGTATCCTCGTTCGGATACATACCTAACGGCGTGGCGTTCACTATCAGGTCGTACTGCGTCAGGTCAGCCGTTATCTCGTCGTGCGCACTAATCATCTCGCTGTCAATACCCATCACTTTGAGGGCGTAGCTCACCGCTTTTGCCGCTCCGCCGCGACCTAAGATAAGGGCCTTCTGACCACTCTCCACTTTCGACTTTAGGCTCTCAATCACACCGATATAGTCGGTGTTATATCCTACGCCGTTCTTGACTACGTTCACTGCCCCTATCTCAGCTGCTGTACCGTCGATATGGTCGAGGTAGGGGATAATAGCCGACTTATACGGTATCGTCACGTTGTATCCGTCCAGGTCTGCAGGGATACCTTCCCACAGCGCTCCGAGCTCAATGAGCCGGTAGTCCGCATCAATTCCTTCTTGTGCAAACTTACGAGCAAAGTAGTCCGCTGACAGACTGTGCTCCAAGTGTTTTCCAATTAATCCATAGTGTTTCATATATCTCTCTTTTTTGTTGCTATTCAACGATGTTAATCGGTCTCCCAATGTGGCTAAATGTTCAATCTCTTTTTTGCTCCAGTTGGCGAGCTCTGCCCGCACCGCATTCCGCTTGTAGTTGGTGTCGCTATTTGTCGAGTCCTCCACCCAGTCAATATGCCGTATATCCCGCAAATAGTGACAAATGTACTCGTGCGTCGTACATAGTAGCGGCCGAATAATCGGTATCGCCTCACCGCTCCCGGCTAAACGTTCCTCGCTAAACGAATTCGCCGCTTTCGGCTGCATACCTCGCAGACCTTGCAGTCCGCACCCGCGACGGATATTCATCAGTATCGTCTCCGCCTGATCGTTCTGGTGATGTGCCACCGCGATGGCTTGGCAGCCTAATTGCGCCGCCAGCTCACCAAACCAGCCATATCGCAACGTGCGCGCAGCCGTCTCCACGCTCAGCCTGTGCGCCCGCGCGTACGACAACGTATCAAAATCCCGCACGTAGAGTGGAATACCACCATTAATAATCCACTCCGGCTTAATCCGCAATCGGTCACCTAACGTCGCGCATAACGTCCGCACAAATGCCTCGTCTCGGTCGCTCTCTGTTCCGCGCAGATGGAAGTTACAATGCGCCACGTGGCACTCGTACCCGGCTCGCAGTAGCACGTCCAATAGCGCCACACTATCTGCGCCGCCACTCACGCACACCAACACCCGAGCACCGCTATCCAATAGCCCCTGGTCCGATATATATTTCTTCACTCGTCGCAGCATAATTCTTCTCTTCGCGCGTCATACGCACACAATCAGCGTGCAAATATACAACAAATATTGCATATACACAAATTTTTCTTTATTTTTTAGCCGAAATAATTGAAAATTATTACTTTTAGACGAATATAGGACGTTTATGCTTGCATAAAACGGAATATGTACGGCAAAAAGTGTAGGCACGCGGTGCCGCCGGCTAAAAAAATAAAGGCTGTGTATATCCGGCAAGGCGCGAACCACCATTCGAAGGGGACCCCTCTGGGGGAGTAGGTCGAAGATACTGCTTTTTTTTGAACTGTGCAAATAATGGCTCAATTTTTTAATAAATTCGTCAGTAAGTGACGGTCGCGATTATACCTCGCGGCGGGATATTTTTTTATTTCACGCTGCAAAATTACTACTTTTTTACGATATAGGCAAGCATTTTTCTTCTTTGGCACGTTTTTTGTGTCAATTTATGCGGTAATAAAATTCATATAATGAAAAAAGCATATTTGATTATTGCAAGTGTTTTGGCTTTGGGGCTAACCTCTTGTTCCCAAAATGAGGAAGTGAATAGTTTGGTAGGTAACTACACCTATAAGGTGTCCGGTGTGGTAACAATAGAGCACTCGGATACGTTAGTGGGCGATGTGCATCTAACTCCAGAAACGGGAACGATGACGTTGACAGGCACCGGTAAAGAAAAAGAAGTAGTGATGAGTTTTAATCAGACAAGTGGCGACGTCTATGATGTGACGGCAGTGGTGACAGGCGACAGTTTATATGTGCGTCCAACGCATCGCAACATCGAGGTGGAAGTGGCACGCGATACGCTGGTCTTAGGAACAGTGATTAAACGTCAAGAGATTTTCGATGTAGAGGTGCAGGGCTCCGGCTATATGCTCTCCAATGGTGACGTATGCTTGATGCTCACTTACGACGGCGAGGAACGTAATGACCCCAAATATAAACTAAGCGGCAAAAATATTCACTTACACTGCGTGCGTAACGCCAAGTAAACGATAGCAATAATGAAAACGTACTGCAGATACATATTAGTTCTGTTGGTGGTGGCGATGCCGTTGTGGGGCAGGGAACTGACGTTGGAGCAGTGTCGCGAGATGGCGTTGAGTGCCAAGCAATCGCAGGCAGGTGAGGAGTTGAAAGAAGCGGCGAAAGATAACCGCAGAGCGGCTGCAGCAGCTATGTTTCCTCGTGTCTCCGCCAATTCTGCTTACACATGGACTAACGCCAAACTGACACTTCTGCCGTCGGAAATGGACTTAGGCAGCGGAAGAGCGATTATCTCCCAAGCCGGGGCAGGGCATTTTTTCTGGAACGAAGGCTCACCGATGGGGCAACTCGTGCAACAAACCAAGGATATAGATATCGTAGGTAATCAGGTACAATCCCTTGCTAACGCCTCCGGACAGATGATTGCGGATGGCTACAAGCAGATTTACGACCAACTCAATCTCAATACGACGCACCTATTTGTGGCGCAAGTAGGTGTGACGCAACCGATTTATGTAGGTGGGCGGTTAAGTGCTATCTACGATATGTCCAAACTGGCGGAGCAGACGATTGAACTGGAAGCGGATAAGAAACACGACGATTTGATTGTGTCCGTAGATGAGGCCTACTGGCGTGTGGTGTCTGTTGCCCGCAAGAAAGAGTTGGCGGAGCAGTATTACGACTTGCTCTGCAAACTGGAAGGCGACGTGAAAGAGGCTGTTAACGAAGGCGTAGCGACCCAATCGGACTTACTCAAAGTGACGGCCAAACGCGGCGAAGCAGAGATGAAGAAACTGCAAGCCGAGAACGGATTAAAATTGTCGAAGATGGCCTTAGCGCAACTGTGCGGTCTGCCATTAGATGAGCCGTTGGATTTGGACGAAAGTGAGTTGTCTGAGACCTTACTGCAAGATACGGCGGTGGATATAGAGAGTAGCGTGGACGGCCGTGTAGAATTACAGATGCTTGAGAAAGCAACCGAGATTGCTAAAGCCAACACTAAACTCGTTTCGGCAGGGTTGCAACCCAGTATCATGGCCAATGCCAATTATATCTACTCCAATATCAGTGCGGAAAACGGTTTGTACACCGATTGGCGTGGTAAAGGATTCTTCACCGCCGGGGTGGCAGTAAATATCCCGATTGTTCATGCAGACGATATATACCGCCTTAAGGCTGCCAAACATGCTGCACGTGCCGCCCAACTCAAGGAAGACGAAACGCGCGAGCTGCTGGTTCTGCAAACAACACAAGCTTCCCAAAAAATGACGGAAGCCCAACAGAAAATAGTTCTGGCGCGCCTCAACTTAGCCAACGCTGCTGAAGTGTTGCGTATGGCACAGGAGTCGTACGACGCAGAAATGATTCCTGCATCGGATTTAATGATGGCGCAGACGGCCTGGCTATCTGCCGCAACCGATTTAGTGGATGCCGAAGCCGAAGCCAAAACAACAGAGACACTTTTGCGCAAATACCTGCGTAAGTTATAAATGAATATAGATTTAGGCATATGAAATACAAAAAAGAAGGAAGTCTGCTGTTGGGTCTGATTGCCCTGCTTGCAGTGGTAGTGATTGTAGCGGTTGTAGGTGCACTGGCACTCAGACCGGAGAAAACACTTATTCAGGGCGAAGCCGAAGCTGCGGAGTACCGCGTGTCGGGTAAAGTGCCGGGGCGTATCGATATGTATCTGTATGAAGAGGGCGACCAAGTCAAGAAAGGCGATACACTCGTCGTTATTTATTCGCCGGAAGTAGAGGCTAAAAAAGCGCAGGCACTTGCCGCGAGAGATATGGCTGAGGCTGTTAATCAGAAAGCCAAAAACGGTGCGCAGCGTGAGCAGATACAAGGTGCATACGAACTATATCAGAAAGCTAAAGCCGGCGAGGAAATCTACCGTAAGAGTTACGAGCGCGTGGAGCGATTGTACGAAAAAGGTGTAGTAAGTGCCCAGAAACGCGACGAGGTGGAGGCCCAATACAAAGCAGCGTCCGCCACCGTCAAGGCTGCCCGCAGTCAGTATGACATGGCACTGGCAGGCGCTCGCAAAGAAGATAAAGCTGCTGCCGAAGCACAAGTGGCCCGCGTAGATGGCATCTTGCAGGAAGTGGCTGCGGCCGAGGCAGAGAAATACCTGCTTTCTCCATGCGACGGCGAAGTGAGTGAACTATTTCCTAAGGTAGGAGAATTAGTGGGGCAGGGAAGCCCTGTTATGTCTATTGTGGACCTTAACGATATGTGGTTCACTTTTGCCGTGCGAGAAGATATGTTATCCCGTTTCCAAATGGGTAGCATGATTGAAGTCTCAATCCCCGCGCTTGGAACAGACACTAAGTATCCGCTGACCGTGACACATATCAAAGCCATGGGAACCTACGCCACATGGCGCTCAACCAAACAAAACGGCGGTTATGACGTGCGCACATTCGACGTCAAATGTCGTCCTGCGACAACAATTCCAAACCTGCGCCCGGGTATGACCGCCCTCGTAGCTGACAAATGAAGTATATCTTCATTAATATATGGCGCGTGATGAAGCGTGAACTGCATATGATGTTCGCGCGACCGCTGTATATGTTTGCGTCGGTGGGAGTGATGTTGCTCTCTACCTTTTTCTTCCTCACGCTGATGCGAGGTGGAACAGCAGAGAAGATGCCTGTGGCAGTAGTCGATTTGGACCAAACAACAATCTCTCGGCGTCTTATTCATGAGATGCAAGCTACGCCCTCGGTGGACATTCAACTGGTGACGAACTCTTATCCCGAGGCGCGCATCGCCATGCAATCAGGTAAGATTTACGGTATTCTCGTTATCCGAGAGGGGTTCTACTCCGACCTTGTCGATTTCAAGCGCCCGCAATTGGATTTTTATGTCACAAACGCCTATACAGTAGGTGGTAACACAGCGTATAAGCAGTTGTTAACCATGGCCAACCTTACTTCCGGTGCTTTCCAACGAGAGGTACTACGAAAAAAAGGGCTGCCGGATGATATAATCATGCACCGTATTCAGCCGCTGGCAGTAGAGGGGCATATGGTTGCTAATCCATGGGGCAACTACTCTGTCTATCTGGTTAGCACCATCCTACCGGGAATATTGGGACTTATCTGTCTTATGCTCACTATTTTCGCTGTCGGTTTTGAGTTAAAGATGCGTACGTCGCACGCTTGGTTACAGGCTGCTGGTGGCAACTATACCGTTGCAATGATTGGCAAACTGATTCCGTACACGCTAATATATATCATTTTGGGTGTCGGGTGTCATGTTATCCTATATCATTTTGCCGGTTTTCCGGTGTATGGCAGCCATGCACGCCTGATGTTCGGGTTGCTGCTCTTCATCTTCGCCATGGAAGCTCTCGGCATTACGCTTATCGGCTTGCTGCCTACGTTGCGGGACGCGTTGTCTATCGGTGCGTTGTACTCAATGCTTGGTTTCTCGCTCTCGGGCTTTACCTACCCACAGATGTCGATGCTGGCACCCATTAAGGCACTTACATATCTCGAGCCACTACGACATTACTACCTGCTCTATGTCAACGAAGCACTGATGGCAGGCCCCATTCAAAATACGATACATTGTATGTTGGCTCTTGTGGCTTTTATGCTCGTCTCGCTGCTCGTATCACCACGGCTTCATAGCGCACTCGTCAACCAAAATTATCCCCTCAAATAACTTGCCCCAAAAGGCTCAATAACTCCATAAACGGCAAAAATGGTAAATGGCAAAATAGCAAATGAAATACGTCGTATTTTCCGCGACCCGGGCGTGGTGGTTATCTTTATTGTAGCTACGCTGGCATACCCGTTGCTCTATAAAGCCATCTACTGGAATGAGCAGATAACCAATGTGCCGGTTGCCGTAGTAGACCTGAGTAATAGCCCTCAAAGCCGTGCTTTCTTGCACAAATGGAATGCTGCGCCGGATATCTGCCTGACGCATACCTGCACCTCGATGGCGGAGGCGGAACAACTGCTGCGCGACCAGAATGTGCACGGCATCATCTATTTCCCGCGTGATTTTGCAGCACAGTTGGCAGATCCGCTCGGACAGGCGCATATTTCCCTCTACTGCGATATGTCGTCTTTCCTCTATATGAAAGCTATTTACCTCAGTTGCAATCAGGTCATGCTTGAACAAATGCGCAATATACAGATTGACCGGTACGAACAAATGGGAATGGGCGAAGAGTTTGCTTGGGCGCTTGTGCAAGATGCACCATATCACGAAATAGCACTCTTCACGCCAACAGGAGGCTATGGTTCGTTTCTTATTCCTGCTGTATTGATGCTGATTTTGCATCAGACACTCTTCTTCGGAATCTGTATGCTGGGAGGAACGGCACGAGAGGAAAATATGGACCAATATAGTCTGGAGTCACTTCTTGCGCGGGCTGCGGCTTATTTCGTCATTTATTTTGGTTTGTCGGTTATTGTCTTAGGCTTATATCCTCGCTTGTTCGATATTCCGCATGTGGGGGCTATTGATGACATCCTTCTGCTTATTGTGCCTTATCTGTTGGCAATCATCTTCTTCTCGCTGTGCGTCAGTGTCTTTATCCGTAACCGCGAGTCGGGCTTGGTACTGCTTATCTCGTCCTCGCTTATCTTTCTCTTTATGGCGGGTATCTCGTGGCCGAAGGAAATGATTCCTGATGCATGGTGGTATATTGCTTGTTGCATCCCTTATACGCATGGTGCACATGCTTTTATCCACATCAACTCTATGGGGGCATCGTTGCTGCACACCAACCATTTTACCGCTTCCGCTATGCCGGAGTGGATAGCTTTGTGGATTCAAACCGGAGCGTACTTCCTCTTCGCCTGCCTTCTCTTCTTCTTCCGAAAAAGACAAGGAAACAAAGCCGCTAAACAATAACCAAATCTCCGTAGCAGACCGGGACTTCACCGGGACTTCACCGGCTTTTCACTAACCAATTTTTTTGAACTGTGCAAATATTGGCTCAATTTTTTAATAAATTCGTCAGTAAGTGACGGTCGCGATCATCGCGGCGGGGTATTTGGCTGCCGATTATTTCTTTCGGGTTGCTATCACTTCCACCAAATAGTTGGCTATTTCTTCAGCCGAGACATCGTATTTAGGTTGCATCAAGTCGAAGTCTTGGGGCTTAGGATACAGAGTTGGAGTTATTAAGGCCGACAAGATAGCTTTTGAATGCACTTGATGCCTCGTAAACTTCAATGCATAATCCAATCCGTCTTCGAAAGAGAGACCTTCTTTCAACAGCGAATAGATGTCGTAGTAATCACGATACAAGCTCCTAACGGTAATCGTGAAGAGTTTCATTCCTAACGCATCTTGCGCGTCAACCGTTTTGAGGTTGTTATACGTAAAACCGGTGTGCAAAGCAGGGACACGGTTCTTGGGCGCAAAGAATGATAGTTTGACATAATCTCCTATGTAGAACTGGATATGTTGCTGTCCTAATATCTCTCGCTGACAATCCGGAAAAACGGAGACAATTTCATTGCTGACACCAGAAACATCCAACTGCTTGATATCCCCGTGATAGTTCAGCAGTTCAAAATCCAAGTCTTCGCTTTGTCGATGTTGCAACAACAAAGAGATTCCTGTGCCACCACAGAGATACAAGTCCTTGATACATTTCAACCGCGAGACCTGGTCGAAGACCTGCAAAGTATTATCACGAAGTCCGTTACGCCACATATTTAGCAGTATATTTCTTAGGTGATTTGATGTGGAAGAATAATGCAGCTAAAAGCAAGTTGAGCACACCGTAATATTCCGGATAAGGCAGCATGCGTTGTTGCCAAACCTGTTTTATTTGGCGATAAGGAAAAGCCTCAAACAAAAGGGGCATGTCCTCAAACTCAAGGTGCGACAAACTGTTCAAAATTAGCTCTTCGTCCGGAAGCACGGCGTTATCACCCACAGCCTTATAAGACCATAGGTAGCCACTATCGTACAACTGCTTGGAGAGCAATTGTTTCTTGTCCAAATTACGTTTCTGAACAGACATAATTCGCTCGTCTTCCTAAATTCGGCTGCAAAGATACTGCTTTTTTTGCGACTACACAAATAAATCGGAAGAAAAATGCAAAATAATTTGCATATATCAAAAAAAAGCAGTACTTTTGCGGCGTCGTAGTATGCACTACTGCGCACGGACGTGAGAATAAACCATTTTTAAAATACCAGTCATATGAAAAACATTGAGATTAAAACAAAGCTGAAAGTTTGTACAATGGACGAACTGACGGCTGAGGAAAAAGAGTTGGTAGAGATTGCCAAGCACCAGACAGAGAACTCCTACTGCCCGTACTCGAGGTTCCACGTAGGCGCCGCGGCGAAGTTAGACAACGGCGTGATTATTCGCGGAGCTAACCAAGAGAATGCAGCGTATCCGAGTGGCCTGTGCGCCGAGCGTACAACCTTGTTTGCAGCAGGAGCCAACTATCCGGAAGTGCCGGTTAACACACTCTGTATCGCTTGCTTCACCGGGGGACATTTTACCGAGACACCGGGGGCACCCTGCGGTGCATGCCGACAAGTGATGATAGAGACCGAGCACCGCTACGGCAAACCGATGAAGGTCATACTGTACGGCGAGAAGGAGATATTTATCTTCGAGAACGCTGCAGACCTCATGCCCGTCGGGTTCTTCTCGGAAGACCTGAAAGGATAGGGGAGTGTGGATTGTGTAATATGTAGTATATAACGTATTGCGGGGAGTTAAGAAGTTAGATATTTACTTGCTCAAGAATTTTCTTGGGTTGTTTATGGCGACGTTTTTCATCGCTATCTTCATCTTGCTCATGCAGTTCGTGTGGATGCATGTCAAGGACTTAGTAGGCAAGGGTGTGGAGATATCGGTGTTGGCGGAGTTCTTTATCTACGCAATAGCGTCGGTAGTCCCGTTGGCGTTGCCGTTGGCGATACTGTTAGCGTCGCTGATATCGTTCGGTAATCTCGGTGAGAAATTCGAGCTTACGGCGATGAAGGCGGCAGGCATATCGCTGTTCCGCATTATGCAACCGTTAGCGATAGCGATAGCGATAGTGAGTGTGGGTGCCTTCTTCTTCTCCAATAATGTGCTTCCGAAATCGCAAACGAAATTGTGGGCGTTGATATTCTCGCTCCGTCAGAAATCGCCGGAGTTGGATATTCCTGTGGGCGAGTTCTACGACGGTATCGGCGGCACGAACGTCTATGTACGGCATAAGAACAACAAAACCGGTATGCTCTACGGCTTGATGATATACGATTTCTCGGACGGGTTTAAGAACGCGACCGTTATCGTAGCAGACTCGGGCAAGATACAGATAACAAAGGACAAGCAGCACCTGCTGCTGACACTATACAGCGGCGAGTCGTTCGAGAACCTGGACCAGAAACAGCAGGACAAAGAGCGCGCCAAGAAGAATATTCCCTACCGCCGTGAGACCTTCGAGCGCAAGCAGCTGCTCAAAGACTTCAACACGGAGCTCAACCGCTACGACGAGTCCATACTGCAAGACCAGCACGTGGCGAAAGATGTGGTGCAGTTGGTTAAGTCGGTGGACTCAATGTACGTGTTAGCGCATGCGAAAAGTCGTCAGCAGAGCGAGAAACTGGTGGACAAAAGCTATTTCGGTCGCGAGGAACTGAACGGACGTGTGCTGCAGCCGGTGATGAAAGAAGAGCTCACCGAGTACGACGTCGATTCGCTCTTTGCCCGTATGACACCGAAACAGCAGTACGACGTCATAGACGTGATGGAGAGCCGTATCCGGCAGCAGAAAGACCAGATAGACTACAACGCGATGCTGCTGGACGACTACCAGCGCTATATCCGAAAGCACCAGATAGAGTTGCACCGTAAGTTCACACTCGCTTTCGCATGTCTGATATTCTTCTTTATCGGCGCACCCCTGGGTGCTATCATCCGAAAAGGTGGATTGGGAGCGCCGGTCGTGATATCGGTGATTATGTTTATCATCTATTACATCATCGATAACACCGGATATAAGATGGCTCGCGAGGCGTTGTGGCCGGTGTGGACTGGTATGTGGCTGAGTTCGTTTGCGTTGCTGCCGATAGGCATCTTCCTGACCTACAAAGCGGCAACCGACTCCGGAATATTCAACCCCGAAGTATGGGTAATGGCCTTCCAGAAAGCGAAGGTGAGAATTAAACGATTAAAGTTGAAAGAGAAAGTACAATGGATAGGATTGAGGAAGCGTTAGTTGATTTCCAAGCGGGTAAGTTCGTTATTGTTGTGGACGACGAAGACCGCGAGAATGAAGGCGATTTTATCATAGCGGCAGAGAAGATAACGCCGGAGAAGGTGAACTTCATGCTGCAACACGGTCGCGGTGTGTTGTGCGCCCCGATAACGGAGCGTCGTTGTGCGGAACTGGACTTGATGCATCAGGTAGCGAATAACACGTCGATGTTAGGCACACCGTTCACGGTGACGGTGGATAAGTTAGAAGGCTGTACGACGGGCGTGTCGGCTGCAGACCGAGCCGCCACTATTCAAGCCTTGGCAGACCCCAAATCGACACCCTCGACCTTTGGTCGTCCGGGACATATCAATCCCCTTTACGCCAAAGAGCGCGGTGTGCTGCAGCGTGCCGGGCACACGGAGGCGGCTATTGACCTGTGCCGCCTGGCAGGACTCACTCCCGCCGCGGCGCTGATAGAGATAATGAATAACGACGGTACGATGGCTCGTCTCCCGCAACTCGAACAAGTAGCCAAAGAGTACGGCCTGAAGCTCATATCAATCAAAGACCTGATAGCGTACAGGCTTAATAATGGGGAAAAGTTAAAGGTTAAAGGTGAAAGGTTCGATGACGTTGAGCAATTTAGTGATCAAGCCCTTGTGGAGCGTGGGGAGACGGTGTTCCTGCCGACCGAATACGGAGAGTTCAAGTTGACGCCATTCCGAGATCTGACGACGGGTCTTGAGCATGTGGCATTAGTCAAAGGCGAGTGGGCAGAGGACGAAGCGGTGCTGTGCCGTGTGCATAGCAGCTGCATGACCGGCGACGTGTTCGGCTCGCGTCGATGCGAGTGCGGCGAACAGTTGCACGAAGCGATGCGCAAGATTGAAAAAGAGGGTAAGGGCGTAATCGTCTATATGAACCAGGAAGGGCGCGGCATAGGCCTTATGAATAAAATACGCGCGTATAGGCTGCAGGAACAAGGTGAAGATACGGTGGAAGCAAATGTACACTTGGGCTTCCGACCAGACGAAAGAGATTATGGTATTGGTGCGCACATACTGCGCGAATTAGGTGCTCGCAAACTACGTTTGATGACAAACAATCCGGTAAAAAGAGTCGGTCTGGAGAGTTATGGCATAGAAATTGTAGAGAATGTGAGTATAGAGGTTACTCCGAACCCCTATAATCTGCGCTACATGCAGACGAAGAAGGAGAAAATGCATCACAATTTAAATCTTGTGTGACTATGAAACGCTTAACTTATCTTTTCGCTATCCTGCTGATAAGCAGTGCCGTAGCATGGGCTGACGAAACGATTACCGTGACAGCCACCAACAGTGACATCTCTGCTAACCTCGACCTCAAGGTCGTAGCCAAACTCTTTGGCGAGGCGAAAGACTTAGAGGATTTCGAGAAGAAGTTGAACGACCCGCAGCAGGCTCTTGTCAACCTTGACCTGAACGGCGACGGTGACGTGGACTATATCCGCGTGATTGAGACCAATAACGGCAATAAACACCTGATCGTGCTGCAAGCCGTATTAGCTAAAGACATCTACCAAGATGTGGCCAGTATATATGTGGAGAAAGATGAGGCCGAAAACATCTCGGTACAAGTGATTGGCGATGAGTATATCTACGGTACAAACTACGTAATAGAGCCCGTTTATATCTACAGGCCGGTTATCTATGATTGGTTCTGGGGGCCTTACTGGACATGCTGGAACAGTCCGTGGTACTGGGGCTACTGGCCCGGCTGGTGGAGACCTTATGCTTGCATAGGTTATCACGACTACTACCATCGTTGCCATGATTTCCATCATCAACACTACGGTTGCAGTTTCCACTATGCCAAAGAGGCTCGTCCTGCTACGCATCGAATGGGGGAAGGCGTTAGTCGTCACGACTATGCGACCTCGCATCCTGAAGGCTCTTTTGCTACTCGTCATGCCGGCACGGAAGTGAGCAACGCTCGCCAACTGGCTTCGCCCAGACAAGCGGCTACTCGTACGGACGTATCCGGTGCCTCCACCCGCAGCCAATCGGTTTCGACGACCCGCACGGCTACTCCTGCTGCGAGTGCCTCCTCGACACATAGCGGCTCCGCAGCTACGCGCACGGCATCCTCCGGCGCCTCGACCCGCAGCGGCAACACCTACGGCAGCAGCTATAGCGGCTCCGCAGCTACGCGCACGTCCACCGTTACGGCCACGCGCACAGCTACTCCTTCTGCTACGCGCACAGCTACTCCTTCTGCTACGCGCACAGCTACACCTTCTGCCACGCGCAGCTCGTACTCAGGTAGTTCGTACTCGGGCAGTAGTACGCGTAGCTCTTACTCCGGCTCCAGCAGCAGCGGCAGTTCGACACGCAGCTATTCAGCCGGCAGTAGCACGGTTAGCAGCGGCTACTCAGGCAGCAGCCACCGATCATCCGGTGCCACCGTCTCGTCATCAGCTGCTTCAAGTCGCAGCGCGGGTGGCGCTTCGACAAGACGATAATAACGTGGTCGGGTAGGGTTAGATAC
This sequence comes from Paludibacteraceae bacterium, assembly GCA_017443145.1. Lineage (GTDB taxonomy): Bacteria > Bacteroidota > Bacteroidia > Bacteroidales > Paludibacteraceae > Colicola. The sequence continues at coordinate 29,248 of JAFSPA010000012.1, forward strand.
CTAAGAGCGACTTAACGAATTCTTCTTTATGGAAGGCCTGTAGGTCTTCCATTTTTTCGCCCAGACCGATATAGCGAACCGGAATCTTGAACTGGTCGCTGATACCGATGACGACACCACCCTTGGCTGTGCCGTCAAGTTTGGTGATAGCGAGGCTCGAGACCTGTGTGGCGCGCGTGAACTGTTTGGCCTGCTCGAAAGCGTTCTGTCCTGTTGAGCCGTCCAAGACAAGCATCACATCGTGCGGCGCATCAGGCACCACTTTCTGCATGACGGACTTAATCTTCGTGAGCTCATTCATGAGATTAATCTTGTTATGCAGACGTCCGGCGGTATCGATGAGCACGACATCGGCGTTGTTGGCCTTTGCGCTGGCGACGGTGTCATACGCTACGGAAGCAGGGTCAGAGCCTTGTTGCTGCTTGATGACGGGTACTCCGACGCGCTCGCCCCAGATAGATAGTTGCTCGACCGCTGCTGCGCGGAAGGTGTCCGCAGCGCCGAGGTACACTTTCTTACCAGCTTTCTTGTACTGATAGGCTAACTTACCGATAGTGGTCGTCTTGCCCACACCGTTCACGCCGACTACCATCACCACATAGGGCTTGGCGGGCAGAGGCTCGCTGAAGTCGCGGATGTCGGTTGTCTCGTTCTCAGCTAACATAGCTGCAATCTCGTCCACAAGCAGGGTGTTGAGTTCGGCGGTGCCGATATACTTATCTCGCTTGACGCGCTCCTGAATACGCTCAATAATGCGCAGCGTGGTCTCTACGCCGACGTCGGAGGTGATAAGCGCTTCCTCTAAGTTATCGAGTACGTCGTCGTCGATAGTGGACTTGCCGGCAATAGCGTGACTAATCTTACTGAGCACGCTCTCTTTGGACTTCTCAAGCCCTTTGTCTAACGTCTCTTTCTTCTCTTTTCCAAATAAACCGAAAAATGCCATTGTGATTTGTTGTTTGTTGTTTGTAATTTGTTATTTGCTGATGGCGGCTTTGATGTTAGCGATAATATATGCTACATCTTCGTCTGTGACCATAGGACCGGAAGGCAGACATAATCCTTTGTGGAAGATAGCCTCTGCGGTCCCGTCCACATAGGCGGGAGATTTAGCATAGACAGGTTGTTTGTGCATCGGTTTCCACAGCGGCCGACTCTCTATGCCTGCCGCATCAAGGTACAAACGCATTGCTTCTACATTACGGTTAGGCTCGCAATCGGTGTGAACACTTCCTCCTCCGTGTACTACACCCGCAGCCCCACCAACTGCTCCTTGAATAGCCTCTGCGTAAGCTTTCTCCTCGCCTTGTACGTGCAGATTCTCATCGAGTGTGATGGTGTTGAGCCAGTAGTTACTGTCGTAATCGCTGTTAGGCGCATCGTGGAACGTGATACCGTCGATATGTTTGAACGCCTCGCGATAGAGTGCTGCGATGTGCTTATGGTGATTAAGATGATCCTCGAGCACGGTCATTTGCCCACGACCTATACCGGCGCAGATATTCGACAGACGATAGTTAAAGCCTATAGCCTCGTGCTGATAGTATGGATAAGCCTCGCGAGCCTGTGTTGCGAACCACATGATTTTTTGCTTGGAAGCTTCATCTTCGCAGATAAGCGCGCCGCCGCCGGAAGTGGTGATCATCTTGTTGCCGTTAAAGGAAAGCACGCCGAACTTACCAAACGTGCCGAGGACTTGGTTCTTCCATTTAGAGCCCATACCTTCAGCCGCATCTTCGATAACGGGGATATTGTACTTATTGGCAATAGTCATAATCTCCTCGATGCGGTAAGGCATACCGTATAAAGCGACGGGAATTATGGCCTTCGGGTACTTGCCTGTTTTGTACTTGCGGTCGATGATGGCTTTCTCGAGCAGGGCGGGATTCATATTCCATGACTCAGACTCCGAGTCCACAAAGACAGGCGTTGCGCCCAAGTAGGTAACTGGGTTGGAGGAGGCGCAGAAGGTGAAGGATTGGCATATCACTTCGTCTCCGGCCTGTACGCCACTGGCAATCAGCGCGAGGTGGATAGCCGCCGTTCCGGCTGATAGTGCTACAACCTGTTTGTCTTGACCGACAAAGTGCTTGAGGTCGTCTTCGAAGCCATTAACATTAGGACCCAGAGGCACAACCCAGTTGGTGTCAAAGGCTTCTTGAATGTACTTCTGTTCGTTACCACTCATATGCGCGAGGCATAAGTAAATACGTTTATTCATATCGTGTATTATTAAATCAGTTCGTTGTTATACGTCATATGTTTGCCCAACACGGTGCAGATAATCATCTTGATATCTGCCGTAAAGGAGTAGTGCTTGAGGTAGTAGAGGTTGATTCTGACCTTATCGGGGTAGATGACGGTGTCGTTATACTCCTGAGGGTTATCGACTGTCGCCAGCAGTTCTTCCTCGTTGCGGTACTTGAGACTTGCAGGTCCCGTTATTCCGGGACGGAGTTTGAGTATCTCGCGGTCCTCACCTTGTAGCTTATCGGCATAACCCGGCACATCAGGTCTCGGTCCGACAAAAGACATATCGCCTTTGAGGATGTTCCACAGTTCGGGCAGTTCGTCAATCTTGTAGTGCCGCAGTTTCTCTCCGAGCGGCGTGATACGGCTCTCCCCCGCAACGGAAACGGACGAGCCGCCGTGGTTGACTGTCATCGAGCGGAACTTATACATAGTGAACAGTTTACCGTCCTTGCCGACCCGCTGTTGACGGAAGATGACCGGTCCGCCCGGCATCTTTATGCGTATCAGTATCGCCACAATCAGCAGCACCGGCCAGAGAAATAGCAGACCGAAGAACGCAAACGTAATATCGAAGAGGTGCTTTTTAATCATGAGAACGATTTAGTTGCCATTTTGAATGTAATTAAGGAAGTCTGGCGAATATACGCCGGCATCCAGAGATGTTTTTTGCGAGATTACTTTAGCGGGAATACCACCTACGGTGACGTTGTCAGGAATAGACTTGTTGACTACGGCGTTAGCTCCGACTGCAACGTTATTGCCGATGGTAATATTGCCGAATATCTTAGCCCCGGGGCCGATATAGACATTGTCACCTATAACAGGTGCACCAAGGTGGTTGCCAATACATGTGGAGGTGTGAATACGACAGTTTTGTCCTACTTTCGCAAAGGAGGTAACGGTTACAGTTCCCCAGTGCGCGATATAGAGACCCGGGCCGAATACATTTATCGGAATAGTATAGCCCAAGCGAATTGCAAGTTTATGGTTAAAAAACTGCAGAAAGTAGTATGCAAATTTCTTAAACGGATTACCCTTGGCAGTATTATTAAGATACTCAATTCGTCTTAGACGCAACTGAAAACGAAGACGGTCGTCACTGAGCCAACGATAGAGTGAAAGCTTCTTGATGTCGTACGCCAACAAATCCTGTTTGACGTATTGTTTGTATGTTTTTTTGTTGGTAATCATAATTGGCTATCGGGTAGTTTGATTTCACAAATAAAATGTCTCTCTCGTTTATTTTCCGGTGGTAGCTGCATATAGTTGCCATAGAGGTTGGTGAGATATGCGTCATAGTCGTGCGGCAGTTTGAAGGTGTGTCCTTCGAAGGAACCGTCCTTTACGGGCACAAAAACTGTTTTAGGCATTATTTCTCCTTGGTAATACCTGCGTCCTGTAGGAATTGTCCATAGGGGATTGTCTTGTTTGGTCTGTGCCCATAAGTCGAACCACCACAACCATTTACGTCTAGGGATAACACCTACTAAATGTCCTAAGAATCGTTTAAGTCGATAGCGACGGAGCATAGCTTTGTCGAGCGACATGTATTCTTTGAGTTCTTTGCTGGGATACTTGGCGTAATGAGTTAGAATACAGCAGAACTCGAGTCCGTTGGAAATGATTCCTTTGAAAGCGCGTGCAAAAGAGCTTTTTGGAGTGGACTCAATAGCAAAGACATCGATGTACAATCCTTTTGGGAACGGAGTGTTCACCGAGAACAGGTCTATATACTTGGTGTCCTTGAGGAATATCTTGAGGAAAGTATTGACGCTTTCGTTTTTTGGATTCGGTGCGGAGAACTCATAGTTATCCCCTAAAGCACCTTGTTCCAATAGTTGAATTAGGCGGTTGTAGTCTTGTCGTGGCATCATCGCGTCCAAATCGTCATCCCAGGGAATAAATCCTTTATGCCGCACGGCGCCCAAGCATGAACCACCACCAAGCATTAGTTGCAGGTTGTGTTTTATGCATAAATCCTGCAAATCCTGATACATCAAGGTCAGCGTCTGCTTAATAGCTTGCGACTCCTGATTGGTCATAGCGTGTAGGTAGTTGGTGCGATGCGCCAGTTGGTTCATCAATTCGCTATCTGATTTCATGATTGCTGTATGTATTGTTCTTTTCCTTTGTATTCTTTGCGTGAGATAAAGTAGTTTTTTATCCACTTATTGGCTCCGATAAAGAAGTTGGCTTTGTACTTGCGTCCGAGTTTGATAAAGTCCCACACGGCTTTAATGCCTCCGTAATGCGCAGCCCAGCGAAGTGAGTACATAAGGGAGGTCTGGAACTGTGGTTTGCCTACTTGTCGCAGATATTGGTTATTGCGCAGTTGCACTTCGTAGCGGCAGCGTCGGCTTTCGATGGAGTGTTGGTGCACAAGACTTCCGCGTGACACGGTCACGCAATAGACTTGGCGTTTGTCTGCAGCTATCTGTTTGGCGTGTACGCCGATAGCAGTTGAGAAATGTACATCATTTGCCCAGCGCGTCTCTTCGAATTGGATATTGTTATCAAAGATAAGTGCAGCGCGAATCATCTTGCCCCAAGGCTCGTTGTAGTTATAGCGCAGTTGTCCTTCCGTTTCCTCGTTAGGGGTGGTTAGGAAGGCATCAATCATCTTTGTTATGTGTTCGCTGCGATTACTCTCTTCACCTGTGTCCGAGAAACGGCAAGCCGAATTGAAGCAGATGATATCCGCTTCGCTATCTTGGTATTGGTCAAAGATGGTGAAGGCTTCGGGCAGGAAGTAATCGTCGGCATCGGAGAAAATAACCCATTTGCTGTTCACCTGCTTGAGCGCCTTATTGCGTGCAAAGCCGGCACCTCGTCCTTCGGTAGTAAGGAAGAAATGCGTGTTCGGGTGCGCGTCGCAGGCGGCTTGGACCTCGTCAATGTATTTTGCGTCGCTATTATCGTCCACAACGATGACTTGAATATCCTCTCGCTGCGGGATACTGTCGAGACACCGCCGCAAGAGAAAGGGATTATTGTGGTGCGGAATAATAATGTTGTATGTACATTTTTTCTTCGTCATACCGATTGCATATACTTGATTAGTTGATTGAGTATCTGTTTCAAGTCGTATTGCGGTTTCCAACCTAAAGCTTCGAGTTTGGCAGTAGAGAGGTTGAGCATCGAGGCAGGAGCGTAACCCTTGTTGTTATCGAGTTCGATTCTCACTTGTATGCTTGGCGCGAAGTGTTCTTTGACGAATTGTGCCAAGTCGCGTGCGGAGATATAAGTATTTTTATTTGCCACGTTGTAGGCATTTCCGTTTTGTCCTTTAAACAGCAGGTAGAAGAGGGCATTGATGCAATCAATCGTATAGCAGTATGGTCTTGCTGATTCGCCGGTAGAGTGAAGGATGATATCCTGATTAAGACTTGCTAAGCGAGCGAACTGATTGATGATGCGGTTGTCTTGTTTATCTATTCCGGCTCCTGTCGTTTGTGTCAAGCGTGCAATCTTCACAGGCACATTGTATTGCGATGCGTAGAGACGGCACAAGTTTTCTGCAGCACGTTTGGCTATCGGGTAGGAACTGCGTACGTCTAACGGATTCCAATAACCTTGCATGTCTTCGGTAATTGTCTCCGCACCTAAGTTACTGCCGTATACTTCGAGGGAGGATAGGTAAATTATTCCCAGAAGCGGCTTGTTAACTGCCATTTGCAGAATATGGTCAGTAATGTTGTAGATGGTTTTAGATGTTTCGACGGGATGGTTGACGAAGAACGAACTGGCGGTAGGCGCAGCGCAGTGGAAAACATAGTCAACCGGTCCGAGGGTATTGAAGTCGAAGGACATTAAGTCGCACTCGATAGCTTGGATATGTTGTGCTTCTTCTCCCAATAAGTCGTGCAGTTTTTGCGCGTTCCGAACGGGTGCGATTATATGAACCTGTTCGTCCAATGCCACGAGGCAGCGAATAAGTGTCGAGCCAATTAGACCTGTAGCTCCTGTGATAAGGAACGTCTTGTTGCTTACTCGTTCGCGGAACGGAAAAGCGGCTGCAAACTGTGCTATGTCTTCTAACAAGATGTTGTTCATGTTAAAAACCAAATATTTGTTGATTTTCGTGAACCTGCACCATAGCTCGGAAGATGAAGAAATCGGTAGGAGTTGTGATTTTGATATTTTCCATCGGTCCGATTATGGTGTGCATTTTGTGTCCGTAATGGCTCATGAGAGTGCAAGAGTCGATAAAATCGTTTCTGCCTTCAGCCAGTGCTTTTTCGTGCGCGGATAGTATATCATCGAGCATGAAACTTTGCGGTGCGCGAGCGATTAAAGAGTCTTTGCGTGCCGGAATCTCCAAGCTTCCGTCTTCCTGTTGTACGACGAAGGTTTCTGTTGCAGGGACACAGGTAATGCAATTACCAAACTGCTTTAATGCGGCAATATTATCAGTTATTGTTTGCTCCGTAATCAGCGGTCTGACGCCGTCATGTATAAGTACAGCGACATCGTTATGATAGAGTTCATTTGCACGTTTGAGTCCGTGATAGATACTCTCTTGTCCGGTAACTCCACCAGGCACTATATCCGCCACTTTAGTAATATGGAATTTCTCCAGCTGTTGTTTTAGGAAGTTAATCCAGGACTCGAGGCATACGACCACGATACCATCTATTTGCGGATGGTTTTCAAACAACTCCAGCGTGTAGATGATAACGGGTTTACCATTTAGTTCGATGAACTGTTTCGGACGCGAGACAGTATTCATTCTTGATCCGGTTCCTCCGGCAAATATGATAGCTATATTTTTCATACTAACGAATAATTTTAATGTCAGGAATTTCTATTTCCACGAAGCACGCGCAATGGTCTGATATGGAGCCATCACACTCGATTTGGTGGTCAATCACTTTAAGCGGAATAACGCTCTTATAAAGGATATAGTCTAATTTTGTGCGTTTATAGTTCTGAGGATAAGCGGAGAAAGTCTTCTTGTGAGCGGGTAGGGCATCTTGCCAACCTGGCATAAGGTCTAAAACAAATCCATTTTCGGGCGAGTTAAAGTCGCCGCAAACGAATTTAATGTCGGCATCTTGCTTGTCCATCAGTTCTGCGATGTATTTAATCTGCGCCTCGCGAATAGCCTGATTGTCGAAGCTCAGGTGCGTCGAAGCGAAACATATCCGATAACCCTTGAAGTCAAAAGTAGCGATGATGATGCTTCGTGTCTCGTATCCGAATCGTGGCAGTGGTACATTCTCGGTCTTGATAAAGGAGTTAGCCGAAAGAACGGCGTTTCCGTAATCCCATCCTGCCGGCACTCTGAAAGCTTTACCAAAGATGCCGTATAGGGAAGTGAAGTACATCATCTCTGCTATGAAATTGACGCCGTGCTCGTGAGGTGCATAGTCGCGTTTGGGATACATGTCCATTTCCTGAATGCCTACAACATCAGGGCTGAACTTATTGATAAAACGGCAGATGCTGTCTAAGGTATTGTCTTGTCCCTGGTCCATGTTTAAGGACATAATACGGATTCTCTCTTGTGCCTGAAGTGTGTTCAAACACAAGGGGATAAAGAGCAGCAGTAAGAGTAATACAAAATATTTCTTCATATTGGTACGAATTTATTTTCTAAACAGTTTCTGGAAGACAAAGCTTCTCACTCTATTGGTCATTAGCACTTGTACGACGAATCGTCCGAGGACATTATACACATAGCGCGGGAAGGAGATAAGATGATGTTTCCACATGTAACGCTGTATACCTCGTTCACTTTTGAAGTATTTCCATCCTCCGCGTCGCTGGTACATTTCTGCTCCGACACGCACGTCGACTAAAGTCTCCGGGCAGTTGGCAAAAACGGCATTTTGCAGCGCAAGGCGTATCCAGAGGTAGTAGTCTTCTTCACAGTACCAATCAATGATACCTCCTGCGTTCTCAAGCACTTGTTTTTTAGCCATTATAGTGACGAAGTTCATCGGACAGCGTGCTTTGAGATATTGCTTGATGTCGCTATCTTGTAGCGGCACTTCGCGCTTTCCGACGATGTTGTCCGGCGAACCGATAAACTCTTCTATTTGCCCGCCAAGGATATCTACTTGAGGATGGGAAGCAATGTAGTTGAGTTGTTTCTCGAACCGATCCTGTCGTGCGATATCGTCGCTGTCCATAATAGCTATCCACTCACACGAAGAGGCATCGATGGCTGTCTGGCGAGCAATCGCATGACCTTGATTAACCTTAAGTCGAAGTAGCGTAAGGGTAGCGTATCCCTTGCTAAAATCGTTGATGGTTTTATCCAGTTCTTTAGGAATAGGACCGTCGACGATCAAAATGATTTCGGTCGGTCGAACGGTTTGATCCTTACTGATACTCCGTAAGGCAGTTAAGACGTCTTTCGGGTTGTCGTTCTTATAGACCGACATGCAAACAGAGAAAGGTATGTTAGTTGTTTTTGTCATGTGAAGCTTCGTCTTATTTCTTCTTGTTTAAGGATGCAGAATACGTTATAAAACAGGCTGCTTTTTTTGCCGATTAGTCCGAATAGTTTGCGGAATGGATATAGCGTATATACAGCGCATTTCATGAGTGGCGAATAGATGATGTTCAGCTTGCAGTAGGCGTAGCGGAAATTGATTACTCTAACCAGGAAGTCCTGGTATTTCGTTTCGTGCTTGATGTTTCGTTCACCATCGATAATCATCCGGTAGTCAGGCTGTTGCAAGTAATACTCGCAGAGCGAATAGGCAAAAGCGGCATTTACTTCTTTGGCAAGATATTTGGTTGGCACTTTGATTTGGTTGAGATAAACGATATTGCCATTTTTAGTGCAGTAACCGTATCCTATGAGTTCTCCGTTCTGCTTGTCTGAAGCGAGCCAGACATCTATTTCCGGATTGTTGAGTTTTGAACGTACTTCCGCTATCCACTTGTCGATGGACAAATCCGGTCTGTATTTGGCCGGATAATCCATAAACGAATCAATCAACACTTGCGCGATATCTTTCTCGCTAAGCGTTAGTGATTCGTTAGTTATTCGTTGGATATTACACTGCTCCAATCCTTTCTTAATGCGGTAACGTTGCTTAGCGGATAGTTCGTTGAGCGGGGTAAAATGGTCACAGATGCAGTACCACCATTGTGTTGGTTGGGCACAATCGAAGTCAGAAGTCCAGCGTGCCAAGAAAGCATGGTGTGCTTTTAGCGCAGACTTCGCCTCTTGGAAAGTCGGAGGTGTGGCAAGTGGCGATTTCGTCCACAAGACAGCTCCTTGATATGTGTGCCAGTTATTCATTTAAAATCCCATACTATCAATTAACTCTTCGCGTTGTATATCCTTGGTCTCGTGCCAACTCTTTTGGAAATAGGTGACATATGCACCGGTAAAGGTCTCGCAATAGTATATTTGTTTTGCGTATGTAACGAAAAGCGTAAAGTACACAAAAAGGGCAGGGAGTAATTGTTTTATCGATTCTTTGAATGTGTCTTTGAAGTAAGCTAACGCAATACCGTAGAATACAAAATAGAAGTCAATAAAGTAGAGTGCCATTCTTCTAAAGAGCATACTACCCATAAACAAGTACTTGCAGCAAATACCGATAAAGAACAAGTCGTACATGATATTGACCAAATCGCTATTGAAGTGTTTCTTTATCTTATTGCTAAACAGAACAATTGTCAGCAACGAAAAGAATTCTATGTATTTCGTGAAACCGAACTGTTTATCAAATGTGAGATTAGTGATATCGTCCAAGTAGTTACCATATCCAACCAATTCGATCAGTTTCTGGAAGATTGTCATTAGGGCAGGAAGGATATCGAAGAACGTGGAAGCAAAACATCCAATGAGTATTGCGGTTTGAATAATAGTATTTGTGAACCACTCGCTGCGATTTCTCCAAATGAAATAAGCCGGGAAGATGATAACAGCGGATTTATGAAACAGACAAGCGCAAATCCAGAGTAGTAGGTACTTGCCGAAGTTCTTATGTTCTATTTGTATAAGCGAACACATAAAGAAGCAAACTGCGATATGTTGTCTTATCGCGTTTGTAAAGTCCGTAATGGCGATACCTAAGAAAATAAAGGCGAGATAAACATATTTGCGTAGCTGTGGCTGTTCACTAAAGGCTGCATGGATAAGGATGATCTGTATAAACGATACAAAAGTGAAGAGCATGTAAGATGGCCAGTGAAACAGCTTGCAGAGGTAGATGATTACAACGAGTCCGGGTTCAAAGTCTCCTTTGAGCATTTCTGTGAAAGTGAGTCCTTCGAACCACTCGTCATATTCCATAACGTAATTGGCATAATCCACACCTACACCGTACCGTAAACCAAAGACGAGGGTAAAGAGAATAATTGGTATGGCATTATACACGGCTTGCATTTGCGAAGGTTTCTCTCCGAGTTTAGCGAAGAAGAACATCGCAATGGTAAGCGTAGTATAGACTAATATGGATTCAATTATCAGCATTTATGAAATATTTTCTTGGTTTTTTGAATGAGTCCAAACGGGAGAATAAATGACAGGATCGTGTTTGTTTTCAGTACGGTCGAATCCATGTAACCATATATATGTAGGAACTCTTTCCTGTTTTTCGAATTCCAGCACGATAAGAGACGCAAATAGTGAATGGCATTTTGTTGTAAAGCATGTTGGACATATTTATCGTCTTTATTTTGCTCATACAGTGTCTGAAATACCAAGTAGTTTGACTTTGCCTTTTGCGTTTGATCTAATTGGCTCCAGATGCCGTTATTCTGCTGGCGATACATGCCCATAAATTGGTTGAGTGCGATGCCGTTACCCAATTTAAGCAGTTCGTAGAAAATATACGTATCAAGGCCACCATTCCCATATTTCCTTTCGGCTTCGAGAGAAGCCTGTTTAAACATGTCTGTATGCATTACCATTGTTAGCACTTTGGTTAACCATGTACGCGATTGAAGTTCCTGCGTAACAACTATATCCTGATTGTCTTTAAAGAACTCGCTTGCATAATCATTGGCAAAGGAGTTATCTGCTTCGTTATATATCGTGTACCGATGGCAACAGAATATATATTCATGATGTGCTTCTAAGATGTCTATTTGCTTTTGGAGTTTTAGTGGATCTGTCCAATAGTCATCGCATTCACAGATTGCTACATATTCTCCTTTGCAGTGAGGAAGTAAATAAGGTCCTAATATACCTTTTCCCTTTACATATTGATTTTCTGTCTGGAGTATAGGTTTTACAATATCAGGGTACTTTTTTGCATATTCCAAAATAATCTGTTGTGACGAATCTGTAGATGCATCATCATGCACCAAAACCTCAATAGGGAAGATTGTTTGTTGCATCACAATGCTATCCAAACACTGCCGTATATATTTTTCGTGATTATACGACAGACAGCACACAGATACTTTTGGCTGACTCATAAAGCTTATTCGTTATTTCTCAATTCTAAAAAACGATTAATTTGCATCTCATTCTTATAATCCTCAAACAATCGTTGACAATCATATTGAGGCTCATATCCCAATTCTTCTTTGGCGTTGGTAATATCCATTAAGAAGCCGCCACCTACAGGTTTTTCTGGACGATAAATGATTTGTGAAGGATGGTCTTTGGGTGAAAAGACTTTGATGATTGTTTCTATTTGCTCACGCATCGTTACGGGTATACCGGTGCCAACATTGTACCAACCATGATCTCTATCAACGGTAATCGCTTTGCATAACATTTGAGCGCAATCGTAAACATGCACCATGTCTTTGCTATATTCAGGATTGCCCCATAATTCAATGGGTTCTCCTTTAATGGCTGCATTAATCATCTTGTACAGCGGACGCATTGTCTTTACACCGTTCGGGTGGTAATACTGATAAGGACTATAACTATATATGGTAGGGAAACGGAATATAAAGTATTTCAGGCCATATTCAGCATGATAATGCTTTATTAATTCGATAGCAGTATTTTTGGTGATAACATATACTGCATGATCCCCTTTATAGCTGAAGTTATACGGTGTGTCAGGTTTTAGTGCGACGCCATCTTTAACCGACAATGAGACATCAAATACAGTAGTTGAGAAAAGAATTCGGTCTGCTTTCACTTTGCGGCAGTATTCCAGCACGTTGTATGCACCAATGATATTGGATTGAATATAAGCTTCTGGTTTGTAACCTGCCATGTAGGACGGAATTTGTGCTGCTAAATATATAACTGCATAAACATTCTCTGTCGGTAATTTGTCAAAATCTTCCTTCTTAGACAAGTCTACACTGAAATAAGGAGCGCCTTGCCGTGCGAAGAAATCTGTGTCTCGACGTCCAGAAGCAATAATCTCATATTGTTCAGGATTAAAATACTCGCGAGCATATTTCCAGACATATGACCCAACATTGCCTGTAGCTCCAAAAATAATCACTTTCTTTTTCATATCAGTAGATTTTTTATATTCTCGATATCTTGATCTGAATACCGCTGGTCAATAGGTAGCGGCAAGAGATATGTCACGATATTTTTCTCTAGCATTGGAGAATCCCATTCAAGTACATTTGGCCAATAGGTTGCAATGTATATACGATGTTGCTGTAATGTCTGACGTATGTGTGTATTAGATTCACTCCAATAGGGATAGACCATTGGGATAGCATCTTTTGATAGAGGGGGTAATTTCAAAAGATTATGGGGTTGTAATGTTTGTTCAAATTGCAAATAATTGGCTCGTCGGATTTGTTTAATAGATTCATAATCTATTGACGCCAATAAATGTTCGGTTAGACGTGACATCCGTTTAATGGGGTGGTGGCACAGAGATTCTTCGTTCTCCTGATAGTCTGCAAACCCGCTTTCAGCACATAAGTCTGTACGTTTTAGCAAATGGCTCATTCGTTGGAACGACTCGTCTTGTGGTAACTCTAAATCTAATTGAGCATCTGTATAGAGATATGCGCCATCCGGAACGCCAAAAAATTTGCGTGCAGAATAAAAAGTGTCAATATGCGGCACGTTTTGCGCAAAAAATGCTTGTGCATTGTCAACAATTAATTGCGTGCCATATTGTTTTGCTAATTGTTCAACGGTTGCTTGTTTTAAGCCGTAATAATTTGTGTACAAGAATGCTTCATTGGCTTTTAAAGCAGGAAGTGTAACAGGCTCTAAAGCATCGTTAATAGGGTAGTATTCAACATTGATGTGTAGTTTTTGAATAGGCTCCAATAGGACTTGGCACGTGTAGTACGGGAGAAATACTTTTGCGTACTTTCGAGCACGAAGGATGTACTCGAAAGCATTTCGAGCAGTATTGATTCGTAGTGCGTTGGTGTGGTAATGTGCGCCCTTTCGCAACTCTAAACTGAAATATCCTCCTATTGCGTCCTTCATACTACGTGTATTGTTAACCACTCACGCTGTGAAGTGAGTGCATGTTCTAAATCATGTTGGGTGTTAAATTGCAATACCAGCGTTCCGATGGCATCATTGGCGCCGTTAAAGGCATTGACGTAATCTCCTTCTTTCACCCACAAATCTTTTTCTACCACTTTTGCGCGTAGTGAGTCTGAAATGGTTAAACCTTGAAATGCCCCATTCTTATCTGCGTGCAGAATAATCTCTGCCCAATAGCCGTTATAAGGCTTTTGGCATAATGCCTCCGTTGAATCTCCAACTGCCGCACGAACTTGTGCCGTTATCATATCTACGCCGGTAGCATAACGCAACATTTCACAAAGACGATTACCTCCTCCGCGAGGAGTGCATTCCATAATATAGGGTTTGCCATTAGATGCAACGCGTGTCTCAATATTAAACACCGATGTTTGCATTTGCAGTAAGGTCATTAATCGTTGCAGTTCCGATGTAAGATATGCTTCATGTTCCGGAAAGGTTGATGGCCAACTATATGCCGCTGGTGTATAAGGATTAGCCGCATCAATATCGAAGCGCTGTGCATTGAAACTAACAAAGACTAATTTGCCATCTAATAAGAAACTATCTGTGTCACTACTGCAACCTACTTTATCAATAAACTCTTCAACAATAACGTGCCCACTGATAGATTTGCTAAAAGCTTCAGTTAAAGCGGATTGATAATTCTCTATGCTATCCACACGTGTTACGCCTTTACTACCTGCAGAGTCCGTTGGCTTTACAATCATAGGCCAATGTAGCCAGTCTGTATCCGACAATGCCTCTTCCATGCTGGCATATCCTCGTGCTTGCGGGACATTGAAACCATTATCTCGCAGAAAAGCACGGAATAGGTCTTTATTTTGTAGGATGCAAACTGATTTATATGGCCCCATTTGAGGTAGGTGTAATTGCTCTTGCACATATGCCGCGCTCATTACTCCCGGATCAACGCCAAACGATATGATGCCATCTATATTACGTTTTTTTGCTTCTGCTAAAACGGCATCTTTATCCACAATACTAACATTGCAGAACTCATCAGAGTATTTGTGCGCAACATTATCCGGCACATTATCAGCTGTTATCACATAATAGCCTTGCTCGTGCGCAGCTTTGATAACCGGCAGTAGATAATGTATACCGCCAAGGAGCATTATTTTTTTCATCATATTCATTTATATGTAATGCAATTGATGACGCGTTCGAGGTCTTGTTGGGTGAGTTCGTGATGCATCGGGAGGCAGATGACTTCGTTGGCGATACGCGTTGCGACGGGCAGATTCTCCGGATTAGCTGAAGGCAAACCGCGATAGGTGGAGAAGGTGCTAATCAGCGGATAGAAGTATCTGCGGCCAAGCACGTTGTTATCCCGCATCTTGAAATACAGTTCGTCACGAGTCATGCCGAACTCTTGTGCGTTGATGAAGATGGGGAAGTAGCTGTAGTTATGACGTACTCCCGGCATGTCGTCGAAGAAACGCACTCCCGGCACGTTGCGCAGTTCTTTGCGGTAGAATTGTGCCACTTTCTGTCGTGCGGCAATGGCATCATCTACTTGGTGTAGGTTCAGTAAGCCGAAAGCCGAACGCATTTCATCCATTTTACCGTTGATACCAGGTGCAACGACTATGGTCTCGTCGGCAAAGCCGAAGTTTTTAAGATAGTCAATGCGTTTTTTTGTCTCTGCGTCGTGAACAACCATAGCTCCACCTTCGATGGTGTTGTACACTTTGGTAGCATGGAAAGAGAGGGTAGAGATGTCTCCTGCATTGAGGACACTTTCTCCGTTCACTTCTACGCCGAAAGCGTGAGCGGCATCGTAGATAACCCTGAGACCGTATTTGTCTGCAATCTCTTGAATGCGTTTGGTATTACATGGTTTGCCGTAGCAATGTACAGGCATAATAGCTGTAGTCTTAGGCGTGATAGCAGCTTCGATAGCGTCGGGGTCAATACCGCATGTTGATTCTTCGATATCGACAAAGACAGGTTTAATGCCGTTCCACCAGAGTGCGTGCGTCGTTGCGACGAAGGAGTAGGGAGTGGTAATCACTTCGCCCGTGATACGCAAGGCTTGTAAGGCAGTAATCAGAGGTAAGGTGCCATTAGTGAAGAGCGAGATATACGGTACTTTGAGGTACTTGCATAACTCAGTTTCCAACTGTTTGTGGAATTGTCCGTTGTTGGTAATCCACTTACTGTCCCAAATCTCTTTGAGCATAGTGTTGAACTCTTCCAAGCCGGGCAATAACGGCGCTGTTACAGTAATTTGTTTGTTATCCATAGTGAATTATTTTTTGCGTTTTAATACATCCAAGGCAATTTGCTTGAGTTGCATATATTCCTCCAATTTTGTTATCTCGCAAATAGCGAAAACAATAATCGCTCCGACGAGTATCTGTATCGGGAGCAGGATATACGGTGAAATCGGAATAAATCCCATAAGGAAGACGATAACAGCCATTCCGAAAGCGAGCATCATAGAAGGAAGGAAGTCTTTTATCTGGTCCCAAACCGTGTAGTGCAAATACGGACCGGAATAGTACGCATTCAGGTAGTACGAAATCCATCCCGTAATAAACGAGCCGCCTAACATCCAATAGATGTCGACGAATATTCCGAGGAACAGTGGTCCTAAAGCAATGATTTTCTTTATTATCTCGAGCTTAAGGAACAAGTCGCTGCGGCCTTGTACTTGCAGCATGTTGAGGTTAATGGCGTGCAACGGGTATAGTGCCATTGAGAAACAGAGTATCTGCAGGTAGCCGACACAAGGTAACCATTGTTCTCCGATAAGCACGAAGATAAACTGTTTGGCACATCCTGCGAGTCCGAACATGAAGACGAAGGAAATGAGCATCGTCACTTTAATGACTTGGCGATACGCTTGTTTCATGCGCTCTTTCTCGTCCTGCATCTTACTGAGGACAGGATAGCTTACTCGCTGAATGACGTTCGTCAGATTGCGAGAGAAGAGATCGGAGTACTGGTGTGCTTGCGTATATTGTCCAAGTGTTGCGGGCGTGTAGCATTTACCGATAACGACTTTGTATATCTCGTTCCAGATGGTGTTGATGAGTCCGCTGGCAAGAAGTTTCCAGCCGAAAGTCCATAACTCTTTGAAACTCTTGGTGGAGAACTGAATCTTTGGCAGCCACTTGAGCGTAATCCACAGTGAGAACGAATAAATCGTTTGACGAGTCATCTGCTGTCCAACCAATGCCCAAACACCAAAGCCCATATACGCCATGGATATACCTACTGCGCCGGAAATGATTGCCGACGCTAATGAGCAATACATCTGCGTTTTGAAGTCGATGGCTTTGATGAGTTTGGTACTTGGAACCAGTGACAGCGAGTTGATGATGACCACAATGCCTAAGACTCGTAGCAGTTCGGTCAGCTGCGGCTTGTCGAAGAAGTTGGCAATCCAGGGAGCACCAAAGAAAAGGACCAAGTACATAACTATACTCAGCACGAAATTCGTTACGAAGACGGTGTTATAGTCAAGTTCTGTGGTGTCCTGTTTGCGAGTTAGGGCGCTGCTGAGGCCGCTGTTGACGATACTCTCGGAGACTAAGACAAAAATCATCATGATGCCAAGCAGACCGTATTCTTCAGGCGAGAGGAGTCGTGCCAACACGATGCCGACAAGGAATGTTATTCCCTGACTCATCATGCTGTCGGCGAAACTCCATCCGACACCTCTAACGGTTGTATTTTTTAAGCTTGGCTGTGCCATAAATTCGTCAATAGTTAGTCTCTACGGAAGATGTCGCGGGTGTATACTTTGTCTTGAATATCCTCGAGGCAAGCATCAAAGCGGTTGGCGATGATGGCATCGGATTGCGATTTGAAGGTATCTAAGTTGTTAACTACGAGAGAACCGAAGAAGGTTGTTCCATCTTTGAGCGTCGGTTCGTAGATGATAACTTTGGCACCTTTGGCTTTGACACGCTTCATGATACCTTGGATAGACGATTGACGGAAATTGTCGCTGTTGGACTTCATTGTCAAGCGATACACGCCGATGGTAACCGGCTTTTCCTGTTTGGCATCCCAGCTGTTCTCCTCGCTGTAAGCGTAATAACCGGCTTTGGCAAGTACGCGATCGGCAATGAAATCCTTGCGGGTACGATTGCTTTCTACGATGGCTTCGATGAGATTTTCCGGCACATCCTGATAGTTGGCAAGGAGTTGCTTGGTATCTTTCGGCAAGCAATATCCGCCGTATCCGAAGGACGGGTTGTTGTAATGCGAACCGATACGCGGATCGAGACAGACGCCTTCTATAATCTGCTTGGTATCCAGACCTTTCATCTCTGCGTAGGTGTCGAGTTCGTTGAAGTAGCTGACACGCAGAGCGAGATAGGTGTTTGCGAAGAGTTTCACGGCTTCGGCTTCGGTGGAACCCATATACAGCGTAGGGATATCCGTTTTGATAGCGCCTTCTTGCAGCAGTTTCGCAAATGTTGCTGCGGCTCGTTGGAGATGCGCATCTTGTTGGTCAAAGCCGATGATTATACGCGAAGGATAGAGGTTGTCGTACAAAGCCTTTGATTCGCGCAGGAATTCGGGCGCAAAGATGATGTTTTTGCTTCCAGTTTTCTGGCGGATTGTCTCGGTGAAACCGACAGGAATCGTCGATTTGATGACCATGATGGCGTTGGGATTGACGGCCATGACGAGCTTAATAACTGTTTCGACAGCGGATGTGTCGAAGTAGTTTTTCTGGCTGTCATAGTTGGTTGGCGCGGCAATAACTACAAATTCTGCGTCTTTGTAGGCTTCATTGGCATCGAGAGTGGCCGTGAGGTCTAAGTCTTTCTCGGCGAGGTACTTCTCGATGTACTCGTCCTGAATCGGAGATTGCCGGCGGTTGATCATATCCACTTTCTCGGGGATGATGTCCACTGCCGTGACGTGATTGTGCTGTGCCAGCAGTGTGGCTATAGACAATCCTACGTATCCTGTTCCTGCAACTGCAATTTTCATATATCCATCTTATAATTAAGTTCGCATTAAGTTAGTTCAATCGTCCGTGTATCGTCCGTGTATCGACCGTGTATCGTCCGTGTATCGTCCGTGGGGAGCGGGAGGATGAGTGATTACAAACGGCTGTCCACGAGATTGCGATCGACGAAGTTTTTGACATCGAAGATGACGGCATTCTGTTCTTTGTACTTCTTGAAGTCAAAGGTTTTGAATTGATTATGGCTCACACATGCGATGACAGCGGCATATTTTTTGTCGGGATTTACGGCCGGAATGAGTTCTTTGCCGTATTCGTGCTTAACGACAGCGGGAGATGCCCACGGATCGTAAATGTCCACATTGCAGCCGAATTCCTCCAATTCGGTAGCGATATCCACTACTTTGGTGTTACGGCAGTCCGGGCAGTTCTCTTTGAAGGTGACACCTAAGATAAGGATGTTGGCTTCTTTAATCTTATGGTCCTTGGCAATCATGAGTTTGAGCACTTTATGCGCGATGAAGTTCGCGATAGAGTTGTTGACTGCACGTCCTGAAAGGATGACTTTCGGGTCGTAGCCAAGAGATTTAGCCTTGTGTGCGAGGTAGTACGGATCGACGGAAATGCAATGTCCTCCGACGAGTCCGGGACGATATTTGAGGAAGTTCCACTTGGTTCCAGCGGCTTCGATGACGTCGTTGGTGTCGATTCCCACGCGGTCACAGATGAGCGCGAGTTCGTTCATAAAGGAAATATTCACGTCGCGTTGGCTATTCTCCACGGCTTTGGCAGCCTCTGCCACTTTCATGTTGGGCGCACGATGCGTACCGTTTTCGAGGATGGAGTTGTAGAGTGCATCGACGATATCGGCTACTTCGGGCGTGGAACCGGAAGTGATTTTCTTGATTTTTGTGAGTGTGTTGACTTTGTCACCCGGGTTGATTCGTTCGGGGCTATAGCCGCAGAAGAAGTCTTGGTTGAACTTGAGTCCGCTGTTTTTCTCGAGCACGGGCACGCAATCTTCCTCTGTGCAGCCAGGGTAAACGGTTGACTCATAGATGACGATGTCACCTTTGTTGAGCGTCTTGCCGATGGTCTCGCTGGCTTTGATAAGCGGGGTAAGGTCGGGATTGTTGAAACGGTCAATCGGAGTAGGAACGGTAACGATGTAGGTGTTGACCTGCTTGAGATCGTCCGGGTTGGAAGTGAAGGAAAGTCCGATTTTACCGGTAGTTTTGTACAGTTCGCGTGCTTGTTTCATTCCGACGAGATCTGCTTCGAGCGTATGGTCTTCGCCTCTTTCGAGCTCTTCTACGCGTGCTTTGAAGATATCAAATCCGATGACGCGATACTTTTTGCCATATTCAATGGCGAGCGGCAGGCCGACATATCCAAGGCCGATAACCGCAATAGTTCTGTTGTTGAGTTGCATATTGTTTTTGTATATAAAAATTCAAAAAAGCGCGCAAAGTTACAAAATTTCTCGCACGTGCGCAAGGGAATGCGCTTTTTTATTATAAAATGTGCATTTTTCGTCATTTTTTGCTTCAGAAATTTGCATATATGAAATATATGTTGTACTTTTGCACGCTATTTTTGTAAATTAGGCAAAAAACGTAGATAAATGAAGAATTTTAAGTTATGGGACATGATTTGTGGCTGGGTAGTGTTTGCAATTGCTGCCGCCACTTATCTGTTGACGATTGAACCGACCGCGAGTTTTTGGGATTGCGGTGAGTTTATTGCGAGTGCGCACAAGTTAGACGTAGGCCATCCGCCCGGAGCACCGTTCTTTATGCTGATGGGACACTTTTTCTCGCTGTTTGCGAGTGATGTGAGTCATGTGGCGATGTGTGTGAATGCGTTGTCGGCATTGGCAAGTGCGTTTACGATACTTTTCTTGTTCTGGACGATAACGGCTTTGGCTCGCAAATTGAGAGTAAAAGTTCCGGTGAAATCGGAAGAAAACGGTAATTCGCTGTGGCAAGATATCGCCATTTTGGGTGCGGGTGCAGTAGGCGCTTTGGCCTATACATTTTCGGACACATTCTGGTTCTCGGCCGTGGAAGGTGAGGTATATGCATCGTCGTCGTTGTTTACGGCAGTGGTGTTCTGGCTGATCCTCAAATGGGATGAGCAGGCAGATGAAGAAGGAAGTGACCGTTGGCTGATTTTGATAGCCTATTTGATGGGTTTGAGTATCGGCGTACACTTGCTGAACTTGCTGACTATTCCGGCGATTGTGATGGTTTATTACTTCCGTCGCTATGAGTTTTCGTGGAAAGGTGCGATATACGCGTTCCTCATTAGTGTAGCGATTTTGGCGGTAGTGCTGTATGGCCTAATTCCGGGTATTCCGACGCTTATCGGATGGTTTGAATTGCTGTTTGTGAATGTGTTCGGATGTCCGTTCAATACAGGTTTGGCGGTTTGTCTGGTGCTGCTTGGCGGTTTGCTTATTTGGGGCTTGATTTATACGCTTCAGCGGGCAAAAGCGGAGTATGCTGAAGGCAAGGGTAAGAACCTGTGGCGTTGGCTGAATACGGGTCTTTTGATGGTGACGATGATTATTGTCGGTTACTCGAGTTATGCGGTGCTGGTGATTCGTTCCAATGCCGATACGCCGATGGATCAGAACTCGCCCGATAACGTGTTTAGTTTGAAGTATTATCTGAACCGTGAGCAATATGGCGATTGTCCGTTGCTGTACGGCCAGACGTATAATGCGCCCGTGAAGCTGAGAGTACAGGGAAATATGTGCATACCTGTGGAAAAACAAGGTCATGCGCAGTATGCTCCAGCTCCGGAAGTAGAAGGCGAGAAAGACCGTTATGCTTTGACGGGATATAAGACGTCGTATGAGTATATGAGCGAGTTCAAGATGCTGTTCCCGCGCATGTATTCAGGCCAGGCGAACCATATTTCCGGCTACAAGAGTTGGGCTAATATCAAGGGTCGTCGTGTACGTTACGAATACTGCGGCCAACAGAAAACGGACTATTGTCCGACGTTTGGCGAGAACTTGCGTTTCTTCTTCCGCTATCAGGTGAATTTCATGTATTGGCGTTACTTTATGTGGAACTTCTCGGGTCGTCAGAATGACCTGCAGAGTTACGGTGAAATAACGAAAGGTAACTGGCTAACAGGTATTCCGTTTATCGATAACGCACGGCTTGGCGACCAGGATGCTCTGCCGCGTGAACTGAGGGAAAATAAGGGACACAATGTGTACTATATGTTGCCGTTACTTCTTGGTATACTGGGAGTTATATGGCAAGTGTCGGTTCGTCGCAAAGAGGGCGAAAAGACAGTTCATTCGGGCTGGAGAAACTTCACTGTGACGTTCCTGCTGTTCTTCCTGACAGGTCTGGCTATTGTGGTTTACCTGAACCAGACACCTTATCAACCGCGCGAACGTGACTACGCGTACGCAGGAAGTTTCTATGCGTTCTGTATCTGGATTGGCTTTGGTGTGCTGGCTTTGACGAGTTGGATTAACAAAGCTATGAAGAACGAGAAAGCGAAAGTGGCTATTGCGTGTGCTGTAACCGTTGTGGCTCTGCTTGTGCCGGCACAGATGGCTTCGCAGAACTGGGATGACCACGACCGTTCGCAGCGCTATTCCTGCCGCGATTTTGGTGCTAACTATCTGAAATCATGCGAGAAAGACGGTATTATCTATTCGAATGGCGATAACGACACCTTCCCGCTCTGGTATAATCAGGAAGTGGAAGAAGTGGGTACGGATCTGCGTGTGTGCAACCTGTCGTACTTGCAGACTGATTGGTATATAGGTCAGATGAAACGTCCGTATTACGAGTCTTCGGCACTGCCGATTACGTGGGAATATAAGGATTATATGCCAGGCAAGAACGAAGTGGTGTGGGTTGACAACCGTTTGAACCAGCCGTTAGAAGTGTCTAAGGCATTTGATTTCTTGCGTTCGGAGGATCCGCGAACAAAGAGAGATGGTGAGAATTATATTCCGTCTAATCAGTTGTATATCGACGGTCTGAATGGAGAGCAGATTCCGGTTAAACAGGCTCGTCGTTACACGCGTTCGGAGATGATGGTGCTTGAGATGCTGTCGCAGAATGCGCATCATAACTGGGAGCGTCCGATTTACTTTGCTGTGACGGTTGGAAATGACTATTATCTGGGTCTTGAGCCATATTTTGAGCTTACGGGTTTGGCATATCGTGTGACTCCGACTCGCAGTCGAGACGGTCAGCCGCGTGTGAATACAGAGAAGATGTTTGATAATATGATGCATAAGTTCCAGTACGGAAATCTCAATAAACCGGGTATCTATATCGACGAGAACCTTATGCGCATGTGCCGTACGCATCGTATGATGTTTATGGAGTTGGCAGAGGCATTGCTGCGCGAAGGTAAACGTGATCAATGTCGCGAGGTACTGGATTATGCAGAAGAGGTTTTGCCGCAATGTAATGTGCCTTATGACTATACGTCAGCAACGATGGCTTCGTTCTACTATGTGCTTGGTAGTCAGGAAGATATAGAGAAAGCTAATCGAATTATGGAGGCTGTTGCGGAGAACGATGTGGACTATCTGACATGGGGTGCGCAAGTTGATAAACAGACGCGTAATGCGATGCAATCGACGCTTGGTCATCATCGTGCTGTTCTTGGCTATGTGCTGCAGAATTTAGAGCGCTATAAACAAACTGAATTGTTTGACAAATATTATCCATTGTACGTACAATATGCAGGTAAATAATATTCCGGTTTTGCTGCTGACGGGCTATCTGGGCAGTGGTAAGACAACACTTTTGAATCGCATTTTGGCGAATACGGAAGGAATCCGTTTTGCCGTGATAGTCAATGATATAGGCGAAGTGAACATCGACGCAGACCTTATCCAAAAGGGTGGAGTTGTGAATCAGAATGATTCGAATTTGTTGTCGCTGACGAATGGTTGTATTTGCTGCACGTTGAAGATGGATTTAGTGGAGCAATTACATGATTTGTGCGTTGCGCGGAAGTTCGACTATATCGTTATTGAGGCCAGTGGCATCTGTGAACCGGCTCCGATTGCTCAGACGATTTGTTCGTATTCGAAAATGGTGCCATTTACGGAGGATCCGATGCCAGTTTTGGATAATATCGTGACGGTAGTGGATGCGCTACGTTTGCGCGATGAATTCGGCGATTTAGAGGAAAAAGCGAAGAAAGAGTTCAGCAATGAAGAGGATTTGGCATCGTTAGTTATCCAGCAGATTGAGTTTTGCAACTTGATTTTGCTAAATAAGGCGAGTGAGGTTTCTCCCGATGAAATCGAGCATATTCGTGCGATCATCCGTGCTATTCAGCCTCATGCAGAGATTATTAACTGTGACTATTGCGATGTGCCGTTTGACAAGTTGCTGAATACACACTTGTTCAGTTTTGATGCGGTGGCAGGTAGTGCAGCATGGATTGAGGGTGTGGAAGGTGATGTAGAGGATGAGGAAGAAGGTGAAGCGTATGAGTATGGGATAGAGACATTTGTCTATTACCGTCGTAGGCCTTTTAATCTCGGGCTGTTTGACGAGTTTGTAGCGCGCCATTGGCCAAAGTCGGTTATCCGTTGCAAAGGTATGTGCTATTTCTCAGATGAGTATGATATGTGCTATTTACTCGAGCAAGCCGGCAAGCAGATTGGCGTGAAGCAGTGCGGCGAGTTTTATGCAACGATGCCGAAAGATGAACTCAATGCTGCTCTGCAACATGATCCTATTCTGCGTCGGGATTGGGACGAACAATATGGCGATAGAATGCAAAAACTCGTATTCATCGGACAAAAAATGGATAAAAATGCCATTATTGAGGCCTTGGATAAGTGCTTAGACTAACATTTTTAGGGGTATACATGCTTTTTCTTTGCAAAAAGTTTGTGTATTCCAAAAAAATGTAGTACTTTTGCAGCCGGAATTCCGTTGGTGTGGTTTTTACCATCCTAGGCGGAGGCCGGTTTCTCCGCTTGACGGGGACACGCTCCGGGGTATTAGCTCATCTGGTAGAGCGTAACGTTCGCAATGTTAAGGTAAGGGGTTCGAGTCCCCTATACTCCACAAAATGCAGCCGTAATCCGTAGTGGGTGTAAACAAACTATCCTAGGCGGAGGCCGCTCCTTCCGAAAGCAGAAGGACGCTCCGGGGTATTAGCTCATCTGGCTAGAGCGCAACACTGGCAGTGTTGAGGTGAGCGGTTCGAGTCCGCTATACTCCACTTTCTTTTCTTGAAAAACACATCTATGATTACTATTCAAGACTTTATTCAATCTAACCGTGAGCGGTTCTTGTCGGAGTGGGCGAGTCTTATCCGTATCCCGTCCGTGAGTTGTCAGCCCGAGCATAAGGCAGATATGTTGCGTTGTGCCGAGCAGTGGAAGCAGTTGCTCCTTGCGGCTGGCTGTCAGAAAGCGGAAATTATGCCATCCAAGGGCAATCCGTTTGTTTATGCCGAATACAGCGTAAGCAATCAGCCGTCAGCTAATAGCGGAAAGCGGATTCCGACGGTCTTGGTGTACTCACACTACGACGTTATGCCGGCTGAGCCGTTAGACCAGTGGTTGTCGAATCCTTGGGAGCCTGAGGTGCGCGACGGAAGGCTTTATGCTCGCGGAGCGGATGATGATAAGGGACAGGCTATGATTCAAGCAAAGGCGTTTGAATATATGGTTCAGACGGGCCAACTCCAATGTAACGTCAAGTTCATTTTTGAGGGCGAGGAAGAGATTGGTAGTCCCTCGCTGGAGGCGTTTATTGAGGAGCATAAGGACTTGCTGCAGTGCGATATCATCCTGGTCAGCGACACGTCTATGATCGGCAAGGAGACACCTTCAATAACGACCGGTCTGCGTGGTCTCGCGTACTGGCAGATTGAGGTCGATGGTCCGAATCGCGACTTGCATAGTGGCCATTTCGGAGGTGCGGTGAAGAACCCGTTGAATGCCTTGTGCGAGATGTTGTCCAAGGTAGTGGACGACAAAGGTCGCATCACTATTCCGGGCTTCTACGACGATGTGCTGCCTATTCCTCAGGCGGAGCGCGATATGATTGCCCAGATACCTTTCTCGGAAGATGCCTATAAAGCCGCAATAGATGTGGATGCACTCTTCGGCGAAGATGGTTACAGCACGCTTGAGCGCAACAGTTGCAGGCCTTCGTTTGATATATGCGGCATGTGGGGCGGTTATACCGGCGAAGGCAGTAAGACTGTCCTTCCGTCAAAGGCTTTTGCGAAAGTGAGCTGCCGGCTTGTAGCTAATCAAGACCACGAGAAGATAAGTCGTGCTTTTGTCGATTATATGCAGCAGATTGCGCCAATAGGTGTGCGCGTGAAAGTGATTCCGATGCACGGTGGACAGGGATATGTCTGCCCGATAGATATCCCCGAGTACAAAGCGGCGGAGAAAGGCTTCGAGATAGCGTTTGGCAAGCGCCCGTTAGCGGCAAGACGCGGCGGAAGTATTCCTATTATCTCCGATTTTGAGCGCGTGTTAGGCGTCAAAACGATTCTTATGGGCTTCGGTCTGGAGAAGAATGCTATTCATTCGCCAAACGAGTCCATGGACTTGGAGGTCTGGGAAAAAGGAATTATCGCCGTAACGGAGTTCTACAAGGCGTTACTCCATTAGTTTGCGATAGCGAATACGCTTAGGTTGAACGGCTTCGTCACCCAGACGGAGCCGTTTGTTGGCTTCGTACTCGCTGTAGTCGCCTTCAAACCAATACACTTTGCTGTCGCCCTCGTAAGCCAAGATATGTGTGCATATACGGTCAAGGAACCATCGGTCGTGACTAATCACCACCGCGCAGCCTGCGAAGTTCTCCAGACCTTCTTCCAGAGCGCGAAGCGTATTCACATCGATGTCGTTGGTCGGTTCGTCGAGTAGGAGCACATTGGCTTCGGATTTAAGTGTAAGTGCCAAATGCAAACGATTGCGTTCACCGCCGGACAACACACCGCATTTCTTCTCTTGGTCTGCGCCGGTGAAGTTAAATCGGCTCAAATAAGCGCGCGCATTAATCTCACGTCCACCGACGCGAATGAACTCTGTTCCGCCGGAAATAGTCTCAAACACGGACTTATTCGGGTCAATATTCGAGTGCACTTGGTCCACATAGCCGATTTTGACCGTTTCACCCACTTGGAAAGTGCCTTTGTCGGCTTTCTCCAGACCCATAATCATGCGGAAGAGAGTCGTCTTACCGGCACCGTTCGGCCCGATAACGCCTACGATACCGTTCGGCGGTAACATGAAGTTCAGGTCCTCGAACAGCAACTTATCGCCAAAAGCCTTACTTACGCCTTCGGCATTAATGACTTTATTACCCAACCTCGGGCCATTCGGAATGAATATCTCGAGTTTCTCTTCACGGTCTTTCTGCTCTTCGTTCAACATGCGATCATAGGCAGCCAGACGCGCTTTACCCTTTGCTTGACGGGCTTTCGGCGCCATGCGAACCCATTCTAACTCGCGCTCAAGAGTCTTACGACGCTTCGAAGCTTGTTTCTCTTCCATCGCCATACGAGCTGTCTTCTGCTCCAGCCAGGACGAGTAGTTACCTTTCCACGGAATACCTTCGCCGCGGTCGAGTTCGAGGATCCAACCTGCCACGTCGTCGAGGAAGTAACGGTCGTGGGTGATGCAGATAACGGTGCCGGCGTATTGCTGTAGGTGTTGTTCGAGCCAATCGATGGACTCTGCGTCCAAGTGGTTGGTCGGCTCGTCAAGTAGCAGAATATCCGGCTGTTGGAGCAGGAGACGGCATAGTGCGACACGGCGTCTTTCTCCTCCGGAGAGGGTATCTACTTTCGCATCGTCTTCCGGACAGCGCAGAGCATCCATTGCTCGGTCCAGTTTCGAGTCGATATTCCAAGCGTCGGTGGCATCCAACTTATCCTGCAGTTCGGCTTGACGGGCCAATAATTTGTCGTAATCGGCTTCGGGGTCTGCAAATGCGGCATTAATCTCGTCGTATTCGCGCAGTAGATCCATAATCGGTTGCACACCTTCCTGCACACACTCGCGAACGGTCTTGTTCGGGTCCAGTTTAGGCTCTTGTTCGAGGTAACCGACACTATAACCCGGCGAGAAAACAACCTGTCCTTCGTAGTCTTTCTCAACACCGGCAATAATCTTCATCAGCGTCGATTTACCCGAGCCGTTCAGACCGATAATACCTATCTTCGCGCCGTAAAAGAACGAGAGATAAATGTTGTTCAATACGCGTTTTTGCGGAGCAAAAGTCTTGCTCACACCTACCATGGAAAAGATAATCTTCTTGTCGTCAGCCATATTCTATATGTTTTTTAAGCTTAAATTGATTCGTCCGCGCGCGGTATCAATACCTATTACGCGCACACGCACATGCTGGTGAAGCGCCACCACTTCGGACGGGTTATTGATGCGTCGGTCTGCCATCTGCGAGATGTGTATCAAACCGTCTTTATGCACTCCCAAGTCCACAAAAGCCCCAAAATTGGATATATTCGTCACTATTCCGGGCAGTACCATACCCACTTGCAAATCGTCAATCGTGTGTACCGATTCATCAAAATGGAAGGCTTCCGCTTGTGTGCGCGGGTCACGAGATGGCTTCTGCAGCTCGTGCAGAATATCCGTCAGAGTAGGCAGTCCAACGTCGTCTGTGACATATTGTTCTAAATGCCGGCTTGCTTCCGGATCTTTGCTTAGTTTCTCTGCGATAGCATATCTTTCTGGGTGCACAGCAGTATTATCCAGCGGATTCGTACCTCCTGCAATACGTAGGAATCCCGCACATTGTTCGAAGGTCTTCGCGCCGAGTTTCGGCACTTTGAGCAGGGATTTGCGGTCGGCGAATGGACCATTCGCACTGCGATAATCGACGATGTTCTGCGCAATGGTTGGTCCAAGACCGGAGATATATGTCAGCAAGTACGGCGAAGCCGTATTCACATCGACTCCGACATAGTTAACAACGGATTCGACCGTTTGGTTAAGGGCTTCTTTGAGTCGCGTCTGGTCCACATCGTGTTGGTATTGTCCCACACCGATAGATTTCGGGTCTATCTTCACTAACTCTGCCAACGGGTCCATCAATCGGCGACCTATGCTGACTGCCCCGCGAACCGTCACATCCTCGTTCGGGAACTCTTCCCGAGCTATCTTCGATGCCGAATAGACGGAAGCACCATTCTCCGAAACAACAAAGATATCAGGTTGCTTATCAGTCTTGGACAAAGTGCGTCTCACAAACTCCTCGCACTCGCGGGAGGCGGTGCCGTTACCAATCGCAATCGCCTGAATATCGTACTTCCGAACCGCTTCTGTCAACACGTGTTGAGACTCTAAATTATGCAGAAAAATCACATCGTGATAGAGTAGGTCGCCTTGTGCAGAAAGAGCCACCAACTTACACCCTGTCCGGAAGCCCGGATCCAGCGCCAGCACGCGTTTCTGTCCTAAGGGAGACTCAAGCAATAACTGCCGCAGATTCGTTGCAAAAACACGTATCGCTTCCGTGTCTGCTGCCTCTTTGGACGAGGCGGCGAACTCATTCTCTATCGATGGTTTGAGCAAGCGCTTGTAACTGTCTTCTATCGCCATCTCAACCTGCTTGGCGGAAAAAGTGGAGTTGCGGATATAAAGTCGGTCAAGTTTCTCCAGACACTTGTCCACATCGGCAGATATATCTACACGAATAAATCCCTCGTTCTCTGCCCTGCGAATGGCCAGTAATCGGTGAGAAGCCATACGTCGTAGCGGATCCGATACCGCAAAATAATCCTTGTAGTTCTGTGCTTCCGGAGTAGCGGCTTTGTCTTTCACCACTTTCGTTGTCAGCACAGCCGAATACGAGAACTCGCGACGTATAGCATTACGGGCCTTCACGTCCTGTGAAATCTCCTCCGCGATGATATCTCTGGCACCTTGTAACTCGTCTTCCGTCGCGCGAATAGGCTCAGGATATTGCTTCATTATTCGGTCCGCCAAAGGCTGTAAGCCTTTCTCTCGCGCTATATCGGCACGCGTTTTCTTATGCGGTTTATACGGCAGATAGATATCCTCAAGGTCCGTTGCCGACCAGCACTCGTCAATCTGTTTGCGCAGTTCGTCTGTCAGTTTGCCTTGTTCCTCGATGGTACGCAAAATCGTCTCTTTACGGTCCGACAACTCTAACATCTTGGCATATTGTTCCGCAATAGCCGATATCTGCACTTCGTCCAGCGAACCCGTCTTCTCCTTGCGGTAACGGGCAATAAAGGGGATTGTCGCATTGTCGTCCAACAAAGCGATTGTGGCTGCCACCTGACTCGTCCGCAAACCTAATCCGGGCGCTATATATTCCGCATAACTCATAGTTTATCTTTAATCCTTTCACTTTTGAATTTTCACTTCTCCTGAAATTCCGCTGCAAAGATACAACATTTTTTTGATATCCGCAAATTTTTCTCACTTTTCCTCATCTCTTTCCACTTTTCCTCATCTCTTTCCACTTTTCCCCCTTCACTTTTCTCTTTCAATCGTTCCCGACGGTGCCCCGACGGTTGCCCGACGGTCGCCCGACGGCAGAATGATAGTCGACCGCCCGTAAACCGCCTGTGAATCGACAACTGAGCGTGCTCTTAGCGGACGGCAAAAAAAATGTAAAAAAATCGACAAAATATTAAAAATTTATTTGCATGTTTCAAATAAAAGTAGTAATTTTGCAGCCGGATTGTGTGTGACACTTAATTAACCCCAAATATTAACCTATAAATTTATTACGTATGAGAAAAAGGATTATCTTTTCTTTGTTAGCGCTGCTGGTAGCAGCAGTCACGTACGCGTATGACTTTACAGCTGAATGCAGCAGTGGTCAGACGCTCGCGTACACCATTGTAGATGCAGGTGCTTTGACCTGCGAGGTGTCACAGCCTGACGTTATGCCAGCGGGTGATGTGACTATTGACGCGACAGTCGTTAATCCGGACGACAGTAAGACGTATACCGTTATTGGTGTAGGAAGCTACGCATTCTACATCGATAAAGATTTAACAGGTATCACGTTCCCTACAGCGGCATCGTTTACTTACATCGGCAAGTACGATAGCTATCAGTACTGCTTTAATAACTGTTCTAACTTGAAGGGCAAACTCGTTATCCCGGACAACGTAACCGAGATAGGTTGCTCTACTTTCAGTTACACAGGAATCTCTGAGATTCAATTCGGTTCCGGAGTGACACGTATAGGTGGAAGTGCGTTCAACAGTTGTAAAAGTTTGAAACATGTGGAATTACCTGACGCAGTAACATATATCGGCTCAACGGCCTTTGGTAGTTGTTCCAACATGACTTATTTCGGAATGGGTAGCAAGATAACTTCTTTGGCGGGAGACTTTCTGCATTATGATACTAAATTGGACACTGTGGTTATTAAGTGTACCACTCCTCCGGCTCCAAGTAGTCCCATATATGAGTCCGTTACCAGTAATGCGCTATTGTATGTACCATCCGGATCAGTAGAGGCATATAAGGCTGCCACATATTGGAAAGCTTTCAAATTCATCTATGCCGAAGGAACTCCTGTCACTTTTGTGAAACTGACCGTTAAAAATAACGCTGCCGAATACATCAACCACAAATGTTATGTTTATGCGAACTCACTCTCAATTAATTACAATGGTGGAAGCGCAAAATATGTATCCGGCGAAACCGCACATATAACTCTGGAGCCGCAAAAATACTGGGCGGTTGAATCTGTTACCCTCAATGATGTGGATGTATTAGCACAATTTACCAATAATGAGGCCGACTTGGTTCTTACAGAGGATGCTACACTCAAAGTGGAGTGGAAGCAAGATCATCCGTACGACTTTACCGAGAAAGTGAAAACAGGTCAAACGCTGTGCTTCCGTATCATTGACGCTGTGAACCATAAGGTAAAAATCGTTAACCAGTCCGGCGGACGTGAGATAGGTGGTTACACCAGTTATGGTTATGTTCACAAAGAGACTGAAGGATACTACGTAGGTCAATGGAGAGAAGGTAATGAACTTATGCCATCCGGCGACTTGGTTATTCCGACTGAGATTATACACGAAGGTACAACCTATACGATTGAGGAAATTGATACGTTGGCTTTCTCGCGCAGTGGCATTACCGGAATCTCCATTCCGGAAGGAATAAAGAAAATTAGTAGTGGCGCATTCTATGAGTGCTTTGAACTGGACGGAGATGTTTGTCTCCCGCAGAGTTGCGTAACACTGGGTGCGTGGTCTTTCCGCGGATGTAGTGAAATAAAAACATTCTCGTCGTTTGGTGGCGTTACAGAATTGAACGAATACACGTTCCTCACTAACTATCATATCAAACATCTGCAAATACCGTCAACCGTAACTAAAATCAATAATTATGCAATCTCGAGTATGAGCGCGATGCGTTCTATTGAACTGAGTGAAAATCTCGTGCGTGTGGGTGCTGCCGCTTTTTCCGGCAACACGAGCAACCTAAAGACGGTGACTATATATGCTACCACACCTCCACAAATAAAAGGAAGTGATACGCAGACTTACGAGGACGATTATTGGTACAACTTCAATCCTTCAAGCGCTACATTGTATGTGCCTAAATCGGAAGGTAGTACCGTGCTTGCAGCATACAAAGCACACAAGACATGGAGCAAATTCGGTACCATTCTTGAGTTACCCGATCAATATACGATTACCACCGCCGTTAAGACAGCCGGAACAGGTAGTGTTATAGGTGGCGGTAAGTACGAGAGTGGCACGGATACTATCCTGACAGCTCTTCCTGCACTCTATTATGAGTTTGTGAAGTGGTCAGACGGCAATACCGACAACCCACGCCGCATCACTGTTACCGGCGATGCAACATATACCGCAGAGTTCGGTCCGCGTTATACGAAAGTGGGAGACAGACTGGAGATGATGGATCATGGACAGACTGTACGCTTCGAAGTAATCAGCGTGAAACCGAACGAGGTGAAACTGGTAAGTAACGGTAATTATTATCGCGGCATTGCTTCCGACTGGACTATCCCTGGCACAGTGACCGACTACTGGGGTGAAACCTTTACACTCACGCGCTTAGGCGCATACTGCCTGTATAATACCAATGGTATTGACACGTTGCGTATTCCGGAAGGTGTACGCGTGGTAGAAAGCAGTGCGCTATATAACTCAAGTAGTTTCAAGAGATGGTACTTCCCATCAACGATCGACTCTATTTACGGCAATAATGCTACCTACTGCGGCAATTTGCAGGATGTTCGTTTTGCGGGAGTAGAGAACCTTAGATACGTTGACTTTTCTACCTTATGCAGCGAGACCTATGCGCCAATTAGGAGCAATACTCCGAATAACTCCTTCTGCATCCGTGACGGCGTGGCACTGTTCTATAAAGGTTCTGCTCCGAAAGTGTTCGATATACCCGAAGGCGTTAAGATAATAGGTCGAAATGCCGTATATTACACCTCTATGTACGACGTAGAGATTGTTCGCTTCCCGTCCACGATTAAGAGAATTGGAGACTATTCATTCCGTAATCTTCCGTCGAAGTGCACAACCATTTATATAGGGGCACTTCTTCCTCCTGTAGCTCAGAAAGATGTATTCTCGTATGAGTCCAGCAAGAAAGTGATTATTCCTTGCGACGGAAATCTTGGTGCATATAGAGCAGATGCATACTGGAGCACGCTGGATACCATCGTTAACGGTACGCAGTTTATAGCGACTGTAGAGAAAGTGAATAACTACGGTAGCTACGAAATCAAGGAACCGACCTGCGGTACTATTCGTATCGTTGCGAAACCGAATACGTACTACACAGTAGATGAGTGGGGTACCGGCGCGAAAGATGTGGATTCAATTGATGTGGTGATGACCAAAGATAGCACTATTACGCTCAAGTTTAAACTGGAGTCATATACCGTTCGCTTCCTTGACTGGGATAACACAGAGGTTTATCCGTCACAGAAGATTCAACGCTACCAATATGTAAGTCCTGTTCCTGACCTGCCGGACAACAAGACCGGTTACACTGCCGATAATTGGGAGCGTAGCGATGGATATTCAGTAGGCGCTTATATCACGCAGAATGTGGACTTCAAGGCTCACTATTCGGCGAATACGTACCATATCGTATTCCGTAACTGGAATGGCGACTTGCTCCATGAGTATGATCGCAAATACGATGAAACGGTTTACTACTCTTGGGCAAATCCGACACGTCCGGAAAACGATACGTGCACCTATGCATTCAGCGGATGGGATCCGGCTTGTACACCCGGTGTAACAACCGTTACCGGCAATATGACCTTTGTCGCTCAGTTCACTCCGACGTATAAGGATTATACCATCACCTTCAAGAACTACGACGGTACCGAACTGGATAAACAGACACTCCACTTAGGTGATGTTATTACTTATAAAGGCGCTACACCTACCAAACCGTACACCGATGAGTATGTTTACACCTTTATCGGTTGGAATAACGGTTTTGTAGATGGTGTGACGAAAGTAAGTAAGGATATCTCTACCTACATCGCACAGTTCGAGCAGAAAGCAAATGCATTCACCATTACGTTCCTCAACTACGACGACTCCGAGCTCGACAAACAGACGCTCCGCTACGACGACGACATCGTTTACAAAGGTGAAGAGCCGAAACGCGATGCGGACAAACAGTATATCTACACCTTCGACACGTGGGATCCTGTTCTGCCTCTCGGCGCTAAAGTGACGGGCGATGCAACCTACAAGGCTACGTACAAGACGACGCTGCAGACCTATACAGTAACCTTCTTGGCTGCTGAAGGTGGTGCTAAACTCGACGAGAAAGTGGTTGAGTACGGCTCCGACGCTACATCCGTCGCTCCGGATATCACGGCTATAACACCCGCTGACAAACAGTTCGACAGATGGAGTGAGGATATCACTAATGTACAGGGTGACATGACCGTTTGGCCACTCTGGAAAGATAAGACCGGCATCAACAATGTCGAGGCTGAATCGCAAGCTACGAAGTTCATGAAGA
The DNA here is from genome assembly GCA_017443145.1 of Paludibacteraceae bacterium. GTDB lineage: Bacteria > Bacteroidota > Bacteroidia > Bacteroidales > Paludibacteraceae > Colicola. The sequence continues at coordinate 63,874 of JAFSPA010000012.1, forward strand.
ATGGACAACTATTCATCCGTCGCGGAGACAAGATCTTCAATGCGACAGGTGCGAAAGTAAAGTAGTCGAGAGTCGAAAGTGAAAAAAAATACGCAGCTTGCGGGCTGCGTATTTTTTTGATTACCTATAACCTTTATATCATATGCTCTTGGCGGAACTCGCGGGGAGATATCTTCTCAATATTGTGGAAGAAGCGAGTAAAAGAGGCTTGTTCCTTGAAGCCTAACATGTGGCTGATCTCCTGCACACTCAAGTCGCCACGCGAGATAAGCAGCAGTTTCGCCTTTGCCAAGATATATTGGTCTATCCATGCATTAGCACCAAAACCCGTAGCATCCAGAATAAGCTTCGACATATACTTAGGTGTGAGACCTAACTTATCGGCATAGAACTGAACCTGGTGTTGCTCCGTATAATGTTCGGCGAGCAGATCCATAAGCTTGATGTAGATATGCGAACCGCGGCGCGTCGAGTCTAACTGCGTCTTGTTCGACTTGCGGAACGAGTTCATAAACTCAATCAGCACATGTAGCACACTGCACAGCGCGTTGTGACGATGTGATAGTACCGGCTCATGCGTCAGTACCGTCTCAAACAGGTCCATCACCTGCGCAATAGTGCGCATCTGCGACTCCGTCAGATGAGTCACAGGCTGAACATGATAGTCCTCAAAATGATAGTTAAACGCGGTCAGACGCGCATCCTCTACCAGCTTATCGCTTAGAATAAGCATAGTCACTTCGTGGTCGAAACTGGTGAACGTACCACTGAAAATATGCTTCGCAGGCAAGATATACACATCGTTAGCAGAAACGGACAACTCCGTGTTGTCAAACATTAACTTGCCTCTTCCTTGGCGGACAAGCACTATTACCAGTTTGGGTAAGACGACGGTTTGTGTGGTGGGGAACTTACTGACACCGTGAAAAACCACAGCATCAAGTTGCTCGATGTCACGCACCTGTTGTTCCATCGCTTGTGGGTCAAGAGTAGTCATATTATCGTAATCCAATTAGTTTATGCGTTTGTAAACTCAGCCTCCACGTAGGGTGGGTTAATATATATTCCACCACGTCGGTGGTGTTATTGTGTCCATTTTTGTCAAGCGGCTGCAGCAGCCAGTTGGGTGACTCGATATTGGCTCTCCAGTGCTCTGGGTTGATACCGGTATAGACAACCTTCACCTCATCGGCATAGCGCAGCGTGAGTGTACTACCTTCCTTGGGTGAACAGGTAATCCAGTCCACTCCTGCCGGCAGCGGGTGTGTGCCGTTGGTCTCTATCGCGACTTGGTATCCCGCCTGATGCAGCGCGTCGAGTAAGTGGGCATCCACCTGTAGCGACGGTTCACCTCCGGTGAGTATGGCATAGCCTGGTCCTTTGGTGAGCTGCTGTGCCTTAGCCACTATCTCCTCCGCCGTTAACTCCGTGTAGGTCGAGAAATCCGTATCACACCATGCACAGCGCAGGTTACATCCGCTAAAACGGATAAACACCGCCGGTACACCAGTGCGACAACCCTCGCCCTGCAGGCTGTAGAATATTTCCTTTACTCTGTACGTCCGCATGGTTTATCCGGGTGTCGAGCCGCTCGACTCGTAGATGGCAATGTTGCCTTCAGACTCCTGCACCGACACTTTGTAGCAGTGGTCAATATGGTCACATATCCACTTGGCGATATTCTCCGCCGAGGGATTGACCTCTAACACGTCGTTGATATACTTATGGTCAAAGGTGTCTTTCACCACGCGCTTGATGTGGGTAAAGTCCACTACCATGCCATCTTCGTTCAGGGTCTCGGACTTACAATAGACCACAATAATCCAGTTGTGGCCGTGCAAAGCCTCACACTTGCTCTCATAACTCAGATGTAAATTATGGGCAGCGGAAATCTCTATGCGTTTTTCTACGTAATACACTTTAACAAATTACTAATTACAATTTACAAATTACAAATCGCGTTGTGCCTCGCGGAGGGCTTCTTCTCGCTCGCGGCAGGTACCGCATACGCCGCAGGGTTTGTCTCCGCCCTTATAGCAGGACCAGGTCTCGTCGTAGTTAATACCTAACCGCAGACCGTGCCGCGCTATCTCCGCCTTGCTGATATGGGTATAGGGCGTGAGTAGGTGCACATTATTCCACGTCCCGGCACACACGGCTTGGTCCATTGCGTTGACGAACTCCGGTCTGCAGTCCGGGTAGATGGTGTGGTCTCCGCTGTGGTTAGCCAGCATAATATACTGCAGACCTCTGTTCTCCGCTAACCCTGCCGCAATAGACAGCATAATACCGTTACGGAAAGGCACCACGGTGGAGCGCATGTTATCCTCGTCGTAGTTGCCCTCAGGAATAGCGTCGCCGCCCGAGAGTAGGGAAGAGGAGAAATGCTCCTTCATAAACGCCAACGGGATGATGATATGCTCTATCCCCAACCGCTCGCAGTGGAGCTTGGCAAAAGCCAACTCTTTGTCGTTATGGTTGCTGCCGTAGTGAAACGACACCGCCAGAGCGATGCGGTCACGGAATTCGTACAGCATCGTGGTCGAGTCCATACCTCCGGACAGAACAATTAATGAATCTTTCATTAATATTTAGTGTTTAGTGATTAATGAAAGTTGTTCCTTGAGTCGCTGTTGACGCAACTCTTGATGCTCCGCATCGCCGTAGTTGGCAAACGGATAGATACTAATACCACCACGAGGCATAAAATAGCCCTTCACCTCGATATACTTCGGGTCCATCGCTTTAATCAGGTCCTTCATGATGATGTTGATGCAGTCCTCATGAAAATCGCCGTGATTGCGGAAAGAGAACAAGTACAGCTTCAGCGATTTGCTCTCCACCATCCGCTCACGCGGGATATAGGAAATGTAGATGTGACCGAAATCCGGCTGACCCGTCATAGGACACAGAGACGTGAACTCGGGACAGTCAAACGTCACGAGATACTCGTTGTCAGGATGTTTGTTGACGAAGGTTTCAATCAACGCCGGATTATAGTCCGAGGAATAATCATTGTGCTTGTTGCCAAGCAGGGTCAAACCCTCTAATTCTTTGTCGTTTCGCATGTTGTTTTCAGTTAGTTAATGGAGGAAAAACAGTAGCTCCGGTCATTTTACGCGGCAAAAGTACAACAATTTGTTGAAATACACAAATTTTATTTGCATAATTGCGAAAAAAGTTGTATCTTTGCAGCACTTTTAATCTAATATCGTTATGACCATTCAGTTTTTAGGCGCTGCTGAAGAGGTTACGGGCAGCAAACACTTGATTACTACCGATTTCGGAAAAAAGATTCTCTTGGACTGTGGAATGTACCAGGGAAAAGGTATGGAAACGGATGCGGACAACCGCAATCTGGGCTTTGAGCCGAAGGATATCGACTATATTCTGCTCTCCCACGCCCATATCGACCACTCGGGTTTGATACCGTATGTGTATAAGTTAGGCTTCCGCGGGGACGTCGTGTGTACGCCCGCTACGCGCGATCTGTGTGCTATCATGCTGCAAGACACTGCGTTTATCCAAGCGCAGGATATCAAATGGTATAACAAGAAGATGGACCGTAAGCACCTGCCCAAAGTACAACCGCTCTACGACATCGTTGATGCCGAGCGCTGTATGAACCGCTTTGTGTCGGTGAGCTATGACCATCGTTTCCGTCTGACGGACGATATCTTCGTGACCTTCACCAACTCCGGCCACATGCTCGGCTCCGCGGTAGTGACTATCGAACTGCGCAAGAAAGACGACACCTGGGTCAAGATAGCCTATACCGGCGATATAGGGCGCGCACAGAGCCATATACTCTGCTCGCCTGTGCCTTTCCCTCAATGCGACTACTTAATCTGCGAATCCACCTACGGCAACCGTCTGCACGACGACTCGATGGCTTCTGAGGAACAGCTGCTCGGCGTGGTGGAGGATACCTGCGTCTATAAGAAGGGCAAACTACTCATTCCGTCTTTCTCCGTCGGACGTACACAAGAGATAGTCTATGTGCTCAATAAACTCTACCACGAGGAGCGACTGCCGAATATCAAGTGCTTTGTCGATTCACCCCTTGCTGTCAACGCTACCCATATCTTCCGTATCTACGCGGACGAACTCAATCAGGACGTGCGCGATACGATGCGCTTCGACGACGACCCGTTCGGTTTCAATACGCTCAAGTACATCACCGACGTTAATCAGTCCAAGGCGCTCAATAACTTAGACGAACCGTGTATTATCATCTCCGCCTCGGGTATGTTAGAGGCAGGACGCATCAAACATCATGTGGCTAACCATATATCCGAAGAGTCCACCACCATCCTCATCGTCGGCTACTGCACCCCGACCTCCCTCGGCGCACGTATCCAGGAACCGGGACTCAAGTGGATATCTATCTTCGGCTTCGACCGCCGCATCAAAGCGCAGATAACCAAGATTGAGGGCTTCTCCGGACACGGCGACTACAAAGAGATGATTAACTACCTTACCACTTCGCTCAAGACAAACCAAGTTCGGCGCACGTTCTTAGTGCACGGCGAACCCGATGCGCAAGCCGAGTACAAAGACCACCTCTATGAGGCCGGATTTATGAATATTGACATCCCGCATAAGGGCCAAATGGTCGAAATTTAGGACGTAATGCACAAAAAATGCATTTTTTTGCTCAAAAATTTGTGTATGTGAAAAAATAGCAGTACTTTTGCAGTCGCTTTAATGAGCGGGTAGTAGTTCAGCCCGGTTAGAATGCCTGCTTTGGGAGCAGGAGGTCGTGAGTTCGAATCTCGCCTACCCGACAACCGAGAAAAATGTGCTGTTTTGAAAAAAAAACGGCACTTTTTTTTGCATATATGAGAAAAATGTAGTATCTTTGCACGCAAATACGTAAATGGTATATTATGCAATTATCTAACAGAGTTCAAGGCATCGCTGCTTCGCAGAGTTTAGCTATGGCAGCTAAGGCCAAACAGATGCAAGCCGACGGTATAGACGTTATCAGTATGTCGCTCGGTGAGCCCGATATGGATACCCCTGCGCACGTACGCCGTGCCGCACAAGAAGCTATCGATAATCACTGGTCGCACTATGGTCCCGTTCCGGGTACTCCCGCCTTGCGCAAAGCCGTGGCGGACTATCATAATAAATCCGATATAGCCATTACTTATGCCCCGGAAGACGTCGTCGTCTCTGTGGGCGCGAAGATGGCTATCTTCAATGCCATACAAGCCGTTATCAACCCGGGTGACGAAGTCGTTATCCCGATGCCGAGCTGGGTGAGCTATGGAGAGATGGTGAAATTGGCAGAAGGTAAGGTCGTGCCCGTTATCACAAAATACGAGGACCGCTACTGTCTCACACCCGCACAACTGCGAGCTGCCCTCACACCCAAGACCCGAATGATTATCCTCTGCACGCCTAATAACCCGTCCGGCAGTGTCTATAGCCGCGACGAGATGTCTTCTTTAGTGGCCGTGCTCAAAGACTATCCTGAGGTAGTGGTGCTAGCGGACGAGATATACTCGCCGCTGGTGTATGGTTGCCAGCACGTGTCCTTTGCTGCTTTCCCTGAACTGCAGGACCGCCTTGTCGTTATCAACGGCGTGAGCAAGGCGTTTTGTATGACGGGTTACCGTATCGGATGGCTGCTGTGTAAGGACCGTCAGTTCATTGCAGCATGCACCCGTCTGCAAGGTCAACAACTGACCTGCGCAACGATGGTGGCGCAGAAAGCAGCTGAGGTGGCACTCAACAGTCCGCTGGACTGCGTGGAGGAGATGCGACAGGTGTTTAACGAACGACGCCAGCTCATATGTCGTCTGGCGAAAGAAATACCGGGCTTCCGTTTTGACGAACCCCAAGGCGCTTTCTACCTCTTCCCCGAGGTGAAGACCTTAGGCGGTGGAGATGCCTTAGCAGCCTATCTGTTAGACGAGGCGCATGTAGCCGCCGTATCCGGTTCAGCCTTTGGCTGCCCTGACTGTATCCGTCTGTCCTACGCCATATCGACTGAGGAGATAACCGAAGCGATGCGGCGTATCAAAGAGGCGGTGCTGAAACGTAAATGACGAAACAAACCGAATATTTCATCCAAGCCCAGCGACAGGAGGTGTTACGCGGCCTGATGCGTCGCGCAATAACGGCCTTAGAGGCAGTAGGCATAACGCCTGTCTTACTCAAGGGCTTCGGTCTGGCGCGGCTATACGAACAGCCGTATATGCGAGCTTGGGGAGATATCGATCTTTTTGTCGGACAGGCGAACTACCACCAAGGTGCAGCAGCGCTGCGAGATGCCTTTCCGGAGGCTGCACTGTTTGAGGGCGAGGAGGAACACTACAAGCACTATAACTTGACCTTCTACGAGCCTTTTAACACCTCAATAGAGATGCACCGCGTCAGTATGGCTTTTATGCACCCTCACGACGCGCGCGTCTATCGCGCACTGGAGGAGGACGGATTAGTGAAGCAGCGCGTGCGCTATAGTAACGGCGAAGACAGCTGGTGGGAGCCTGAGTGGAAGTTTAACGTGCTCTATGTCTTCTGTCATAGCTGGGAGCACTGGACCACAAACACCGCCGTCATGCGGCAGTTGGAGGACTTGGCGCTGCTGATAACCAAAGGGCGGCCGAAGGAGGAGAGCTGCGAAACACTGACGGCGTACCTCAAACGGAATCTCAAGAAGCTGCACCTGCTGCAGGCCTGGAGACTATACGCATATATACTCGTGCACGAGCTAGGCGTGCCGGAGGTTGACTGCCCGCTTTACGACGCGCGCGTAGCCGATAGAGCACAAGCCCTGCTGCACTCGATACAATTCGGTAGACCGGCACTGCCCAAAGGTAAGGCACCGAAGAACGTTGTGCTGCGTAAGTTATACACTTTTCGCCAACGGGTACGAGAGGCGCGAATAATCGCTCGCTACGAACCCACATACGCCCGACACAAAGTGTGGGCAACCATCGCGCAGAGTTGGGCACGCTTCCTCAGAGGGGAGAATACGAGAAAGTGGGAGTGATGAGTACTATTTAATGTGGAATATTTAATGTTTACAGGAATACTATGAAAAAAGTTTTATTAGGTGACGAGGCAATTGCCCAAGCGGCGATAGATGCGGGCTTGAGCGGTGTCTATGCTTATCCGGGAACACCCAGTACCGAAATCACGGAGTATATCCAGTTAATCGAATCCAAACAACCCAAAGGTATCTTCTGCAAGTGGGCGACAAACGAAAAGACAGCTATGGAAGCTGCCCTCGGCATGTCGTATATGGGCAAGCGTGCGCTCGTTTGTATGAAGCACGTAGGTATGAATGTCTGCGCGGACGCTTTCATCAACTCAGCTATCACCGGCGTCAATGGCGGTCTGGTGGTACTGGCAGCTGACGACCCGAGCATGCACAGTTCGCAGAACGAGCAGGACAGCCGTTTCTACGCTAAGTTCGCTATGATACCATGCTTGGAGCCCAGTAACCAACAAGAGGCGTATGACCTGACCCGCTATGCGTTCGATCTGAGTGAGCGTTTACACGAACCCGTTCTGATGCGTGTAACTACCCGAATGGCACACAGCCGAGCCGTCGTAGAGACAACTGAACCACGCCTGCAAAACGATATGTCCCTGCCGAAGGATGTGCAGCACTTTATCCTCCTGCCCGCATTCGCCAAACGCAACTACGCCGAACTTGTGGCTGCACAGCCGTCGTTTATTCGCGAGAGTGAGACAGCCGGATGGAACAACTACATCAAGGGCACCAATCCCGAGAAGGCCATAGTGACAACCGGAATAGGGTATAACTACTACGCAGAGGCGATACCGGAATTCCGGAATACCGATATACCGGAAAATTCTATACTCAAAGTGACGCAGTACCCGCTGCCTACGGCCCTCATCAATCTGATGGTGGCTGACGGAGCGAAAGAGATACTCGTTATTGAGGAAGGCCAGCCCGTTGTGGAAGAGCTGCTCCGCGGTATGGTGCCGTCGGATATAGTCGTTAAAGGTCGCTTGACGGGAGACCTGCCACGAATGGGCGAACTCAGTCCCGACTGTGTGCGCAAAGCCTTAGGTCTCGACCCGTTACCTACCTACGAGCCGGACGCTATCGTCGTTGGTCGTCCACCTGCTTTGTGTCAAGGCTGCGGTCACCGCGATATGTATTCTGCCCTCAACGAAGTGGCCCGCGAGTATCCGAGTCCCCGTATCTTCGGTGATATAGGTTGCTACACGTTAGGCGCTCTCTCGCCCTTCCACGCTATCCACGCGTGCGTCGAGATGGGAGCTTCCGTCACGATGGCGAAAGGTGCAGCTGACGCCGGACAACATCCGTCAATAGCCGTTATCGGCGACTCAACCTTCACCCACTCAGGTATAACAGGACTGCTCGATTGCGTCAATAGCAAGGCGAATGTGGTAGTGCTTATCAGCGATAACCTCACTACAGGAATGACAGGCGGTCAGGACTCTGCCGGTACCGGACGACTCGAGCAGATTTGCGCCGGAATAGGCGTCGAGCCGGAACATATACGCGTCGTAGTACCTCTGCCCAAAAATATGGAAGAGATCAAAGCCACCCTCCGCGAAGAGATAGACTACAACGGCGTGAGTGTGGTCATCGCACGTCGCGAATGTATTCAGACGCTTAAGCGGCATTTGAAAGCCGCTAAAGCGTAGTTTAGAGTTTAGAGTTTAGAGAATATGAAAAAGGATATTATTTTAGCAGGCGTAGGAGGACAAGGTATTCTCTCTATCGCCACCGTAATCGGCGAAGCCGCTTTGAACGAGGGTCTCTATCTCAAGCAAGCCGAAGTACACGGAATGTCGCAACGCGGAGGTGACGTACAGTCTAACCTGCGTTTGTCGTCCGAGCCTATTCACTCCGACCTGATAGCTAAGGGCGGAGCAGACCTCATCATCTCCCTCGAGCCGATGGAAGCACTGCGGTATGTGCAATACCTCAAGCCCGACGGATGGATAGTGACCAACGAGGTGCCGTTCCTTAATATACCTAATTACCCGGAAATAGACGACGTGCTGGCGCATATCCGTGCGCACAAGAATCATGTGCTACTCAACTGCGAAGAGTTAGCCAAGTCCGTAGGCGCACCCGCACAGGCTGCGAATATGGTGCTGCTCGGTGCGGCTATACCGATGTTAGGCATTGACCACGATAAGATGATTGCCGGTATACAACGCGTCTTTGCGCGCAAGGGTGAAGCAATAGTAAATAGTAACATAGCAGCCGTTGAGGCAGGATATCATGTTTCCGTTAAATAAACAAATAGTAGATGCGACGTGCCGTGACTTCGGTCTCCGCAACGCGCACGAGTTAGGTTCAGCGTCTATCCGTCAGTTAGTTGGCGTCGTAGGCGATATCGAACGCGCCACGGGCGTGGAGTTTATTCACATGGAGTTAGGCAATCCCGGTTTGGCTTCCGAGACAGTAGGTATATGGGCCGAGCACGAGGCGTTATTGCACGGCTGCGGGTCGAAGTACCCACTGATAACCGGTATTCCCGAGGTGAAGCACTGGGGTTCGGAGTTTGTCCGCGCTTTCTTAGGCCTGGACATCCCCGACGAGTGTATTGTGCCGACAGTAGGTAGTATGCAGGGGGCGTTCGCACTCAACCTGACTATGTCGCAGATAGATGCCGAGCGCAACACCGTTCTTTTCCTCGACCCTTGTTTCCCCGTGCAGAAGATGCAGTGCAAGGTCATTGGCGCGAAAGTGGACGCTATCGATATTGCCGATTACCGTGGCGCAGCACTCGAGGCAGAGTTAGAGCGCCATCTGGCGACAGGTAAGATAGCAGCGATGCTCTTCTCTAACCCCAATAACCCGAGTTGGATGTGCCTGACCGAGCAAGAGCTGAAGATTATCGGCCGCTTGGCCACTAAGCATAACATCATCGTCATCGAGGACCTGGCGTACTTCAATATGGACTTCCGTGACCCGAACAGAGGCAAACCGTACGAACCGCCGTATCAGCCTACTGTAGGACGCTACACGAATAACGTAGTGCATATGATATCGTGCTCGAAGATGTTCTCTTACGCCGGTCAACGTGGCGCTATCTTGGCGGTGAACCCGTACTTGGCGAAGCGCTGTTATCCGGCTCTGGGCGAGCGGTACGACAACGACGGACAGTTCATGCGCGTGCTCACGTACTACACCCTCTATGCTCTCTCGTCCGGCGTGACACACTCCGTGCAATACGGTATGGCTGCAATGTTCAAGGCGGCTTGCCAGGGACAGATACCGTACGTCAAGAACGCCTCGGAGTACGCACGCAAAGCGCATATAATCAAAGAAATCATGCTGCGTAACGGTTTCCATATCGTTTATGACAAGGATGCCGACGGCCAAGACGTGGGTGACGGATTCTTCTTCACCTTTGGCTATAAGGATTGGACCGGCGAGAAACTGCTCAATAAGCTTATTTACTACGGCGTGTCCGCTATATCGCTTGCCAGCACCGGAGCGCAACGCGAAGGAATGCGAGGCTGCGCAAGTGCCATTAGGGACGATCAGTTCCCGGAATTAGAAAAACGATTAGCTAAGTTCAATGAAGATTTTCAGTCCGAGTGAGGCGGTAGGCCTCGTTAAGAGCGGTGACACCATTGTTGTACAGGGTTCCACCTCTATTCCGATGACGCTGCTACGCGCCCTCACAGCTCGTGCCGCAGAGTTACGTGACGTACGTCTGATATCGGGCTTTGGAGTTCATCCCGAAGATGCTCCGTACGCCAAACGTGAGTTAATGGATTCGTTTAAGGCCGAGTCTATCTTTGTGCCCAATAACCTGCGCCGAGCGATGAGAGAAGGTGTGGCGGATACGATACCCGCTTTCTTGGGCGAAGTGCCCTTCCTCTTCCGCAGCGGGCAGATTCCTGTCGATGTGGCGTTTCTTCATGTATCCGAACCGGACGAAGAGGGATATTGCTCCTTTGGTATGTCGGCCGATATCATTTATTCCGCAGCCGAGGTCGCGCGCGTGCGCATCGCGCAGATGAATAAATATGTGCCGCACACACAAGGTCCTGCTAAGATTCATGTCTCCAAACTCGACGCAATCTGTCGTGCCGACGAGCCGCTCATCGAAGTGCCGACACCCGTTCCCAGTGAGATAGACACGAAAATAGGTAATTTTATTGCCAACGAGATTCCCGACGGCGCAACGCTACAGATTGGGGTAGGCGGCATACCTAATGCCGTGATTAATGCCTTGCGTAACCACCAACACTTAGGCCTTCATACGGAGGCTATCACAGATGGCGTGCTGCCGCTCATTCAGAGTGGTGTCATCGATAACAGCCTCAAGAAGATTCGCCCCGGTAAGAGTGTCGGCAGTCTCGTTCTCGGCTCCCAAGCATTATACAGCTATCTGGATTATAATAAGGACGTAGAACTCTACGACGTGGCGTGGACCAACGACCCGGCTATCATCCGCCAGAATCCTCGTTGTATGGCGATTAACTCCGCCGTCGAAGTCGATTTGACGGGGCAGATATGCGCTGACAGCATCGGTGATACCATCATCAGCGGAGTAGGTGGCCAGCATGATTTCATGTACGGCAGTGCCCTGAGCGAAGGTGGCAAGTGCTTTATTGCCTTACCGAGTATGACGAGCAAAGGGCAGTCGAAGATAGTGGCACATCTCGCACCCGGCGCGGGAGTCGTGACAACGCGCTTCCAAGCTCAGTATATCGTTACCGAGCATGGTATTGTCTATCTGCGAAACAAACCTATTATGGAGCGTGCAAAATTACTGATATCTATTGCCGACCCGTCCGTAAGGGAAGAACTCGAGCGCGCTGCAGTAGAGCGGTTCGGAGTGGGATTCCTGAGATTGGCGTGATTCCGGTATAACGGTATTCCGGTATACCGTCAAAGGTAAGGATTGGCAACCTTTTCGTGTGCGATAGTGGTAGTGTATCCGTGTCCCGGGTACACCGTTGTTTTGTCCGGCAACTGCTTGAGTTTAGCAAGGGATGCGCTAAGGATACCGAAGTCTCCGCCCGGCAAGTCGGTGCGACCGATACTCTCTTGAAACAGCGTGTCGCCCGAAAAGAGTATATCTTCCGACTCAAAATAGAAGCACACACAATCCTCTTTGTGTCCGGGCGTGTAGAGCATCCGGAACGAGAGTCCTGCCAATGCGATAACTGTATTCTCGTCCTCGCGATGGTAGTTATAACCGTACATCGGCGTATCGGGATAGGCTTTGAGAATAGCCTCTAATCCGCATATGTGATCTGGGTGCGTGTGCGTGATAAGTATCGCCGAAGGAGTCAGATTATGCTCGCGCAAAAACGTCAGTACACGGTTCTCTTCTTTCGATTCATACATTCCGGGATCGATAATCAGACAAGGCTGCGGTGTTTCACTTGGCTCTTGCTCCGTCAATATGTACGTACACTCGCGAAATGGATTGCAGTAAAAAGTCTTAATCGATAGCATATTTTTCCGATTTTGTGTGCAAAGATAGTACAAAATCATAAAATATGCAAAAAAAAACCAAAAAATGTGTAAAATATTTGCACATATATAAAAAAAGCAGTATTTTTGCGGCAAATTTGATAACTATGTGTTGAAGACATCCTATTAAGAGGAATGTTGACACAACATTTATTAATAATTAAAAACAAACAAACAAATGAAAAAATCAATTCTTTTTGCAGGCCTTCTGATGGTTTCTGCATTGTTTATTGGTTGCACCAATGATGGTACACCTGCATCATCGTCCACGAAGTTGTGGCCTGCAGCACAAGTTTCGAAAGATTCCCAGACTGGTGAACAAACGGTTAAATGGGGTTTCATTGATGCCAAAGGTCAAATGGTAATTGCTGCTGCTTATGACAAAGCTTATGACTTCAGTTGCGGTTTAGCTAAACTTGTTTCTTACAGCCAAACAGGTGAGGCTTCCTATTACTACATTAACGAAAGTCAAGAAATGCAAACAATTCCTTCTAACGAGTGGATTGATGACTATTTCTACTACAATTACGTTCAATATGAAGTATCCGGTGGATTATATGGTTTGTTCAACAAGAAGTTCGAGACAGCTATCCAACCCGCTTATAAATATCTTGGCGACATGTCAGTAGATGGTCTGGTTTATTTCAAACAGAGTTCAGACACCAAGTTTGGTTATCTGAATGAGAAAAACGAAGTAGCTATCCCAGCACAATACGATGATGCATATGGCTTCGTAGATGGTTATGCCGTTGTTAAAATGGGTGACAACTATGGTTTAATTGACAAAAAAGGTGGTCAATCGATTACTTACCAAACTAATACCCTTGTGAGCGTAGGCGAAGATCGTATTGCTTTCGTAGACAAAGGTACCCGTAAATGGGGCTTGATGGATACAAAGGGTACTATTAAGGTACAAGCTATCTATGACAGTGGTTCACCTTATGGCTTTACCGACGAAGGTGTTGTGGCAGTTTACCAAAATCAAAAGTGGGGTTATGTGGACAAAAACGGTAAATCTGTTCTTACAGTTCAATTCGTAGAGGCTTATCCTTTCTATGGTGGCATGGCATGGATTAAACGTTCTGAGACTTCCAATTACGAGGCTATCGACATCAAAGGTAACACCAAAATCACACTTGGTAAGAACGAAGTGCCTATGACCTTCTTCCGCCAAGGTCTGTGCTTGGTTCGTAAATACGTTGAAGGTGAGGGTACGACTGTTCCAGGTTATGAGTATAGTTACATTGACGAGAAGGGCGCTCCTGTATATTCATGGAAAATTGAAGGCTATGCTAGTGCTAATCCTGCTGGATATGGAACCAGTTTAGGTGGTGGTCAAGGCTATTATGATTACGATGATGATTATGGTTATGACGATGAGTACGAGAACTATTATGGTGATGAGTATTATGCTCCTTCGTACAACAAAATCAATGTTCATCAATTGATGGCTCCGACTCGTTACGGTAACCGCGTTCGCAAATAATTGCAAACAAAGTATTAGTATAAATAATAAGGTGAGGTCCTGCTTTGTGAGCAGGACCTTTTTTGTGCCGAAGTCCCGGTGAAGTCCCGGTGATGTCCCCCTTTGCTACGGGGGTTAACGGGTCTTTTATAAAGGGAGATAAATGAGCGATTTTGTAGCAAACCAATCGTTTTTGAAGAAACTACTTAGTTTCGTCACTTCTGCAACTTTTCGGAAAGGATGAATCTCCCCATCGAGATAGCCACCTTTAAGCACTATCAGCCCATTTGGCATAGCATTCTTATGCTTATGATGCACATTCTTTCTCACTAACTTCACCAAATCCGGCAGAGGCATTACGGCTCTCGATACAACGAAGTCGAACTGTCGCTTCTCTTCCTCTGCCCGTTCCTGGATACATTCTACATTGGTTAATCCAATCCGCTGCGCAATATCCTGCGCCACGCGAATCTTCTTACCGATAGAGTCTATCAGCGTAAACCGACATTCCGGAAACAGTATGGCCAACGGAATCCCGGGAAATCCACCACCTGTTCCTACATCGAGTATTGTCGTACCCGGTTGGAACTGGATAAACTTCGCAATAGCGAGCGAGTGGAGTAGGTGATGTTCCTCCAGATTCTCTATATCCTTGCGGGAAATAAGATTAATCTTACTGTTCCATTCCGGGTACAAAACCTCAAGCTGAGCAAACTGCTCAGCCTGAAGGGATGTGAGTTGAAAATATTGATTAATAAATGTCAACTGTCAATTATCAATTAGCAACTATTCAGCTATATTCGTGAACACGTTTTGTACGTCCTCATCCTCCTCGATCTTATCGATGAGTTTCTGAACGGACTCGCGTTCTTCGTCGGTGAGTTGTTTCGTATCGTTCGGGATACGTACGAACTCGCAGGACTGAATCTCGAAGCCGTTATCCTCGAGGTACTTCTGCATTCCGGAATATTGGTCGAAGTCGGAGTAGATAACAATCGTGTTCTCTTCCTCATCCACATCCAGTTCTTCTACGCCGAAGTCGATAAGCTCGAGCTCAAGTTCATCGAGATCTACGCCGTCTTTCATCGTTACGGTGAAGCAAGCCTTGCGGTCAAACAGGAACTGCAGACAGCCCTGTGTGCCGAGGTTTCCGCCGTGCTTGGTAAAGTACGAGCGGATATTTGCAACCGTACGCATGTGGTTATCGGTAGCGGTCTCGATGAAGATAGCGATACCGTGAGGACCATAGCCTTCGTAGTTAATCTCCTTATAGCCTTCAGACGACTTATCGGTAGCTTTCTTAATGGCGCGATCGATATTATCCTTCGGCATATTTTCACGTTTGCACTGCTGAATCAGCATGCGCAGACGAGGGTTACAATCCGGATCCGCTCCGCCTTCGCGGGCTGCAATAGTGATTTCTTTACCAAGTTTAGTAAACGTGCGGGCCATATGTCCCCAACGTTTCAGTTTTGTTGCTTTTCTGTATTCAAAAGCGCGTCCCATAATTTTATTGTTTTGGTTGTAATTGATTAAGTTCTTGTTTTGGTTGGTCGAGCTGATTGAGCTCTTGCTTGGGTTGCAGTTCTCTGATAGCTGCCTGTTTGAGGCTGTCTTGACGCAGACTGTCACGACGGATCTTCTCCTGTTTCATGACGTGACGGAGGTAAGCCGCAGAATCGAAGTGTTGCAGCTCGGTCTCTACCTTCACTTCCTCGAAGGTGATGTCGAACTCAACGCGGCGGTTCTTAGCACGACCGGCCTTAGTCTTGTTATCAGCAATAGGCACTGTCAAACCGTAACCCTTAGCGGAGATACGTTCTTGCGGAACACCTTGTTTAACGAGGTAGTTCATAACGCTGTTAGCACGTGCGTCAGAGAGCTTGAGGTTGTAGTCCTCTTTACCTACGTTATCGGTGTGACCCTGAACCTCAATGATGAAGTTCTTGTTCTCGATGAACTGTTGTGCTATTTGGTTCAACAGCGGGAATGAAACAGGTTTGATAACCGCTTTACCGGTCTCGAACTGGATACCTTGCATAGCTTTCTTGAGCAAGTTACGGATCTCTTTCTTCACTTCCGGACAACCTCTGTTATACTCGAGACCAGGAACGGTCGGGCACTCGTCGAGATAGTCTGGTACACCGTCACCATCGGTATCAAGTTCGCAACCAACTGAATCAACATAGCCGCGAGCCTCAACCGGCGTGTTCGGGCACTTATCTCTCCAATCCGGTACACTGTCACCGTCGCTATCCAGTTCACAACCCTTCTCGTCCACGAAGCCACGTGCACCAAGCGGTGTGTTCGGGCACTCGTCGAGATAGTCGTAAACACCGTCAGAGTCGGTATCGAGTTCGCAACCACGCTCGTTGATGAAGCCGCGAGCCTCAACAGGCGTGTTCGGGCAGTCGTCCATATAATCAGGTACTCCGTCACCGTCGGTATCCAACGTACAACCGTGCTCATCTACATAACCACGTGCCTCAGGAACAGTGTTCGGGCAGAGGTCAAGGTAGTCGTAAACACCATCACTATCCGTATCCAGCGGGCAACCTAACGTGTCGATAAGACCGTAAGCTGCAGATGGAGTATTCGGGCAGTTATCCAGATAATCTGGCACTCCGTCACCGTCACTATCCAGCGGACAACCGAGTTTATCCACCATGATATTTGTCGGCGTATTCGGGCAGACATCCAGCTTGTCGAAGATACCATCCTTATCCGAGTCTTTGTCCTTCTTGTTCGTACCCCAAACAATGCTGAAACCGAGGGCTACATTGAAGCCTTTGGACTTATACGGAATAGGCGCGTTATCTTTGTACGCGTACGACGTCGGGATATAGTCCATAGCGAGGGTCATGTTCACACCGTCATACGGCATAAAGCTCAGACCTGCACCGATATTACTGAACTTACCGTTATTAATCAGCGAGTAGGATACCGCTAAGTTGAACCAGTTGCACGGACGTACCGCACCACCGATGGTCAACTCCTCGTAGAGACGGTAGTTATAAAGCGTGGTCTTGCTGTAGATACCTATGCCGAGGATGTTATTGCAGAAGTTAGCATCCACACCTACATTCAAGTGCATGTTCACGATACGGGCAAAACCGTCCGTACCGGTCTCAGAATGCATACCTTTAACGAAATTGGTAAGCGCTGTCTGCGTATCGCTCCACAAACTGTCGGTACTGAATTTATCGTCCACTACATAATGGTCGTACTTGAATTCGCCTACACCGGTGAACGTGGTATCAATAGAGGTCTTGTAGTTCTTACCTTTGGTCCAATATATGAAACCGAGGTCATTCAACGCAAAGGAGATCTGGACTTGGTCAATCGGCTTGTAGGTAGCACCGATATCGATAGCAGCACCGTAACCGGCAGGAGTGATATAGTCCGTAACCTTCATGTTCTTGGTAGCCTCGCGCAGATTCATCTTCTCGAAGTTGTCCCAATTAACGCGTTCGGGCATCAAGGCTGCCAGCGGGGCAGCGATATCCACCTTACCCTCGCCATGCACAACCCATTTCTCAATTGACGCATCCACATCAATCTTCGTGTTGCGCATACCGATATATGCCTGGCCGAGTAAGAACTTGAGCTTACCACCGACTGTCCAGTGCTCGTTGATGACGTGCGAGTAGCCACCACTGATTTCGGTATAAGCACTGATGTGTGTGCCCATCTGCGACAGATCGTAGTAGTTGTTGCCATCCAGGTTCTTCATACCTCCTAACAGCATAAAGGCAAACATGTCACGTGGCAGTGCGAACCCGGCGTCAATACGCTCCATTATGTTGATGTTGATATAACCCTTCTCCTTGTAGCGGAAACCGAAACCGAGGATATTAAGTGTCATATCGGTGTTGGTGAGCATCGCCTTGCGGAAGGCCTTATACAGTTTCTCACGATCACCACCTTCGGGGTGGAGCGCCGTGATAGTCTTGCCTTGGTAGTTATAGATAACGTCACTCATGGTCAGCGAGTTATTTCCTGCCCAGAAGCTCATGTAGCCGAGCGGCGTGAAGTTCACGTATCCGTTGCTAACAGGCTGGAAGGCAGGGTTGACAATATGACGCATGGGAGCGTTCTCCAAGAAGAAGAGCGTGTTCACTTCCTGTGCGGAACCAAAAGATGCCACACTCAGAAGAACGATAAGTAATGTGTTACGTAGATTTTTCATTGCTGTGCCCTCCTATTATTTTTTATTGTTTTTATTGAAGTTAAACACAGCATCGAGGTTCGTTGTCAAACCTATCTGCATCTTGAGTTGGTCCTCCGAGGTGAGTCGGATGAGGAAGTTCGGGTCGGTCTTGTACTCGTCGTGCAAGTCCTTGCCGTCGAGTTCGACGAAGTAACTGATGTGCTTTACTTTGGTCAACGCATCGAAGTGCTTCTTGTGCAAGTCCATCGTGTAGAGCGTCTTACCCGGCTGGCTTATGGTCGAAATACCCGAGCTGAACGTATATTGCGGTGCGTTGAAGGTCAACGTATCGATAGCGGATATACGCAGCGGCTTTTTGGTAGTCGGGTCCAAGACCTCGTTGTAGTTCTCGTCGTAGAAACGAATCACACCGCGAACAGTGAGCGGGATGCGGTTCTCAACAGCCAGAACGAGCTTCACGTCACTAGCCTTGATAGTATCGATAACATCCACACTGGCTGCCAGCGAGTCCATCGAGTACTTGCTCACGTTCACATCCTTGGTCGTGTCCACATAGCTGGCTTCCACACCCTCGTTGAAGGTCAGAGGAGCAAACATGTCGGCTTCCACTTTCACTTTCGTATTCGGCAGTACGCGAATCTGAGGTGTCTGCGTCGAGTCGAAGTCGATGAAGAACTTGTAGCCTAATACATCCGGACGGTTGACAAACATCTTATCAATCTGTCCGCGATACGTATCTTTGTCGAAGAGCACCACGTTATGTACACTGTCACCAATCGGAGCGGTGATAGGCAAGTACTGACCGGGCTTCTCGAAGGTCTCTTTGCGGCTAACGAGTGTGCGAGCGGCATCGAAATAAGCGAAGATAGAGTCGTTTTTCTCTGTGTTCTTGGCGTACAGATACTCTCCGTGCATCGCCATAACACCGGTGATCGTGTGCGTGATATGCACATTGACTTGCGGGTCGTGGAAGGTGAGGGTAGCTTTCTTAAACGAGCTCCAGTTTTTCCACTCGTCCTCTATGACGATGGCGTCCGCATCCCTCATCTCTTTCGACGGACGGAAGAAACCCCAGATAGCCTCGTATTTCACGAACTGCACGGTCAATCCGTAATCGTAGGATGCATTGGTAGGGATTGGTTCCGTGAAAGTGGTCGGAACGGTGAAGGTGAACTTAATATGCATCTTGCACGAGTCCTTCACGTTGGTGGGATACTTCTTCCAGTCGGTCTCGTCGTGCTTGGTCATCATGTCCAAGACGAAACGTTCAATGGTAATAGGCACTGGCTGGTCGTATTTGAACTGTCCTTCGTCGCATATGCGAATGACCTTCCCCTCAGGACGGTGGAACTCGTCACCAAGTACCAACTCCACTTTATTGACCCATGCTTCCTCCAGTGGCAAGTTGGTATGGCCAACCCTACTGGTGAAGCTGGCGTTGGTGATAGCAGCACTGTCCAAACGCTCGTCATAGACATCTTGGTTGATGTCCTTGAGGTGGAGCGAGAACGGGAAGTCCAACGTGATAGGCACTCCCTTCGCTGTGATTTCACCAGTAGCGGAAAGATAGCCCATCTCATTGAGTTTATCGTACACGTTGAAGTGCTTCGGACCGAAGTTCGTAATCTTAGACGCCAAATCCACATCGTGGTAAGGACGACTAATGTCAAACGTGTCACGGAAATACAGGACTTTGTCGTCACCGACATAAATACCTTCCACCTGACCATTGCCGAGGAAATCACCGAGAGTAGCGGACATACTACCCATAGGGATGGCTAAACCCATCTCTAACTCGGCTTTGGTGTCGATGTTTTGCAGATCAATATCTGCCTTACAACCACTCAAAACACCTACTATTAATAGGGTAAGAGCACCGAATAAGTAACGTTTTTTCATATCTATTGTATTGGTTTGCACTAAAAAACGCGGCAAAGGTACAAAAAATATTTTATTTATACAAATAAAAAGTGTATTTTTTAAAGAAATTATGGCCGAATGATGTAAATTTGCTCCGTTGCGCGGGTGAGCGCCGTATAATACCATCGCAGATAGTCGCGTAAGCCCTCCTCGGCGGATGCCGCTCCTCCCGTTTGTCGGGAGGACGCTCCGGGATTCGGCGTACCCGGGTCTATGAACACCCGTTTCCACTGTCCGCCTTGCGCCTTATGACACGTCACAGCATAGGCAAAACGAACTTGCAAGGCGTTGTAGTACACGTTTTCGCGAATCACTTTCGCCAGGTCTTTTTTGTTGCGTATCTCTGGGTAGTCCTCCGCTATCTTCATATACAGTTCGCGCTGCAGCGCATAACTCTTGTCCGGCGAGTCCGTAAAGAGGGTGTCTATCCAAAGGATAGCATCTACGTCGTAATCGTAGTCCACAAGCCGTAGAGAGGCATCGATAAAGTGAAAACCGTAGAGCTCGCGCTCGTTGCGTAAGCGTGTTATCTCCATGATATCACCATTGGCGAGGAAGGGTAGGTTGTCGTATTCCTTAGTCCAGAAATAGTTATTCTTGCTGACCATCAGCCGGTCGCCGTTACTGATTCGGTCCTCTTTCCAGAACACTCTCGCGCGCACGCCCTGATTATATAGGTTGGTGCGCTTATTGCTGCGCGTAAGGATAATTGTCTCCTCGTCGCCCACTTCCTGATAGCTGCGTTCCAACACTTCCTGCACATCCGTGCCGTGTATCATCTGTACATCCGAGCAGGACTCAATTTGTACGGTGAAATAATCGTGCCCTTGGGCTAAGAAATCGGAAGAATTAAGCTGTTCACGCAGTTTGGTGGCGTTGCGTAATATACCGCTGTCGAGTGCTTGTCGGGCGACTTGCGTGAGGCTGTAACCGGTAACGGTTAGACCATAACCGGCAAGGAAGTCCGGCTCGAGCGCTTTGCTCTCGCTCGAACCAACAGGAGGTAGCTGCGCATCGTCACCAAGCAGCAGTAGGGAGCAGCCTTGACCGCTATAGACATACTGAATAAGGTCGTTGAGCAAGCTGCCCGAACCGAAATTATCGTTGTCACGCACCGCAGGAATCATACTTGCTTCATCTACGATGAACAGCGTGTTCGTATTGCGGTTATCCGCCACCGAGAACGTCTCACTCACGGCGGAGTCCTGACGGTAGATCCACTTATGGATAGTGAAAGCCGGATAGCCCGAGTATTTAGACAGCACTTTCGCCGCACGACCGGTAGGCGCCAAAAGCACCGAGTTGATCTGCAGCTTCTCCAACGCACGCACTAAGGCACTCACTACGCTCGTCTTACCTGTTCCCGCATAGCCTTTCAGCACAAAACACTTGTGCGGATCCGTACTCACCATAAACCGACCGAGACGAGTGAAGAGTTCGTCTTTTTCGGGGTTCGGGTCGAACGGAAGCTCCGATTTTATGCGCGATATGATGAAATTTTCTAACAAATTGTTATTTTTTTTGCCAAAAACTTGTGTGTTCCAAATAATTGTAGTACTTTTGCAGCACTTTTTCCAGTTTTGGTTATCTGGGGTCCCCGGAAATACCATTTCTGGGGAAGCGTGGAACAAGGCGGCGCACTTTACAAGGGTTTACCCGCAGTCGTGCAAGCCTTAGTTTGAGCTTAGGTAGGTGCTATACGACCAGCTCCCTCTAAATTCCCCCAGGTCTTGACCGAAGCAAGGGTAGGAGGTTGTAGCGGTGCGATGTAGTTAGCCTACCTTTTTTAGTGCCTTATTCCGAGCAAGTCGTATTCTTTTCCGTCCACGATAATCCGGATTGTTCCGTCGCGCAATACCTTACGCGCAGCGCTTTGCGGCGTGGTCGGTTGCATCATACTTGTGGCTGTTTGGTAGGCTTTCATTGCATCGGGAATACCATATCCGAAGTCGGCGTCGGGATGCGTATAGTGGTCGGCCGAGCGAATAATCAGGTCGCGCAGCTGCATGTTCGTCAGATTCGGTAACGCTGACCATAAGCAAGCCGCAAAACCGGCAAATAGCGGCGTAGCAAAACTGGTTCCGTTGCCATAACCCTCTGTCACACCGTCCGCTGCGATATACCAAGCACTCTCGCCTAATGCACACACATCCGGTTTGACGCGGCCGTCGGCACTCGGACCACGTGAAGAGAAACTCGCTACGTCGCGGTTATACGTCACTGCACCCACACCGCAGATACTGTCGGCATCGCTGGGCGCACCCAAATAGCGCCAATCTTTACTGCCGTCATTACCCATCGCAATACACACGAAAAGCCCTTTACGCGCGGCAATAGTCGCAGCGCGAGAACAGCGGATTGTCTTGCCGTTCAACTGGGCATAGGTCAAGTTCCAGGCTGAGTTATCGAACGTGTGATAGCCCAATGAGGCGGTGAAGATATGTGCCCCGAGACTGTCGGCTTTCTCCAGTGCTACAACGAGATTGTCCATCTCTTTGGGACTTTCTGTATCGTATTCTTCCGAGCGGATCAGGTAGTAGTGTGCATTAACCGCTGCGCCGTGATATGTGGACGTGTTTCCGGCAATAAAGGACAATACTCTCTCGCCGTGACCGCCGGTGGAACCGAAGAAATCGTAGCTATCGTCGGTCAAATCATAGTGCCCGAGCAAATGCTCGCTATCGACCCAGTTAATCTTATTGGCATTGGTAAAACCGTTGTCACAGATAGCGATACGTATTCCTTGTCCCTCAAAGCCGAGTTCGTGTAGTGGATGCAGATTGTAGATCTTCTGCTGTTCGTAGTACGTGCCGTTTGCGGTCTGCGCATGTGGCACAGTGTTTTTACGGGGCGAGATACTCGATGGAATCGTCTTGTCCCGCGTCATCGTAGCCGAGACGACATAGGGTAGTGCCCGAATAGCTTGTATCACTGTGCTGTCGTCGGTCTCTATCGTTGCACCGTTGAACCAGCGGGAAGTGTGGTAAACGGTCGCACCTAAGTCCTGCATACCTTGAAGGTACGTGGCAGACACAGGGTAGTCCAGTTCGTCTATCTCGATGCCCCGCGCTTGCCGCATCTCAATAGCTGTAGGCGAGAGGGCAGGTTCTATGCTACCGACTTTGTCGGTAAAAGTAACGAAATAGGCATTCAAAAGGATAAAGAGTAAGCTCATACGCGACGGGTTAACAGTACCACATTCTCCACGTGCTGGGTCTGCGGGAACATATCCACCGGCTGTATGGCAACAATCTGATAGTCCGCGTCTAACAGTGCCAAATCACGCGCTTGAGTCGCAGGATTACAGCTCACATAGACAATCCGTTCCGGGGCTGCGTGCAGAATAACATCGACCACATCGGGGTGCATTCCTGCTCTTGGCGGGTCGGTGATGATAACATCCGGACGGCCGTTTTGCTCGATGAAATCGGCAGAAAGTACATCTTTCATATCTCCAGCATAGAAAGCGGTGTTGTCCAAGTGGTTGAGTCGCGCATTGATACGCGCGTCAATAACCGCATCTTCCACGTACTCTATTCCCACCACCTTGCTCGCGTAGGGAGCAACGAAATTTGCGATAGTGCCTGTGCCGGTATATAGGTCATAAATCAGCGGTTTCTCTTTTCCGCCTTCGAGTGCAAAACGGCGTGCCACTTTGTACAGCTCGTACGCTTGGTCGGTATTGGTCTGGTAGAAGGATTTAGGACCCACTTTGAACTGCAGGTCCTCCATCTGTTCCATAATATAATCCTGACCGTAGAATGTCTCCACCGGCAGGTCACCTATTGTATCGTTGAACTTCGTGTTCACGCAGTACATAAGGCTTATAATCTGTGGGAAACGCTCATGAAGCATAGTCAGCAGGCCTTCTATCTCTGCCGTTTTTTCCGCAATCACCAGCACTACCATCAGTTCGCCGATGTGGTTATTGCGTATCATCATATTGCGCAGTTGTCCCTCGTGACTGCGTTCGTTGTAGAACGTCAGTTGGTGGCTGATAGCGTATTCGCGCACGGCGTTGCGTATCTCGTTTTGGATATTCGGCATCAAATGGCACTCGTCTATCTGCAGCACTTTGTCAAAGCAGTTTGGTATATGAAAACCGAGTGCAGGTTCGCGAAGGGTCATATCTTCCGGATTGGCCTTTAGTTCGCACATCTGTTCAGTCGTCAGCCACTTATGTTCGGCAAAAGTGAACTCTAACTTATTGCGATATTCATACGTCTTGGCGCTACCTAATATCGGTAAAATCGAAGGAATCTGCAGCTTCCCGATGCGCGTGAGGTTATCCGTCACCTGTTGTTGCTTCCAGCGCAGCTGTTCCTCGTACGGCAGTATCTGCCATTTGCAACCGCCACAGATACCGTAATGTTTGCAAACCGGTTCACAACGTTTGGCGGAAGGCTGAATAAGTCGTGCTACACGGCCTTCCATATATGAGTGCTTTTTCTTTGTCACTTGGATATCTACGATATCGCCCGGCACGCAGTAGGGCACAAAAACCACTACATCATCTACGCGCGCCAGAGACTTTCCCTCTGCGGCTACATCCGTAATCTCAATATGTTCTAATATAGGTAGATTCTTTTTTTTCATTTGCTTACTACTAAGGCGTGAATCGATTGTTTGTATAAGCTCTCGAAGTCCTCAAAGCTCTCGAGTGGCACACTCCAAACGACGCAGTTGTTGGTTTTGACGCAAGCAGGAACACCGCTGTCGGCAAAACGAGCCAACACGCGCTGTCCGGGCTTAGTCACTTGACCGGTTGCATTCTCGGCGCAGAGATACTGCGGATTAGGCGTTACCGCGAAGCGGTAGTTCTTATCTCTCAGCCGCACTTGTCCTGTTCGACTTGCGCGAGGCACACTGCCTAATAGCGCGCCGCTGACTAAGGTCTTGCCCGACCAGTTACTCAGTTCGGGTAGGGAGGTGATGGTGTCTTTGCCGTAGATTACGTCCACGATATCCCATCTTCCGTCCAAGCTGTCCAATGCCTCGCTGTTCATGCTCACGAATGTGTAGCCCAACTCTTGCAGCGCACGACCGTGCAGCACCGGATAATCGTGCGTATTACCCACTTGGCGTGTACCGGTTTGGTCGCGGTAACTCATACCCCAACCGCAGTCATCGTCGCTGATCCAATCGAGCGCGCGGTTGAACTCCCACTGTTGACCGATATAGATACCATCCTCACCGTCCGGAGTACTGTAACTATCTGGCTTGATACCGGCTTGCAGACTGTCTGCCCACCATTGGGGACCGGACGTCAGGTTGAACGCATTGATTATCAGCACCGACGGCTTACCTTTTTTGCCGACACATGCACTTAGCGTCTCGCTCGGCGCACTCGTTCCGCCTTCGTTGCCTGCTACCACGCGCACGTCGTATCGTACACCCTGTTTGGCGGGAAGATCATAACTCGTCTTCGTCGTCCGATCCACCTCTTTCCACGGACCGTCGTTCTCGCGCAGTTCCACGATATAATACGTCGGACTGGCACTCGGTTCTATCGGGTCTATCGTCGGCAGCCAAGTCAGCTGCATGTCCGGTGAAATCGACATCTTTTGCACTTTCAGCGGCTGAACAACGAAGTCTGTTCCTACTTGCGAGTGAATCCATCGACCTATGCCCTTGTATATAGCGCGCGACACGTCGTGACGGAACTGCGGCTCCAGACCTAAACGAATATCCGCAAACTGCTTATGACTCAGTATCTCCAGCAACATCGACGGCACTTGGGTATAACGTGCCTCCGCATAGCCGGCGTTCTGCAACTCGCGCCGTTTCCAGTTCGGGTCATACGTCGCACGGATATCCTCTACCACTTGTGTCTGAACATAATCCGCCAAGTCGCGGTTGAGGATACGACTGCGATTATTGGGGAACGTGCGCATCTTGTAGTAGTCGTTGATAGAGTAGATGGCGAGCGTGCCAATTGTCTGACTATCACCCACTTGCGAGTAGCCGTCCGTGTGAAGAGCAATAGACAAAGTCACCGGCACACCTTTCTGTTTCAGGTAGTTAACCCATAGTCCGCGGCAACGCAAATCGTCAATATAATCGTTGCGCACGCTATCTTTGGCGGGATTACTCTTATCGCTAATCGGATTCCAAACGCTGTCCGGCACACCCGTATATTCGAGCCAGTATCGAGCTGCTTCTGCCCATCTCGGATAACCACTTGGTCCGATTTCACCGGCTTTCTCGTCCTTGCCGTAACGAGCACGAGGCCAGTGGACTTTTGCTCCTGCGCGCTCAAGCATCTGACTCACTTGCTCCGCATAGGACGTCGTGTACATATCTTCCACCGTGGACCACATTGTCGCCCGTTGCAGCTTCCATCGGTCCTCATCGCGATTGAAATACACGCCGTGACTGGGCCAGAGTGCAATATGTTGTCCGTGCAGGTTACAGCCCATCTCGCGACGATTGGGTATAGGGTAGTGCTCTTCGTCAGGACGAGGCTGATAACGCTCTGTCACTAACTCATTTAGCTCGAATCCATCGGAATAAATAGTCACTGGAGCCGTGTCATTACCTGTTACCCACTTACTCACTTTGCCGCGCAAAATAGCAATCTCCTTCGGGCTGAGCGACAGACAGGAGAGTGTCTTGTTCGTATAGAGCCATATCTGATTATCGCGCGTCTTGAGCTGCGTCACCCGAACTTTCGGTATGCATCCAAGCTTGAATCCTGCCCAGTTATCCAGCGAGTCCGCCAATACATGCAAATCCACCGCATAACTCCCTGCAGCCACGAATAGCATCGTCGCCAACACGCACATCCTCCTCATTGCTATTTTTTCTATTCTCTGTATCATATATCCACATTTATCCAAATTACCGCGCAAAGATACTGCTTTTTTTTGAACTATGCAAATATTTTGGAAATATTATGCATTTTTGAAGCCGCTTTGAGGATGGTGTAGGCTCTGTTGCACGCTTCGCGGAAGCGATTGATTTTGTCGAGCTCGCCACCTTTAGGCGGATTTTTCTTCCAGTCGCTAAGTTACTCTATCCATAATTGAAATATATTTAAGTTATACTAGTCTTCCGTTGGAATTAGCCTTCTAACATACTAAGGTCATAGTTACCACATAGTAATCTCATACTAATCACATAGTAATCACATACTAATCACAATCTAATCACATACTAATTTCATAGTAATTACATAGTAATGACATTATTTTATTTTTGTTGCAAAGGTACAACATTTTTGTGAGATGTGCAAGGATTTTTTATGATTTCATCATATTTTTGTGATTTTTGTTCATAAAAGTGGCGGATGGCATCCGCCTGAAACGGACGAAGCAGACCTTTCTATGCGGAGGTCGCTCCTAACGAAAGCGGAAGGACGCTCCGGACGAAAGCGGAAGGACGCTCCGGACCGCAAATATGCGAACAAAGGGGAGATTGAATATCCCGCATTAGATTTGGTGACAAGGGACAAAGAAACCGGAATATGATTCCGAAGGAATAGATGGAGAAACCGGAATATGATTCCGGAGGAATAGACGGAGAAACCGGAATACGATTCCGGGGGAATAGATGGAGAGAGAGGTGTTGTTAGTAGTTACTTATTGTTGGATTTTAATTTGCGCTTTATGAAACGTTTAACTCGTTGGATTTGCTTGTTAATATAGTACCAGAAGAACAACTTGGATTGCAATCTGGCGTGTGGTCCACCCGGAATACGCCATTTCTTGCCGTAGTGATATTCTAATAGCGTTTCGGGATGCGCAGGAATAGTATGTATCTCACCTTGGAATTCATATTTCTCCGTAGTCTCAAAGAACGAGCGTGGGATATATTGTGATTCGAGAAGACAATATCGTTTATTAAATGGGCTGATAGGTTCGTTAATGACATCAATGTCACATGTTATACCTTTATAGCTATATGTAAAAATCCACGGTAACACGTAGCATTCTAACTGAATATCATATTTAGCCAATTCAGGAGCCAAGTCCAAGCCTTTCTGCATGTCTTTTCGCCAAATCATGGTATCCATATCGCTATCATGACCGATAAAGTCGTGCTCACGAATAGCACCCAATAACGTGCCATATGCTAAGAGCAACTCTATGCCATTTTCTTCGAAGACTTTTTTTAAGGTGTTTAGTAGATACTTTGCGTTCTCTTTGTTCATTCCGTGTGCGTGTCCGAGATATCTCTCGTTTCGATAGCACACAAAAGGTGTTTTGAGCATGTTTTTTACTCCAGTATGATACGTGTGCCGTTTGTGTTCTATTCGCACGCTCTGTTCAGCCATTTTTAAATCGGCCTCATCATCAATTTCGTACCACTCCAAATCATCGACTTTGAGTATATATATGGGATATTTGGTAGTCGACACTTTCTGAAAGACCGGCTCATAACTACTGTGCTCATTCTTTGCTAAATCGCTTTCGAACTCACGACAAACTTCACGGAAGAACTTATTACTCACTTTATGAATACCTACGAGTTCTCCACATGCATTCAACTCATCATAGTTTTTTGACCATTTGACGAATCGATGCTTATGGTCTTCTTCTACGAAATACGAATCTTGGAATTTCTTTACCGGAGTAGTCAAAATTGCTGAAGGATACCTGCATTCTAAGAGAGAAGTGATTGCTTTAGGCTCATAAATCAAGTCAGAGTCTAGCATCAAGAAATCTTCGTTTCCTATTATCTCACGGCAATTCCAAAGCGTATAGAGACAATTAGTTTCAGCATAACGTGGACTATGACAACAGATTATCTCCGGATATTCTTCACATAAAGCCTCATATGTTTCTTTGTGATAACCAGTACCGATAATAATACGTTCTATTCCACAAGAGATAAGTGTTTCAATAGATTGGATTACCATCGGAAAGCCGTTCACTTTCACAAATCCTTTCGGCACTAATTCTGTGTATTTACCAAAGCGGGTTCCCATTCCCGCAGCCATAATAACTGCTGTACGTATCATATTCTACTTGTTGTTATACAATGAATCTATTACTTGCATTACGTGCTTCATCTGCTGTGTTGTTCCAATCGTTATGCGGAAACAGTTATACACCATAGGTGCTTGAGTTGTATCGCGCGCAAAGATGTTATTATCCGCCAAATAGCTCAGCAGTTCTTTCTTTGAATCGTGGGACTTAAACTCTAGTAGTATAAAGTTTCCATGACTTAGATGGGTGACAAAGTAGTCATCATATTTTTTAGAAGCCTTGATAAAATAGTCTTTTCCTCGCTTTACTTCCTCTACATAGCTCCACATATATTCCACATCCGACAAAGCTGCGCACGCTGCTTCTTGCGCTAAAGTGCTTAAGTTTTTCGGATTGCGTATTTTATTGATAAATTGGATGTTATCCTTCGAAGCCATTAAGTATCCTAATCGAAAGTTGGCAAGCGCAAATGCTTTTGACATAGTTCTGGAAATGAGGATGTTATCGTATTCCAATACTAAATTTTTACAAGTTACTCCAGAAAACTCATAATATGCCTCATCAATCAGGAATAGCGTATCGGGATATTCTTGTAATAGATATTCTATGTAGTGCTTTGAATGCACATTTCCAGTCGGGTTGTTCGGGTTACAAATGTATACGACAGCCGGTTCTCGGGTGATGATATCATTTTCAAATCGCTCGGCATCAAATGTAAAATCGTCGTTATAGTAAGAGAAGTGTACATCAGCGCCATTCGCTTGGCATGTTAGTCGGAAGTTATCATATGAAGGAGCTAAAATCATCACAGGATCTCCGACGCTGATAAATGCTTTGCAAATATATTCATGTAGCACATCGGAACTGCCAAAATATTGTAAATTGTCTATTGGTAACTGGACGTACTCAGCAAGCAATTCCATTAATTCTGCATTATATGTAGCAGGGTATAGATTAAAGAACGAAGGTTGTTGCAGAACTTTCATCACTCGTTCCATGACTTTTGGTGAAGGCGGTATAGTAGCTTCGTTCCAATCTAATTTAAGGATGTCGGCTCTTTCTTTCGGTTCAACTGTCCAAATCTTATGCGAAGCCAATTTGTATGGCTTTAGATTTCGCAGATACTTGTTAGGAAATTTCATATGCGTTCTATAGTATTCTTATAAATAATAATCCCATCTT
Source organism: Paludibacteraceae bacterium (assembly GCA_017443145.1). Classification (GTDB taxonomy): domain Bacteria; phylum Bacteroidota; class Bacteroidia; order Bacteroidales; family Paludibacteraceae; genus Colicola. The sequence continues at coordinate 94,005 of JAFSPA010000012.1, forward strand.
AACATTGTGGCTGTTTGCCAAATCCATGTCAAGACGGGGGAGCTGTTCCGGTAGTCTAAATAAAAACGCGGATTCCATTATTGCTTATCCGCTGTTTGAGGTCCTAGGAAAACCCGTATATCCGAATAAGCAATGCAGAAACCCACGCTGTGTATATACGCGAAAACACGTGCACATCTGAAGTACACGCGAGTGTATTATACACCCCATGAGCATCTACTACTACTTGTTTTCTAGATATACTGACTTTTTTGAAGTTTCCTAGGTTTCAAACAGTCAAAAACAAGCGTTAGCAAACGCTTCAATTATTTCAATATGTCATCCCATTTTACGTCTCAGATCTGACGGTCGCGATACCTCGCGGCGGGGTTAGAGTTGTTTGATAAACTCAGCTATTTTGATTATTTCAACCTTTGGCCAAGAAATCTTCTTCAAAGGATTGAAATGTTTATCATTGGTAACAATGTATTCTGCATCAGAGGCTACAGCACAATCAACAAACTTATTATCGTCCGAGTCGGCAGGCAGTAACTCAAAATGCACATAGGTATTTTGCATAACAGTAGTGGTCAAGTTGGCTATTGCCTCCACCACATTATGCGCAATAGAAGGTGTTGTCTTCTGTGCAAGAATCTCCTCATATTCCTCGAGGATGTCTGTATTTACGCACAAACTAATCTTGCCATCCAAGACTTCTTCCTACACTTTGTGGTACGGACTTTTGGACGGCAGAGCCTGCAAGAGACAATTGGTATCAAGGACGATGTATCGCATAACGATAAGGAGTTCTCATACGTTCGTTACCCCATGCTTCAACGGTCTTCTCGTCAATAGTACCGTTCTCCCAAAGCGTATCAATCTGCTTCTGGGCTTTATCTGCAAAATAGCGCGCAAGCATATTACGGAAGTCCATATAATCTCCCTCCGTATTAATTCCTTTTAGTAGATTAAGCACATCTAATTGTGCCATTTGCATGTAACTCATAGTGACATATTTTCATTTCACGCTGCAAAGGTACGACTTTTTTCTGATACTTGCAAGAAAAATGATAAATTTGTTGAAAAAATTTGCATATATGCAAAAAAAGCAGTATCTTTGCACCCAAATTTGTGAATGTGTATGAAACCTAATTATTTACAATCCCGTCACATCGGTCTGAGTGACGCTGACCGAGAGGCAATGCTGCGCGAAATAGGCGTAGAGAGTATGGACCAACTCATTGAGCAGACAATGCCCAAAGAGATTCTGTTAAACGAGCCGTTAGACTTGGACGAACCGCTGACAGAACAAGAGCATCTGGACTCCATTGCGGCGATGTCGGAAAAGAACCTGCCGTTCAAATCGCTTATCGGACGCGGATGGTACGGAACGATTACTCCTGCGGTTATTCAGCGTAACATGCTCGAGAACCCGGTGTGGTATACTTCGTATACGCCGTATCAGGCGGAAGTGAGTCAAGGTCGTTTGGAGGCGCTGTTTGTGTATCAGACGATGATAAGCGACTTGACAGGTCTGCCGCTGGCTAACTGCTCCCTTTTGGACGAAGCAACAGCTGCTGCAGAGGCGGTGACGATGATGCGCAATCTGCGCTCGCGCGAGCAAGTAAAGAATAATGTGCACAAAGTGTTTGTGGACCGAAAGATATTCCCCAATACGCTGAGTGTAATGAAAACGCGCGCCGCAGGACAAGGAATTGAACTGGTGATTGGTGATTGGTCATTGGTTGTCGGGAATCTGTCGTCTGAGGAGTATTTCGGTGCGATTATCCAATGTCCTAATGCCGACGGAAGTGTAGAAGACTACGAGGGTTTTGTGGCTGCATGTCATACTGCAGGAGTGAAAGTGACGGTGATAGCGGACTTGATGTCGTTGGCGTTGTTGAAGCCGTTAGATGCCGATATCATGGTTGGTTCGGCACAGCGTTTTGGTCTGCCGGTAGGTTTTGGCGGTCCGACAGCCGGCTATATGGCAACACGCGACGAATACAAGCGTGATATGCCGGGCCGAATCATCGGTTTGAGTAAGGATAGCCACGAACATCCTGCATATCGTCTGGCGTTGCAGACACGCGAACAGCATATCAAACGCGAGAAAGCAACATCGAATATCTGCACGGCGGAAGCGTTGTGTGCGATGATGGCGGGAATGTACTGCGTCTATCACGGCGCAGATGGACTACGCGAGATAGCGGAAGGTATTCACGGCAAAGCCGTGTACCTGAGCGAGATGTTGCAAGCCTATGGCTACAACCAAGAGAACACAGAGTTCTTCGATACGCTGAAGATTACAGGTGAAGCTATTGAGAATATACGCGAGTTGGCCGAGGAAAAAGGTATCAACCTCTACTACGACGAAGAGGGCTGGATTGGCCTGTCTATCGACGAGAGTGTGACACTCGATACGATGAACGATCTGATTGAGCTCTTTGCTGAAGCAGCTGATGCTATGCCGCGATACGAAGATAGCGAAGAAGCCTTCGAAGGTCTGTGGGCACTGGACGAGAGCCGTGTGCGCGAAGTCGATTATCTGCAGGAAGACGTGTTCAAAGTATATCATACCGAAACGGATATGATGCGCTATCTGAAACGTCTGGACCGCAAGGATATAAGTCTGGCTCACACGATGATACCGCTGGGTAGTTGCACAATGAAACTCAATCCTGCGGCAGCGATGATACCTATTACGATGCCGGGTTGGACAAGTGCACATCCGCTGGCACCTGCAGAACAGGTGGAAGGCTTTGCCGAGATGTTGGAAGAGTTGGAGCAACAACTCTGTACCATCACAGGCTTTGCGGCATGTAACCTGCAACCGACTTCAGGTGCTGCTGGCGAATACACGGGCTTGGTGACCATCCGCGAATACTTGCGCGCTAAGGGCCAAGCGCATCGTAATGTGCTTTTGATTCCGGAATCGGCTCACGGCACGAATCCTGCGTCCTGCGTGCAGGCTGGATTTACTCCTGTTATCGTTAAGTGCGACGAAGGCGGCAACACCGACTTGGCCGATTGGCGCGAGAAAGCGGAAGCGAACAAGGATGTGCTGGCCGGTTGTATGATTACGTATCCTTCGACGCACGGTATTTTCGAGATGGCTATTCGCGAGATGTGTGATATTATCCACACCAACGGCGGACAAGTATATATGGACGGCGCGAACATGAATGCGCAGATTGGTTACACCAATCCGGGTACTATCGGTGCGGACGTGTGCCACCTGAACTTGCATAAGTCCTTTGCTTCGCCTCACGGCGGTGGTGGACCGGGTGTAGGTGCGATTTGCTGCGCGAAACACTTGATAGACTATATGCCGACCGAGGATAAGAACCGCGTATCGTCAGCTTTGTACGGCAATGCTAATATGGCACTTATATCCTATGGATATATCCGCATGATGGGCTATGAAGGTCTGCGTGCTGCAACGGAAGCGGCTATCCTAAGTGCGAACTATATGGCAGCCAAACTGCGTGATGCGTATGGCGTCGTTTATACCGGCGTGAACGGCAGAGTAGGCCATGAACTGATTCTCGATTGCCGCCAGTTCCACTCCATCGGCATCACAGAAAGCGATGTGGCGAAACGTTTGATGGACTTCGGTTACCATGCTCCGACACTGTCTTTCCCTGTTCACGGCACATTGATGATTGAGCCGACGGAGAGTGAGTCGAAGCATGAGTTAGACCAGTTCATTGACGCGCTGCTGACTATCCGTGCGGAAATAGCAGAGATTGAGCGTGGCGAGGCAGACCCGAAAGACAATGTGCTGGTTAATGCACCTCACGCAGAATATGAGATTGTGGCGAACGAGTGGACTCATCCCTACAGCCGCGAGAAAGCCGCATATCCGACGGATTGGGTGCGTGAGAATAAGTTCTGGGTGCCTGTTTGTCGCGTAGATAACGGATTCGGAGATAGAAATCTTGTTGCACGATTCTAATGGAGAAAAAGGAACGTTTTGCCGATAAAATCCGTCGCTACCGCAAATGGAAACCATGGGTAGAGATGAAAGAGCTGCTGGTTATTGCCATCGGCTGTGCGCCCTTTGCAATAGTGGTGAACCGTTTGCTTATTCCTCACGCGATTGTTGGTGGTGGCTTGGCAGGTATATGTGAGATTCTTTACTTCGCTACGGATGGCTTGATACCTGTGTGGGCATCGAACTTGACGATTAACGTACTGCTCCTGATTGCGGCGATCAAGTTAGTCAGCTGGCAGTTCGTCCGTAGGACGGTGTATGGCGTGCTGTGCTTGACACTGTGGTTGAAGGTAATCCCTATACCTGAAGTGGCAGAGATAAGTGACCCGTTTATGGCGGTTATCTTAGGCGGCTTGTTTGCCGGTGTAGGTTTGGGCTTTGTGTTGCTCAATAACGGTTCGACCGGCGGAACAGATATCACGGCAATGATTTTAGCGCGCTATGTCCATCTGCCGATGGGCCGTGCAATGTTGGCATGTAACATCTTAATCATCACAGGCGCTTATTTCCTGCCGGAAGTGCATAGTATCGAGAAAGTGCTGTTCGGTTTGTGCTATACGTTTATGTCCTCCACCGCTGTAGATTGGGTGATGACGCGTGTTCGCCAATCGGTGCAGTTTTTCATCTTCTCGGCCCATTACAACGAGATCTCACGCGCTATCATGACGCAGATTCCTCGCGGCGTGACCATATTGGACGGACACGGAGGTTATACGGGCAAAGATATGAAGGTGATAACGGTTATTGCCCGCAAAAACGAATCAACACGTATCTTCCGTCTTGTGCGTGCTATTGACCCGAACGCTTTTGTGAGCGAAACGCAGACGATAGGCGTGTTTGGACAAGGCTTTGACTCCATAAAAGAGAAATGATATGAACCCGCATGACCAATATTCACCTCAACAGCACGGCTTGGTTGTAGCACGTGAGTATCTGCTGATATTTCTCGCTCTGGCGCCGTTTGCGCTGATGGTCAACTGGATATTTGTGCCGCATAACGTTGTTGGTGGCGGCTTGACGGGTATATGTTCTATTATCTACTACGCAACGCAAGGACTCTTCCCGGCAGTATTTCCAAACTATGGCGGTGCGCTGCCGATTTGGTTGACATCGCTGGTGATTAACTGTATCTTGCTGCTTATTGCCGCTTTGACAGTAGGTTGGCGGTTCTGTATCCGTACGGTCTTTGGTGTGTTCTCGCTGGCGTTCTGGTACCGCATTATTCCTATTCGGCCGGAAGCGCTGATAGAAGATCCGCTGGTGGCGTGTATCGTCGGCGGCGTAATCTTCGGTATCAGTTTGGGCATTGTGATGCTCAATAACGGTTCGTCCGGCGGCACAGATATTATTGCGATGGTAGTCAATAACTACCGCAACATATCGCTGGGTAAGGTGATGGTGATATGCGATGTGGTGATTATTCTGAGCAGTTACTTCCTGCCTGTTCCGGAGGCGTTTATCGACAAGATAACCAGCGTGAGCGATTTCAAGATTAAGCGTATCATGTGTGGTATCTGTATGACGGTGAGCTACACAGCCGCGCTGGATTGGATTATGTCGCGTATCCGTCAATCGGTGCAGTTCTTCATTTTCTCCACTAAGCACGCCGAGATAGCTACTGCCATCAACGAAAAGGTGCATCGCGGTGTGACGGTATTGGAAGGAAAGGGCTGGTACAGCAAACAGCCTATTGAAGTGGTGACCGTGCTTGCCCGCAAACAAGAGGGACCACTGATTCTGCGAATAATTAAATCTATTGACCCGAACGCTTTCGTCAGCTATGCGAATGTGAATGGTGTATTTGGGCAGGGATTTGACCGAATAAAAGATAAATGATATGAGTAAGAATGTTGCATTGGTTTTGTCAAGCGGCAGTAGCCGTGGTTTGGCGCATATAGGTGGCATCGAGGCCTTGGAAGAAAGAGGTTATACAATATCGTCTATTGCAGGTTGTTCGATGGGAGCTATTGTAGCCGGTATGTTCGCGGCAGGTAAATTGCCGGAACTCAAGGCATGGTTCCTGGACATGACGCGCAGGCACATGTTCGAGCTCATGGATTTTACACTTACGAAGAACTACCTCGTCAAGGGCGAAAAACTGATGGGGGCAATTGGCGATATGATTCCTGACTATCAGATGGAGAACCTCAATATCCCTCTGTCGCTTGTCGCTACGGACATGAAGAAGGGCGAGGAGGTGGTCTTCCGCTCGGGAAATCTGAACCACGCTATTCGTGCGTCGTTTGCTCTGCCGGTACTGTTACAGCCTGTACAAGACGGCGACCGGTTACTAATGGATGGAGGCATGTCTAATCCGCTGCCGCTTAACCGCGTACAACGCACTGAGGGCGATATTCTGGCCTGCGTGAATGTGAGCGGTGCGTTTATCACTAAGCCCGAAGAAGAAAAGGAACCGTCGTGGCTGGAGACAATGATTGAGAAATACGCCGGCAAGAAACTCAAACCGACAGAGAAACAGATGAGCACCTTGTCTATTCTGGACCGCTGCTCGGACGTGATGATACAGCAACACACGGAACTGATGAAACAATACTGTCCGCCTGATATTTGTGTCGATATAGCGATGAACCAGTTCGGCTCCTTCGAATACGACAACGCCGAAGAGATAATACGATTCGGCTATGACAGGATGATGGCACAGATTGATGAATATGAAAAAAAGCAGGGTTAACGCCCTGCTTTAATTTTCTTTACTATCTCGGTGTTGTCGTACCATCCTGTAAATTTCTCTGCTCCGACACCAATGGCAAACACCGGCACATTAGCGGCTGTGTGGCCGGTACTGGTCCAAGCGACGCGACCTTTCTTGTCGAATATCTCCAGCGCCAATCCGCCTAACTCAGAGATGTCGTTGTACAACGTCTTCTCGGTCTTACCTTTGCCGCGAACCAGATTCTTGTATGCCGCTTTGAGTTTGGCTTCTTGTTTAGCCGAAAGCTCAACTTTATCAAACAGACCTAAATCATCGCGCAAGAGCATCTGGACCTGTTGCCATTTCAGGCGCTTACCATATTGTTTGTATAAGTTCTGGATATGCGTATTGAGTTCCCATGACGAGCAGTTCTGGTACTGCAACGATTGGAGGTTGAGCACGTACTTACCGCCGTGTCCAAGCGCCATACCGCCTGTCTCGTGGTCTGCTGTAACAACGATTAGCGTCTCGTCCGGATGAGCCAGATAGAACTGATAAGCCAATTGAACCGCCTGGTCAAAGTCCAGCGTCTCTTGTATATTCGTTGCCGCATCGTCCGAATGACCTGCGTAGTCAATCTTACCGCCTTCAATCATCATAAAGAACTTGCCTTTTGGTGCCAGATACGAGATAGCTGTCTCAACGATCTGCGGCAGCGTCATATAATCGGTAAGTCGGTCAATGGCGTAGGGCAAGCTCTCACTACCTTGCGTCTTATCCACACCGTCGTCTTGCTGCACAAGAATGAGTTTCTCGGCATTGAGTTTTGTCTGTGCATCCTCGTAGCCACGCGCAAAAGTATAGCCGTTTTGCTCGCATAAGTCGTAGAGGTTGATGGCTGACGAGTCTTTCTTGTTTACCGGCTGATGGAAACCTGCACCGCCGAAGAACTCGTATCCCGTAGCGGCGAGCTGGGTGCCGATCTCGTAGTACTTGCTGCGATTATCGACATGTGCATAGAAAGCGCCAGGCGTTGCATGGTCAATGGCTACCGATGTCATGATACCCACCGGCCAACCTGCTTTGTGCCACTCTTCGGCAATAGAGATAACAGGCACACTGTCCTTATCCACGCCCAGACAGCCGTTATTGGTCTTGTGTCCGCAAGCAAGAGCTGTTCCGGCTGCAGAAGAGTCCGTGATACCGTTGGAAGCAGAGTAGGTGGTTGCCATGCCGAAAACAGGGAAAGAAGTCATCGTCAGCGGTACACGACCGATACGGCCTTGCAACTCCGCCTGATACATCTCGGCCGCCAGAACTTGATTGGAACCCATTCCGTCACCAATCATGTAAAACACGTACTTTAACTCGCCATAACTGCTAACTGTCAGCAGGAAAGCGACAACGCAAAGAATAATCTTCTTCATAATTATCTGTTATTAAGTAATGCTTGATAGAACTCGGGGAAACGTTTTTCCACCATAATAGGCTTGCCGTTCTCAAAGAAACAGTGCTTGCTCTTAGCGGTGCAAACAACCACTTCGCCCACTTTCATGGTGTATTCAAAACTGATCTTGAGAGCACTCAACTCGCTGATTTTCAGCGATATATCGATAACGTCCTTGAACGTTGTAGGATGCTTATACTCGCACTCGATGGCCATCACAGGCGATACAACACCTGCCTCTTCCATCCGTTCAAAACCAAAACCTAACTGGTCCATCCAATCGATACGTGCCTCTTCCATAAAACGCACGTAATTAGAGTGGTGCGTGATACCCATTCGGTCGCACTCGTAGTACTTAACTTCGTGTTGATATGTTTTCATGCCGCAAAAGTACAACAATTTTGCCAAATACGCAAGACATTTTCCCTTTTTATTTGCTTATATGCAAAAAAAGTTGTACTTTTGCAGCGATTTTAGTGAAAAAAGACTATGGCAAGACATTATTTAGAAGTATTAAGCGACACTATTCGTGACAATTGGAATGAGATTGCGTTAGCCGATTATCGCACGTTAACGCGCTATACATATGGTGACTTGGCGGACAATATGGCTAACTTGGGGAATATCTACGACCAATTGAAGCTGAAGAAGGGTGTGCATGTCGCCATCTGTGGCAATAACTGTGCGAACTGGGCTGTAGCATATCTCGGAACAGCTGTTTGGGGCGGTGTGAATGTATGCGTGATGCCAGATTTTCAGGCAGAAGATATTGCTCGTATTGTGAACCATTCGAACGCGCAAGTGCTGATTGCGGCGGAGCCAGTTCGTAAGAAACTTGAGGGACACGACCTGCCTAAAGTGAAGTATATCATTGCGTTAGAGACTTTACTGCCGTTGAACGCAAAGAAGATTCAAGCGCCTGAAATTCATCTGACCAAGGATGATGTCAAGTACGAAGGCAAGAGTTTGGACGACTTAGTGATGATTTGTTACACTTCCGGTTCAACGGGCACGCCGAAGGGCGTGATGCTGACGTATCGCAGCCTGTCGAACAACGTGCAGAATTGTATGGAGTGCCTTCCGGAACATAACGGCCAAAACGTGCTGTCGATGCTGCCATTAGCTCATATGTACGGTCTTGTTTGCGAACTGTTGGCGCAGATTCCTGCCGGTTGTCATATATGGTTCTTGGGCCAGATGCCGACTCCCGCTGTGCTCAAAAAAGCACTTGCCGAGATTCGGCCGTACACGATTGTGACTATTCCGCTCGTCATCGAGAAACTCGTGAAGAAGAATATTATGCCGATTCTCAAGAAGAAGCATATCAACTTCTTATGGCATCTTCCCGGTATCAATCGTCTAATGAAGAAAATGGTCTGCAAGACGCTGAATATGGGCCTTGGCGGCAACGTGCGCCAGTTCCATGTCGGTGGTGCAGCATTGGATGAGGATGTGGAGAAACTGCTGATGGATATTAAATTCCCGCTCACAGTAGGGTACGGCTTGACCGAGACAGGCCCGCTGGTGTCCGGTAACCTGTGGCAGAACTTCAAGGCTCGTTCCGGAGGACGTGTCGTTTCGGGAATGGAGGCTAAGATTGTGGACGAAGAGATTTGGGTGCGTGGCGAGAACGTGATGCTGGGTTATTACAACGAGCCTGCGCTCACGAAGCAAGTGCTGACCAAAGACGGCTGGTTCAGGACAGGCGATGTCGGAAAAGTGGAGGAAGATGGCACTATTTATGTGCAAGGACATAAATCCAACCTCATCGTGCAAGCTGACGGCAACAAAGTCTATCCCGAGACTATCGAGGCAATACTCAATGATATGGAAGGCGTGGACGAGTCGCTTGTCACCGTTTGGAACAATCAACTCGTAGCGGTGGTAGTGACGCAAATGGACCTGAGTGTGGAGAATATGCGTAATAAACTCAACGAGATGCTGCCATCTTACAGCCGCATCACGAAGATTGAGACGCAGACCGACCCGTTAGAGCGCACACCCAAACATTCGATTAAACGTTACCTCTATCGCGATAAACCCGCGGAGAAAAAATAATTTGCGTCTAACCAACAGATAAAAAAAAGGAGTACCAACGCGGTATTCCTTTTCTTGTAGTGCTACCCGGACTCGAACCGGGGTTTACGGCGTGAGAGGCCGTTGTCCTAGGCCACTAGACGATAGCACCCGGAAGTGTCCCCGTCAAACGGGGAAACTGGCTCCCGCCGGAAGGGGTATTTATAACCTTCGAACGGAAATCGGCCGCAAAAGTACTGCTTTTTATTCATATACACAAATTTTTCAACAAAAAAATGCAAAAAATTTGCAAGTATGCGATTTTTTTTGTAATTTTGTACGCTTTTTTATAGTAAACTGCATTAAATCTGAATATATGAAGACTAATTTTGGATTTGTTAGAGTCGCGGCAGCTGTGCCGATGGTGCGCGTGGCTGATTGTGCGTTTAACGTAAAGCAAGTCAAAGAACAAATATCCGAGGCCATGGAAGAAGGTGTAGAAGTAATCTGTTTTCCCGAGCTCACGGTCACGGGCTACACCTGCGCGGACCTATTCTTCACGCGCCAACTGCAGCAAGATGCGCTGGCAGCATTGGAACAGATTTGTGACTTCACACGCGGAAAATCAATCATTGTCCTCGTCGGAGGCCCGCTGAAAGTGGATAATAACCTGTTCAACTGCGCGTTTGTCATGACCGATGGCGAAGTGATTGGTGTGGTGCCGAAGATCAATCTGCCGAACACAGGCGAGTTCTACGAGAAACGCTGGTTCACCAGTGGCCGTTCGATTCGGATGCATGACGGCAAACCGCGTATCCCTACTATCGAACTATGGTGCGGACAAGTGCCTTTTGGTGTGGATCTGCTCTTTGCGACGCGCAACTATACCTTTGGTATAGAGATCTGCGAAGACCTTTGGAGTCCGTTGCCTCCTTCAACGCAATTGGCTGTCCAAGGTGCCGAACTCATCTTCAACCTCTCCAGTTCCAACTGCGTCACGGGAAAGCACGCCTACCGTCGTCAGATGATTGAACAACAATCCGCGCGCGTACACTGTGGATATGTTTATACGAGTTCCGGGGTAGGCGAATCGACAACCGACGTAGTCTACTCTGGTTCGACCTATATCTGTGAGAATGGCGATTTGCTGGAACAAGGCGAGCGTTTCTGCCGCGAGAGCACTATGGTCATTTCCGAAATAGATATCGAACGCTTACGCATTGACAGAGAGCGCAATACGAACTTTACTAAGGATCAGCACGGCTATTATCGCCAGATTCCTGTTGTGCCATTCGAGGGCGAGCCTAACTACTCGGAGGCAGCGCATCGTAAGTTCTCCACGACGCCTTTCTTGCCGACAAAGAACGATGCCGACTTCTATGCGGGCGATGTCCTATCCATTCAGACTTCGGCACTTGCACGGCGCTGGGAGCACACCCACGCAGAGACGATTGTGCTTGGTGTCAGTGGCGGTCTCGACTCGACCTTAGCCCTTTTGGTAGCGGTGCAGACAGCGGACTTGCTCGGCTACGACCGCTCCCAGATCCTCGGCGTCACCATGCCTGGCTTCGGTACTTCCGGTCGCACGTACCAGAACGCGCTCGATCTCATGGAGCAACTCGGCATATCCATTCACGAGATACCCATCCGCGAAATGGCGACGCAGCACTTGCACGACATCGGTCACGACCTCGAGACGCACGATATAACTTATGAGAACGCGCAGGCACGCATACGCACGCTCGTACTCATGGACATGGCTAACAAATACAATGGCCTCGTCCTCGGTACAGGTGACATGAGCGAACTCGCTCTGGGTTGGTGCACCTACAGCGGCGACCAGATGTCGATGTATGGCGTCAATGCAGGTATCCCGAAGACCCTTGTGCGCTTCATGGTTCGTTACATCGCCAACAACCTCTTTAACGACGAGACACGCCGCATATTGCTGGATATTGTGGACACGCCTGTTTCGCCCGAACTGCTGCCGACCGACGCGCAAGGACAGATTGCGCAGAAGACCGAGGATAAGATTGGTCCGTACGAATTGCATGATTTCTTCATGTATTACTTCCTTCGCTATGGTTTCACGCGCGAGAAGATCGCTTATATGGCGACACTCGCCTTCGAGGACCAGTATTCCGAAGAGGAGATTATCAAGTGGCTTAACATCTTCATGCATCGTTTCTTCACCCAGCAGTTCAAACGTTCCTGCATGCCCGATGGACCGAAAGTTGTGCCTGTAGGCCTTTCCCCGCGCGGTGACCTTAGAATGCCTTCCGATATATGCGAGATCTAACCAACATATCACTTCTGCCGTACAACACATTCGGCATTGACGTCAAGGCCAAGCGTTTCATCGAGTACACATCGTTGGACGAACTACGTGACGTGCTCAAAGCCCATAAAGGCGAGCAAATCCTTCATATCGGCCAAGGCTCTAACTTGCTGTTTACCAAGGACTTCGACGGTATCATCCTGCATTCCGGTATGGCACGTGCGCGTTTCCTCGATGATGAAACGGTTGAGGCGCAGAACGGACTCCGTTTGGATGACCTCATCGCCCAGCTCACCGACATGGGCTACTCCGGAATGGAGAAACTGAGTCTCATTCCAGGTGAGGTAGGGGCTTCCGCGGTACAGAATGTCGGAGCCTATGGCGTCGAGGCAAAAGACGTCATCATCCGCGTCAACACCATAGATACACAGACCCTCGAGGACCGCGTCTTCACTAACGAAGAGTGCCGATTTGGCTATCGAGACAGCGCTTTCAAGCACGAACTCAAGGGCCGTTATATCGTCACATCCGTGGTCTACCACGTTACGCCCGGCGAGGCAGCCAAAACGCGCGAGGAAATCATCCAAACCCGTATGGCCAAGCTCCCGACAGTGGGCGAAGTGGGCAGTGCCGGCTCTTTCTTCATGAACCCGTTCGTGCCCGAACAGCAAGCTGACGAACTGCTCAAACAATACCCCGAAATGCCGCATTTCCCCTCGCCGCAAGGCGTTAAGATCCCGGCTGCATGGCTTATCGAACAATGTGGTCTCAAAGGCCAAACCCTCGGTGGCGCGCAGGTCTGGCAAAAACAGCCGCTGGTAATCGTCAACGCCACTGGCAACGCCAAGCCCGAAGACATCATCAACCTCGCCAAACTCGTTTCTGACAGCGTCTTCGAGCGCTTTAACATACGTATTAACCCCGAAGTAAATTACATCTAATATGGCAAGTTTTATCGTAGAAGGTGGACATAAACTCCACGGCAGTATTACCCCGTGTGGCGCAAAGAACGAGGCGCTGCAAGTCCTCTGCGCGGTCGTTTTGACCAAGCAGGAGGTTATCATCCGCAATCTGCCCGACATCCTCGACGTCAATAACCTCATCGACCTGCTCGCGGCTATGGGAGTGCAGGTCACGCGCCTCGAGAAAGGTGTCGTCAAGTTCTGCGCGGCCAACCTCGACAAGACCTTCCTCAATAGTGCCGATTTCCTCAAACGCTGCAATAAACTGCGCGGTTCGGTCATGCTCATTGGCCCGTTATTAGCGCGTTTGGGCGAGGTCACATACGCCAAACCCGGAGGCGATAAAATAGGTCGTCGCCGTCTCGATACCCATTTCCAAGGCATGGCCAACCTCGGCGCACAGTTCGTTTACGAAAAGGATAAACTGGCTTATCGCTTCACGACTCCGAACGGTCTCAACGGCACCTATATGCTGCTCGACGAAGCCTCCGTTACCGGCACCGCGAACATCCTTATGGCAGCGGTAATGGCCAAGGGAACGACCACCATCTACAACGCGGCCTGCGAACCGTATCTTCAGCAGTTGTGCAAGATGCTCAACGCCATGGGCGCAAAAATCAGCGGAGTAGGGTCCAACCTCCTCACGATTGAAGGCGTGTCCGAACTCAACGGCACCGACCACACGCTTTTACCTGATATGATTGAAGTCGGCTCCTTCATCGGAATGGCGGCCATCACAGGCTCCGAACTGACCATTAAGAACGTGTCTATCAAGGACTTAGGTATTATCCCTGAGTCCTTCCGCCGTCTGGGTGTCAAGGTCGAAGAACGGGGTGATGACCTCTATATCCCCGCGCAGGAACACTATCAAATCGAGTCGTTCCTTGACGGTTCGATCCTCACTGTCGCCGATGCCCCTTGGCCGGGACTCACGCCTGACCTGCTCTCTGTCATCCTCGTCGTAGCAACCCAAGCGCAGGGCTCCGTGCTCATCCACCAAAAAATGTTCGAGTCGCGCCTGTTCTTTGTCGATAAGCTCATAGACATGGGCGCACAAATCATACTCTGTGACCCGCATAGAGCCGTAGTCATTGGCCACGACCATAAGATGAAACTCCGCAAGAACAACATGACTTCACCCGATATCCGCGCAGGTATTGCGATGCTCATTGCCGCTATGTCCGCCGAGGGGAAGTCCCGCATCGACCACATCGACCAGATCGACCGTGGCTACGAGAACATCGAAGGCCGCCTCAACGCCATCGGTGCTAAAATTGTTAGAGAGGATTAATTAGTTCACTTGCAAAGAAATGTTTATAAAATATGTATCTCTACCAAAGACTAACCCCATCCCCTCCCGCTCCCCACGATAGATATACGATAGATACACGATAGATATACGTTAGATACACGATAGATAAAGCTAACTTAAGTATAACTGAGAGATAACATGGCAAAAGTAATTCCAGCAACACCTTTTGAAAGTCTTAGCGGCAAGCTTTCCGCTAACGAACATATTGTAATGCGCGTGCGCAATGGCAAGATGCATGCTTATGCAATCCAAAATCCTTATAAAGGTCCGCTTGCAGAGAGCCGTAAACGAGCTATAGCCTCCTTTGCTCAAGCCGTCACGCAGGCCAAAACCGAGATGTCCAATCCCGACCGCTTGGCCTACTGGCAGCAGCAATATGCCCAATACCGTGCTGAAATAAGCAAGCACGCACCCGCACAGGGCACAAAAACATATTCCACACTCCGCGGCTACATCATCGCCCAACTAGCTAAACATGCCGACGAATGAAACGCCTACTAACCATATTATTATGCCTCTTCCCATTGCTGGTGCAGGCTCAGGTGCTTCAGCCCGTGAAGTGGAGCGGGGAGCAAGTCGGTGATAGCGTGCGACTTACGGCGACTATCGAACCCGGTTGGCATATGACACTTATCTCCATCGGCGACGAGTCCATCGGAGAGGAATTTGCCGATACATATACCATTACCCTTGCGCAAGCCTTGCCTATCCGTTACAACGCTTGCGATGACCAAACCTGCACGTCTCCGGAAATATGGGAATATCAATCATCATTAAGCGAAGCGTCACCAATGAGTTCGGGCACCGAACGCTCATTACTTATTATTTTCCTATTAGGCTTATTAGGCGGCTTTATGGCCATCTTCACCCCCTGTGTCTGGCCGATTATCCCGATGACCGTTTCCTTCTTCCTCAAGAAAGGCGGCGGAGCGAAAGATGCTATCCTCTATGGCTTGAGTATCGTCATTATCTATGTCGGTCTGGGTCTGCTTATTACGGTCATCTTTGGTGCTTCTGCCCTTAATGCCCTATCAACCAATGCAATAGTCAATCTCTTCTTCTTTGCGTTATTGGTTGTCTTTGCATTGTCCTTCTTTGGCTTGTTTGAGATAACTTTGCCTGATTCATGGTCAACCGCCTTGGATAACAAAGCCCGTGCAACAGGCGGTTTCCTCAGTATATTGCTTATGGCTTTCACGCTGGTGATAGTCTCTTTCTCTTGTACGGGACCGATTATCGGAACACTTCTTGTCGAAGCAGCAGGACAATCGCTTCTGGCACCAGCGATAGGTATGCTTGGCTTTGCAATAGCACTTGCTCTGCCTTTTGCCCTGTTTGCTATGTTCCCGAACTGGATGAAACAACTGCCTAAGTCCGGCGATTGGATGAAGTCCTTCAAAGTAACTTTGGCCTTTATCGAACTGGCTCTCTCGCTCAAGTTCCTCAGCGTCGCAGACTTGGCGTACGGGTGGGGTATATTACCTCGCTGGCTCTTTATCGCCCTGTGGATTGCATGTTTCGCAGGACTTGGCATCTATCTCATCCGCAAGTCTTGGCTCGGCAAAACATTGGCGGTTATCTCCTTTGCCTTTGCCGCATACCTTGTTCCCGGACTCTGGGGAGCTCCTGTCAAAGTCATTGCCGCTTTTGCTCCGCCAATGCCTGTTGAGGAACGCGAAGTATTTTATGATTACGAAGAAGGACTTGCTTTTGCCAAACAGGTCAACAAGCCCATACTCCTTGATTTTACAGGTTATGGCTGCGTGAACTGCCGCAAGATGGAGGCTTATGTCATCTCCAACGACTCTGTGCAATCCCGCTTGCAAAACTACGTCATCATCACCCTCTATGTGGATGATAAACAGGACAAAGATGCTGATGGCGAAAGCGAAGGCAACGAGAACTCACGCTTACAACGCGAACAATACGGCTCCAACGCGCAGCCGTACTATATACAACTATCCCCGCATGGCGAGAAGATTAGCGAGCCGTACGCCTTCTCCGTCAAGGTGGATGACTTTATTAACTGGCTCAAATATTAAGAAAAGTGGCTTTTTTTTGCACAAACTGACTTTTTTTCTTGTGCATGTAAAAAACTTTTAGTACTTTTGCAGCCGAATTATGTACATCGCTGAAAGGCGTCTCTTATTATGGCAAACGAAAAACAAGCGCTCGTGGACGAGCTGAAATCTCTGCTTGAGCAGAATGTAACGGAAGTAAAGGACAAAGTGGAAGGGCTGAAGACACAGTTCTACCGCCAGTATCATGAAGAGCAAGCGGCATTGAAAGCGGCAGCGGAAGAGGCTGCAGCTGCTGCCGGTGAAGTGCTGGAGAACTGGCAGCCGAAACTGGATGAGGTGGAGCAGCAGTTCCGCGAGTTACTGAATGCATACAAGGCTAAGCGTGCGGAAGTAGCGAAGCAGATTGAGGAGGAACAGGCACAAAACCTCCTGCGAAAGGAGAATATCCTGGAACAAATGCGTACAATGGCGGAAGCCGAGACGGCTGATGTGATGGATAACCTCAAGAAGATGAAAGAACTGCAGGCTGAGTGGAAGACAATTGGTGCTGTTCCTGCGCCCAAAGCCCAAGAGGTATGGAAGAAATACCAGCAGTATCAAGAGCAGTTCTACGACTTGGTAAAGATTAATATCGAGCTGCGCGACCTGGACTTCAAGAAGAATCTGGAGATGAAGACGCTGCTGTGCGAAGCTGCAGAGAAGCTGAAAGAGAATAAGAATATCGTAGAAGCAAGTCGTGCGCTGCAACAACTGCATGACGAGTGGGCAGAAATCGGTCCTGTGGCGCGCGAGTTGCGCGAAGACCTGTGGAATCGCTTCAAAGAGGCTTCGTCAGCAATCAATAAGAAGCATCAGGCGTACTTCGACGAGTTGCACGCAAAAGAGGCCGAGAACCTTGAGAAGAAACAGGCTATCATCGCTAAACTACGCGAGATAGACTATGCTTCCTTCAAATCGAATAAGCAGTGGGACAAGGCCTTAGAGACGGTGCAAGCCTTGCAAGCCGAGTGGCGTACAATTGGTTTTGCGCCGAAGAAACAGAACCAGGCTATCTACGACGAGTATCGTGGCGTGTGCGAGGAGTTCTTCAAAGCCAAGAGTGCATACTACAAGACGATGAGAGATGTGTTCTCGGAGAACTTAGCAAAGAAGCGTGCGCTGATAGAAAAAGCCGAGGCACTCAAAGACAGCGAAGCATGGGCTGAGACGAGTGCGGCGCTGATGGAACTGCAGAAAGAGTGGAAGACCATAGGCCCGGTAGCTCGCAAATACAGCGACGAGATATGGAAAAAATTCACGGCGACCTGCGACGAGTTCTTCAATCGTAAGCGTGAGGCTGTCAAAGAGACGCGCAACGAGCGTCATCGTGCTCGCGGCGAACGGGTGATGGCAAGCGGCGACCGCGATAAACTCGTACGTATGTACCAGAATCTGCAACAGGAGATAAAGACGGCGGAGAATAATATTCTGTTCTTTACGGGTAAATCTAAGTCTGGAAATAAACTCGTTGAGGATATGCAGAAGAAGATTGACGGACTCCGCAAACAACTGCAAGAGCTCGAAGACAAAATCAATGAGTTGGATGCCGCTGAATGAGTGAATTAATCAAATACGAAGGAGTAGAGTTGCGTCAGGCAGAGCAAATCGTGCTGAACGATGTGAGTCTGACGATAGGAAGTGGAGAGTTTGTGTACCTGCTTGGTAAAGTAGGTTCGGGCAAATCCACTTTCATGAAATCGCTCTACGGCGAGATCCCAATCGCGGCGGGACAGGCACAGGTGCTGGATTATGACATGAACAAAATCCGTCGTCGCCGTTTGCCTTATTTGCGTCGTCGCATAGGTATCGTCTTCCAAGACTATCAGCTGCTCACGGACCGTTCGGTGGAAGAGAATCTGCTATTTGTGCTTAAAGCTACAGGCTGGAAGAATAAGCGGATTATGAAGGATCACGTGCTGGAGATACTCAAACAGGTGGGAATGGACAAGAAGGCGTATAAGATGCCTCATCAGTTATCAGGCGGCGAGCAACAACGTGTGGTGATTGCACGTGCGTTACTGAATTCACCTGAGATAATCCTTGCCGATGAGCCGACAGGCAATCTGGACCCGGAGACGGGCGCAGAAATCATGGAACTGCTGTATTCGATTAGTAAAGCAGGAATGTGCGTCGTTCTGTCCACGCACAATGTGATTTGGCCGGAACGTTTTCCGGGAAGACGTTTGTTATTTGAGAACGGACAAATAAGCGAGAGCAAATAAGCGCATCTGCTTAAGCATTGCTACAACACCGTTATTACGTGTAGGAGATAGATGCTCCTGAAGACCGATTTTGTCGATGAAGTATAAATCTGCATCGACAATTTCTTTTGGTGCATGTCCACTTAAGACTTTAATAAGCAACGCGACAATGCCTCTAACGAGCAGAGCATCGGAATCGCCGTGGAAGATGACGATAGGCTGATTTGGATTGGTTCGGTCGAGTTCAGCCGTCAGCCAGACTTTAGATTGGCAACCGTCAATGAGGTTATTGTCTGTTTTATCGGCTTCGGGAAGAGTAGGTAAGTTCTTGCCGTAGTCGATGATAAGTTCGTAGCGATCCACCCAGTCGTCCAGGAAGGTGAACTCTTCTATTATTTCGTCTTGAAGTTGATTAATTGCCATATCTGTTCTGCTAATCGTTCGTCTGCGTCTTCGTCGCAGGTTGTACTATTAATAATAATGTCCGCGCGCGCGTAGAAAGGTTCGCGTGCTTGAAGTTGTGGTAGGATACAAGCGAGCAGTTCGTCTTCGGTCTTGCCTTGTAGAATAGGCCGCTCGCTTAGATCGGTGAGAATGAGTCTTTTAGCCAGATGCTCGGGTTTCCAGCGAAGATAGATGCTGGTGCCGAGTTCTTTGAGACAATCCATATTGTCCTCCCAACAGGGATATCCGCCTCCTGTAGCATAGACAACTTTCTCAACGGGCTGCATATCCGCGAGGTCCTCAAGGACGTATTTCTCTTTGCGTCGAAAATCTTCAAAGCCGAACTCGCGGATATATTCCGCGGGCGTATAACCGTGAATATGCTCGAAGGCCTCGTCGAGGTCCACAAAATGCCATCCGAGTTTGTCAGCGAGGATACGTCCGACAGTGGTTTTGCCGGCACCCATGTAACCGATTAGGTAAATCGGCTGTTTAATGTGTAATGTTGAATCTTTAATGGTTAATGCTTTTTTCTTGTTTGTCCAACATCTCGGAAGTATTGTCTTTCCAATACAGGGTGTTGTTTTCTATCCACGCATAGGGGAAAACGGCTTCGAAGGGAGGATTGATAGTGCGGACGAGTTTTCCTGTTTTGGTTTTATAGATCCGCGCCGTAGAGGAGCATATCGGTGCACAGACGGTGTGTACGACGAGAGCAGTCTTGCCGTAGTCGAGCACTTCTATGATGCAGCTGTCCTGCGTGATATAGCGCTGGTAGTTGCCATCATTGACCACTTGTATTGGCGGTGCCTGCATCGTGGTGAGCATGGCGATGATATAAGGGACGAAGAGGAGCATACCGTGTTCTGTTATCAGCTTTCAGTTATCAGGGCAACCGCATAAGCGGCGATACCTTCTTCCCGTCCGACAAAACCGAGGTGTTCAGTCGTTGTTGCTTTAACGCTTACCTGGTTCGCACTCACACCCATCACTTCTGCCAAGCATTCTTGCATTGCAGGAATAAACGGACTGAGTTTGGGCACTTGTGCGCAGACCGTACAATCGCAGTTACCTAATTCGTATCCATTGTTACGAATCAGCGCTATTGTCTTGCGAAGGAGGATTTTGGAGTCTATTCCTTCGTATTCGTTGCCTTTTGTGTCGGGAAAATGATATCCGATGTCCCGCAGTCCGGCAGCACCAAGAAGGGCGTCGCACAGTGCGTGAATGAGCACGTCGGCGTCCGAGTGCCCGAGTAATCCTTTGTCGGACGGCACCTCAATTCCTCCTAACCACAGTTTGCGGTCAGGAGAGAATTGATGTACATCGTATCCAAAGCCTATTCTCATTTCTTGCGGTTGTCAACAAGGTCCTTGATACCGGCAAGGTCGAAACCGAGCGTGAAACGCATGGTCTGGTCGAGCGGATTGGACGAAGCCAAACCAACGCAGTATGAGAAGTCGAGCATAACGATACTGAGGTGGAAACCGGCACCAAAAGTGAGATAGTTACGGTTACCTTTACTCTTAGCCTCGTTGCTGTAACCCATACGTGCAAAGAACTGACGGTTGTAGGTGTACTCAAGACCCGCAGCCCAACGAACCTCTGCGAACTCCTCTGCTGCACCATAAGGAGCATCAGCAAAAGATTTGAAGATACCGCTGATAGAGGTCATGCTGGAGTAAGCGTCTTGCGACATCTGCCATGTAGAAGGATCGTCGGCATTGAAGCCTTCGGTGAAACGAGACTTACGTGTCGGAACGAGCAGCTTGTCGGTCTGGAGGTTGAAGGTCAACTTATTGTAGTTATCGAACGGCAATTCGTAACCTACACCTAAACGCATCGTAGCGGGAATGAAGTTACGGGTTACATCGTCGTAGGTCATCTTACCACCGAGGTTGGTGAGTGTGAAACCGAGGGTGAAGTAGCTTGTT
Organism: Paludibacteraceae bacterium; assembly: GCA_017443145.1. GTDB lineage: Bacteria > Bacteroidota > Bacteroidia > Bacteroidales > Paludibacteraceae > Colicola. Next base: position 115,288 of record JAFSPA010000012.1, read on the forward strand.
CCCATCTTGATGTCAATTGGTTGACGATAGTAGAGGTCAACGTCTGCAGCCATAGTCCAGGCGGGTTTCATCTCTTGCGACGAACCGGAAACAGATGAGTTGATGCCGTTATTGAGGTCGCTGTACATAAAGCGGATAGCAACGCCCATGGAAACGTACTCGTGGAGTTTACGGTAGTAGGAGAGGTCGAGGGCCCACTCGTTAGGATGTGCTTCCTGAAGCATGGTACCCGACATATCTGTCAGCTGCACAGCACCCATTGAGAAATAGGTGAATGAACCGGCGATACCGCCTCCGAGATCACCGAAATTGTAGTAACCCTCTAAGTGTGCGAGGTCGATGTCACCAACGAGTTTACGCAACCAAGGCGTGTAGCTGGCAGTGATACCACCTTTGCTGTCCATAAAGGAGAACTTAGCGGCATTCCAATAGAGTGAGTTAAGATCCGCCGTAGTAGCGACACCGATATCACCCATACCCGCAGCACGTGCGTCAGGAGCGATAGAGAGTGACGGCATTGATGTGATGATAGGATTGACGTAATCCTCATTTCCAAAGGCAAAAGCAGCTGCTGCAAAGCAGAATACTGAAGCCAGAGATAAAATAACTTTTTTCATTTTGTTGTGGTTATTAATTAATTTGTTTGTTTTCTTTTTAATGTTTGCGGAAATGGCTCCGCTTACCTTAAAGTTGCTTCATAGGCTATACCAATGATTTTAATGATTTATACTATTTTAGTTAACTACAATGATTTTTCCTGTATTGGAGACGGCAACAGTATCTTCCGTTTTGAGCAGTACTCGATAGGAGTAGATACCGGAGGTGATACCCATCTCGCCGATGTTCCACTGTATTTCTTTGGCATCCTCTTGTGTATGATGCCAAACGACTTGGCCCGAGAGGTTGTAAACATATATGTCTGTTTGTACGAGGTCGTCAGGACGGTCGTATTCGATACGCATATTCAGTGTTCCACTCAGGCTGACGGGGTTGGGGTAGGTAACAACCTTAAAGATTTGTGTGTCAAGTCCTTTGACGACGCTGAAGTGCAGCGTAGCAGTAGAGCTGTTATTGCACAAGTCCCAAGCGCGTAGTGTCATGACGTGATCTCCTGCTTCCAGCGTAGCCATCTTATAATCAATAGCGCCTTTGCGGTAATCGCCGTCGGTATTGGTGAAGTAGTCGTTAAGGACGTAGGTCTGATTAGGTTGGTCGTCGATGACCATGAGTATGTCGTGACCTATACCTGATCCGACGGTGTTGATACCATGCTCATCCTGCAGAGTAGCGTAGAAATGTGGATGCTCATGCGTCCTACCGTAGTCGGCAAAGGCAGGATTATTGAGGTACATGGCGATATCAGGACCCTGCTTGTCCTCAATGACAACGCTGGAACTGCCGCCGATGATGAAGTCATCGTAGTGTCCTACCGCTTCCGCTTTATTCTCCGAGTCGTACGCGTAGTACACAATACGCCCGTTACCGAAATTATAACGTATGTCTTTGGGCGTCATGAAGACGAACTCGAACTGTCCGTTGGTGACGGTTATCTCGCTACGGAAGATGATATTCGGGTAGTCCTTATAGGTGATGGTCACTTTCTCCTCGACATTGGGTTTATCATTGTCGTGGGTAGTAATGGACTGTATCTTATCGTAGATAGTGACATGCACTTTGCCGTTGAACCAATCGACGCGGTTACTGTCGGAGTCTATTATCTGTCCTTTGACGCGATGGGTCGTGAGTGCACGGACGGTGTCGGAGCAAGAGGTCGTGAGCACGTTGAACTCCGTTGGGAAAGCGAGTCGCATCGCGGGATCGCCAAGAAGGACGTACGCAAGTTTATTCTCGTCACCGATACCGGTCATATTCTTTGCATCTCGCGAAGCCGAGCCGAGGGTGCTATAGTAGGAGAACGGGTCTTTGTGTCCGAGCAGCGTGTCGCACAGATTGCGGTTGATGACACGGTTCTGCGAAGCATAGACAGTCCGGCAAGCCGACATAACACCTATCGCACCGCCTCTGGTGTTGAGCAGCGCTTCCTCGGCAGCACTACGCTTGCCGGAATCGAAGTACGCGAACGAGCAGGTGGCGAACATCCAGAATGCGAGGTTGCTGTTGTTCATCGATTTGATAGAGTGGAGGTCCATCATGCTCTCGTTAGTGATGGCGTTGTAGGCGCCGTGACCGGAATAGTTGAAGAGGAGCACGCCGTTATTGAGCATGTTATCCAAACGGTTCTTTGCAAGCGGATAACTCTCGCCCGAAGCGGTTGTCTCTTGCTGATAAGCGTCGAGATAGACCTTATTAACAACGAAGTTCGGGTTCTTGAGTCTTACTTGCTCAGCGGCCTCTTCAGATATCTTGACGTGGAGACCATCATCACCGTCGTCGGATAGGAAGAGGAGTTGGTTCTTCCAGTTACCCAAACGGGAGTCGGTCATATAGGTGATAATCTTATTGACCATACTCTCGGCCTCCTGTGCAGTGGTAATAGGTAAACGTCCGACACCTATCTCCATCGTGCCGAACGCATCAACAACGCCTTCGTTATCATTCAGGAAGCCGAAGTAGTCGTCGGATGTGTAAGCTCTAGTCTCAACCCAGGAGTTGGTCGCCTGGTAGGTGAGAAGCATCGCCGGTCCGCCTGTGGAGACAGTTCCACCTTTAGGAATGAGTAGTTGGCGATTGTCGAAAGTACCGTCACCAAAGAGCAGCAGGTAGGACGGCTTATGTATTGCGCCCGAACCGCGGTCGTAGAGCATCTTCATAATCCATCGATATGCGGAAGCGTCAGGTGTACCGCTGGAGAACTCGTTATAAACCTGCTCGTCCGTGACGACAGCCGTGGTCATGTGGTCGTACTGCTCATGAGCTTTTGCCAGACGAACAGCCTGAGAGGCCAACGAGCCCGGCGTGATAACCACCATGTCGATGTTAGTCAAATGATGCAGGTCTTGGTTGTTGATTTTGCCTCGTGAGGAAGCACTAATCCAGTTGGAGCCTTGCGGATTAACCGCTACATACTCCTGAATACCTTCTGCGTTGGAGCCGATGAAGGTCAGTTTGCCGCCACTCAGTTCGGTCTTCACGCGGTAAATATTATCTAAGTTCGTGATGTTCCAAACCTGTGTCGTCGTGTTGGCATTGTCTATCACATATCGTATCGGCGTGCTGGACTTGATGTTCGTTGCCGAACGGAAAGGCATAAAGCTGCCCACCATAGACAAGCGGTTCTCGGTCTGCACCTCAATCCAGTTAAGGTATCCTACGGCACTACTGATAGCGTTGGAGTACTGCATAGCAATGGTCTGGCTGCTGGAGTTGGCAGGAGTGAATGCTAATGTCGCAAGTGCCGTATCCGCCATAGTGTGGCTATCCGAGTCGGAGATGCCGCGCACAAAAATACTCTTCTGCTGACCGTTACTCTGCACCGTGAAGGTAGATGAAGCCGACGAGCTTGCAGCAACACAGATACGGCAAATCATATCTCGACCGGAAAGAATATTCGGCGTCGAGAATGAGAATGTCTGCCTATTGGACGGAGCAAAACGTTCGCCGAAGAACTCGCGCCCACCGCCGTCAATACCTTTCTCGGGATCGAGTAGGTTAACTAAGTCTTTCTCGTGCACGTCGTAGTAAGTGTATGTCGTTACTTCGGTTGCTTCTGTACCGTCAAGCGCGTCGGCAGCGGAGTTGAGCAGTCGTTGTTCGCCTGTATCGTCCGAGAGGAAGTAGTAGCCGTAATCGCTATACGTGTTACGTGTGTGTGCGAAATTCTTGTTCGTATAGGTCCAACTAATCGGTCCCTGAGCATAGAAGAGGATATAATCGCCACTACCGAAGACGCCGTCTGAACCTTTCTCCATCAAGAAAGCAACAGGTGGCAGGTCGTCTATCTTACGGGCGGTGAAGTCTTGGTTGAGCATAGCTCCTCCATATCCATAGACACGCACTTTGGCTGGTTGGAGACCGGCTCCCGCTAACTCCTCGTACGTCATCTTGCACACACCCGACTCGCTCACGCGCACTTTCACCCAATGTCCGCTCTGCAGCACAGAGTGCGCAGCGTATGTGTGCGCGCGTACAGAGCACGACAGTACAACGCTCAACACGAGCGCGAAAATACGTAATATGTGAGTGCGTGCAATCATTTAATCTTGCAATAAAGCTTATCTTTTGCCCACTTGGGGCCTTCTATAAGTTCGTTTCGTTCAACTCGGCGGGCCGATTCCGTAGTATCAATATAAATCAAGTCACCTTGTCGTATCGTCATCAGTCGGCTTGCTCGTTCAATCGCCTCTTCCGGAGTTATAACTAACCCGTCACCCGTAACCGATAACCCGTCTCCTTTATCAACCCATTCTCCGATGGCCAGCGAGTAGTCAAAGTCCAGCGCTTCGGTCCAACTGTTGCCGTTATGCCTTGCGTCCTCCAGCTTATCCCACGCCACAAAATCAAGTCCCGGGGCGACAGCATCGTAGTAGCGGTCTGCAAAACGGCGTTCTATGCTCTTACCCAATCGGCTCACACGCAACACAACGCATCGCGTCATGCGTATATCGTCTGTTCCGTCTGGCAGAAAGAACGGCTTGCGGTTAACAAGCATACAACTGTCGCTCTTGAGCAACATCTCGTTTGTACCATCTATGTGTGCAAATCCGATTATCTTCATCGCATTCAAGCCGCAAAAATAACACTTTTATCCCGTTTACACAAACTTTCAGTTTGTTTTCTATAAAAATACTGCTTTTTTCTTAACTATTCGTCTATTTTGCACGAATAAACAACTGCACAGGTGTACCGGTAAAGTCCCACCACTCACGCAGCTTGTTCTCAAGGAATCGGCGATACGGTTCCTTCACGTACTGAGGCAGATTGGCGAAGAACACAAACGTCGGCACTTGTGTGTTCGGCAGTTGGGTGCAGTACTTAATCTTAATGTACTTGCCCTTATTGGCGGGTGGCGGATAGTTCTCAATCAGCGGCAGGAACTTCTCGTTCAACTGTGCCGTTGGAATCTTCTTCTGCTTATTCTCAAACACATGCAACGCCGTCTCAATCACCTTAAAGATACGCTGCTTGGTCGTTGCGCTCGTGAAGATAATAGGGAAGTCCGTGAACGGCGCCAAACGGCTACGGATGGCATTCTCATAGCCTTTGATATCCGCATTAGTCTTGCTCTCAATCAAATCCCACTTGTTTACGCAGACAACCAAACCCTTCTTATTCTTCTGTATCAAGTTGAAAATGTTCAAGTCCTGCGCTTCAATACCTCGCGTGGCATCTATCATAAGAATACAAACATCCGAGTTCTCTATAGCACGTATACTGCGTACAACGGAGTAGTATTCTAAGTCCTCATTCACTTTCGCTTTCTTGCGAATACCCGCTGTGTCCACAAGGTAAAAGTCCTTGCCGAACTTGTTATAGCGCGTGTAGATGCTGTCTCGCGTCGTACCCGGGATATCCGTCACTATCGCGCGCTCCTCGCCAATAAATGCATTGACAATACTCGACTTACCTGCATTGGGACGACCCACAATTGCGAAACGTGGCAGTTCTTCTTCCACATTCTCATCGTCGTTAGTTGAACGGAATCGTGATACCAGTTCGTCCAGCAGTTCGCCTGTGCCAAGACCGTTCTCCGCACTCAGTATATACGGCTCGCCAAGTCCCAGTTTATAGAACTCAGGCGCTCCGTACTGCTGGTCGAAAGCATCCACTTTATTCACAGCCAATAGGGTGGTCTTCTTCGCCTGACGAAGCAAGTGTGCCACTTCCATATCAAACTGCGTCACGCCTTCGTTTACATCCACCACCAGCAGCACAATATCCGCTTCTTTGATGGCAATATTGACTTGGCGGTTGATCTCGCTCTCAAAAGTGTCATCGCTGCCAACCACCCAACCGCCGGTATCAATGACCGAGAACTCACGTCCGCACCATTCGGCATGACCATATTGCCGGTCACGTGTCGTACCCGCTTCACCCATGACAATCGCACGACGGGTCTTGGTCAGACGGTTAAACAACGTCGATTTGCCAACATTAGGTCGGCCTACTATTGCTACTATATTTCCCATAATCGTTTATTTATCGCCTTTAGCATCGTTGCCACAATGACTACCGCAATCACTCTCACAATCGTTACAATTGCCGTGACAGCCGCCACAATGACGCGGATTACGTATCGCCTCTAACTCTTTCGGGTCTGCATCGCGCAGGTCAATCACTTCGCCCACAAAATGCAAATCTTCGCCCGCATATGGATGATTGAGGTCAATAGTCACGTCGTTTTCGCCCACTTCCGCCACCTGTGCGTTGACAATCTGCCCGTCCACAGTGCGCATAGGAATGATATTTCCCACAAACACATGCTCTTTATCAAACTCGCCGTCACCGTTGAAGAACAGTTTCTTGTCGAGTTTAAGCACGCCCGCTTCGTCGTAGTCGCCATATGCATCAGCGCTGGTAATGACGAAGTCAAAGGTATCGCCCACCTTAAGACCGGCCATATGTTCTTCAAACTTAGGCAGCATCATTCCCTCGCCGTGACAGTAAATCAACGGACGCTCTTTCGTTGCCTCTTCGATTAATGCTTCTTGTCCTTTTTCATCGGCGATATACATCTTGTAGATGCAGGTCACCACTTTTTCGTTATCTATCATATTTATTTCATTTAGGGTCGTAAGCGCCTACCACCAGTTAACAGGTTTGTTCGTCGAGTCTGTGCTCGATTTGTCGTATTTCAGGTCTGCCAGCATCGACGCGTTAACGCCTATGTGGAAGTTAAAACTCTTAAACGGACCGATTGGCACAAAACTACACGACATACTCCAGCAGTGTAAGTCTCTGGAAACGGTGAAGTTAGCACTCGATATCTTCTTTGCCTTGAAGTCATAGGATGCACTTCCGCTGGCTTTCCAACCGGCACCCAGACCGATGGAACCGCTGAAACTCAAGTTGTGAGTAAGCTCCATCTTATATTGCATCTTCTCGTAGTCGAACGTGCTGCTGTTGCCGTAACGGATGGAGTAACTAATGCTGAAAGACCACGGGATATTCGTCGCCACAAAGCCGTCATCCGCCTTATCGTCATGATGATTATGCCGCCTGAGTTTACTATTAGTCATCGAACCGTCGTCTTGCACTTCCATATTCTCAAGGTTCACATCGTCGTCGTGCTTATCTTCATCTTTCTTACCAAACCATTTCTTGAAGGTCTGGTTATTGAACGTATAGCTGATGCTCATGTTCGTTCCGCTCCAATGCGGGAAGCGTTTGTTGTGCCAGTATTGCTTATTGGTGCGCACAGGCTGTCCTAACGCGTTCAATTCATACATATACGGATCCAGCGTCGTACTCAGGTTGATGGTGTAGTTCACTTTCGGCACTTTGATACGCAGGTTAACCGAGAACAGGTCGAAGTTCATCGAGTCCGCCAGGAAGTTATAACCGCCGTTGATGCTGAAGTTATCAATAACCGAATAGACGTTAAACGGCTTGGTACCGGTAGTGTCCTTGTCGTTACGCACTTTCACTTCCAGATTGTTAGCCAGACCGAAGGTTATTTTTCCTGTGTTACCGCTTGGCGCGCCGCCATACAGACTTCCTGTAAATCGGTCGTAGGTCTGGTGCACAAAGACAGGGTTGCCGTTATCGTCGTATTTCTGCACCTTCAAACCCGTCGACGGGTCAATAACGTCCGTATAAACAGGCTGATCGTAACTGCCGAAATAGCCCCAACCTTTCTTACCGAAGTCCGGGTGATAACTGAAACCGAGCGTCGGAGTCAATATATGCCTAAACTTCTCCACCTTGCCTTTCGGGAATAACTTCTTTATCGGCGTGTAGAAACCATATATCTTCGTTGATAGGTTGATACCGACATTGAAGTCAAACACGTTGTAGAACCCGTTCGTCGTATCGCGTTGCAGCGATTGTGTCTGGTCGTTCCATCGCTGGTCCACCCGTTGGAAATACATCTTGTCATTGAGGTTGATAGACGGCGTCACACTCAGGTACTTGAACAGCATAAACGATGCCGAGATTGGAATAGAGTGCTTCAAACCGGTCTGCCAATCGCGCAGGAAGTTCGAGTGCAGCACTCGGTCCTCCTTGATATTGCTTACCGCTATTTTTCCGTTACCGGTATAACTCAAGGCAATCTTCTCGTACCAACGCTCTTTGCCCACAGGTTTCTTGCGCTTGAACGGATAGACACGAGCCATAGATACCGACAGATCGGGCAGCGTCAGACTCAGCGTCGAGTCTTTGGTTCGCTGGTTAATAAGCGCACTCACGCTGATCGACCACGGACTATCCGGGAAACGCTGCGTGTAGCTCACACTGGATGACTTTGTGTTCTCCGAACTCAGCTGCGGGTTGTAGTAACTGTTGATATTAATACGGTTGTAGCCAGACGTCGAGAAGTTCACACTTGCCGAGAAGTTATTGTACGGATTCGCTTTCGCATCCTGCGTATGAGTCCATTGAATGGAGAAGTTGGTGGACTTGGTGTAATCCGGCATATCTCGCTCACCCGTCACGTCGGTTCGGTAGTTGATATTGATATTTCCTCGGAAATAGTACCGCAACAGATAGTTCGAACGCGCACGGATAGCCCATGTACCTTTGGTGTAGATATCACCCGTTATCTCCAAGTCGGCGTAGTCGCACAGCGCAAAGTAGTAACCGATATTATTGAGGTATAGACCGCGCTCGTAGTTATCTCCGAAGCTCGGCATAATCAAACCGCTTGTGTAACTGTCTGTAAACGGGAAGAATCCAAACGGAATAGCGAGTGGAGTAGGCACATCGCCCACAACAAGATACGCAGGACCCGTCGCGATATAGTTCTTCGGCTTCACTTTGGCTTTCGTCAGATGCAAGTAGAAGTGCGGATGTTCGTGGTTATCGCACGTCGTGTACTTACCACCCGCCATCATCATGATGTCGTCATCCATCTTCTTCGTCTTCTCTGCCAGCACAAATCCTTCGCCTTGCTGCGTCACCACGTTGCGGATGATACCTTTCTTCGTCTTGAGGTTGTACGTAATCTCTTTCGACTCATACTCATCTTTCTTATCCTTAAACAGTGGTTTTCCCACGTACTCGTCATTAATGCTGTCGTACACGCCGCTCGCGTAGATAAGGTTACTGTCCATGTTGCAGCGGATATAATCCGACTCCAACTCCATTTCCTCGTACAGAATCTTACCGTTACCGTGCAGATAAGCATTGCCCTTACCCGTCATCACCATCGAGTCCTTTGACGAGTAAGTAATCGGAGCACTCAGCTTCGATTGTCCCCACATAGGCACACTCATGCCTAATAGCAGAATTAGCAATATGTTTCGTACGCGTATGTGCACACTTACGCAAATTAAGCCCGCAAAATTACTACAAAAAAATGAAATGTACAAAAAAAACGCAAAAAATCGTAAAAAAAAGCAGCTTTTTTATGTGATTTTGCATTTTTTGTGGACGTTTGCACAATTGTGCGAACGTTATTTCGGAGGGAACCCACCCCGTAGGGGAAGGGGCGTGCCGAAATACAATTTTATTTTATAATAGGGGAAGCTTCTACCTATTTTACTTGCTCCGAAAACACAAATTCCTTATCCTCAACCAACTCCGGATAAAGTATCTTTATCAAGTCCTGCAGAATATAATCCGGTCGAACAACACCCAACTCCCAGAAATCATTTCCACCTGTCGACGTCGTCCTTTTCGCAAAGTTATATACTTCGCCATTTTGATACGACTTAAACCATGTATGTTTCTCGTCCAACTGCTTCAATTCTGCCAAACTTTTCGCGGGACAGCCAACCCACACATCCGCATCTCGGAAAGTGTGAATAACACTTTCTATACCCAGCGGAATAGAAAAATGCGACGTGTCATTTTGGAAAGCATAATCTGCACCTGCATCCTTAAATAATTGCCCCATAAATGTCTGTCCTGCAGGCATATACCATGTTCCGCGGAAGTTGTTTCCCGACATAATCGTTCGCTTCTTTTTCACCTGTTCCGTCTGTATCTTTAACGCCTCATACGACTGTACTACTTCGGCAAAAATCGAATCAGCTTGCGGCAACTTGTCGTATAGTGCTCCGACGACTCGAATCCACTCGGCTCGCGCCAACGGATCATTCTCTGTCCACTCATTATTATACAACACCGGAAGTCCCACCGAATTGAGCTTTGCAGTTGCCGCATCGCCCTGCGCATAAGTCGATACCATCACCACATCTGGACTGGTTCTCACTATCAATTCCACATTCGGAGTCATAGCATCACCTGTATTGCTCACTTTATGCCCGTCTTTTGGCTCAAAAAGCTCCTGATTATACACAATTTCCGGACTACAAATGCCATACACACTTTCCAGGCAATTTAACGCCTTCAAAAATCCTATATGTGTACTGCTAGTCAACGAGATACGCTGAATCGGCACCTCCAGGCGAATACCGTCTTTCGGTACATCAACCCCTCTACGAATGTCTTCGTCAAGCGCTCCGACATTCTCTCTTCGCACAAGATAATAGGTCTGCAAAATCTGGCCGCTTTGCCACGGACTAAAAACCACTAATTTTGTCCACTTTCCGCCATCCGAAATCGTAAATCCTTTGGCAAATTGGTTACCTGAAATTGCACTTTCGGAGGTTGATTTTCGTTGGCAGCCAGCCATCATCATTAATCCGCAGAACACGACTAATGTTATCTTCCAAATAGAACCTCTTGTCATACAGTTTTCCTTCGATTAGTTACATCAATTAAGGCTGCAAAGGTAGTGAATATTTTTGACGTGAACAAATAAATTGCATAAAAAAACGTATTTATGCGTTGTTGTTAGGATTTTCAGCCTGTTTGATTCTTGCGTCGAGTGCCTCGACTTGCGCTAAGAGTTCGGCTTTTTGCCGGCGTAACATATAGGTGGAAGTGCTTTCCGAGGCTGTTTTTTCTGCTGCTTTGGTTTTGATGTCCTGAAGATATTGTTCGTACCAAGGCTCAAAGGGATGTTCTGATTTCCATTGTTGCTGGAGAAGAGCGAACTTCCAGCCTTTCGGGTCGGGGAACAGTTTATTGTTTGGTCCTCGTCTTGCCGCCGATTTCCACTCCTCGGTTACTTGTTGTTGTGTTTGCTCGTTTTGCCACAAAGCGTGTGTTTGCTTATGCGCCCAAACGAACGAAGCTGTGTGCCACAACTGGAAGGGTGAGCGTTTTCGTTGGTAGGTTTCTTCACGGTCGCGATAGAGTTGTTGTCCTCGCGGTCCTTCGTAGAAGTATCCTTTGCTTTTTTTGCTTGTTTTGCCGTGGACCATGTCCACGTTTGTTGGGTTAGTTACTCTTGACATAGTAAATAGGATTTGTTTGGTTGTATTGTATAGTTATTTATTTGGTACGTCTTTGGGAGGTCGCTAAGAGGTTATTGGGAGGTCACTTGACTTCTCGTGCACCTTTTTCTTATCTTTGCCTGACCTGTGTCTTATTTTTGGTTCACCTATGGTCGACATATGGGTGACCTATGGGCGACCTTTGGGGACAAAAGGATTTTAATGAGGGTGCAAAATTAATACAAAAAAGTGGAATGTGCAAGGAAAATTTATGATTTTTGTGGGATTTTAATGGTTTTTGTTCAAAAAGGAGGTAAAAATACATATACAGGAGGTAAATGGCAAACAACGGAAACGGATGAAGCAGGCCTTTATAGGCGTAGGCCGCTCCTTCCGAAAGCGGAAGGCCGCTCCAGACCGCAAATATTCGACCAATGGTGAAAGTGAAAGCCCCGAATTAGATTCGGGGACAAGGGATAGAGAAGCCGGAATATAATTCAGGGGGAAGGGACGGAGAAAGGATTATTCGACTTTGTATATCTTGTAGTCGGAGAAATTGAGATTCTCAACCAAATGGGCAGAAAGACATTTTTCTGTAAATGTTTGTTCATCCATTTTATCCATTACCCATAATCCAGGAGCGAATTCACCGCACTTTTCAACACGATTTATTGTGAAGTTAGGATTGTTTTGATACCATCCAGCCTTACTCTCCAGATACATCACTTTGCAAGAACGAATAACTAATTCTCCTTCATCCAATGTGGGATTTTCCGGTAGATAGTAGAATAAGTCTATGTCAGTGGCAACTATTTCGTTAAATTTGCAAATGTTGTTATAGTAGCCGATTCTCATTTTCTGTCTTTCTTTGATTTCTTTAGGGAGTTTTCGCCCATAGAATCCGGCAAGACAAACGAATAGTATTAAGACCATCCACGGCTTCATATATTGCTTGGCAAAGTATAAGATAGCCGGAAGTGCAAGAATTGCAGCCGGAGTATAATAGAGTGTATAATCCAAATGCAACGCGGCAGCTCCGCAGCAATACGCACACGAAGCGAGAAGCATACCATCATAGATGGTGTAGTTGGCTTGTTTCTTGACAAACGAGATTATACGCACTACCAACGCAACTATTACCAGCCACATTATCTTTTGAGCAAATAAAATCTTCATCGCATTAGCCAAAAGAGAATCCTTTGTGTAATGGTGGTATATGTGTTCTATTCTTGGCACAACTAAAATCAAGTAAAGCAACAGAAATAACACACCGCTTGCTATCAGCAAGTAGTTAAATATTTTTTCTTGTTTGTCTTGCTTTTTATATGAGAGTAGAAGTGAACAAGCACCTATTGCTACCGGAATAGTAAACATTGTTTCATAATAATAGAGTACATAATTGATTGCTATTAGAGCTAAGATTCCGTAACCCCATTTCTTTGTTTCCGTAAAACGAATATAGCCATATAGGAATATAGGAATGAACGTAAATATCGTCCAAATACCCGTCCATAGTTGCATGAAATGCCCATATGTCCGCCCTAAGACAGTAATCAAGAAAGCAAAAGTTATCACATATTTCCAGATAGGTTTTTCATCTTTCAAAATGTGTAAGCCTATAGCCGCAAAGAATGCCATGTATATAATGAACCAGAAGACATGAATGGCATAATGAGCCACAGGTGGTATTTGTCCATCATAGAAAATCGGTAAGATGTCATAGACTGTGTAGTCCAAAGGGAAGAATCGTCCATAAGCCGGATCTACAAAGAAACCAAAGATAGGTTTGTCCCAGCCAGTGTACATGATTACTTGTGAATCATCATAATCTACCCACGCAGCGTTTGCAACAATAAAATACGAGCATACAGCAATAATAGCAATCCATATGCCCCAGAATGCCCATTTAATACATTTGTCTAACATTGTCATATTTTTTTGTCGTTATAAGTTCTTACAAAGTAAACAGGTCGGTTTTTCGTCTCGTTGAAGACGCGACCAAGATATTCGCCAATGATTCCTAACGATAGTAGTTGAACGCCACCAAGGAATAGTATTGCAATCAAAAGTGTCGGGAAACCGGCAACCGGATCACCCCAAACAATCGTTTTGATAACAACCCAAATAGCATACAAGAATGAGATGAGCGAAACGATAACACCTATTCCTGTTGCCCATTGGAGCGGTGAGGTGGTATAAGCCGTTAGTCCTTCTATCGCCAAGCGGATTAAGACGCGGTAACTCATGGAGGATTGCCCGGCTACTCTGTCTTGCGTCTCAAAGTCCACAAAGGTTTTCTTAAAACCGACATAGCAGTACATACCTTTGGTATAGCGGCATTGTTCGCGCATTTGGCGCAGCGCGTCAAGGCAGCAGCGATCCAACAAACGGAAGTCGCCTACATTCGGCAACACATCAATGCGTGTGGACTTGCTCAGCAGCTTATAATATGCCAACGAAAGGCGTTTACGTAGCCACGATTCTTTGCCACGTGTCACGCGCCGAGCGTACACATCATCAAAGCCATCCTCCCATTTGCGCAACATATCATGAACGACATGAGGTGGGTGTTGCAAATCGGCATCCATGATTACGGCACAATCACCCGTTGCGTAGTCAAATCCAGCCAATAAAGCCACCTCTTTACCGTAATTGCGGCTCAAGTCCACATAGTTGCAACGCTTGTCTTGCTTGCGCAATGCTGATAATACTTCAACGGTGTTGTCGCGTGAACCATCATTGATGAAAAGGAATTCCCATTCGTAATTTGGCTCACTATCAGCCAGTTTGCACAATTCCGCATGAAGTAGCGGAGCAGATTGTGCTTCGTTGTAACACGGTATGATTACAGATACTTTTTTCATTTCTCAAAATGTTTAGACTTGAATATGAATCGTACCAACAAAAAGTTTATCGGTATTACGATGCAGAAGACCGGTATCGGTGCCCATTTGTTGGGGATGCCTATCCACAAGAAGAATGTTAATAAAGCGATGTGAAGCAGATAGTTGATAATATGGCTCAATGCAAAGCCTCCGCTTCGTTTGAAATTCAGTTTCTCGCGGAATGTAAAATGAGCGGTTAGCCACAGATTGCAGAGGAAACTAAGCAGGTAGCCTATAGTATAAGCGATATCTGCATATGTTGTTTCATCTTGATCAATCCGAAAAATCCAAAGGAGTAGCAAGTATATACCATAATGAATGCCAGTTGCAATAGTACCTACTATCGCAAAGCGAATAAACTCTCTGAGTTTAGACGAATGAAGTATGTCTTGAATCAGTTTGCTCTCAGGCATAAAAAACGCGGATTCCTTTTATTGCTTATTTGCCATTTGAGGTCCTGAGAAACCTATTGTAATCAAATAAGCAATGCAGAAACCCACGCTGTGTATAAAACGTGCACATTCAAGGAATATGCAGGAAATGAATACACCACATGAGCATCTACTACTACTTGTTTCTGATTTACAACTATTTGAAGATTCTCAGGTTTCAAATGGTCAAAAACAAGCGTTAGCAAACGCCATAAATATGTCCTTCTGTTTTACGTCAGGAAGTGACGGAAAAAGGTAAAAATACCTTTGACGCCGCAAAGATATAACAAAAATTTGAAATATGCAAATAATTTAGGTAAAAATATGCAAAATGTGAGGAAAAATTTGCATATATGCAAAAAAAGCAGTACTTTTGCAGCCTGTTTTGTGCATAAATAGATTCAAACGATGAATATAGCTGAACAAATTGCTGATTTACAGAAGCAAGTAGAGGCTTTGAAAGCCGAGAGTGCAGAGGATTTAGAGGCGCTGCGTATCAAGTACATGTCGAAGAAAGGTGCGATACCGCAACTCTTCGATGCCTTTAAGGAGATACCAAAAGAGCAGAAAGCCCAATTTGGTGCTTCCATCAACCAACTGCGTCAAGCTGCTGAAGCCCGTTTTAACGAACTCAAGGAGCAATTAGGTGGTGCCGCAAGTCACGCGATTGTAGATAAGCAGGACCTGACGCGCACGCCTGACCCGATAGAATTAGGTACGCGACACCCGCTCTCGCTCGTGCGCGAAGAGATTGTCGATATCTTCTCCCGTATAGGTTTTACGGTTGCTGACGGCCCGGAAGTGGAGGATGATCAGCATGTGTTCTCGATGCTTAACTTCGCGCCCGAACATCCTGCTCGCGATATGCAAGATACGTTCTTCATTGAAAAAGAGCCGGGCGTACAAAAGCCGACCGACATCTTGCTTCGCACCCACACTTCCAGCGTGCAAACACGCGTTATGACGTCTCAAAAACCGCCTATTCGCGTGCTGTGTCCTGGGCGCGTCTATCGTAATGAAGCCATCTCTGCTCGTGCACACTGCTTCTTCCACCAAGTGGAAGGACTCTATATCGACAAAAACGTCAGTTATGCGGATTTGCGGGAAGTGTTGCTCTATTTCGCAAAGGAGATGTTCGGTCCGGACACCAAGATTCGTCTTCGTCCGAGCTATTTCCCCTTCACGGAGCCATCTGCGGAAATGGATATCAGTTGCCACATCTGCGGCGGTAAAGGCTGCGCGTTCTGCAAAGGAACAGGATGGGTTGAGATTCTCGGCTGCGGAATGGTGGACCCGAACGTTCTTGAAGCCTGTGGCATAGACAGCAAAGTCTATACCGGATATGCCTTTGGTATGGGCGTAGAGCGTATCGCCAACCTCAAATATCGCGTGAAAGACCTGCGTCTCTTCTCCGAAAACGACGTCCGCTTCTTGCGCCAATTTGAAAGCTGTTAGTGGCAAAAAATAAAAAAATGCGCTTTTTTTCTATGAAAAATTTGCGTATTCCAAAATAAAGCAGTACTTTTGCACGCTTTTTTTGCGCGGACTATGGAAAATGTAATCAATCTGGACCAATTAGAACCGGGTGTTCATGCCTTTGCGTTTCATCTGGATAGTGCCTATTTACAGGGCATAGAGAAGACGGAACTGCTTGGCGGCGAGATTGATGCAAAGGCTACATTAAACCTGCTGACAAAGGGCTTTGACCTCACGATGACGGTTAACGGAGTAGTGAGCGTTACCTGCGACAGATGCCTTGAGCCAATGGACATAGCCGTTTCCGCTGAAGACAACATGACTACCGATGCCATGGATGCGATAAGCGAGAATAAAAAAGGAAACTTGGTGGACCTCAATTGGTTAGCCTATGAATTGACAGTAGTAAATCTCCCGATAGTGCATAGTCACCAAACCGGTGGTTGTAATCCCGAAATGGATAACCTTCTCCAAGACCACCTCTGCACCACGGAAGAGCCCGAAGCATAAACAACTGAATAAATTAACGAGTAAAATAAACAATTATGGCACATCCTAAAAGAAGACAATCGCACACCAGACAAGCGAAACGTCGTACCCATGACGTTGCAAAAATGCCGGCACTGGCAATTTGCCCTAACTGTGGTGCACATTACATTTATCACACTGTTTGCCCGAGTTGCGGTTACTACCGTGGTAAACTCGCTGTAGAGCAAGCTGCTGAAGCATAAATGTGCTCGATCCCAACCGACAACTCGCCTCAGGTCCGCTTGAGGCGGTTGTTGTGTAAATCGACCAAAACCTCAACTGATTAACAAACCAACTATGTAAAGCCCGTGAGGGTAGTATTTAATTGTAAACACTATGTTCGAAAGT
The DNA here is from genome assembly GCA_017443145.1 of Paludibacteraceae bacterium. Classification (GTDB taxonomy): domain Bacteria; phylum Bacteroidota; class Bacteroidia; order Bacteroidales; family Paludibacteraceae; genus Colicola. The sequence continues at coordinate 132,298 of JAFSPA010000012.1, forward strand.
AACAATTTCTCCCGTCGTCCGGGAGGCTTCCGTCAGAGCGAGAGCCCGCGTGAGCAAAATGGACAATTCAATGGTGGACGTAAGCGCCAACGTTTTGTAAGAGGCGCAGAAAAAGTAGAAAGCCGTCCGGCTCATGGTGAACACACTCCACGTCCACGTTTTAACCCTAATGGTACAGACCGCCCGCAACGCCCTGCTTTTGGCGAGCGTCCGCAACGCCCTGCTTTTGGCGAGCGTCCACAACGCCCCGCTAATAGACCTAAACCACAGCGTAATGCAGGTGTCTATAGCCAGAAAAAACGCATCGAATATGCGCAACGTATTGAAGATCCGACGAAGCCTATTCGTCTGAATAAATACCTCGCAAACGCAGGTATATGCAGCCGCCGTGAGGCCGATGATTTTATCCAGGCAGGAGTAATCTCCGTCAATGGCGAGATCGTTTCGTCCCTCGGCGCGAAAGTGCTTCCGACCGATAAAGTGATGTTCCATGACCAGCCGGTTAAGCGTGAGCACCTTGTTTATCTGCTGCTCAATAAGCCGAAGAATACCGTAACTACAACAGATGATCCGGAAGAGCGTCGTACCGTAATGGATATCGTGCGTACCGCTTGTGCAGAGCGTATCTATCCTGTTGGCCGTCTCGACCGTAACACCACCGGTGTGCTGCTGTTGACTAACGACGGCGACTTAGCCGCTAAACTGACGCATCCTAAGTTCGGCAAGAAGAAGATCTACGCCGTGACGCTGGATCGTGACTTAGACGAGGCAGATGAGGCTGTTATCCGCAATGGTATAACCCTGGACGACGAAAAGATCGTACCTGATGCACTTGAGTTCCCGAAAGAGGACCGTAAGCATCTTGGCTTAGAGATTCACTCGGGCCAGAATCGCGTCGTACGCCGTATCTTCGAGAAAGTGGGATATAAAGTGACGGCACTGGACCGCGTTAGTTTCGCCGGTTTGACGAAGAAGAACGTGGCGCGCGGTCATTACCGCTTCCTCACACCGAAAGAGGTACAAATGCTGCAAATGGGTGCATTTGAATAATACTATATATAATAAGGTGTTAGTGCTGCTGATTGCAGCGCTGAGTAGTGTTTCACTTGCTTCTGCTGAAAAGATAGAGGCAAGTGATTCACGTATTACTTGGGTTGGTCGCGCAAGTTTCGATTACGGTGGTTCGGTAACCTTTGATTGGACCGGCGTCTATTGTCGTATCCGTTGTACGGGAGATACCTTGCGTATCCGAATTGCAGATACCAAACGCAATTACTACAACGTATATATCGACCGAGAGATGAGCGATGAACCCTCGCAAGTGATTGCTACAATGGGAGATAGCGTTTATACGATACCGCTATGCCGATGCCGCAAGGTGCATAATATCACGCTGCAGAAACGTACCGAAGCAGAGCAGGGTAGAAGCACTTTCTATACGATTGAGACGACAGGCCATTTTGTGCAGGCCGAACCGCTGCGCACACGCCAGATACAGTTTATCGGAGACAGCTATACTTGCGGCTATGGAATAGAAGATACCGATTCAACGGCACATTTCTCGCCTGAGACGGAGAATGTAAGTAAAACTTACGCATCGATTATCGCGCACAAACTCCATGCCGATTATTATGTTATCGCGCACTCAGGAATGGGAATCTGCCGGAATTATAACTCCAAGTTCCCTGGATGGACAATGCCCAAGCGCTACAAATTCCGTTTTGATATGGATTCTATTGACAATCCATGGTATGGTAACAGTGAATGGTGCCCTATGACGGTTATTTTGCTCGGGGGCAATGATTTCTCATGCGGCGTTACACCCGATTATACACGGTTCCGTGATGCTTATTTTAGCCTTCTTAATGAACTGCCGGATAGCATGATAGTTCTATGCTGCACCAAGACCAAGGACACCGAACTAAGCCGCTACGTAGAGCGTGTAGTGCTGGAGTGTAACCATCCGAATGCCTATTTCTTTGCATGTGACTTTGATGCTTATACGAACCATCGTCGCGACCTGGGTGCCGATAAACACCCGAACGAACGAGCGCACCGCCGTTTAGCGGAGCAAATATACTCGTATCTCAGAAAGTTCTGGTAATATGACCGGCTTTTAGCCGTCAGTTTATTCTTTCTCTTTGATGCTGCCCGATTGGTAAGCTGCCAACAGTTGCTTCAAGTCCTCGACTTGTTGCTGCAATTCTTTGCCTAAATCTGTGTCTTTAATCAGCATGCGGCAACCGGTAAAATCTTGCAGTAATGTGCGCGAATTAATATCACTGCCGGAAATAATAGCCTGTTCGCGACTCTCAAACTCCTCATGTTCAACAAGTTGGATACCGTGACTGTTGTAGATAAGCGTATAGCCTGCGATACCTGTTTTCTCCTGATACGGCTTCGAGAAACCACCGTCAATAACGAATCGTTTGCCTTCTGCACGCATAGGTGTTTCACCTTTGATGGTGCGTACAGGAATATGTCCGTTGATGATACGTCCTTGCTCCGGATCTAAACCAAACTCAGCTAATATCTTTTCACAGATATCTTTTCTGTCGGCAAGCGTGTAGTAGGCACCTTTCTTCTCGGCCTCTAACTCTTTATCTTTGATAAAGTAACGCTCAAAAGTCGTCATTTTGTCCTTGTTGTAGAGTGGAGAACCTTCACCGCACCACAAGTACAGCATATAATCGAGCGCGTTGTCTTTGTCTTTACCTTTGCCGTAGTAAGCCTGTCGGATAACTTCGTCAATACGCTCCATCAACGCACGACCTTTCACTTTCTGGCCGCACACATCGACTTCTTCAAACGAACCGTCTTCGTTAAGCGGTATAGCTGCGTGGTAGAGTAGGAATCCGTTGCGTACCAAGAACAGTGAGCCGTGTTGGTACAACATCTTGAGGTGATTCTGCATCTTCTCAGACTTACGGAAAGAGCGCTCTAACTGCGTCATCAGCTCTTGTTCTTCCACGGACAAAGCGTACGGGTCAGACGGATTGATAGTTGGTAAGTTGCTATCTGTCAGCGGGTACGTCTTGCCGTTGACGGTAATACTTCCTTCGCCGTAGTTGATCTTATCGAGTAATAGCCTATCGTCCATCTTCCACTCCGGATGACGCAGAATAGTCTGTCCTTCGAGCTTGAACTGAATAATGGATATCGCCTTGTGCATCTTGGCCATTAGCTGAGCAGAGCGTGTGAGACGCGGATTGTTTTCAAAGTCCTTAGTCTGCCAGATAGTGCACGGATCGTTACCGTACGTCTCCATCGCGAAGTTAGCCAATGGAAGCAGGTTAATTCCGTATCCCTCCTCTAATGTCTCGATATTGGCATAGCGCGTACTGACGCGAATAACCGTTGCTATCAGCGCCGCATTACCTGCAGCCGCTCCCATCCACTCGATATCGTGGTTACCCCATTGTATATCGTAGTCATGCACCGTGGACAGTACTTGCATAATCTTGTCGGCGCCAGGTCCACGGTCGAAGATATCGCCCACTACATGCATCGTGTCAATCGTCAGACCGTGAATGAGGTAGGATATCTGTATCAGCAAATCTTCTGCGCTGCCTGTCTCGATGATACTCTCAATAATCGCATTGAAGTAATCCGAGCGGTCGTGCTCGATGCTGCTTTCATGAAGTAACTCCTCAATAACATAGGCAAACGAAGGCGGTAGGAGTTTGCGTACTTTAGACCGCGTGTACTTGACGGTCACGGCGCGTGAGACGTCTGTTACTTGGTGCAAACGTCTAAAATACCACTCGCGCATCGTGTGGATACCTGCGCCTTCATCCTCTAGACGAAGTTTGCCGTTGTGCAGGTACTCGATGCGTTCATCAGGATAATAGATGAGCGCGCAAAGAGCCCGTTTTTCCGCCTCGGTAAGCGTCTCGCCATATATATCGTCCACTTTGCGGCGTACCACGCCCGATGCGTTTTTAATCATGTGAATAAACGCGTTGCTCGCGCCGTGCAGGTCGCTCACAAAATGTTCAGTACCTTTCGGCAGGCTCATGATAGCGCGTAGGTTAATCATCTCCGAGATAACGGCATTGCTGTTCGGAAATTTCTCACTGAGTAGTCGCAGGTAGCGTTCGTCTGTAGGATGTGTTGTATTCATAATAGAGAGGATAAATCTTACTTAACGGTTACTTCGTCTAATTGATTCATCTGTTGCTCCAATTGGAGTGTGAAGAGTACGGCTTCAGCCTTACGCAGCTCGTTGCGTTTCTTCTGTCCCGGCGCAAGGATATACGTCTCGGCGGTGATGATACGTTGGTTGATCTCGTCCAGGCAGGTGTGGCTTACGTATGGTCCACCCATGGCTTCACCTTTGTAAATCTTCCACAATCCACGCACTTCGACCGTGTAGGGATTGTCTTGGAGCACGCGACTCTGTGGAGGAAAGACCTTGTATTCGGTACCCATATAACTGCCTTCGACCGAGGCACTAATCATCTTTCCCAACACCTCGTCGCGTTTGGCGTTCAGGGCCGCAAGGTCGAACTGTTTGGTGTCCTTGTAAGGATACGCATAGATAACTATATCGCGGCGTTGAGGACCTTTGTTATTGCAGCACCAGATGAAGCGAATGTCGTCGAAGAGCGTGTCGCGAATGAGCATGTAGTCTTCGGGAATAAGCATATCGGCGTGGAGGTCGTTCTGCAAGGCAGTGCGAGCGGCTTTGTTCGTGCTGGCGCGGTAGAAGGCTATCTGACGCTGAATCTCTTGGTCTACAAACCAGTCGCGTATCTGTGTGCCGTGCTCGTTCCAGTATGCAACAAAGGACTCATCGTCCGGCGCTTGGATACGATAGACAGCCTGCGGGTGTGACCAGTAGTCCAAACTGTATTTGGATTTTACCTGGGTGTAGCGCTCACCGTCGATATCAATAATAAGGATATTACGCGTAGGTTTGAGCAAGTCGTCAAACGCAGCGGGAGACACTTGCATAAGCTTGAAGTACGGCTCCATCTGCGGCAGACAAGGCATATCAGCACCCATCGTCGCCTTCACCAGGTCATAGGTAGTGGCGATATTCTCTGCATAGGCAGACGCAGACACGACCTTCTGCGGGTTTGCTAACGGACGGTTCGGCATCACTACTAGGCACTCATAAATCGTACCCGTCGCAGACACTTTTGTGCCACCCTGTGCACGCTTACAACTCGTCGTGCCCAGCACGACAACTCCAATAAACAAAATAGATAAAGCCTTCTTCATATTGATTGATTATACCATTGTTCCAATTGCTCGTTAAACTCCCTGCGCGAGAGGTTGGCTGCCCAGTCCCTCACTTCATCCGTATGGTCCTCGAAATGCATCGTGACTGTTCGGCGCCATTTCCAGTGTTTAGGCTTGAGCTTAGACCAACGGCTGGATTCGAGTCCGCGCATTCGGCAGAGTATCACCCGCACACCCTCAGGCAACTCGCGGCACACCTCGTACGCCATACGACGGTTACCGATAATCTCTTTGTCCACCGTCTTCACGTGACCGGAAGGGTAGAAGCACAGCTGTTTGCCGATGGTGAGGTTATCAATCGCTATACGGCTGAGCTGTCCGGCGACTGCTGCACCTTCTTCACGGCTCATGGCACTCTTGTTCAGATCCGGCACTTCTATCGCGTCTGCCTTGCTCAATACCCAGTGGAAGACCTTATTGCGCATAAACGCCTCGTCCACCATTGGACTAATAGGCAGCCACCATACCTCCGAGAATAGTAACATCGGGTCGATATAGGCGGTATGGTTAGGCAACACAAGGTGTGTGCTCTTATCGCGCAGCAGTTCCTCTCCTGTCATACGAATATCGTAGTGGCAGTGGAAGATGAACTTAAAAAACTTACCAAGTATATAGCGGTCTATCATAAATGCTTTCGACTTTTGACTTTCGACTAACTCAATATAATCACTGTCGCAATCGTGTGGCTCAATGCTCCAAGCGTTATGAACACGTGCCATATCGCGTGCCAGTAGGGGTGCTCTTCGTCACCGTGGAAGAAGTATGCTCCAATGGTGTAGAACACGCCTTCAGCCATTATCCACCAGAACGCTGTATGAGGCATATTCAGCCACATCGGTCTCATGATAAATAGCGCCACCCAACCCATCGCTAAATACAGGATGAGGGATAGGCGAGGGTACTTACCTAATGCAATGAACTTACCTATAGTACCTGCGAACACGCATGCCCACAGGAAGATAAACAGCGTCCAGCCAACCCATCCGCGTACTACGTATAGGCAAATAAGCGAATACGAACCGGCTATCATCACGTAGATGGATATATGGTCAAGTATCCGCAGCCGTGCCTTCCACGCACTGTCTGTCGCGGCGTGGTAGAGCGTGGACGAACCGAACATCTGCACCATACCAAGCACGAACAGTATGGTGCCCGTTACGGCATAGTAATCCGCTGCCAAGGATAAGCGAACTAACGGACGTATCAGCAGTAGTGATACCACCAACGGCACAGCGTGCGTCAGTGTGTTCGCAATCTCCTCACCCGATAGCGCTCGAATATATGTTTGCAGTCTATTCATCACTTTACATCAAAAAATCGTGCAAAGATACTGCTTTTTTTTGAGATATACAAGCTTTTTATTTTTTTTTGCACTTTTATTTGTATAAATGCAAAAAAAGTTGTACCTTTGCGCGGTTTTTTAAATTAGGAGCAGTATGGGCAGTTTTTTGGAATTGTGTCAACACCGTCGTTCGATACGTAAGTATAAGCATCAAGCGGTGGAGCAAGAGAAAATAGATTATATGCTTCGCTGCGCGCTGATGGCGCCAAGCGGTAAGCGGTTGAACCCGTGGGAGTTTGTTGTGGTGACGGATGAGGCGGTGATACGGGCTATGGTTCCGTGCAAGGAGTATGGCGCAGGAATGCTTGAGACAGCGATGGTCGCTATTGTGGTGGCGGTGGATGAAGCAAAGTCCAGTACAGCGCTGTTTGATGGGGCGATTGCGGCGGAACATTTGTTGCTTGCGGCAGAGGACCAAGGGCTTGGAGCGTGCTGGTGCCATATCAACGGACGTGACGAGGCTGAGAGCTTGGTGAAAAAACTGACAGGAGTGCCGGAGGGGCTGACCGTGATCTGCGTGGTGACGGTTGGGTACAAGGATGAAGAAAGACAAAACTACGACTTGAATAAATTATTATACAATAAAATACACAATGAGCGGTACTAGGTTCCGTAAATAGCAACTCCTCGGCGAACGTGTACCCCTTCCGGCGGAAGCCGGTTTCCCCGATAAGCGGGGACACCTCCGCCCAAACGCGCTGCATATGTCGCTACGGAGTTCTATTTACTACAGCAGAGTAGATGAGGTTTAAGATTTAATTTGATATGAAACCAACAATAGCAATAACGGCCGGAGATATAAACGGCGTGGGTTACGAGGTAATTATTAAGACCCTTGCGGATCCGCATGTGTTCGAGATATGTAAGCCGGTAGTGTACGGCAATCTGAAGGTGCTGAAAGAACATATGGCGACATTGGATGCAGAGTATCATAATATGCAGTTTCAATTAGTGTTGTCCCCGAAGGATGCGAAAGACGGGCGATTGAGCTTAGTATCGTGCTATCCGGATAGTGTGCCGGTGGTGATGGGTGAGTCCACAGCAGATGCGGGTAAGGCTGCTTTTGCGAGTCTGGAGCGTGCGTGCAAGGATTTGAAAGCGGGACTTGTGGATGCACTTGTGACGGCACCGATTAACAAGGAGAATATCCAATCGGAGCAGTTTAAATTTACCGGTCACACGGAGTATCTGACATCTGTCTTTGGCGCAGAAGGGCAAACGGATAGCCTGATGATGATGGTGAGCGAGAAGATGCGCGTGGCGCTGGTGTGCAACCATACACCGATAACCAAAGTGGCGCAGATGATAAGCGAAGAACGTATCATGCGCAAGCTGACGGCGCTTAACAAGTCTCTCAAAGACGATTTTATGATTCGTAAGCCGCGTATCGCCGTGCTGGCACTCAATCCGCATGCCGGCGACAAAGGCCTTATCGGGCAAGAGGAACAGACGGTTATCAAACCTGCTATCACGAAAGCGAATGAGCAGGGGATCATGGCTTTTGGTCCGTACAGTGCCGACGGATTCTTTGGCGCAGGGTTATACACGCATTTTGATGCCGTTTTGGCGATGTATCACGACCAGGGACTGATTCCGTTCAAGAGTCTGGACATGAGTGGTGTGAACTACACGGCGGGTCTGCCGATAGTACGTACGTCTCCGGACCACGGTACGGCATATGATTTGGCAGGTAAGAATCAAGCCGACCATCTGTCGTTTGCACACGCGCTGTATATGGCAATAGATATGCTTAAAAACCGCGCTATCACGGCGGAGATTAATAAAGACCCGCTGGTGATTCCGGAGCGGGTGGAGAAGGACGACAGGCCACGTGGGCCGTTCTTTGTGCCGAAGGATTAACGTTTAGAGTTTAGCGTTTAGAGTTTAGAGAAATATATGACAGCAAAAGAGATTAGACAATCGTTTTTGGATTTTATGGCGAGTAAGGGGCATCAGATAGTGCCCAGTGCGCCTATGGTGATTAAAGATGACCCGACGTTGATGTTTACCAATGCGGGAATGAATCCGTGGAAAGGTATCATCTTGGGTAACGACCCGATTAAATATGCGCGCGTGGCCGATAGTCAGAAGTGTTTGCGCGTGAGCGGTAAGCATAATGACCTGGAGGAAGTAGGTCGTGACACGTATCATCATACGATGTTCGAGATGTTAGGAAACTGGTCGTTTGGCGATTATTTCAAGCAAGAGGCTATTGATTTTGCGTGGGAGTATATCGTGGACGTGCTTAAGATAGATCCTGCCAACTTGTATGCGACCGTGTTCGAAGGTTCGCCGGAAGAAGGATTGAGTCGCGATGACGAGGCGGCATCTATCTGGCTCAAACATCTGCCTGCAGACCATATTATCAATGGCAATAAGCACGATAACTTCTGGGAAATGGGTGATACCGGTCCTTGCGGTCCGTGCTCGGAGATACATGTGGATAGCCGTTCGGCAGAGGAAAAAGCGAAAGTGCCCGGTCGTGAGATGGTGAACAAAGACCACCCTCAGGTGATTGAGATATGGAATATCGTGTTTATGCAGTTCAACCGCAAAGCTGACGGTTCGCTGGAGCCTCTGGCGAAGAAAGTGATTGATACGGGTATGGGCTTTGAGCGTCTTGTGCGTACGATACAAGGCAAACAATCGAACTACGATACGGATGTGTTCCAACCGATGCTGAACAAGATTGGCGAGTTGACAGGTGCTCAATATGGGCAGAAAGAGGATATCGATATAGCTATGCGCGTTATTGCGGATCATATACGTACGATTGCCTTCGCGATAACGGATGGTCAGCTGCCGAGTAATGAGAAAGCCGGTTATGTTATTCGTCGTATCCTGCGTCGTGCCGTGCGATACGGATATACGTTCCTTAATCAACGCGAAGCGTTCTTGTATAAGCTTGTGCCCCAACTGATAGCCGATATGGGCGAGGCATATCCCGAACTGGTGAAACAAGAACAACAGATAACGCCGGTTATTAAGGCGGAGGAAGAGGCATTCTTGCGTACACTCGACAAGGGTATCGGACTGCTGGATAAACTGATGGAAGATGCGCGCAAAGCCGGTAAGACCGTTATAAGCGGCGTGGACGTGTTCACACTCAAAGATACGTATGGTTTTCCGCTTGACTTGACCGAACTTATTCTGCGTGAGAACGGTATGACTACCAACGAGGATGAGTACAATAAGGCCCTCGAGCATCAGAAAGAGATGGGCCGTAGTGCGAATAAACAAGATTTAGGCGATTGGACCGTGCTCAAAGAAGGTGATACGGAGTTTGTCGGCTACGATAACCTCGAGTGCGAGACCGAGATCCTCAAATACCGCAAGGTGAGCCAAAAAGGCAAAGACTTCTACCAAGTGGTGCTCTCGAAGACGCCTTTCTATGCGGAAATGGGCGGTGAGGTAGGAGACACAGGAAAGTTGAAAGTTCTTATCTCCTTCGGAGAACGATCTGAAGGTATGGAAAGTTTAGAGTTTAGAGTGATAGACACCAAGCGGGAGAATGGTTTGCCTGTTCATATCATGCTGGAACTGCCTGCTGATACCAAAGCTAAACTTGTGGCCAAGGTAGATGCAGAGCGTCGTCAAGCGATTAGTTGCAACCACTCCGCCACACATATTATTCACTACTGCCTGCGTGAGGTTATTGGCCATCATGTGGAGCAAAAAGGTAGTTTGGTGACGGCGGATAGTCTGCGTTTTGACTTCAGTCACTTCCAGAAAGTAACGCCAGAAGAGCTACGTAAGGTAGAGCAGATGGCGAATGAGTTCATCCGACAGGATTACCATCTTGAAGAGAGCCGTCATACAACGATGGAGAAAGCGAAAGCCATGGGTGCGATGGCCCTGTTTGGCGAGAAATACGGAGATGACGTACGTGTGATTAAGTACGGTCCGAGTATAGAGCTTTGTGGCGGATGTCACGTGGCTTCGACGGGTAGAATAGGGGCTGTGCGTATCCTTATGGAGACAAGTGTAGCAGCAGGTATTCGTCGTATTGAGGCGGTGACGGCTGCAAAAGTGGACGAACTGTACTATAAGCAGTTAGACACGCTTAACGAGGTGCGTGCGCTGTTCAATAACGCGCCGGACTTGATGGTGGCTGTGCACAAAGCCATGGACGAAAATGCTGGCCTTAAGAAGCAGATTGAGGACTTTATGGCTGAGAAGGTGGTAGCCTATCGCGACCGAATAATCAGTGCGGCTGTTGACTATAATGGCATCAAACTGGTTCGTCTCGACGGCGAAGCGGACCCGAATATGATTCGTGCTATGCTGCCGCTGATGCGTGGAAAGTTCACGGATATGAAGTTTGCCGTTATCGGTGCCACCCAGTGGGAAGGTAAGCCGATGATTAGCGTGTTCCTGAGCCAGCCGCTCGTGGATGCAGGTCTCAATGCAGGTGCGATGATTAAGTCTGCCGCTAAACATATTCAAGGTGGAGGCGGCGGTCAGCCGTGGAGCGCTACAGCCGGTGGACGTGACGTGAACGGCTTGAATGCTGCGATGCAGGAACTGATAGCGGCGCTATAGTTGAAAGTTGAAAGATGATAAAATTTAAACTGCCCTCATCCTATTTGCCGGGAAAGATTAGAAGTGCTGTGCGCTTTATGGTCATCGGTTTTAGCGGCTCGGTTGTGCAGACGTGGCTGTTTATGGCTGCGTTGTGGGCTTTCGGCCAGCCGGAGAAAGGGCACGTGTTATACTACGTGGCGTTTGGAATAGGTTTTATCTTGGAGATGATACCGAACTATCTCTTCTCCAATTGGTACACATTCGAGACGCGACCTAATTTCAAGAACGCCGGTGGATTTGTGCTCGCGAGGGCGATAAACTTATGCATTCAGTTCGGCCTGTTGCCGCTGATGGTCAAGTGGTTACACCACTGGCGTGACGATTATATAAGCCTGCTCGTCATCTTTATCGCGGGCTGTATTAACTACCTGGTCTGCCTCATTTTCTTTAAGAAAGAGCCAGCCAAAGAGGAACAACCAAAACAAGATACACCATGAAAATCTACAGAGCGAACATTATTTATGCTCCGACTCCGGACAAGTTAGAGATTATCCCGCACGGATACATAGCTGTGCGCAGTTCGGGTATTATTCAGGGCATTTACAAAGAGAAACCGGAACAAACTGACTGGCGTCAAGTGGTTGATTTTGGCGATAAGTTGCTTATTCCAGCCTTCAACGACTTGCACGTTCACGCGCCTCAGTACCGCAATATGGGCTTGGCGTTGGACTTGGAGTTGTTACCGTGGCTCAATACCTACACCTTCCCCGAGGAGGCTAAGTATGCTAATCCGGAGTATGCGCAGAAGATGTATCGTCGTTTCGTGCACGAGTTATGGATGCAAGGCACGATGCGCAGTGCTGTCTTCGGCACGATGCACTCCGAATCCACCCGTATCTTAGCGGACCTGTTCGTGCAAGCAGGAATGGGTTCGTATGTTGGTCTGGTAGGTATGAACCGCAATAGTCCCGATAACCTGCAGAACACGACGGAGTACGTGCTGGAGGGGCTGGAGATGTTGCGCAATCACTTGGACAAACATGGTAATAACGGCCTTGTTAAGCCTATTATCACGCCTCGATTCATTCCGAGTTGTACTCCGGAGATGTTGAAGGCTTTAGGTGACTATGCTGCCAAGACAGGTCTGCCTGTTCAGTCGCACTTGAGTGAGAACCGCTCTGAGATAGCGTGGGTGGCAGAACTCGAACCGGAATCCACGTGTTATGGTGATGCTTATAACCGTTACGGCTTGTTTGGTCAGACGCCTACGTTGATGGCACACTGCTGCTACACCGATGGCGAGGAGCTTGAGCTGATGAAGCGTAATGGTGTATATGTGGTGCATTGTCCGATGTCGAATAGCAATCTTTCCAGCGGTATAGCACCCATTCGCAAGTTCTTGGAACAAGGAATAAAAGTAACACTCGGTACGGATATCTCTGCCGGACATAATCTGTCGATGTTGCGCGCGATGCAGTATGCGATACAGGTGAGCAAGCTCCGTTATGCTGAGTCACGTGGTGCAACACGCTTCTTGAGTCTGAGCGAAGTGCTGTATCTGGCGACCAAGGCGGGAGGAGAGTTCTTCGGTAAGGTGGGTTCGTTCGAGCAAGGATACGAGTTCGATGCACTCGTTATCGATGACACCTACCTCAATGCCTTCGATTATACGTTAGAACAACGCCTCGAGCGCTATATTTACTTGGGTGACGACCGTGATATCAAGCGTCGTTTCTGCCGAGGTGTCGAACTGACTGAACCGGTGTGGTAATAGAGTTTAGAGTTTAGAGGTGAAAGTGGAAAGATTCGCGGAAGGATTGCTGTTGGACGAGTACTTGCGTATTGAGCAGGACTTAGCGCAGCAGGTACAAGAGCCGACGCTCTTCACATGGGTGGTGTCGCCAACGGTTATCTACGGCCGCCATCAGTTGCGAGAACAGGAGGTGAACGAGGCCTATTGTGCCGAACACGGGATACGGGTTGTGCAACGACAGAGTGGAGGAGGATGCGTCTATGCGGACGAGGGGAACGTGATGGTGAGTTATGTATCGCCTTCGACGCATAACCAAGAGGTTTTTGACGAGTTCCTTGCTATGCTGTCCGGAGCGTTTCGCCAATTGGGTTACGATGCTGTGACAACGGAGCATAACGACATCCTCGTAGGTGGTCGCAAAGTGTCCGGAACAGCGTGTTACACAACTCCGACGGGCACAGTGGTGCATGCTTCGATATTGTACGACGTTAACCTTGAGGCATTGGAACAAGCCATCACTCCTACCGCCGAGAAACTAGCAAAACATGCCGTACAATCGGTTCGGCAACGTGTCGCAAACTTGCGAGACATCAAGGATTTAGGAAGTACGCAAACCTTCCGCCAATTACTAGAAAAACTAATGCGATAGCATATGAAAATATCACAACGCGCGGAGAACATGCCGCAATCACCTATCCGTAAATTAGCAAAGTATTCCGATGCAGCTAAGCGTAACGGGATACATGTCTATCACCTCAATATCGGTCAGCCGGATATCTTGACGCCGCCTTGCGCGATGGAAGCTGTGCGTAATATGGACCGGTCTATTCTTGACTATTCGCCCTCGCAAGGCACGCAGTCCTTGCGCACGAAGATGGTTGGTTACTATGCCGAGTATGGAATTGACCTCTCGCCGGACGAAATTATCATCACCGCAGGCGGTAGTGAGGCTATTCTGTTTGCTTTCATGGCATGCCTTAATCCTGGAGATGAGATTATCGTGACCGACCCGAGTTACGCCAACTACATGGCATTCGCCATCTCGTGTGGCGCGGTCGTTAAATCCGTGAAGACGCATATAGAGGACGGTTTCAAACTGCCGCCGGTAGAGGAGTTTGAGAAGCAGATAACGCCCAAGACGCGCGCTATTCTGATATGTAACCCTAATAACCCGACGGGCTACCTATACTCCAAGCAGGAGATGAAGCAGATACGCGATATTGTGAAGAAATACAATCTATACCTCTTCTCGGACGAGGTCTATCGCGAGTTCATCTACACCAAGCGGCCGTATATATCGGCTTTCCACCTCGACGGTATTGAAGAGAACGTGGTACTCGTGGACTCTGTCTCGAAGCGTTATAGTGAGTGCGGCATACGTATTGGTGCACTTATTACGAAGAACAAATCTGTCCGTGAGGCGGTGATGAAGTTCTGTCAGGCGCGTCTCTCGCCACCTCTGATTGGTCAGATTATCGCCGAAGCGTCTCTGTCCACGCCGCAGGAGTATATGGAGGAGGTCTATGACGAGTATCTGGCACGCCGTAATTTCTTAATTGACCAGCTCAACCAGATTCCGGGCGTGTTTGCCCCGACGCCGATGGGAGCGTTCTATATCATGGTCAAACTGCCGGTGGATGATGCGGAGAAGTTCTGCAAGTGGTGTCTGGCGGACTTCAGTTACGAGGGACAAACTATCATGATGGCTCCGGGTAACGGATTCTACACCGAGCCGGGCGAAGGAAAGGACCAAGTGCGTATGGCGTATATTCTTAATAAGGACGACCTGCGCAAAGCCATGGTAGTGCTCCGCAAAGCGCTGGAGGAGTACAATAAGAAATGACGTATTCCGAAGCGATACAATATCTCTACGACTCTGCACCCGCCTTTCATCTGGTGGGTGCAGATGCCTATAAACCGGGCTTGGATAATGTGCTGGCGCTGATGGAGCAGTTCGGCAATCCGCACACTAAGTTCCGCAGTATTCATGTGGCGGGAACAAACGGTAAGGGCTCGACCTCGCATCTGATAGCGGCTGTACTACAGGCAGCAGGCTATAAGGTCGGACTATATACCTCGCCGCATCTGGTGGACTTTCGCGAACGGATACGTATCAATGGACAGCCGATTCCCAAAGAGAAAGTGGTGGCGTTCGCAGAACGCATTTTAGATTTTAGATTTCAGATTTCAGGTTTCAAATATAGTTTTTTTGAGTTGACAACAGCGCTTGCGTTTGATTATTTCGCTCGCGAGCAGGTCGATATAGCGGTGGTGGAAGTAGGACTAGGCGGACGGTTGGACGCGACGAATATCATTACGCCGCTGGTATCTGTTATCACGAACATCGGTTTCGACCATACGGAGTTCCTCGGTCACACCTTAAAAGATATCGCGCGCGAGAAGGCGGGTATCATCAAGCCCGGCGTGCCGTGTGTCATAGGCGAGACAGATCCCGAGACGGAGCCAGTCTTTATTGAGGCAGCCAAGCAGAACGGTCTCTGGGGCGAAGGACTGGAGACCACCGACTGCCGTATCTGGTTTGCGGACCAATGTGGTTATATGCGTAAGCGTCGTCAGCGCGAAGCGCCGGAATGCCAACTAAAAGGTCTCTATCAGGACAAGAACCAGCAAACAGCTTACATCGCTCTACAGGTCCTGCGAAACTATACACCTTACACTTTACACCTTACGCCTTACACAATAAGCGAAGGTTTTGCTAATGTCTGCACCTTAACCGGCCTAAGGGGTAGGTGGGAGGTGCTGCGAGACAAACCGCTCACGATCTGCGACACGGGCCATAACTCGCACGGCATCAAGTATGTGGCGAAGCAACTGCGAGCATTAAACATTAAACATTCAACCTTACACATTGTCTTTGGTATGGTGAACGACAAAGATATCGATATTGTCCTTAATCTTCTTCCTAAGGACGCACAATACTACTTCACTCAAGCCAAGACTCATCGTGCTATTCCTGCGTCAGAACTACAGGTTAAGTTTGGTGCGGGGCAGGCTTTCCCCACCGTTATAGAGGCTGTTCAAGCCGCACAAAAAGAAGCCACCGACAAAGATATTATCTTCATCGGCGGCAGTAATTACGTTGTGGGCGAAGCCCTTACGCTCTTCTAAGTCGTTCGACTAATTAGAATTTGTAGCGGATACCGAGTTGGATTCCGTACAGACCGTTCAAGTCGAAGCCCATCTTGCCATTCCAGTTGGATACACCAAAGCTTGGACGCCAGTCAAGAGACAGTTGGAACGGGAACCAGAAGTCGTATTCGATACCGATATGGCCAGCTACACCAGCGTACCACCAAGTATCAGCGAAACTGTACATACCGCCAGCACCACCGACACCCATGTACCAATGCCATTCACCCTTGTTGTTCCAAGGAACAGGTGCGTTAAACGGATCAATCCAGTCGTAAGTGATGTTTGCACCTACACCGTACTTGCTCGAGAACAGACCAATCAGAGGCAGGTGAACGTCAACGTCCAACATGTTGCTCTCACCGAAACCGTGTTGATAACTGAAACCAAGACCACCACCAAGGTTAGCACCTATGGCGCGAGGTTGAGCGTTTACATAAGCAACGCTTGCGATTGCCATAATGGCAACAAGTAGAATCTTCTTCATACTTCGTAAAATGTTTGTTAATAACTATAGTTTATTACTTTTTGTCCAAATTGACCTGCAAAAGTACAGTTTTTTTCTCACATACGCAAATATTTGCGCAAAAAATGACCGTATTTCGTAAGAATTAACCTCTTTTAATTAATTTTATGCGTCATCACCCCGTCTAACTCCTGCAAACGGAGCCAATGGTAGAAGTCTTTGTCGATGCTGATAGGCTTGCCTTGTGAGACGAAAGTAATGAGGTTTTGCTTGAGTTCGTCGAACACCTGAATCTTTATCTTCACCTGGCCCGGGTGTTTACGAATCTGCTCTGCGAGCTCGTCGTTGAATTCTTTCGTTATCTGCTCCACAGGGATACGTAGGGTGATGCTCTCCACATGTTTGGCTTGCACGTCCTTGAGTAACTCCACATTCAGTACCGCAAACTCGTACTCCGCCTCCTCATAAGGTTTGGCTCTGTAGTACTTACTGTTCGCGCCACGTTGTTGGATGGTGCCTGTGACATAGACGTACAGATTGGGCTTGAGCAGCGGTGCACACTTGCGGTACGCTTCGCCGAAGAGTGTTACTTTGTAGCTGCCCGTATAGTCTTCTATCACGTACCGTCCGTAAGGATTACCTTTCTGCGACACGGCCTCTTCTGCAGACGAGACGATACCGCCGAAGTGTAGCGGCTGGTTCTCGTGCTTACTAATCCACTCTTTCGGGTCATGGCGTGGTGCCGCATCGGGGTCTTCTGCCTCTTCCTCTGCGAGTTTGGCTGCTGCTGTTCGGGCTTCGGGCGTACGCCAACCGTCAAAGCGGTTGAGCTCTTCCGCAGTCGTGTCGCACAGGTCATTGATCTCGAACTCGAACTCGTCCAGCGGGTGGGCGCTCAGGAAGATACCGATTAGGTTCTTCTCTTTATTGAGTCGCTCGATAGTGGACATATGCGGCACTTTGGGCAGGTCCGGCTTGGATATCTCCACTCCGAAGCCCATGTCGCCGAACAGCGAGTTCTGCGAGTTCGCTTTGTCCTGCTGGTACATATTGCCGTATCGCATGAGCACGTCCAGCATCATCTCACCTTTGTCCGATATACCTACCAACTGCTCGCGGTAAATGCCCTCGAAGCAGTCGAAAGCGCCGCTCAGCGCCAGACTCTCGACCGTCTTCTTATTGCACGCCTGCAGGTTCACACGCTCGAGGAAGTCGTATATATCTTTGTATTTGCCATTGGCCTCGCGCTCTTTGACGATTGCCTCCACCGCTGCCTCGCCGATACCCTTGACGCCACCGAGACCGAAGCGGATATCGCCGTTCTTGTTGACCGTGAAGTTCAGTTCTGATTCGTTCACATCAGGCTCTAAGACGTTGATACGCATCGCTTTGCACTCGTCCATGAACTTGGTCACTTCCTTGATGTCGTCTTTGGAGACGGTCAAGTTAGCTGCCATGAACTCAGCAGGGTAGTGGGCTTTGAGGTACGCCGTCTGGTACGCCACCCACGAGTAGCAGGCAGCATGCGATTTATTGAACGCGTAGGATGCAAACGCCTCCCAGTCGGTCCATATCTTCTCCAGTACCTTCGGGTCGTGACCATTGGCTTTACCGCCTTCGAGGAACTTACCTTTCAGTTCTTGCAGAATAGCCATCTGCTTTTTACCCATCGCCTTACGCAGCTTATCACTCTCGCCGCGGGTGAAGTTTGCTAACAGACGGCTCAGCAGCATCACTTGCTCCTGATAGACCGTCACGCCGTACGTATCCTTCAGGTATTTCTCCATGATAGGTATATCGTACGTCACGGGCTCGAGGCCTTGCTTACGGCGGATGAACTGCGGTATATACTGCATCGGTCCCGGTCGATACAGGGCGTTCATCGCTATCAGGTCGCCGATGACCGTCGGTTTGAGTTCCTTCATGTATTTCTGCATGCCGGCTGACTCAAACTGGAAGACAGCGACCGTGCGGCCTTCCTGGAAGAGCTTGTATGTCTCCGGGTCGTCGATAGGAATCTTGTCTATATCAATCTCCTCGCCACGAGCGCGCTTCACGTTCTTGATGCACTCGTTGATGATGGTCAGCGTCTTGAGCCCGAGGAAGTCCATTTTAATCAGGCCGACACTCTCAATCACATGTCCGTCGTATTCGGTCACGAGCACGCGTTTATGCAGGTCCTTATCCTCGACACTACTCAGTGGTGCGAAGTTGGTCAAGTCGTCTGCTCCAATAATCACGCCGCAGGCGTGGATACCCACTTGTCGAATGGTGCCTTCCAGCTGTTGGGCGTAGTTGAGCATGGATTGTATCTCCGGCTCGCCGCCATTGACTAACTGACGCAGTTCGTCCACGTACTTATAGCAGTTCTTTAGGTTCACCTTTGGTGACTTACCTTTCTCGTCCTTGATGTTATCTGGGAAGCCGCGTTCAGGAATAAGGGCTTTTATCTGGTTCGCCCGTTCGAGCGGCACACGTTGGATGCGGCTCACATCGGCAATCGCACTCTTCGCGGCCATCACACCGTACGTGATGATATGTGCCACATGCGTCTCGCCGTATTTCTTGCTGACCCACTCGAGCACGCGTCCGCGTCCTTCGTCGTCGAAGTCGGTATCTATATCGGGTAGGGATATACGGTCTGGATTAAGGAAACGCTCAAACAGTAAATCGTATTTGAGCGGGTCTAAGTCCGTGATACGCAGGCAGTAGGCCACTACCGAGCCGGCTGCCGAACCACGACCAGGACCGACACTCACGCCCAGCTCTTCCCGTGCGCCGCGAATGAAGTCCATCACGATAAGGAAGTAGCCCGGGAAGCCCATATTATTGATTGTATCGAGCTCAAAGCGAATACGCTCTTTGAGCTGTTCGTCTGTCTCCAGTCGCTCTTTGCCATAGCGTTTAAGCGCACCTTCCATCGTCAAGTGCTCGAGGTAAGCGGCTTCCAGTTTGAGACGGCTGCCGTATTGTTCCTCCGTACCGAAGGACTCCGGAATAGGGAACTTAGGCATAATAGGCTTAGAGTCGATATCGTATATCTCCACTTTGTCTGCCACCTCTTGCGTGTTTGCCAATGCTTCGGGTATATCACTGAAGATAGCGGCCATCTCTTCCGGTGTCTTGAGCCACTCCTGCTTCGTGTAGTGCATACGATTCACATCGTCGAGGAAGTGGTTAGTACTCAAACAAATCAACCGGTCATGCGCCTCCGCATGCTCTTCTTCTACAAAATGGGCATCATTGGTTGCGATAATCTTTACGTTGTATTTGCGAGCTAACTCTATCAGCACAGGATTCACCTGTTTCTGCCGTTGGTAGGTTGATTGGTCGCCGCCTGGCTTCTGCGTCTCATGGCGTTGCAACTCGATGTAGTAGTCGTCGCCGAACACGCGCTTGAACCACTGTACCGTCTCTTCGGCTTTGTCCATCTCGCCTGACATGATATATTGCGGCAGCTCACCACCAAGACAGGCTGAGGAGCAAATTATGCCTTCGTGGTATTGCTCCAGCAGCTCGCGGTCGATACGGGGAGTATAGTTAAACGCATCGTCCATAAATCCCAGGCTCACTATCTTACACAGATTGCGATAGCCTTGCATGTTCTTGGCTAACAAGATAAGATGCCAGCCGGAACGGTCTATCACGTAACTCCGTCCTTCGCCGGAGATTGCCTCGTCGTTGAGTTTGCTGTGACGGCCGCGACGTGCACAATAAGCCTCGCAACCCACTATCGGCTTGATAATGGTTTCGCCGGCTTCCTTGTTCACTTTCTTGCAGTAGTCCAGGAACTCCTTGATGCCATACATGTTACCGTGATCCGTGAGCGCAATAGCGTGCATACCTGTCCGCACACATTTATCCACAAGGTCCGGCACCTTGGACATCCCGTCTAATACGGAATAGTGGCTATGTACATGAAGATGTGTAAACTCCATAATCCCAAAATCGGCCGCAAAGGTACAACAAAAAAATGAATTGTGCAAAGATTTATAAGAAAAAAAATTATATTTTTTATCCAAATTATTTGTCTATGTCAGCAATTTGTAGTAATTTTGCAGCGTGAAATGAAAATAATGTCTATCCAAAGAGAATACAACCTGCGAATTACCCCCCCCATGCGGGATATTTAACCATTCGCGAGAGATAACCGACTAACAGGCGGCTGAGACTTTGTGTCCCGGTCGCTTGCTGTTTATATTATAAGGAGAAAAAATCAACAAAATTTATCTAACAACTTAACAAATTTAACAGCATTATGAAGAAAATTTATCTGGCACTGATGTGCTTTGCAGTTGTGACGATGTTCACGGCCTGCAATGAAAAGAAAACGAACGCACCTGAAGAGCAGACAACCCAAGACCCGAGCAAACCAACCGATGATCCGGATAATCCAGCATCCGGCTGGGCAGAGGCATACCGCAAAGCCGCTCCGGGTATCTACATGAACGGCAACCAGTTACTCGCAAAAGGAACGGACGGAAGTGCTTTCCATATCGAAGATGTAACGGTTTTCCCGAGAACAGAGGCAAAGGGCGCCCTGATGACCAGTTGTCAGTTTGGCGCATATCATGCTTACGACGGTAAGTGGAGTACTTATGAATTCTGGCAGGAATATTACAATGAAATGGACGACAATGTCTTCACAAACGATTTCAAAGATACCATCTTCTACAAAACTCAGACGGAATGGGACGAGTCGTCAAAAGAGATGATGGAAGCTACATACGGACCACATTTTATGTACTTGAGTAACTATACAAAGATTGCAGACGCTTCCGATTTTGAAGGTACTTACAAAGAGATTGCCAAACGTTATCAAACGCAAGGACCGATTGTTCCGCCTTCGAAGATGGTGCTTCAATACAAAAAAATGAATTGCCAGTGGCTGAGCGAATTATATCCAAAGGATATGGAGGATAAAGGTTATGTGTTCAAATATACCGGTTCGGGCAAGATTGCCTCAATGGAAGTGGACCGAGTGTTTGAATGGGGCAAGAGTGTGAATAATCCTAAGGTGGACTGGCTGCCGAAGTGCAATATTGACGACGTGGCATATGTGATTGTTAAGATTGACGGTGCCACAGCCGAAGATGTAAAAGCGTATATTGCAAAGATTAAGAAAGAAGGACACTATTTGCAGATTACTGCAAACATAGAAGAAGATGGATATATTGCGTTTGGAGCGGATAGTGACAACTATGATATGTCGGAAGGAAAGGTCGGATATGTTTATCCGACATATGAAGTTCTTTTCTTTAATGGAATTCTAACAATCGAATTTACCGTGTCCAAAGTCGGAGGGGTATAATCGGAGATAAGTACTCCGGGTAGAATAACGTTTAACGAGTTAACGAATTAACGATTAGTGAGAAAAGTGCAGGATTCACCAAAATTCTGCACTTTTTAGTTATCAGCCGTCAGCTATCAGCCTTTTGGATGGCGGGCTTTGAGTTGTGCGCGGAGTTCAGCGGCTTGTGCTTCGAGGATTTCGGCTTGGTGACGGAGCATATAGTCCGACGTGTCTTCGGAAGCGGTTTTCTCTGCAGCTTTCTCGGAGATTTCGGCGAGGTATTGCTCATACCAAGCTTCGAAAGGATTATCGAGCTTCCATTGCTTTTGCAACATGGCGAGCTTCCAGCCTTTGGCGGTTGGATAGGATCTGTTGTTTGGTCCGATACGCATAGCATCTTTCCACTCTTGGGTAATGAGAGCTGCCTGTTGTTCGTTGTTCCAGAGTGGAGTTAGTTGTTTTTGGGCAGCAGCAAAGGAGAGTGAGTTCCATTTCTGTTTGGGTGATTGATGCTGTTGGTAGTCTTCGCGTCTTGCGCGGAAGAGTTGTTGTCCTTGCGGGCCTTCGTAGTAGTAGCCCTTACTGAATTTACCTTCTTTGCCGTGCCTAATGAGGACGGATGTTTCGTTAATTACTTTCATAATGATATCAATTAGGTTGTTTTTATATGTTAGTTATTCGTGTAGAATTCTTTGATCACGGTATGGTCTCGCTTGACCGCTGTTTCACTGCCGTTTGAGTGTTGTTGATTTTTCGCTCGACCGTCGTTCCACCGTCGTTCGACTGTCGTTCGACCGTCGTTATTCGACGCACTCTAACAGGTGTGGTTGTGGATGGTGTTGTGGGTGTGGTTTGGTTGTGGTAGGTGTGGGTGTAGTTTGGTTGTGGATGGATTAGAAGCGGACACCGAAATAGATGTTGGCTTTCCAGTCCCAGGTCATGATGTAGGAGTCGATGACGGTGTTGTAGTCGAGGTCAAGATCCTCGCGGTCAATCTGGATGAGTTTATCACGGGCACGAAAACGGATGTTATTCGCTACGCATGTGGCCGCTAACACAAATCGGTCATTGATGTTCCATACAAGAGCGATTTTGGCATTACCGGTGAAGAAGACCGGAAAACGTCCCTTAAGTTTACGGCTGAAGACCAGATTATAGTCGTCTTTATCATTATGCCAAAACATACGGCTGTCACCCGTCACGAGCATATGGTTAAAGACCGTAAGCATCGGCGTAGCAGACAGATGGAGTAGGAACTTACCCTTATTGGGTGTATAGTTGTAGCCGTATCCAACACCTATAGCCAGCTGATACAGTTCCAACTCGCGGACACCACCTGCTTGAGCAATGTAGTTCTCGTCGTCGAACTCGAGACCCGCATAGCGGAAGTCCAGATGTGCCAAGACCGAACCGGCTGATTTGCGCTGGATATACGACTGTTTGAAAGCTGCAGGCATGGAGAACTTCTTGCGGTTAAAGGCATAGTAGCCGGAAACAAAGAGTGTGGTTACATCGACATCTCCCGCATCAATCTCAGTCCGCTTATTTAAGCCCGATAAGTCAATACTACCGCGCGCGTAGGAAGTCTTACGGCGTAAGATATCGATACCGAAAGCGTTCTGAATAGCGGAGAAGCTGAAGTTTGAATAGCCCTTGAATAAGTCTATTGCGTATCCGACACTCAGATTACGGAAAGCTATCTGCAGACCCATCTTGGGCGTTACGTTTGAGTGCATGTTGGCATCAATGTTGCCATAATATGGCACGTCATGCGCCACCAAAAACGTGTGCACACCACTTGCCTCGCTGTTGTAAGCTATGCGCCAACGGTACTTAGGCAGCACAATATAATTGGTATCAATATTGCGCATATAAAAGTTATCCGCAAAGGTGACAAACTTCGTCCAGTTCTGCTTTGCTTTGGATACTTTAACCGTTGTGTCCTGCTCGGCAACAGGGGCTTTCTTCGCCTGTACAGAGGTCAAGCCAAGTAAGATAACTGCTATGAGTAGGGTGATGCGTTTCATGTCTTTTTAGCGGACGAGGACTTCGACGTGCGGGGTTTGGAGGCGGACGGTGAGCCAATTCTGGATGTGCTTGAGGTGTTCACGTGAAAGGGGCTTCTTGGTATTGAGTAGCACGATAACCGAGGTCTCTGATCGAGCGAGTGTGACATCCGTAATCTCAGACCACTGTGCCCGCAGTTCGTCGGT
The DNA here is from genome assembly GCA_017443145.1 of Paludibacteraceae bacterium. GTDB lineage: Bacteria > Bacteroidota > Bacteroidia > Bacteroidales > Paludibacteraceae > Colicola. The sequence goes on from JAFSPA010000012.1 coordinate 156,286, forward strand.
AATCTGTTTCGTAGGAAGGCGTAATGCCTCAAAAGCTTCAATCTGTGCATTGAGCACACGAATAGAGTCGTCTCTTAGTCGCATCTGTTCTTCGGTGGAAGCCAGCCAATCCTTCATTATTTCCGTTTCACTGAGGCGGTGCACATCGATGGTAGCATCCTCGTGGAAGAAAAGTTGCGTGTGGGCTATACCATGTTTTTCCGCCTCTGTATATAAGAATGCTCGGGAATCGTTACTGAGTTTCTCACCGGCAAGACGCAGCGTCAGTTTGTATGGTTTGACAGAAGTGTCGATGGAGTAATTGAAGATATATGTCCCGCCGATATTCTGGTTTTCTTTGATAAAATGTCGCGCTTCTGTGGCAAACTCATTCTCGCGGACGATGTTATAAGCACTAAAGACACTGGGTGCCAAAACGACAAGGATGAGCAGGCTGTAACTGATAATCTTTCTCCAAGAGCGTTTATCCTGTTCTACTGCCAATGGGAAGCCTAAGAACTTAACTGCCAAATATGTGGCCAGTGCGATGAAGACACAGTTGATGAAGAATAGGTATAATGCTCCTCCGGCATAATGCCAGTTATGTTGGGCAATACCATAGCCGACAGTGCACAAAGGCGGCATTAAGGCGGTAGCAATGGCCACACCGGATATAACAGTTCCTTTTTCTTTACGTGATAGTTCCAGTATGCCTGCCACGCCACCGAAGAAAGCAATCATCACATCGTAGATAGAGGGATTCGTACGCGCCAGTAATTCTGTAGGATTGTCCGTCTCAAGTGGCGTTACCAAGAAATAGAGGGTCGATGCTATCAAACTGATAGTGAACATGATACCTAAGTTCTTGAGCGAACGGAGTAGTAACTTCGTGTCATTGGTGCCAAGTCCCATACCAAAGCCGATAATAGGGCTCATAAGCGGCGATATTAACATGGCGCCGATGATAACCGGAATAGAATTGACATTTAGCCCGACACTGGCAATGACAATAGCGGTGAAGAGGATATATATTGTAGGTCCACGAAACGGGATGTTATTGCGAATATTCTCACTGGCGGCATTGACATCGATATAGTCCGCCAATTGCAGCTGCTCTCTAAAGAACTTGCGTGCTTTGTGTTTGAATTCTTTGCTTGTCATATTGTGTATTATTTTTTATGTATCAATGTTAACCCGTCGCGGAGGGGTAGGATAACTTGTTCGAGGCGCGGATCGGCTGCCACCTTGTCATTGAAAGCACGCAAACCGAGCGTTTGTTTGTCGCGGTCATATGCCGAATCGATGATGTGACCATCCCACAGCGTGTTGTCGGCAAGTATCCATCCGCCGGGAACGACTAACGGATAAACGAGGTCGAGATATTCGGAGTACTCGCGCTTGTCGGCATCTACGAACACAAGTTCGTATTTGTGATTTGTGATTTGTGATTCGTGATTTAGGATTTCTTTGGCGTCGCCGATGATGAGGTGGATTTTGTTGCCTAATGGGGAGAGGGCAAGATTGTGACGGATGACGGGTTCAAGTTCGTCGTTGTGCTCGATGGTGATGAGCTCGCCGTCTTCCGGTAGTCCTTCTGCCAGACATAGGGCAGAGTAGCCGGTGAAGGTGCCCAATTCAAGGATGCGCTTCGGCCGTATCATCTGCGACAGAAAAGACAGCACGCGTCCTTGCACCTGACCGGACAGCATGTGCGGGTTCAGAATATGAATATTTGTGTCTCGATTGATGGCCGATAGCACTTCATTTTCCGGCGAACTATGTTGCTCTATGTACTCCTCAAGTGACATTTTTCTACTAAAATAGCTGGTTTTTTATCAAAAATCGCTGCAAAAGTAGTAAAAAACTTGCATATATCCAAAAAAAGTTGTACTTTTGCAAGCAAATTTTATTAGTAGTATGGAAAAAATAGACAAATTAGACCGTCAGATCCTGCGTGTTATTACGGAAAATGCGCGAACTCCATTCAAAGATGTGGCGGAAGAATGTGGTGTGAGCCGCGCGGCTGTGCACCAGCGCGTACAGAAGATGCTGGACAACGGCGTGATACTCGGTTCAGGCTATCAGGTGAACCCGAAGATGTTAGGCTATAACCTGTGCGTGCTCATCGGCATCACTCTCGAGAAAGGCTCGATGTACAAGGACGTGACTAAGGCACTCGAGAAGATACCCGAAGTGGTGGAAACGCAGTTTACGCTTGGCGCGTACTCGATGATGGTGAAAGTGTTTGCCAAGGACGACCAAGACCTTATGCGTATCCTCAACGGCAAGATACAGGAGATAAACGGCGTGGCAAATACAGAGACACTTACGTGTCTGGACCAGAAAATTTATCGGAATGTACCGATAGAGTAGTTGATAGTTGATAGTTGATTTTTGATATTTGATAGTTGATATTTTATGGAAAGAGTAATATCAGGCATACGGCCTACGGGCAATCTGCACCTCGGTAACTATTTCGGGGCAGTAAAGAGTTTCGTTCAGATGCAGGACGAGTATGAGTCGATGTTCTTTATCGCCGACTGGCACTCCCTCACCACGCACCCGACGCCGGAGGATATCCGTCGTAGTGCGCGCGTAATCCTTAGTGAGTACCTCGCGTGCGGTATCGACCCGAACAAAGCGCCAATCTATATCCAGAGCGACGTGAAAGAGGTGCTGGAGTTGTATCTGTATCTGAATATGAACGCCTATCTGGGTGAGTTAGAGCGTGTTACGTCCTTTAAGGACAAAGCCCGCACACAGCCCGATAACGTGAATGCCGGACTGCTGACGTATCCGTGTCTGATGGCAGCGGATATATTGATGCACAAGGCCGACAAAGTGCCTGTAGGTAAAGACCAAGAGCAGAATATGGAAATGGCGCGACTTTTTGCTCGTCGCTTCAACCGCATCTATAACGTAGAGTATTTCAAAGAGCCGGAGTCATACCACTTCAACAAGAATGCGGTCAAGGTGCCGGGACTTAACGGAACGGGTAAGATGGGTAAGAGCGAAGGTAATGCGTTGTACCTCTGCGACGACGAGGCCACCATACGCAAGAAAGTGATGCGCGCCGTGACCGATTCCGGACCAACGCAATTGAATCAAGAGAAGCCGGAACCGATTGCTAATCTGTTCACTATCATGGATTTAGTGTCAAGTAAGGAGACGTATGATTTCTTCAACGATGCGTACAACAACATGACGATTCGTTACGGCGATTTAAAGAAACAACTGGCGGAAGATATCAATGCCTTCTGCGCACCAATACGCGAGAAGATACAGGAGTACCAGGCTAATCAAGCCTTCCTGGACGAGGTGGCTGCCGCAGGCGCCGAGAAAGCCCGTCAACGTGCGGCTGTGACGATACGCGAGGTGCGCGAGATAATCGGATTTAGAGTATGAGAAAGTGGCTTGTCATAGTAGGCATGGTTTTTGTAGTATCCGCTCTAACAGGGTGGGTGCTGGCTGACGATATCGACGACGTCTATTACTGGCCGGACAACACGCCGGTTCCTGCTCGACAAGTGACGCCAACGACAACCACTACGTCGCAGCCTGTACAAACAGACCGAATAACGTATATCGAGGACTCTGTCACGATGCATAGTGACACGATAGTGAAAGCGATTATCAGAAGGTGAAGAAACTGCTATACATATTGCCACTCTTGTGCATGACCCTTGCTGTGCACGCACAGGATGCTCAGATATTGGCGCAACGTGACCTGATTGGTACAGCGCGTTATGTCGGTCTGGCAGGCGCAATGACAGCCGTTGGCGGTGACCCTTCTGCCGTCAAGGATAACCCTGCCGGCTTAGGCGTCTATCGCCGCTGGGATGTTTCCCTGTCACTCTTCCTTGACCTCGACTATGTGCGGCAATCCGGCGTGAACAAACGTGTGGGCTCTGACAACCGCTTCTCCGCCGCACAGGCGTCCTTTATCTTTGGCTGGGTCGATAAGACACGCGACCAAGGCATGATAGCCAATAACCTTATGTTCTCCTACCACAATGTAGCCAGCTACGACCGGCACTATGTGGTGTCGAATACGAACGACCCGAACTCGTTGACCGATGTCATCGCCTCCAAGACGTATGGGGTAGCGGAGACCGCGTTGCAGCCCTCTAACCGCTGGGATACGCAGAACTGGCTAAGTAATCAGGCGTACGACACTTATCTTATCTCGCCCGATACGAAAGATAACACCCGCTGGTACTCTGTGTTGCCGTATGGCGAGAAAGTGACGAAGAACCAGCTGACTATGCGCGAGTACGGACACATCGATCAGTTCGCTATCAGTTGGGGAGGAAATATATCCAACTACGTGTTCCTCGGCGCGACGCTGAACGTGCTGTCGGTGGACCATACCCAGAGTGTGCAGTACTACGAGCTTTTCGGCGAAGACTGCAGCCTCGATAACTCTACCTATCTCCATCAGACGGGTGTAGGCGTAAATGGCGTGTTCGGCGTGATAGCACATCCTATCCGGTGGTTGCGCATAGGTGCCTCTTTCACGACGCCTTCGGCGGTCAACCTCAAGACGTTACACTACGGCACGATGAACTCGGTGCTGTGGGCTTACGACGAGAAGACCGGCACGGACGAAAAAGTGTCCTATACTTCTATCACCCCCGATAATAACTACTCTGACCGCTCGTGGCGTATGCCTATGCGCGTATCAGCAGGTTTGGCGTTTCAGGTGCTTAACTACGGCTTCCTGTCCGTACAATATGACCTTGCGCACGACAAGAATATCCACGACGTGCACACCCTGCGTGCCGGTATCGAAGGCGTGATAACAGACCAGTTCTTCCTCGAGTGCGGCTATGCTTACGAGTCCACTTTCCTCTCGTCGGACTTATATAACAAAGCCTATACGCTACCCAATAACACCACGCGAACGGACGCTTATTCGCAGCTGACTAAACATTCGCACTATGCGACCGCAGGTTTTGGTTACCGTGGACGTAACTTCCTGATTCATGCGGCGTACCGATACAGACTGCAGAATACCAGGACTTTTGCGCACGAACTGGCCGCACCTTACGACCTGAGCGCAACGACACATAATATTGTGCTGACACTCGACTTCCACAGCAAATAAGTGGAGGCAACATATACCCGGCGTCGAACCCAAGAAACCGGAAAACTCAACAAATATCAATTACAAAGGTAAATGCCCTGTCAATGGCGTGCCGAAACCTCTCCGCCGTGACCGCGCAAGCGTAGCGATGAGGTCGGATTACAAAGACCCGGTAGACCTTAAATCCTGTCTATAGGAGTTTTCACGAGAGAGTGGTTCGGCGCTTTTTTTGTGCGAAAAAAAAGCAGTATCTCGGACGCCGCCTTGCCTGCGGCAATTCCCCCGAAATTACGTTCGCAGAACTCTGCATACGACAACTTTTCGCCCGAAAATAAAAAAAATATACTCGTATATTTATTTTTTCGGTCAAAAATTTGCACGCTTAATTTTTTTGTTGTAACTTTGCACGGTTTTTTGTGAAAACATACTAACTAAACATATTTATGGCAAAGAAAAATTTCAAAAAAGAGGATGAGCAACTCCAAGAAGTAGGCGAAGCTCTATCTACTACCGGTCAATGGATTGAGGATAACTCCAATCTCATTACGTGGATTATTACAGGTATCGTTGTAGTCGTGCTGGGTATTATTGCGATTAACAACTACGTGATCAAGCCCAAAGCCAACGAGGCAAGTAACGAGAACGCTAAGTCGGTTGTTTATTTCCAACAAGGCGACTTCGAGAAAGCGCTCAACGGTGACGACGCGGAGTGCATCGGTTTTGCTCAGACAGCAGACAACTATCGCCTCTACAAGACAGGTAAACTCGCAGCCCTGTACGCAGGCATCTGCTACTACCAATTAGGTGACTACGAGGAGGCCGCTAAGTATCTCAAACGCTTCAAAGCCAACGACGTGAACATCGGTCCGGCTGCAGCACAACTGCTCGGCGACGCGTATGTAGAGCTTCAAGAGTACGGCAAAGCTGTCCGCGCTTTTGAGAACGCTGCTCACTCCGAAAACGACCTGATTGCTCCGATGAGCCTGAAGAAAGCCGGACTCGTATATCTCGAGTTGGGTGACAAGCACTCCGCTAAACAGGCTTTCGAGACCATCAAGGCTAAATATCCTCAATCGTCTGAGGCAAGCGATATTGATAAATACATTGAAATAGCGAAGTAATGACAACCGATTTGTCTCATTATGATGCTTCCTTACTGCCTAACGCTGACGTCTTAGCACGCCAGCGTTATGCTATTATAGTTGCCGACTGGAACAGCGACATCACCTATGCGCTCGCACAAGGAGCTATCGATACGCTTGTCAAAAATGGCGTTAGAGAAGACCGTATTTCCGTTACGCATGTGCCCGGCACGGTCGAACTCACCTATGCGGCATCAAAGATGGTGAACAAAGTTTTTAAACGTCCGGATGCCGTCATTGTTATTGGATGCGTCATACAAGGCGACACACCGCATTTCGATTATGTCTGTCAGAGTGTGACTCAGGGTGTGACCATACTCAACACGGGTCTGACGAGCATGCTGTACCGCAAGAAGCCTGTGCCGGTTATTTTTTCCGTGCTCACTACGATCAATAAGCAACAAGCACTTGACAGAGCAGGTGGCAAACTCGGGAATAAGGGCGTAGAAGGCGCTGTGACTGCCATGAGAATGGCGAATATTTGATATTGGATATAGGATGCGAGTTTATAAGTTCGGTGGCGCGTCAGTTAAGGATGCGCAAGGCATAGCAAACGTGTTGCGTATTGTAGCTCGTGAGCAAGGCGAGCTCATCGTTGTCGTGTCTGCCATCGGCAAGACCACTAACGCTCTTGAGCGCGTAGTGAACGCTCGCTGGGAGAAACGCGACGAGGACGCTATTCGTGAATACGAAGCTATCCGTGACCAACACCGGACTATTGCACGCGAGTTAGGTCTGGACGAGACCGTTGTGCAGCAGCTCTTTGCTACCAACCTCATAGCCGATATACCGTTAGCAGATAACTACGATGAGTTCTACGACCAGGTCGTGGCGACGGGTGAGCTTAACTCGAGTATGCTCCTTAGCGCGTATCTAGACGCGAACGGCGTGTCGAACGAGTTACTGTCGATGCCTCATCTGCTGCTTACGGACGAGACCTTCCGCGAAGCCAGAGTCGATACGGCTGTGTCGGCCGAGAACGTGCGCCAAGCCATCGAACAGAGTGGGGCGCATGTGTTCGTTACACAAGGTTTTATCGGCGGCACGGCAAAAGGTCAACGTACGACCTTAGGCCGCGAGGGAAGTGACTATACAGCCGCTCTACTTGCGAACTTCGTCGATGCCGAATCCGTGACAATATGGAAAGATGTGCCGGGAATACTGAATGCCGATCCGCGCTTGGTGGATAACACGATTCTTATTCCTGAACTCAGTTACGGCGAAGCCGTAGAGTTGGCATACAGTGGGGCACAGGTTATTCACCCGAAGAGTATCCGTCCCGTTGAGAACAAGAAGATACCGCTTTACGTAAGGCCGTTCAATACGCCGGACGAGCAGGGCTCCGTCATCTACGAGACCACAAAGCGGGTCGATGTGCCCGTTTATATATGGCGCAAGAACCAGAAACTCATCACTATGCGCGCAAAGGACTTCTCCTTTATCTTAGAGGAGAGCCTGAGCCATATATTCGATATTATCCATCGTCACCGCCTCAAAGTGTCGCTTATACAGTCCTCCGCCGTTACGATATCGGTCTGCGTGGATGATACCCGCTATGTACCGGAGGCAATAGAGGAGCTGCGGGACGCCTTTAAGGTGACTTATAACGAGGGATTGAGTCTGCTCACCATCCGCGGAACCTCGCCCGAGATATTAAAGAAAGAACAGGAGCATCGAGATATCCTACTTACTCAAACGACGCGTCGTACAGCACGCTTAGTTGTCAAAGAATAAAGACATATTATGGAAAACACACTTCAAAATTATTTTACTACCGCTTATTGGAAAGAATTAGCCATCAGTTTCTGGGAGGCGCTTCACACCAAGAAGTTCTGGAAGGAATTGGTGATGATGACCTTAGGTATGATCATGGGCGCAGCTGCTGTTTACTACTTCCTTATTCCGAGTCATCTGATTGTAGGAACAATATCGGGTCTGAGTATCGTTATCAATACCATTATCGGCGGAAATGCAGACACGTTCTCTTATTTGGTGATGGGTATTAATGCGTTCCTGCTATTACTTGCTTTCTTGCTGATAGGTAATGAGTTCGGCGCTAAAACAGTCTATACTGCGATGATTCTTGGTCCGCTTGTACAACTGTGGAGCATCATCTATCCCTATACAAATATTACCCACAAGGTGATAGAGAACCCTCACGTGCTGGCGCAACTGCAAGCCGGTCAGACTGTTCTGGATGCCAACGGCAACCCCTATTTGCTTAGTCGTGCCGGAGAAGTCCTTGAACAGGTGAAAGGTTCTGTTATGTCGGCGGGTTTAGGTCTTGGCGACGTATGGTTTGACTTATTGTGCTTTGTACTGCTGCTTTCGGCTTGTCAAGCACTCGAGTTCCGCATTAACGCTTCGACCGGTGGTTTGGATATTCTGGCGAAGATTATTAATAAGTACTTGCACTTTGATATTGGCGTTTCGGTTAGTATCGGTGGCGCGTTGATATGCTGCTCTGCGTTCTTGATTAACGATTTCCGCATGGTGGTTATCGGCTTGATAGGCACATGGATTAACGGCCTGGTAATTAATCACTTCACAGATGCCTTCAACCGTCGTAAGCGTGTTTGTATTATTGCAGAAGACTGGGAGAAAGTGCGCTCGTATATCGTGGATACGCTGGTGCGCGGATGCTCGCTCTATGACATTCAAGGAGGTTACTCTGGAGAGGCGCATAAGGAGATTCAAGTGCTGCTCACGCAGGACGAGTTTGCTGCTCTGATGGAGTATATACGTTCGAATAAGATTAAGGCCTTTATTACTGCAGGAAACTGCTCCGAGGTTTATGGACTATGGTTCAGGCACAAGAAGCACCACGGACGCATAGAAATCGTCAACGAATAGACTTTGGCTGACGAATTAGCGGAAGAAAGAGAAGTTCACACTGCCATAGACGTGCTTCTCGACGAAATGCGGATGGCTGCTGAAATCATTGGATTTGGAGTGTTCAAGAACGAACATTCCATTTTCTTTGAGTAGCTCGTGTTCAAAGATAAGGTCCGGAATCTCGGGCAGTCGATCTAATGCGTAAGGAGGGTCGGCGTAAATGAAGTCATAGCATATTTTGCAGGCATTTAGATAGCGGAATACGTCACCACGGATGACGGTTAAGTTGTTGACTCCTAACTGCTTGCAGGCGGAAATAATAAAGTTTTGCTGCACATGGGCAAGTTCAACCGCTGTCACTTCCCGTGCGCCGCGGGAGATAAACTCCAAACCTATACCACCTGTTCCGGCGAAGAGATCGAGCACTTCGATGTCCTCGAAGTCGATACGGTTATTAAGCAGGTTGAATAGGCTCTCTTTCGCGAAGTCCGTTGTTGGCCTCGCGGTTATATTTTTAGGGGGAGACAAACGCCTCCCCCCGTATTTGCCAGAGATGATTCTCATCACTAAACTCTAAACGTTAAACGCTAAACGAAGCGCTACGCGCTTATTCCCAGTTACCTGCGTTATTGTTCGGAGCCTCGATATCGCCGACTTTCAGGCCTGGATAGTGCTCAAGCTTGGTCTCTTTGTCAATGAGGTTCACACGCTCCTGAGCATTGAGGTCAGCCAGATAGGTATTGTAGTGTGCGCGAGCCTCGAACAGAGGGATACGAATACCTTGAGAGGTGGTGTAGTTATTGTTCACTTCTACCTCAAAACGTACGTTGTCGGTATATGGGATATAGATAATTTGGTCGATGTTATCAGCCGTATATTCGCCTTTATAGAGGTCCTCAATCATGTTCTTGTAAATGGTATCACGACGGAAACCTTGTAAGCCGTTCTTCTTTACGTCCGCGTCGTTGGCCCAAACGAATGCGTATAGTGCATCCTCGTTCTCGAACTTCTGTTTGCGTTGTGCTTTTGCCTTAGCTGTATTAAGGATTTTCACTGCCTTGTGCTCGGTCAAACCAGCCTCTAATTGCTTATCAGTCAGCGAACCTTCCTTACGAACCTCTTTCTTCGGAGTAGTCTTGAGGAAGAGTACGAGCGAGTCCAAATCAGCTGTATAGCGGTTGTTCACATGATGGAACTCCACCTCAGCCGTACGTAATGCAACTAAGTTCTTGACTACAGCCACTTCGCGTTTCTCACGCTGATCCTCGAACTTAATAGGAGTTAATACACTCGAAATGCAGAAATATGCCAAGGCACATGCTGCCAAACCCAAAAGGATACGAATAATTGTCTTGTTCATAGCATTATTTATTCAAATTTGGCGCAAAGATATAACTTTTTTTTCATATGTACAAATTTTTTTGTACTTTTGCACGAAATTTGTAGAAATATTTGTATGGAAGACTCAAACAAGGTACTATATGATATACTAACCGAGCGTCTTGAATTGCTCCGTAAGCTCGATAAGGAGGGCGATTCGGATAGACGTCGTCACGTGGCGAAAGAGACGCGGGATTTGCATGCTCCGTTAGCGCACAGGCTGGGATTGTATCAGATTAAGACGGAAATGGAGGACTTGGCACTCAAGTTCACCAACTATGACCTATATAAATATATCGCGCTCGCGTTAAATGAGAAGAAGTCCGAGCGGGATGCGTATATCGAGCGGTTTATAGCGCCAATACGTGAGAAACTGACGCGGGAGGGCTTTACTTTTACTATCAAAGGTCGCCCGAAGTCGATTCACTCGATAGCGCATAAGATGGAGACACACCATTTCACGGACTTGGAGCAGATTTACGACCTGTTCGCGATACGTATTATTTTGGATTCGCCTCGTGAGAAGGAGAAATCCGACTGTTGGCAGGTGTATTCGCTTATTACCGATGTCTTCCAGCCGAACCCGAAACGTCTGCGTGACTGGCTGTCTGTGCCCAAAGAGAACGGTTATGAGTCGCTCCATACAACGGTGCTCGGTCCGGACAATAAATGGGTCGAGGTACAGATTCGTTCGAAGCGCATGGACGAAGTGGCGGAACAAGGTGTGGCAGCTCACTGGGCATATAAGGGCGTGAACGCGTCTGCGACCAACGTGGCGCCTAATTCGGTCTATGTGTTCACTCCGACGGGCGACTTGCGTCGTTTGCCATATGGCGCGACGGTACTGGATTTTGCGTTCTCTGTGCATAGCGAAGTTGGATGTCATTGCGTCGGTGGACGTATTCGTAATCAAAACGTGTCGATACGACAACAGTTGGAGAATGGCGACCAAGTGGAGATATTGACTTCGCCGAACCAGAAACCGAACCAAGACTGGCTGAGCGTTGTCGTTTCGTCCAAAGCCAAGAACAAGATTCGTCAGGCACTCAAGGAGATTGAGTATAAGTATGCGGCAGAGGGTAGAGAGTTGCTTGAGAGACGGTTTAAGAACTGGAAGATTGACTTTGACGAGGGGCAGATATCGAAGCTGGCGACTAAGTTAGGCTACAAGGCTGTGTCGGATATGTTCCAGTCTTTGGCGCAAGAGAAGACGGATATCCATACGTTACGGGATGCTTTCCTGCAACTTGATGAGCATCAGCCGATTATAGAGCGCGAGAAGACGGAGTTTATTCCGAGAGAAGGCTTTGCGGCAGCCGGTTTGTCGATTGAGGTGGACCAGATGTCAAACTTCAATTATCAGCTATCGACCTGCTGCAATCCAAAGCCCGGCGACCCGATTTTTGCGTTTATCTCGGTGACGAAGGGTATTCGTATCCACCGCTGCGATTGTCCTAATGCAGAAAATATGCGGCAACGTTATCGTTACCGCATCCTTCCGGCTCATTGGGCCAAAAAGTGACCGTTAGTGCCGCATTTTTCTGAAGTAGAAGTCCCAAACAATGGATCGTTGAGATATCGTTGAGAGTTCGTCAACGGTAGTGCGGCGCAGATTCTCTTTGCGCTTGTCGCGGAACTTACATTTGCTAAATAAGTATGCATATCGCGCTCTGACGATTGCCCAAGCGTTGGCGAAACGTCCGTGTAGGAGGTCGTTAAGGGCTGCTGCATAATCCATAAAGAATCGCGCTATCATAATGGGGCAGAGTCTGCGTGTAGGCACATTCTTATAGAGCATGATGAGGTTGTTGCGGAAGTTAAGGAAGGTCTTGCGCGGATTGCCGTAGTTGAGAGACGCACCTCCTACATGATACACTTCGGAGCGAGGTACACAGGCAACCCACCAACTACGGGAATTCATTCGCCAGCACAGGTCAATCTCTTCCATATGAGCAAAAAACTCTTCATCCAAGCCCCCTAACTCCTCATATATTTCTGCGCGCACGCACATACACGCGCCCGAGGCCCAAAAACAAGTCTCGACAGCGTTGTACTGATCCTTATCTTCTTCGATATAATCCATAATTCGTCCTCGGCAGTAGGGATAACCGAGCTTGTCCAAATGTCCTCCTGCTGCTCCTGCATGCTCAAAGACTTTTTTGCCGTCCTGCTTGGCTCGCCAGCTGAGAATCTTAGGTTGACAGGCTGCCACCTCCGGGTGACGGTCCATATAACTAATAAGCGACTCAAGCCAATTAGGCGTCACTTCCACGTCGGAATTGAGCAGTACGACATATTCGCAATCCACTTGGGAAATTGCCTGATTATACCCTGCGGCAAAGCCTAAGTTGCTGTCAAAAGGAAAGATACGAGCTGGAGCTATGCCTTCTGTCAAGGCCATAGTATTGATTTCTTGGATAGCATCGATACTGTCGTCTATGGAACCGTTATCGGCCACAATCACTTCGTAGTCGGGGTTATTGGTGTTGCGTAAGACATTAGGCAGGAACTGACGCAGCATCTTGGCGCCATTCCAGTTTAAGATGATCACACTACAGGTTATCATATCAGTCTTCCTCCTCGTAATAGCCTTGTTCGATGCCGTATTGCATCTCGGCATCTAAGATGAGTTGAATCTGGGTGTTAGTCAGCGAACGATCTGCTGCCTGAACGGCTTTTTGCACATAGGTCAATTGCTCCGTCTCATCTACATTTCCTTCCAAATAGGTTACTTCACCGTCTTCATCTACCTCCAACAGACCTGCTTCTTCCAGGTAATCATCCAACGCATCCAGCACAAACAAGATGTCGCCAGGAGTCATCCCTTCGCGATCTGCTTGAGGAATCAAATTCCACATAAATTGCACCTGTTGGCGCTCGTCTTCCGTCATTAATTGCTCCTCAGAAGTCATAATTTTGCATATTTTTGTAAAATAATTTGCAAAAGTACAAAAAAAAGTGTACCTTTGCAAGCGATTTCGAAAAAAAATGAGATTTATGAGTACTTTTTGGAAAAGATTACTGTCCGGAACGGTCTATGTAGGGCTTGTGATAGCCAGCATATTGGTATCGCCGATTTTTTTCGGGGTGTTGTTTTGTCTTTTGACAATGTTAGCTGTTTACGAGTATCATGAATTGCTGGGTACACATCTTGTGTGCACCGTTGGAGCAGTTTTGGCGGGAGGATATTTGTTCGCCACTACCTGGTGTTTGTTTCAAGTCGAAACGCTGGATATAGCTGACTTTGCGACAATGCAAATTGTTTATGCTGCTTTTATTGCGCTTCTGTTATTGTTGGAGTTGTGGGTCAAGTCCGAAGATCCTATTCGCAACTGGGGCGATTTGCTTATTTCACAAGCGATGGTAGCGCTGCCTTTTGCGTGTATGAACATTATTTTGGATAGTTCCAAATACCTGCTTCTGGCGCTCTTTATCACGATTTGGGTAAACGATACGGGCGCATATTGCATAGGTATGCTGACGGCAAAGCGCAAAAATGGCAACCATAAGATGTTCCCTCGCGTTAGTCCTAAAAAGAGCTGGGAAGGTCTGATTGGCGGCTTCGCTTTCTCCCTGTTAGCGGGATATATCTATTATGTAGTAGGGTGGATGGATAGCCTACCTAAGGCACTTGCTTTTGCCATGATTATTGCCGTTTCAGGCACTTTTGGCGACTTGATGGAGAGCCTGCTTAAACGAGCTCTCGGTGTCAAAGACTCCGGTAAGTTCCTGCCCGGACACGGAGGCGTTTTGGATCGCTTTGACAGCCTCCTCCTCGCTACGCCAGTCGCCGCGATTTTGGCTGTATTACTTTGATTATTTTCTTACCATGCGAAGAGTGGATGCTGATTCATTTCGGCATTCACTTCGCTGCGTACCTTAGCGATATTAGCTTCGGATTCCGGATTCTGCAGAACGGTGTCGATTAAGTCCACTATCCACGGCATCTTATCTTCCTTCAAACCGCGGGTAGTAATAGCCGGTGTACCGAAACGCAGACCACTGGTTTGAAAGGCACTACGGCTGTCGAACGGCACCATGTTTTTGTTGGTGGTAATGTCGGCTGCCACGAGGGCGTGCTCGGCTACTTTACCTGTCAGGTCCGGATATTTAGTGCGCAGGTCAACCAACATTGAGTGGTTATCTGTACCGCCGGAAATAATCTTATAGCCTTTATCAACAAACGCTTGTGCCATTACGGCAGCATTGCGTTTGACTTGAGTTTGGTATTCTTTGAAGGAAGGCAGTAAGGCCTCGCCGAAGGACACGGCTTTTGCGGCAATCACATGCTCAAGCGGGCCACCTTGTACACCTGGGAAAACAGCAGAGTCGAGTAGGGCGGACATCATCTTGATTTCGCCTTTCGGCGTCGTCTTTCCCCAAGGATTAGGAAAGTCCTTACCGAGTAGGATTGCGCCGCCGCGCGGACCACGGAGGGTCTTGTGCGTAGTGGTGGTAACGATATGCGCATGACGCAGTGGATTATCCAATAAGCCGGCAGCAATCAGTCCTGCAGGATGCGCCATATCTACCATGAAGATAGCGCCAATCTCATCTGCAACGCGACGAATACGGGCATAATCCCATTCGCGGCTATAAGCAGAAGCGCCGGCAATAATCAGTTTGGGCTTGTTCTCACGAGCTACCCGCTCTAACTCATCGTAATCGACGCGACCCGTATCCTCGCGTACACTATATGATAGTGCGCGGAACATTAGGCCCGAGAAATTAACTGCCGAACCGTGACTCAGGTGGCCGCCGTGACTCAGATTCAATCCCAGGAACGTATCCCCTGCCTGCATACAAGCCATGAATACCGCCATATTCGCCTGTGCACCGGAGTGGGGTTGAACGTTTACCCATTCGGCACAATAGATTTTTTTCAGTCGCTCGCGGGCTACATCTTCCACCAAATCAACTACCTCGCAGCCTCCATAATAACGCTTGCCCGGATAGCCTTCCGCATATTTATTGGTTAGCACGCTGCCCATGGCTTGTAGTACTTCATCGGAAACGAAGTTCTCCGAAGCAATCAGTTCAATACCTTTTGTTTGACGCTCGCGCTCGCGGCGAATAAGGTCAAAAATCTCTGTGTCACGCATAATTGTTCTCTATTTTCAAATTTGCTGCAAAGATACTGCATTTTTTGCATATACGCAAGAAAAAAGTGCAGTTTGTGGTGAAAACGGCACTTTTTTAGTCGAAAGTCGAAAGTCGAAGGTCGAAAGCAAAATGGTTGAAAGTCAAAATTTTTTACTGTTACATTGTTAATATTCTTCAGTCATTACATGATGTCGTGATGGTCTCACTTGACCTTCGTTTCACGAACGGCTGACTTATGGCATTTTTTCGGTCGACCTTCGGGCGACCTACGGGCGACCTTCGGGTGACCTTCGGGAATAGAAGGATACAAATTAGGGGGTAAAGGTACAATATTTTAGGGGAAATGCAAGGATTTTTTATGAAAAATGCATTTTTTACAAAGAAAATGCGATTTTGGTGGAGAGAAATGCAGATGAGAAGTATCCACCTATGAGGAACGAACGTTGCTCAATGCAACATTTCTTCTTTTATACGAGTAGCAACATCTATTGAGAATTGATGCGTGGCTTCAGGGTTCATATGTACAGACTCACAGAAATTAGCTGTGTCAAGACACAAGTCATAATTCTCATTATAATTCCAATATACAGTATTGTACGCATTCGCTATACTATCAAAATAGGTATTAACTGCATCTAATCCTGTAGTTTTTAAGTTGGCGCCAATATAGGTCGGAGAGTTTACCAAAATCACTTTAACTCCTTCGTCTGCGCAACGTTTCATGTATTGT
This sequence comes from Paludibacteraceae bacterium, assembly GCA_017443145.1. Lineage (GTDB taxonomy): Bacteria > Bacteroidota > Bacteroidia > Bacteroidales > Paludibacteraceae > Colicola. The sequence goes on from JAFSPA010000012.1 coordinate 172,541, forward strand.
TCAAAGTATGCTTTACCAGCAGGGTCGAATGTTGCATGTATAGTATCTAACTTTGACAACTCTGTTCCGTCCCAATCCCCTCTCTCGTAGTGATGTCCCATGCGAGATGGATCCCGAACATAGTGCTTTATTCCCAAGAATTCCAAAAGGCCATTCTTTATTACCATCTGGTAGCCCCAATAACGATATAAAGGGACATACAAGTCTAGACGAGAATAGCCTACGCGCAACAAATCATCGTGAATACGTCTATCGTAAAAGATGGGCAAATACTGCTCAGACTCGTGCTGATGAGGAGCGGAGTCATTACGAAGCGTATAGTAGTCTATTTGTTGGATGATGTATTTAGGCTTTGTGTTATACAGGCGGTAGTACTTGTATTTCATATCTTCCACCGTAATAGAGTAGCCACCTAAACCTAAGCAGAAAGATTTTGTACCACAGATAGAATCAATAGTCCAAGGTTCAAAATGTGAAAAGCCGCGAGAGTTGCCCATAATAACAATATCGGCATTTATTTGGCCTTGCTGCATTTCATACCAAGACATAGAACGATAGTCCTCCATTCGTTGGAAGCCTTTGCTAATCATGTAGTCTACCCCCCAAGCAAATCCCCAGAGGACCAGAGCAAATATTGATGCCTTTATCAGAAATTTTTTCATTAGAATTGGAAATAAATAAAGTTAACTGTGTTTCCACCAAAAGCAATGATGATAAAACACATACCAAAATAGATAGCATAACGCAAATAGGCTGGTAAGTTGGCGATGTCTAAACTATGCTGCTTGTCGCGAAGAAACCACTCCACAACGATTAGCAAGGCAAGATTTATAAACAATGCGTTAATACCAGAGTGGTTCGGGATGGATAAAATATTGCTTTGACATATTCCGCACATATACTCCCAAGCTTGGGTGATTGTTTCGGCGCGGAAAATGATCCAGCCGAGGACGACGAGGGCGAAGGTGAGAAGCATTTGCACGGCTTCGCGCCATGTAGGAAGGATGCGACCTTCGGCGACTTGGTTAGTATATTTGCGGTTTGCGCCGAGAAGAATGAGCGGAAGGAATAGTAGTGCGTGGAAAGCTCCCCAAGCGAGGAATGTCCAGTTGGCTCCGTGCCAAATGCCAGATACCAAGAAGATGACGAATGTGTTGCGGACAATAATCCACTTCTTGTATCTTTCCTGATTCTTAATAGATACCGGCACTTCGGGACGACTACCGCCTAAAGGAATATAGACGTAATCGCGGAACCAAGTAGTAAGCGAAATATGCCAACGTCGCCAGAACTCCGCTATGTCACGAGAGAAATACGGGTTGTTAAAGTTGCGCATCAGTTTTATGCCGAATAGTTTGGCAGTTCCGATTGCTATATCAGAATAGCCGGAGAAATCACCATATATTTGGAAAGTAAAGAGTATGGCAGCCAAGAGCAATGTTGAACCAGTTTGGGTATCATAGGTTGCCCAAACTTGATCCACATAGGTTGCACAGTTGTCAGCAACTACTATCTTTTTGAATAAGCCCCAGAGGATTTGGCGCATTCCGTCTACGGCTTGGTCGTAACTGAATTTGCGGTTGTTTAAGAATTGCGGAAGCAGGTTAGTCGCTCGCTCAATTGGGCCTGCAACGAGTTGTGGAAAGAAGGCGATATAAGCGAAGAAAGCTGTAATATCTTTTGTCGGCTCTATTTTCTTTCGATAAACGTCAATAGAATAACTGAGCGCTTGGAATGTATAGAATGAGATACCTACAGGGAGGATGATTTTAATGAGCAAGCCTTCTAATGATATTCCAAACAATTGGCAGAATTCACTCGTAAAGAAATCGTAATATTTAAAAATGGCGAGAATGCCAAGGTTGAGAACAATATTGGCGGTTGTCCATGCTTTAGCCGCTTTGGAAGTATGGGCTTTGGCTATGAGTAATCCGCTGCCCCACGAGCAGAACGAGGTGAACGCGATAAGTAACAAGAAACGCCAATCCCACCAACCGTAGAAGACGTAACTTGCGATGAGAACAAACGCGTTTTGTAGTAGCAGTTTGAGATTGTCATTTATGTGTGCGTACCCGATTGCCCAGTAAATAAGAAACACTAAGGGCAAAAAGACTGCAAATTCAATAGAGTTAAATAACATCGATTGATAGTAATAGTAAATTGTTGTGCATACTATCAATCCGTTTGCAATAAGAAAAGTGCGAGTTTCTTATCGCGTACCAAGGTAACCCGCCAAGGAGACCTTTTCCCTACCTAAGAAACTCACACAGTGTGTGAAGCATCATTATTGGTAGGATAAGGTGTCCATAAACGGAAGCCTTCTCTAATTATTTGTTGTTTATCTCCTTAAAACTTGGCGGGTTTTCGGTAAACGCGAAATAATAGTAATGCTATTAATAATTCATTATGTCCTCCTGTTTAACGTCAGGGAGTGACGGGAGGTGTAAATTCGGCCGCAAAGGTACAACATTTTTTTGGAATGTGCAAAAAAATATTGGTATTTTTATTTTATATGGCGAAAAACACCAATAAATTTGCGTATGTCAAATATTTATTATACCTTTGCGCGTTTTTTATGAAAAAAGCGTCACCTTACATAGCAGTTATCATCGCCATGCTCATTTGGGCAGGGTCGGGAATAGCCGTGAAAGCGGCATTGGAGTCGTTTGCTCCGTTGATGCTGGTGATGACGCGGTTTACGATAGGTGTACTGCTGATGTGCTGCTTCGGACTTGTGGCGAATAGGGCAGCAAGGGAAGATTCGATTCTGCGGCTACAGAAAGTGGACAAGCAGGATATCTGGCTGTTTGTTTTAGGCGGTGTTTTTCAGCCTTTTCTGTATTTCATCTTGGAGACTTACAGTTACGATGCCTTTGCGACGCCCACTATCGCTGAAGCGTTTCTAAGCACCAATCCGCTGATAGCACCAATCTTCGCGTGGATATTCCTGCGCGAACGGGTGACAGGCTGGAATATTGCGGGAATACTTATTTCGACAGCGGGTATGGTGATGCTGGTGCTGGCAGGAAGTGAGAGTTTTGCGATGGGGAATATATGGGGTGTGCCGCTTGCGATTGTAACTGTCTGTATGGCAGTGGGTTACTCGATTATACTGAAGAAGATACCGGCTAAATACAGTGCACTAACGATTGTTTTCTGGGTGCAGCTGACGGGACTCGTGTTGTTCTATATTCTGGCAGCAGGTAAGGCACTTGTCTATCCGGAAACACAATGGTTCACGACGATTACTCCAGCGGCTGTGGAAGGCGTGATGTATCTGGCTGTTTTGTCCAGTGTGGCAGCGTTTATATTGTTCTGCTACAGCGTGCGATTTATCGGCGTGACGAAGGCCAATATCTTCAACAATATCCGACCAGTTTTCACGGCATTGATTATGCTTCTTTTGTTCGGAGAACAACTGCCGCTTTGGAAGTGGGTTGGTATCGGAATTATTGTTTTAGGCTTATTTATATGTCAAAAACATAGAAAAAAGTAACATTTTTTAAGATTTCTTTGGTCATGTCGTAAATAAGTTGTATTTTTGCGAGCTAATTATTTGGAAATGCTTATGCAACAATTTATTTACTCCGACTTAACTTCGTTTTATAACTTTCTTTTCATCATTGCTGTTATCGGCTTGGTGATTTTTGTAACGTTGTATTATGTGGATGCCGGTTACGGCAAGATGCGCTCTGAGAAATGGGGACCTGCTATCAATAATAAGATTGGTTGGTTCTTGATGGAGATGCCTGTTTTCTTGATTGTGCTGTATCTGTGGGCCATTTCGCCGTATACGGTGACGCGGCATGCTCCTTACTGGGTGTTCCTGCTCATTTTTGAGTTCCACTATTTCCAGCGCTCGTTTATTTTCCCGTTTATACTGAAGGGCAAAGGACAGATGCCAATCATTATTATGCTGTTGTCGGTTATTTGGAATCTCATGAACGGATATATTCAGGGTTTTTGGCTGTTCCATTTGGCTCCGAAGTACTATCCTGAGCTTTATACGATAGACTGGCTGTATGACCCGCGCTTTATTATCGGTACGATAATATTCATTACCGGTTGGATAATCAATATGCACTCCGACCATGTGATTCGTAATCTGCGCAAGCCGGGTGATACGAACCATTATTTGCCGAAAAAAGGCTTGTATAAATACGTTACCAGTGCCAATTATCTCGGCGAGATTACCGAGTGGTTTGGCTTTGCCATCTTGACATGGTCGTTTGCAGGACTGCTGTTCTGGTGGTTCTCATGCTGCAACCTCGTTCCGCGTGCTAACTCCATCTATCACAAGTATGAGCAGGAGTTCCCGAATGAGTTCGACCGCAAGAAGTTGAAGAGAATAATTCCATTTATCTATTGATATGAATAAGTTATTTACCCCTTACAAACTTGGACCTATAACACTGCGGAACAGATTTATTCGTTCCGCAGCGTTTGAGAATATGTGTACGGCCAATATGCCGTCGCAGATGTTAGAAGATTATCATGTGTCTGTAGCACATGGCGGAGTAGGTATGACCACAGTTGCTTACTGTGCTGTTGACCTGAGTGGTGTGTCGTTTGACGGACAGCTGTATGTTCGTGACGAGGCTCTTCCGGGCTTGAAGAAACTCACAGACGCTGTGCATGCCGAAGGCGCGAAAGCGAGCATCCAACTTGGTCACTGCGGCAATATGACGCATATTAGTACGTGCCATTGTATGCCTGTTTCGGCTTCCAACGGCTTCAACCTCTATTCGCCGACTATCCACCGTCGTCTTAAAGTGGCGGAGATAAAAGCGCTGGTGAAGAAGTTCGGCGAGGCAGTGGATTTCTGCCGCGAGGCGGGATTCGATTGCGTTGAGATTCACGCAGGTCACGCGTATTTGATATCACAGTTTATCAGTCCGCGCACGAACCATCGTCATGACGAGTACGGAGGCAGCTTTGAGAATCGTGTTCGCTTCCTTAATGAAGTGCTGGACGAAGTGATGAAGCACGCTGGAAAAGATATGGCAGTAGTCGTTAAGACCAATATGTGGGACGATTGCTGGCACGGTTCGGATATCGAGGAAGGCATAAAGGTCGCAAAAGAGATTGCCAAACATAAAGTGCATGGAATCGTTCTGTCCGGCGGTACAGTAAGTCGTTCGCCGATGACCATTCTGCGTGCTGCAATGCCGATTAATACGTTGGCGCACTATATGCCGGGCAAGATGTGGTGGCTCAAGGCCGCGTTGCATATTCCGTTCGTTGGAGCTATTATGACGCCGACACAGCCGTTCAAAGAACTCTATTTCATGGAACAGGCCAAACGCTTCCAAGAGGCTATTAAGGATGTGCCGCTGATTTATGTTGGTGGTGTGCAATCGGGCGATAACTGCCAGACTATCATGGACGAAGGCTTCGAACTCTTCCAATTGGCACACGTGCTGATTAAAGATCCGGACTTCGTTAACCATGTGAAGGAGAATCCGCATTATCATGCAGGTTGTGGACGTTCGAACTACTGCGTAGGGCGTATGTACTCCAAGGAAATGAAATGCCACGAGTGCGTAGAGCGCGACGGCGAAAAAATACCTAATTGCCTCAAACGCGAGATTACCAAACTCGAGAAACAGGCGAAAGAAGCAAACGAAAGACAGAAGAAATGTTAGCATTAGTTACAGGCGCATCGAGTGGAATTGGGTTGCAGTATGCTACCCAGCTCGCGCGCGATTATCATACTGATTTACTCCTCGTTTCCAATCAGGAGAAAGAGTTACAGCAAGTGGCAAAGGACTTGGCTGCGCAATACAACGTCAAGACCATCGCTAAGTATGCCGATTTGAGCAAACCCGATTCCGCAGAGGAACTGTTCGCTTACTGCAAGGAGAACAAACTGGATGTCGATATCCTTATCAACAACGCGGGAGTATTCTTCTTCAATCCGTATTGTGACACCGATATGAAGCGTATTGAACTTATGCTCAATCTCCACGTCGTGACGGTTGCCAAACTGACTCGTCTGTTCGGCGAAGAAATGGCAAAGCGCGAGAAACCGACTTCGGAGGAGCGTCCGCTTAAGCATCGTAAGAGACAGAAAGGTTACATCCTTAATATGTCGTCTATGTCAGCTTGGATGGCGATGCCGGGTATTCAGACTTATAATGCCACTAAGGCTTTTATCTATAACTTCTCCAAGTCTGTTTGGTACGAACTTAAGCCGAAGGGCGTTTATGTGACCGTCATGGCTCCGGGAGCAGTAGATACGGCTTTGTTCGGCTTGGCACCTAATCTGCGTAAACTGGCTGTAGCGCTCACCGTTAGTATCCGTCCGGAGAAATTGGTTAAGAAAGCGTTGCGCAAGCTCTTCCGCGGTAAGAAAGCTTCCACACCGGGTTTCATCAACTGGCTCTCTACACCTATGTTGAAGCATACACCGGACTGGGCACTCTTCTTCGCTCAAAAGAAACTTGCCAAGTTCCAGCATTAATATGTATTTGTTTTATACACCGGAGATAGTCGGAAGTAAGGAAGAGGTTGGTAAGACCTATTGTCTGGATGCGGAAGAGTCGGGGCATTGTGTTCGTGTGTTGCGATACGACCGAGGTGATGAGATTCTGCTGACTAATGGTCAGGGGATGACATACACCGCGGAGATAACGAATCCGAATCCTAAGCGTTGCGAGTTCCGCGTGCTGACGGCTGAACGGCAAGCGAAGCACCATAGTAACTATATCCACATTGCTCTTGCTCCGACAAAAAACATAGAGCGGGTAGAGTGGTTCGTGGAGAAGTGTACGGAGATTGGTGTGGACGAGATAACGCTGTTGTCGTGCCGTTTTTCGGAGCGTAAACAGTTGCGGTTGGACAGACTGCAGAAGATTATACTCTCTGCTGCCAAACAGTCTCTGACGCCTTATCTGCCGAAGTTGAACGAGCTGACGGACTGCGCGGAGTTTATCCGCGGGGCAAAGGAAGAGACGCGGTTTATAGCGCATTGCTACAAAGAGGATAAGCGGGAGTTGCGAAGCGAGCTTGTTCCGGGCAAGAGTGTAGTGGTGATGATTGGTCCGGAGGGCGATTTCAGCGAGCAGGAGATAGCGGCAGCGCTTGAACATGGTTTTGTGCCGGTGAGTCTGGGCGAAAGTCGGTTGCGGACGGAAACAGCAGGAATAGTGGCTTGCCATATCTGCAACCTCTTTAGTTGAAAAGCGAAAACTGAAAAGTGAATGAACTTATTCAAATAGATCAATCGTGGTTGCTTGCCATTAATGGCGCACATTGTGAGGCGATGGACCAAGTGATGTGGTACATCAGTCAGGCGTGGATATGGATACCGCTGTATGCGTTGTTGATAGGCCTTCTGGTGTGGCGATTTGGCTGGAAGCGGGGACTATTGTATACGCTGGCTTTAGTGGCAGCCGTAGGGTTGAGTGATTGGGTGTCCTCGGGCTTGATAAAACATTGGGTATGTAGGCCTCGTCCGACGCATGAACCGGCGTTAGAAGGTCTGGTGCATATCGTGAATGGCTACGTCGGCGGCCAATACGGTTTTGTGAGCTCGCATGCTGCAAATACCGCATCTTTAGCGGTTTTATTCGGTCTTATCTGGAATAAAATAAACCACCAAGGATGGTGGTTGATGGTCTATGTAGTAGTGAATTGCTACAGTCGGATGTACTTAGGAGTACATTATCCGGGAGATATAGTAGGAGGTTTGGTAGTCGGAACGGTTATTGCGCTATTGGTTTACGTGCTGCTGAATCAGGTCGAGCGGGTGCGAAAGTTGCGTGTGGATGGCGCGGACAGTCAGGTTTGCGGTTCATAAATCGGTCGTACTGCTCAGGCGTAACAACACCTTTAATCTCCTCGAGGAAGAGGTACATACCTTGTAGTTCCTCGGCACGGGATTGGCCTTGCATCCGGCGCTTGTTATGGCGAAGATTGATGCGATAGATAGAGTCGATAGCCAATGAATCGGTAAGACCCAATTCGCGGATAAGCATATACGTCTGCTTACGCGCCATCTCTTCGGGAGTGCGTTGTGGCATATCTTTCGGGACTGGTGGCTGTGCATTAGCAGCAGCAGCAAGCGCCAAGAGTATAAAAACGAGATAGAGGTGTTTCATACACCCTAATCCTAACAAAAATTGTGCCAGAAAGGGCATAAAAGGAAAAATGGTTAAATATTGATGCGTTTTGAACGATTTATAGCAGAGCGTTTGTATTTCGAGCAGGCCCGTGAAGGCCGTTCGTCCCGTCCCGCTGTACGTGTGGCATTAGCCGGACTGATTATCGGCGTGATGGTGATGATAGTGACGGTGTGCGTGGTGGTGGGCTTTAAGCAGACCGTGACGGATAAAGTGGTAGGTTTTGCGGCGCATCTGCGCGTGGTGAACTTCGAGAATAACAACACGTTTGAGTTGAGCCCGATTGTTGTGCCAGACTCTATGCTGCAGTCGCTAAGCCATTTGCCGCATATAGAGAGCGTGAATACATTCGTGACGAAGCCGGGAATACTGAAAACGGACGAGGCTTTTCAGGGCATCGTGTTCAAGGGTACAACGTATTGGAGCTATTTTGCGGATAACCTGATAGAGGGCAAGTTGCCGGATAAAGAGAACGAGGTAGTGCTGTCTCATCGGCTGTGCGAGTTGCTGAAGTTGGGTGTAGGCGATGCGGTAATGAGCTATTTCGTGGGGGAGAGTGTGCGCGTTCGCAAGTTCGTTGTGTGCGGTATCTACCGTACGGGCTTTACGGACTTCGACGAGCGTTTCGTGCTCGGTAAGATGGAGGTGGTGCGTCGTTTGAACGGCTGGAGTGACGACGAGGTGTCGGGAATAGAACTGCGGGTGGATAATCTGCGCAACCTATACGAGGCTTCGGATTATGTCTTTTTTGCAACAGCTAACCGCTTTGACGATAAAGGTAACGGGTACTATATGGAGACTATGGAACAACTGAACCCACAGGTGTTCTCCTGGCTGGATCTGTTGGACGCTAATGTGGTGATAATCATCCTGTTGATGCTTGCTGTGTTGGGCTTTAATATCATCTCGGGACTGATTATCTTGATTCTGGACTCGATACAGTTAGTCGGAGTGCTGAAGGCCTTAGGCGCAACGAATAAGCAGGTGCGCGGCGTGTTTATTACGCAAGGCGTAATGTTGATAGGCAAGGGAATGATTTGGGGCAATGTGCTCGGTCTGGCGTTGTGTGCGATACAGTATTTCGGACATATTCTGCCGCTGGATGCTGCAACGTATTACGTGAACTACGTGCCGATATCTTTCCCGATAGGCTGGTTATTGCTACTGAATGCTGGAACACTCCTTGTCTCAACATTGATTCTGCTGGCACCAAGTGCTATCATAACAAAAATCTCACCAGCCGAAGTGATGAGATTTGAGTAACGGTTATGGGTTACCGGTTACCGGTTATAGGTTAGATTCTTTCTAACGAGCTGAGTTTCATCCAGCCGACGTTATTTCCGACATGTATATTACACCATTCGCCGAGGGTCTCGTGAATGATGACCTTTGTGCCTTCGTGTAGCGTAAAGAGTTCTGTTCCGGAACGGTCCGGCGAAGCCTTAACGTTAACAATACCCTGCGTGATAATAGCCTCTGCACGGTTATTGTCTCTGCTATGCAGGCTGCCGGCGTTGGCACAGGCGCATATTGAAATGAAGAGTGCTACGAGCCCCGAATAGAAAGCCGTCTTGCGTAGCCACTGTTCCTTACTGAGCGCAAAGAGTAGGGCTCCGATAAGCACGATGAGGAAGCTTATGATACTAAGTATCATCCACGTCGTTTCGCGCATCGTGTTACGGATGGACTGAAGCCAATTCTTGATGAAGAACATCTGGTTGTCTTCCACATTATCGATGATACGACTCTGCGCAAAAGCGAGGTTGTACTTGGCATCCTTATTGCGCGGGTCGAGACGCAAGCAGCGCTCGTAGGCCAGAATAGCCTGCGCGAGTTCGTCCTGCTTGAAGTAGGCATTGCCTAAGTTGTAGTATGCCTCGGAATTCGGCTGCTCGGCAATAATTTGTTCATAAGCCTGCGCAGCTTCGGCGTAGTTCCCATCAGAATACAACTGATTGGCGTCAGCAAATAACGTGGAAAGGATTATCAGTAGCAGTTTCATAATTTCTGGTCTTCGAGTTGGTTAATGATATTGGTTGTGCGGTCGTATAGTGTCTGCATCTGACTATCGGCAGACGGCGCATAGCGTGCGAACTCGGCTGTAGCGAGTACGTCTTTGACTTCGTGAATGAGATTATCCGGCACGTTCTTGCTACGCAAGATCTCGGCGATAGTGTCCTTGCTTAAATCTGCTGTAGGAATAGAGAGTCTGTCGGACAAATAACTTACTGCAGCACGCTCAATCTCCTCGTAGAAGGCCGTTTTATTGCCCTCGGCGAGCAGTTTGGCAGCAGCCTTGAGGCGTTTCTGTGCCACTTTATTGGCGCGTTTATAACGAACGAGATTGATATCGGCATTCTCACGTATCTGCTTGCGGAAGATAATAAGCAGCACGACGGCAATCAGCAGTGGGATAAGGTAGAATAACCAATACGCCAGCGAACCATATACGAGCCCACTTTCGACTTTTGCCTTTCCATTGTCTGCGTTACTATGAATATATCGGATATCCGAGCCGAACTGTTGCACGTCCTCTTTGTTGACGAAGTTCTGCACCACCGTTTGGGAAGCGTCGTCACCACCTGCACCTTTGGTTACATGCAGTGTGTATTCGGGTGTGCGCAGTGTCTTGTATTGATTATCTTGTATGTCGAAATAGGAGTAACCGATAGAAGGAATAACGTAGTCGCCGCTGGCTCGCGGAATAGCGAGATACTCAATCTCTTTCTTGCCGGAGACGCCGGAAGTGGTGGTTTTGAAGTTATTGCTCACTTTCGGGTCATATGCCTCAAAACCTTCGGGCCAATCGACCACAGGCGTCTTGAGCAGTTTCATGTTACCCGTACCTTGGATATCAATCTTAATCGTTACCGCCTCATTGGTCTTGAGTTCGGTGCCGGAGATAGCGGATGACATCGTGAAGCGTCCTACGCCGCCCGAGAAACCAGCAGGCTTACCGGCAGGAAGCGCTGCAACATGAATAGTGGCACCGGGCGCTTTGAGAGCCTTAGTAACGTTGGTATAGGAGCCGAAGAAGTCGTCGAAGATAGAGCGTACTTGCGAGCGAGTCTGCACGCGCAGAACCGCCTCAAAAGTGGCAGGGTCTATGACGATATCGCCGCTGTGTTGCGGGTAGAGCAGGGTGCGATAGAGCGTGGCCGTCTGATAATTGCGGCCGTTGTAATGCTCTAACTCGGTCTGTATCTCGCCCTGTTCGATGTCCTGCTTGAGAAAACCGGTATATTCCGGCAGTTTGGTGTTATTGGTCAGCTGAGCCACGTCCACTCCCGCAAAATAGAGCTTATAGGACAGTAGAATAGCCTCCTGCTCGTGAACTTTGGTCTTGCTGACGATAGTGCGAACAAAGATATTCTCTGAGGATGTCTGTGAAGCGGTTTGAGCCGATTGTTGGGCGTTGCCTGCAGTTTGCTGACGGCTTGCTGTCGACTGCTGTCCGCTATTGGCAGAGTCATCCGGAGGCAGGACGGTTATACGTACGCCGTTGGAGGAGTAGGACTCTCCGCTGACGGTAATCTTGGCCGGTTGGATAGTGAAAGTACCCTCCTTAGTTGCCATCAACGTATAGGTGTAGGTGAGTTGGAAGGACGATGTGCGCTTGCCGTTCACGAATGATGTCGATGACGACTGCGAGGTATAAGGTCCTGCCAAATAATCGAAGTCCGTAAACTCGGGAGCTTGCAGGTCTTTGGCTCGCTGGTTGACGGAGTAGGTGAGCTGGAAGGGCTTACCTACAATGACTTGCGACGGCGCTTGGGCACGGAACTCCACGTCCTCGGCAAAGACACTCAGCGCCAAGCTGAATAAGATTACTATATTGAAAAGTCTTTTCATACACATTACACTTTACACATTACATATGCGCATCACCATTCTTTTTCTACACGACGTTTCGACCCTTGTTGACGTTGCAGTTTCTCTTGCGTCTCTTGTTCGTCTTGCTCTAAGGCATGCAGGATCTGCTCCGCGGTCTCTTTATCCATATTCTGTTCGTCTTGTTGTTGCTGCTGTTCTTGCTGCTGTTGGTCTTGATTCTGTTCTTGTTGGTCTTGCTGCTGCTCTTGTTGTTGCTGTTGCTGCTGTTGTTGATCCTGGTTCTGCTGATTCTGCTGCTGTTGCTGTTGTTGCTGGAGCAGTTGCATAGCTTTCACCATATTATACCGCGTGTCATCATCCTTTGGATTTGCGCGCAGGGACTGCTGGTATGCGGTTATAGCTTTGTCGTATTGTTGCTGTGCGAAGAGGCTGTTTCCTAAGTTGTGATATGTTTTCGCAGCCTTTTGCTTGTCTTTTTTAGGGTCAATCAGTTGAGCCGCCTTGATGAATTCTTCGGCTGCTTCGGGGTATTTATTCTGGCGGAAAAGGGCATTACCGGTGTTGTAATGTGCCTCGTAGGAGTTGTTGTTTTTCTCCATACCGCGACGATAATCCACCTCGGCTTGCTCGAAATTATCCTTGTTGTATTGACGGTTGCCGTGACGGATATCCGGAGCCTCCTTCTGTGCCATTAACAATGTAAATGGCGAAAGGACCAGCGTTAATATAACTAATACTCGTTTCATTTCTCGTTGAATATATCTAAGCGGCTGAGCGCTTTGTTTTTACGATTGAAGATAAAGAAGTCGGCAATGAGGATGAGTAGCGCAAGCAGCACAAAACCCTGATATTGCTCGTTGTAGTCGGCATATACCTTGGTGTCAATCTCGGACTTAGCCAGTTCGTCCAACTCCTTCTGAATAGCGCGCGTAGCGGTATTGGTGTTGTCGCAACGCACGTAGATTCCTTGTCCGGCTTGAGCTATCTCGCGGCACATCTCTTCGTTAAGCTTGGACACCACCACATTACCGGCTCGGTCCTTGCGGAAGTTATTCGTTCCCGGAATAGGAATCGGGCTTCCGTCGGGTTTACCTATTCCCGCGACAAAGACCTTGATACCTTTCTCGGTAGCGGCTTTGGCTGCAGCGAGCGCATCGTCTTCGTGGTTCTCACCGTCGGTGATGAGCACTATTGCCCGCGACACACCTTTCTCCTCCTCACCAAACGAGCGTACACAAGTCATAATAGCATCACCTATGGCTGTACCTTGCGTCTTGATAAGGTCCGGAGTAATAGTATTGAGGAACATCTTCGCGCTCACATAGTCGCACGTGATGGGCAACTGCACATAGGCCTCGCCTGCAAAAACGATGAGTCCCACTTTGTCGTCCACCATATTGTCAATAAGCTTACTGAGCATCTGTTTAGCGCGGTCCAGACGGTTAGGAGCCACATCCTCAGCCAGCATCGAGTTGGATATATCGAGAGCTATCATCACTTCTATACCTTGCCGCTTGACGGTTTTCTCTTTCTGGCCGTACTGCGGACGAGCAACGGCAAGGATAAGCAGCGTAAGCGCCAACATCACCAAACCAAACTTAACAGCAGGGCGAACACGTGACACGTTAGGCATTAACTCTTCCAACAACTCGGGGTCTCCAAACTCCTTGAGCTGACGTTTCTTGCGCTGCATAATGGCTATATATCCCGCCACAAAAGCCGGAATCAGGAGCAGCAGCCATAAGTATTCTATATGTGCGAATCGAAACATAACATCAATTGCTTATTGTTCGTAAAACAAAGTATCGAAGCAAAATCTCCGCAATCAAGCAGAGTAGGGCGGCCAGCAACCACGGCACGAAGTTCTCCGTACGCTTGGAGTATTCACGTACCCGCAGTTTGGTTTTCTCAAGTTGATCTATCTGCTCGTAGATACGCTTGAGAGACGTGTTATCTGTTGCGCGGAAGTACTCGCCACCCGTCGTGGAAGCGATATTACGCAGCGTCACTTCGTCAAACTCCGAATCCATCGTCATATACTGCGTTCCCATCGGTGTCTGTACCGGCACACGCGCTTGCCCGTGACTACCTACACCTACCGCATAGACGCGTATTCCGTAGGTCTTGGCTATCTCGGCTGCCGTCATAGGGTCTATGTCACCGCGGTTATTACTTCCGTCCGTCAGCAGTATCACCACTTTCGACTTCGTCTGCGAGTCTTTCATTCGATTCACGCAGTTGGCAAGACCCAAACCGATGGCTGTACCGTCTTCTATCAAACCGAACTTCACCGAGCGGAAGAGGTTCACTAACACGGCGTGGTCTGTCGTCAGTGGACATTGCGTAAAACTCTCTCCGGCGAACACAACAAGGCCTATCTGGTCGTTCGGACGGGCAATAACGAAGTCCGTCGCCACGTTCTTAGCTGCTTCCAGACGGTTGGGCTTAAGGTCTTCCGCAAGCATCGTACCGGAGATATCCAGCGCCATCATAATATCAATACCTTCCGTCGATTCGGAACTCCATTTATTACTCAGCTGCGGACGGGCAAGCGCGATAGACAAGCACGTTATTGCCACTACGCGCAGCACAAACGGCACATGCAGCAAATAGATACGTGTGCTCTTCTTCTGCCGCGATAACGACGCCGCAGACGACACTTGAACACTTGCGTCTTGGTCGTGCAAACGCCATATATACCAGCCGATTACAGGAATCAGCAGCAGTAACAAAAATAAATATGCAGGACTTGCAAACGTCATATTATTTCACCATTAAGCGAGTTTACTCGCGTCACCATTTTCATCATTTGCATCATTAATAACCGGCGTCGTTTCGCGAACAAAGTCGTACGCCGTCTTCAGCGCCATCTCGTTCTCATCCGGAGTGGTGGTCCACTTGGCGAACTTCACCAAGTCAGCTAACGACAGCATCTTACGCAGTTGCTCGTAGAGCGATTTCTTGTCCGAGAGAACAGGCTTGATCGCCCGAAGCGTCTCATCACTCGTCTTTTCCGACGAGCGGATATCGAAACGACCACCTATATACTCGCGCACTACATCCGTCAACTCCGTGTGATATTCCTTCACTTGACCCTTTTGCCAAATCTTCGCTTCCTTGATCTGGTCGAGTTTCTCAAGCGCCACTTCCTCGGCAGGACGAGCGGGCTCTTTCGGCGCTTCGGGTATAACTCCTTTGCGCTTACCAACAAACACATACAGGTAGTAACTGCCTATGCCTAAGCCGATGAGCAGAATAGCCAACAATATCCAGCGGATTATTCCCCACACCCAGATAGGGGCTTTCGCGATCGGCTTGATATCAGTTATCGCCAGCGTCGTGTCTATCTCAAACGGCTGTATCACGTTCAGCATCATTCCTTCCGACCAGAACGTGTCTTCGCACGAAACAAAGGGCAGCGGATTGATATAGAACAGCGAGTCCTTGAACGATGTCACCGTCAGCGTCTGGTTCAGCTGATACCGGCCGTCCTTGAGTTTGGTGGTATCAACAACCGTACGATCCACGATCTCTATCTCCGGAACCAAGGTCTCGCCATAAACAGGCAGCTGCACGCTCTCTGTCGCCTCACACGTTGCCTGCAGACGGATATTCGTCTGGTCTCCGATAAACAGCGTCGTCGAGTCTATCGCTGCACTAACTATTATTGCTAATAAGATATTCATCTGAATAATGTCATTAATTTCTTTACGAAATCATCGTCTGTACGGATGGAAACCGAGTTGGTGCCTGTCCGCGTCATCAGCAACTGAATACTTGCCTGTTGGTCTTGCCACTCTTGGTCATACGCCTTGCGCACACTCTCCACGGCGGTATCCACCCAAATCCGCTTGCCTGTCTCAGCATCTTTGATTTTTAGTAGGCCCACATTCGGCATCTCCGCATCGCGACGGTCGTAAATCTGTATGAGGTTGATATCGTGACGGTTAGCCGTAATCATAAACGCTTTCTCCATCGTCTGTGCCGCCTCTTTATTGCGCCACCAAGGCGAAATGAAGTCGCTTATCAGAAAGGCCGTACAACGACGTTTCTGGGCATTCGTGAAGTACTCTAAAGCACTTGCTATATCCGTGCCGGAAGAGGTCGGCTCGAAGCTCAGCAACTCGCGGATGATATGCAGCACGTGCGTCTTACCTTTCTTGGCAGGAATGAACTTCTCTATCTTGTCCGAGAAGAATATCACACCCACTTTATCGTTGTTCTCAATCGTCGAGAAGGCGAGGGTAGCGGCCACTTCGGCCATCATATCGCGCTTCATCTGGCTGATGGTTCCGAAATTACGGCTACCACTCACGTCCACCAGCAGCATCACCGTCAGTTCGCGCTCTTCCTCAAACACCTTGATATACGGCTTATTGAGTCGCGCTGTCACGTTCCAGTCGATACTGCGCACATCGTCGCCGGGCTGGTATTCACGAACCTCGCTAAAGGCCATTCCGCGACCCTTGAACTGGCTGTGATACTCGCCTGCGAAGATATTGCGAGACAGACCGCGAGTCTTGATCTCTATCTTCCGTACCCGTTGTAATAGTTCTTCGGATGTCATAAAGATGACAAATTACAAATTACGGCACTTGAACAGCATTCAATACCTCAGTAATGATATCTTCCGATGTCATGTTATTCGCCTCTGCCTCGTAGGTCAGACCGATACGGTGACGCAGCACGTCGTAGCATACGGCACGCACATCCTCCGGAATTACATAACCGCGACGATGAATAAACGCGTACGCACGAGCTGCCAAAGCCAGGTTGATACTTGCACGTGGACTGCCGCCGAAGTTAATCATCGGTTTGAGTTTCTCTAGTCCATATTGTTCCGGCTGACGGGTTGCGAAGACGATATCTACGATATATTTCTCAATCTTCTCGTCGATATACACTTGACGCACTACCTCGCGAGCTTTCATGATCTCGGCTGTTGTAAGGATAGGAGTCACTTTCTTGCGCTCGCCCGTGATGTTCTGACGGATGATCTGCTGCTCCTCTTCTTTCTTCGGATAGCCAATCACCACTTTGAGCATGAAACGGTCAGTCTGCGCTTCAGGAAGAGGGTAGGTCCCTTCTTGCTCAATCGGGTTCTGCGTTGCCAGTACCAGGAACGGCTCGTCCAGCTTAAAGGTCTGCTCGCCGATGGTAATCTGACGCTCTTGCATCGCTTCCAGCAAAGCCGATTGCACTTTTGCCGGCGCACGGTTAATCTCATCTGCCAACACAAAGTTTGCAAAGATCGGACCGCGCTTAATCTTGAACTCTTCGTTCTTCTGGCTGTAGATCTGCGTGCCTAATACATCCGCAGGCAATAGGTCCGGAGTGAACTGAATACGGCTGAAATTAGCCTTAATCAGGTCTGCTAACGTCTTAATTGCTAAGGTCTTAGCCAATCCCGGCACACCTTCCAGCAGGATGTGTCCATCGCTCAGCAAACCGATTAACAGACTCTCTACCAAATGTTTCTGACCTACTATCACCTGGTTCATTCCCAGTGTCAGAGTGTCAACAAACGAACTCTCACGCTCTATGCGCTCTTGCAGTTCGCGAATATCAATTGTCGTTTCCATATAATGAATTTATTTATTTCCGTACAACCGCACACATGCAAATTCTGTGCCAAACCTAGTATATTTCGACGATCTGCCGCTTAATCCGCTTGGTAATCTCGTTCGCCTTCATCGGTTTCACACCGTCTGTCCGCAACCGCGTCACACGTTGGGTTGCTTGTACATGCAGCGGTATCTCCACTTTCTTTGTGCCCAGTAATTTTGCATCCGCGCGCAGGTTCTTTTCTAATATATATAGGTGTCCGTCACGCTCCTGATAAATAGTGTTCAGCAGCATACTCGCATGAGCCTTGCGCAGACGGAATTTCTCTATCTCGCGGTCCGACATATTCAGTAGGTTCAGCATCTGCAGCTGGTCTGCGTCTAACTTATACCCAAAGGGTATATTCACCCACACTTCGCCGCTTCCGGAGAATCGCTTGATACTCAGCGTCTTCGAGTCCACGATATAATGGCGCTGCAGGATATACCGCACAATGCCGAAGTAGTTCTTCTTCTCCGTGTACGTCAGCACCGTCTCACCTTCGCTTTCGTTGCCTACCGACCAATGCTTGATGTCGTCCAGACAATGCTCAAAATCCTCCCGCACGTTGCCGAAGGCAAATAACGCCTCATGCACCACCACGCCCGAATCGATAGCGGTAGCCATCTTACGCATGTTCTTATCCATCCGCTCCAAGGTCTCACCCGCGTAGATAGTGTCCGCACGACGACGGATCTCTTGCTTGAAATATCGCTTGCAGAACTCTGCTGCCAACTGACACGAGTCCTTACCGTTCCGCTTCTGACCGGGCAACATCACCACGCGAGCTATCATCTGCTCCATGCCCCAAGGCTGGCCTTCCGAGTCCATACGAGCGTCACTCACGATACGGTATTCGGCGTTCTTGTGCCCGAAATCGCTATCCATTTGCACATACACCTCGTGCAATAACGCTGCCAACTGCTTGCGCTTGTTGCGTTGCTTGGACGGTTTCGCTTCTACCACTAATTGCTCCAGGGCTATTGGCTGTTCTTTGAGAACGATGGTTGCTGTATCAACTAAGGCAGCAAGTGGCAGATTTTGTTTCTCGTAGCCGATAAATGAAATGATTACTCGGCTGGTAGGCAGCAGGTTACACTCAAACTCATACCATCCGTCGTTATTTGTTGCCGTTCCCAGAACCGGGTCGTCCATCGGATAAACTGTCGCATAACTAATCGGTTCGCCGGTTGTTGAAACAACTCGCCCCACGTATTTATCCGCTCTAAGAGCAGTGGAAAAAATGCTAACTATTCCTAATAATATATATAATCTTTTACGCATCATCTTTCTCCTTTTGTTCCTTGCTTTTCCATAAGCCTACAAAAAGCGCGCAAAGTTACTACAAAATGCCGACATAGCCAAATAATTTAGCAAAAAAAATGGAATTACCCATATTTTATTTGCACAATTCAAAAAAAAGCAGTACTTTTGCAGGGCGAAATTGAAACTGACGTTAAGTTTTAATGATAATGTACGCTATCTAATGAATACGCAATTAAACATATTGGTTATAGCATTAGTTGTTCTTGTACTGCTTCTTATTGTGATGTTGGTGCTGATTCGCATCAACAACAAGCAGCAAATGGAGAATCAGAAAGAGCAAATCCGTCGGCTCCGAGCGCGAGCTAACGAGTTTATGCCGCCAAGTCTCAAGGCTCTTGATGACTGGAAGATGGAAGTGCATACAGCCGTCAAACTCGCTGCAAAAGACCGACCGACGCGGAGAGGAGAAGCACGCGATCAGTATGACCGGCAAGTTTTTGAGTCCATCCTTCATTGCAACCGATACGAATATTTCTTCCGTTTGGCCAACGAGCACTTAAACGGCTTCGCGTCTAAAATGCGCAATGAGTATCCGCTCAGTGACCGTGAGGTAATGTTCATTTGCCTGTCGCTGTTAGCACTCTCTGATGAACAAATCGCCCTCATCTTAGACTACTCGCAAGCCAGTATTCCAACTACCCGCAAACGCATCTGTACAAAGCTCGGAATAGCCAATTCTGCCGACTGGAACAACCATTTGTTGGACTTAGTACAACAAAGTTGACAACTTGTGTTGAAAAAAGTGCTTTTGTGTTTTTGTAACACATTAGTTATCATGCAATTACCGAATATCCTTGTGTTGTTGTTTTTATGTTAAATTATTTGTGAGACACAAAAAATAGCAGTACCTTTGCACCGGATTTCCAAAGTAAAAATCACTTGCGCAAGTGACTCAATTATTAACATTTAAAACAACAAAACAAATGAAAAAGATTATTAAAAATCCCTTATTTATTACAGTCATTCTTTGGGGCTGTTTAAGTTTAACATCCTGTCAGCAGGCAGATACGGCGACTTCGGACGTAAAGTCTCCGAACAAAGTCCGACCTATTGACAATATCAATTCAGCGTTATTCGATGAAATCGATTTTGATGATATACCGGGTGTAGAGGATGAATTTAGTGTCCTTGTAGCACAAGTCCATAATGAAGCAGTAGCATATATGTTGAGTTGTCTAGTGAACGAGGAATACACGATCTTCACTAATACAGAAGCGGAGAATGAAATTATCTTTCGTGAACTTGCAAACCAGTGTGTTGACGAAATGGCGGGTTTGTATAATGTCGATACTACAGGCTTTAGCATTATTGCAAATGTTGTTGAAGACGATGTCGATGCTTATTTGACCGAAGAAGCCTCGCCTCAGTTGCGTCAATATTTACATGCCGCAGATAGCTTATGTAGCGTAGAAGCCTTTTCAGCTCTTTCAAATTTATATGGAACATATGGAGCACTATATGACGATAAAGAAAGACTGATTTACAAAACGTACATTGCTGTTGCACAATACTCGTACAATGATTGGAGTTTGTGTTCATATGATGCTTTCTCATTTCTTCCTTCGGATTTATTAACCCAATATCAAGAGCCTGACAATCCACCATTGTTTGACGGTGATATGGGGAGTATCAATTGGAAAAATGTTGCAAAAGCAGACGGGAGAGGTGCAGTAGACGCCGTAACTGAAGGTGCAATTACACATCTTATAGGATATCTTATTTTTGGTACTATTAGTTGGGCTGAATTTGCCATTGAAGTTGGAGTGCATGCTGCAATCCAATCGTTTAAAGCCTATAAGCTAGAATCTGAAAATTGTACGATTGAGATAGCGAATCCAGACCATGATTATTTCCAAGACCCTCATAGTTGTCTGTATCAATATTTGGAAGAAAGATACTACCTATATGGCTCCGAGTACTTGGTTCGTAACTGGAACGGGAGATTTGAGTTCATGATTGATAACTTTTAAACTATATGGAAAACAAAAATTATTTAGAATTTAGAAGGCTAACCCTTGTCGAACCACCATGCTTATATTATCTGCTAGTCTACATAATAATCATTTTGTCATGGATTTTAAGTGTTACGGTAGGGAAATATCTTTATCATCAAGTGTTCCCCCAAGAGCCTTCTGACCTAACGGCTATTGAATCTTACTTCATTTTTTTAACAATAGCAACCATTTTTTTTATAAGACGAACTCGTGAAAGAGCTTTGATTCATGATAATGGTAACTTGGAAGTGTATGGCTTAAATCACCATACTACAACTCCTATTACCGAAATCAAACAAGTTCATTTCAAAAAGCGACGTACGATTTGTGGTAATGCCATTGTTATAAAGCTCGAACTTAAGAACGGCAAAGTGATTAAGTTGCTGCTCAAAGAAAACGAGCAATTCCTCGCAGAGCTCAAGAAACACAATTCGAACATTATCATTCCGGAGTTACCGGTCGTATAAAAAATAGATTGTATTTTATACGAGTATCTTACTTCAAAAAGTGCAGAAACGCAAAATTTCTGCACTTTTTTTTGCCGGCATTAGATGCCGGAACAAACGACAAAGGGTAGGGCGGATTCAATCCGCCGGGAATAGACGGAGAGCGGCGGATACTATCCGCCTGTAGTGGACGAAGGAGCAGTTTTGAGTTGTTGGTAGAGGATGGCACGGAGGAAGTTGGGGAACTGGGCGTAGCGTTTGGGAAGGCCAGTTGCAG
Organism: Paludibacteraceae bacterium; assembly: GCA_017443145.1. Classification (GTDB taxonomy): domain Bacteria; phylum Bacteroidota; class Bacteroidia; order Bacteroidales; family Paludibacteraceae; genus Colicola. The sequence goes on from JAFSPA010000012.1 coordinate 194,145, forward strand.
GGTCTTTGGGCGCTTCGGGATCGGGATGCGAGCCACGGGTGCCGGGGAGCTGGGCATTGTAGCGACGTTTGTAGTCGGAGAAAAGGGTGATGGCTTCCTCGAGCGTGTAGTAATCGGGGATGTGGTTGAATTGTCGGTGGTATTGTTCGCGGCTGAGTTCGCGTTCTTGCTCTTCGGCGGGCAGCTGCTGAAGCTTGTACGCGAAGTTGATTTGCGCTACTCGGCGGCAGGACTCCGTCCACCAGTTCATGTTAGCTTGTTCAGCTGCGGAAGGCGGATTCTTTTTGAAGTTGCGGGGATTCTTGATTTTGTAAGCCTCCTGCTTGCCTTCGGCGATGATACGTCCTTTGTCGTCGCGGTATTTCTTTTTGCGGTTTACGATACCGTCCTTGCCGATTGAGCCGCGAATTTCGGCGAAGGGGAAGTTTAGATCTGCTAATGCCATAGTTGTTATGTTAAATTGTTACGTTGTTAAATCGTTAAATTGTTAAAAAAATTGCGGTTTTCTTAGTGTTAAGTCAGCCTTAAGTTAGCCTGCTCTTGGCTTACGAACCTACGGAGGACCTACTAATAACCTACTAATCACCTACAAATAACCTACGAATCACCTACGATTTTCCTACGGATGTCATATAGTTCGCTGCAGCAATACAGGTTGCAGTAATATTCCTATACGTGCCTTGTATTGTTAGCCTTCCTAGGCGGATGCCGCTCCTCCCGCTTAACGGGAGAACGCTCCGAGGTGCAAAAGTAGTACAAAAAAATGGAATGTGCAAATAATTTTGCGAAAAATGCGATTTTTGTTTGTGTATTTTCAAAAAAAGTTGTAATTTTGCGGCCGCTTAGGTTTATATTGATAATAGAAAGCCATACCATGAGAAAACGAGGAGCTTTACTACTACTTTTGTTGGTGCCGCTGATGCTGTGGGGACAAGACGCGGAACGTGTGATGTCAACGGCGAGGGACACGAAGCGGGACACGGAACGTGCGATGTCAACGGCGAAGGACACGAAGCGGGACACGGATCTGGATACGGTTCGGGTGATGTCGATGGCGGCGGAGGCGGAGCGTGAGACGGTGAGTGAGACCGTTTATGCGATGGAGGATACAGAGGAACTGAAGAAGACTCCGGACAGCCTCACGCGCGTAGAGATTCGTACTATCCGCTACTACACGGATACGTTAACCGAGATTGCTTATACGGCAGATAGCACAGCTAAGCAGCGCGAAGAGGTTATTCGCGTCGATTCGACCGACCGTCGCGGACATTATATCCAGGCACATGTAGGTGTGAGCTACGGTTCTTTAGGGTATGGCTTTGAGGATGAGGATAGCAAAGTGAGCGGGTTCGTGAGTCCGTTGATTCAGTTGCAGTATGCCTATTTCTTTCATAAGAACTGGGGTGTAGGTGCCGGTCTATGGTACACGTACAGTTCCTCGACGGCGCACGTAGGTGGCACGTACGAGTGGAAGGATGTGGTAGATACGGACTTGGAGCAACACTATACGCACACGTCGACGGTTTTTGAATGGGATGAGCGTCAGTGGATGCACCATTTGGCTATTCCTATATCGCTGCAGTTCCAATGGCTTCACGAGTCGGGTAAAGCGGGCGTTTTTGCGGCTGTGGGATTGGCACCATCATTCACGGTGGCTAATTCGTACAGCGTGAAGAAAGGTACCGTGAACCACAGCGGATATTATCCTGCATGGGACCTGACGCTACGGAATGTGCATGAGTTCGGCGACAAAGACTATACGCAGGAGCAATCCTCGACAGGTAAGCTGTCCGTGAGCCCGACTGCCACTGTTTTCGCGGATATAGCGGCGCTCGTGCCTTTGACCAAACAGATAGACTTGATTGCCGGCCTGTATTTCCAATGCGGCGCGAATGATGCGAACACGTCCGAGAAGAAAGCGCTCGGCTGGAAAGATGAGACGTTCACCTTCATGGAAGACTACGACGGCGCTTATGCGCTGAACACGACGAAAGCGTCGCATCCGTTTGAGGTGGGTGTGAAAGTCGGTATTCACTGGCACTATATAGGCAAAGATAAGCACAATATCATCGATTACTTCGAATACTATACCCGTATCGACACGACGGTGAGCCTGCTCGCTCGTCAGGATACGGTGATTCAAGAGCGCATCGACACACTCACTCGGGCACATATAGCCAAAGCGGCACAGGAAGTGGAGAAATTCAACAAGATTTACTTCGCGTACGACAGCTATAAGCTGACGGATGAAGTGGAGAACTACCTGTCGTCGATAGTAGGCGTGCTGAACTCCGTTCCGGATGCGAAGATATCGATTGACGGTCACGCGTCGGAGGAAGGCCAACGGCTGCATAACGAGCGACTGGCGTATAACCGCGCTAAAGCGGTCGCGAAATACCTTGTGCAACAGGGTATAGACAAGGAGCGCGTGATTGTGATTGGACACGGTTCGCTTGTGCCCAACGAGGAGAACGTGAACCACGAACTGTCGATGGACAGACGCGCCGAAGTGAAAGTGGTGCAGAAACAAAGTGAAATCGAACCGAATAAATAAACGACTATGAAGAACGCAAGACGATATATGATGATGGCCCTGCTGCTAATAGCGGCAGGATGTGCATTCGGCCGCAGTTTTGTCAAGAACGAGAAGCTGTACGTCAAGATGGACCAGAGTTTTGACTGGACAGTAGATAACGCGAACCTGTACCTGTACCTGTGGACGCCCGACGTGAACGATAAATGGCTGAAGCTGACGGCAGAGAAGTCGGGCAGTAAGATATACGTCGGCACCTTCGATGCTGCAGGTGGTTACACGAAGTGTATTGTGGTGCGCAAGAACTCAAGCGACGCTTCGGCAAGCTGGTCTAACGTGTGGAACCAGACCTGCGACCTGGATATACCGGACTATAAGAACTGCAATATCCTGAGCGGTTTCAGCGCGAAAACAGGTACCGATGCGTGCACATCGACCTCGACGTGGAAGACCTACGCTCCGCCAACGAGCCTGATAGGGACCGTGAGCGCGCTCAAGTCCGGCGGCGTGACGGAGGAAGAGATACATATATGTTCCGACGCGGCAGGAGACCCGTTCTCGTTGCGCGTCAAACTGAACAGCGCTAAGACTGCCTATGCGTACGACGACGTGAACGGTCACGGCTGGTACTACTCGACGAACGGTACGAGCTGGACGTCCGTGGACAGCTACGCGGGAGTGATACGTAATGAGGAGAAAGAGCGCGACTGGATCAATAACACGTTGCCAACGACCCTGCCGACAACGATGTACTACTACCTGCATTCGAACACACCGGCGGGTAGGAGACTGATTAAACTGCTGCCGGATCAGACCTGTGCGCTGAACTGCGAGATCACATCGTTCGAGTACGCTATCTCGGCGGTGAATGCGGATAATAACACCTACACGCTGGATGGTATGGTGGCCTTCGGCAAGGCAAGCGGTAACTTAGTCATATCGTGCGACGGTATATCGAAGACTATTACTAACCCGAAGAGCCCGCAGTCGTTCTCGCTGGAAGGTCTGCCTGCTGCGACAACAAAAGGCCAGACGACAAAGGCTACCGCATCGTTCACAGGCGACGGGAGCTGCACGGCACAGAAAGATATTATTGTGCCGAACGCGACCGAGGCGATGCAGACCGAGACGGTGCATGTGCTGACAGGTAACCCCGTGGTGCTGACACCGAAGAATATAGAGAGCTCCAACGAGTTCCGGTGGACAGCAGATGGCACAGAGATAATCGGTGCCACCCAAGTCTATACCGTGCCGGCAGGAAGCGAGAACAAGACGATAGAGTTCGTCTATAAGGAGTTCTACCCAATAAGCGGCACGATGGAAGATATGATGGCCAACGGTAACTACGAGAACGCGAGCTTCAACTACGGTAAATACGGCAAGAAGAGTACCATTAGCGACTATAACTACTGGGGGATTCACCAGCAGAGTAATCCTGACCAGGAGATACATTTCTACGACACGTGTACGCTGCGCGGAGCGGATGGCAAGTTAGATAACGGCTTTGCGGTGGTGCGGAATGCGAATAAGTTCCACCCGTCGTTTGCTAAAATAAAAGCGAAAGAGGGTAATAACTTCGCGCTGTTCGATGCCGCTTCCGGCACTGAAGGCGGAAATAAGATGGCATGGTACGCCTCGACAGCCGGTAATGCCAAACTCAAACTGAAGAAAGGTACCACGTACGTGCTGTCCTTCTGGGCCGCTAACCTTAATAACTTCGGCGAGATGGATAATGCGGCACGGTTTAGATTCCGCATCCAGTACGGCGCTAAGACATGGTACTCCCAAGTGCTTGACTTAGGCTCTGCCGAGTTCCGCAATAACCTCTGGCACCAACACTCGGAGACCTTCTACTCGGACGGTAACTACGACAACGTGACCATATCCGTGGTCAATGAGAACACCAACGTGCTCGAGATAGGTAATGACTTCGCGCTGGACGATATACAGTTCCACGCCATCAGTAGCGTGTCGAAAGTGGTGAAGAGCCAGCAGAAGTTCATTGTTACTATCCACGAGCCGACGATAGATAACTTCACGGCGACCGTGCTGCCCGTGGACTGCGACACAACAACCTACAAGGTGGCGATGAGTGTGACCTACCAAAACCCGAGCGGACAGATAATTATTAAGGATAAGACGACGGGACAAACTTACACCTACACCGTTCCGACCGGCTGGGCTTACGACACGCCGTACACGCTGAATAAGACCATTACTATCACCACGAAAGAGGCAACACACGAGTGGGAAGCGTACTTCAGCGACTGGACAACAGCCAAGAAGACCGCAACGACAACGCTTCCGGGCTTCCCGAAGATAGATACGAAGAACTACGCCCTGAGTGGTGTAGGGTGCACCGACCTGACAACAACACTGACCTTCGACCTCGATTATACGTACCAGCGCGGAACGCTCACGTACTGGGTCGATGGTGGCACGAAACAGACCGGAACCTATTCGGAGGATGATGTGACGCAGAAGACGCTGACGGGTCTGACTGTTCCCGCTATCCCTGCCGACGGCAAAGATACGCATAAGCTGCATGTGTCGTTTGACGGCGCTAACAGCTGCGTGAAAGAGTACGCACTGCCGGAAGTGCCGTTCAGTCCTGTTATTACCAGCGTGACGGTGAGCGGAGTACCTGCGCAAGTACTGTGCACGGACGATGACTATACCATACAAGTGACTATCAAGACACCGTACGACGCGACGGGACGAAACCTCGTGCTGACATACGACGATAAGTCGGGTAAGACGACGAAGACCGTCGCTGCAACCGGTACGAGTACCTCCGTTTCGCTGAAGCTCAGTAACCTGGGTGGTGCGAAAGACTCGGTAGTCGTGGCGTACGAAGCAATACCTACTTGCACGACGTCGAGTGCCGCCTTTGTGCCGCCGTTCCGCTTGGCATGCAATGTTTATAAAGACTCTATCTGCGACGGAGAGAGCTACACACTGCACGGATTCAATATTAAGACTCCTCCTGTAGGAGTGGATACATTCACGTTAGGTTACGACTCACTCATACTGACGACGCTAACCTTACCTGCGGTAAGTGTGGGCGCGAATATAGTTGTTTGCAATAACGAGAACCTAATTCGCATGCCGTTTACTGCCACTGCAGGCCTTCCGGATACGTACTCCATACGGATAGACGGAAAAGACTATACGGTGTCGGTAGTAGGTGGTGACCTGCAGTTCGACCGTCCTGTCAGTCTGACGCCGGGCGATTACGGATGCGTGCTGACAGTGGGGCAGACAGGAATAGCTTGCGAGACGACAACGGCGCTGAGTCTGCGTGTCGATGCGGCGGATATCATGTACCGCAAGTGGGAAGATGTGCTCTTTGTAGATAACTCCGGCAAGCGGTTCGTGGGCTACCAGTGGTACGATAACGGTGTGGCGATAAACGGCGCAACGGAACAGTACCTGTACCAAGAAGGTGGTCTGCCCGGTAACTACTGCTGCCGCGTGACAACAAGCGACGGAAAAGTGTTCTACACGTGCGAGGAACCGTTTGAGCAAGTGACACGCAGCCGCGATAAAGCCAATGGACAAGAACAACGGCGCGAGATACGACGCTACGAGATTGCTCCAAACCTGTTCGTTATCGTTGAGGAAGTGGGAGACAAAGTGGTGACACGGAAAGAATTGATAGTACAATAGGTTATAAGTTATAGGTTATAGGTTGTTGTTAAAGGGATGAGTGATTATCCATCGATATTATTAGAGAATGCGGTGCGGCAGGTAGGCTCGCTGCCCGGAGTAGGCAAGAAAACAGCCCTGCGGCTGGTGTTGCATCTGTTACGGCAGCCGAAACACGATGTGGACACCTTTGCCGAATCGCTGACCAAACTCAAGAACGAGGTGCGGTATTGCCGTATATGCCACAATATATCCGATCAGGACGTGTGCCCAATCTGTGCATCGCACCATCGCGATAAGCAGACTATTTGCGTCGTGGAGAATGTGCAGGACGTGATGTCCATAGAGAACACAGGCCAGTACAGCGGCGTGTACCACGTGCTTGGTGGTATCATCTCGCCAATGGACGGAATAGGACCGAAAGATATCGAGATAGACTCGCTCGTGGCACGTATCGAGCCTGAAGATATACAGGAGGTGATTCTTGCGCTGCCGACCACGATGGAAGGCGACACAACCAACTTCTATATCTACCGCCGACTGCAAGCCCTGGGCCGTGATGGGCTGCGCATATCCCAGATAGCACGCGGCGTGGCTGTGGGCAATGAACTCGAATATACGGACGAGATAACGCTCGGTCGGTCGATACTTAATCGTGTGGAATTCAAAGGATAAAATAGATAAAACAAGGATACAACTATGGATAAAAAAACAGTTCTTAAACGCCTGAACATCATTTACTACGGCGTATTTAGCTTGCTCATTGTGCTGGCAACGGTGTCGTATCTGTTGGTTATTAAGGGTATAGTGCCGGTTATCGACCCGCAGTCGGCATGGGGCAAAGTGATACAATATATCGTTATCTTCGACGTGCTGCTGACATTGCCGTTCGGCCTTTGGTGGCATAAGAGACGCTGCCGTGGGATAGCGCAGTTAGTAGAAACAGAAATGCGCTTGACGGCGTATTACCGGTCGGCTGCCCTGCGTATATGCTTAGTGAGCAACACCATGCTGCTTGCCGTGCCCGCGTTCTATCTGCTCGGTGCCTACCAGTCCATGATCTGGGTGGCAGCTATCTCCGCTATCGGATGGTACTTCACCAAACCGACAGAGAAGAAGATGTATCTTGAACTGAATCCGGACTTAGAACAATACTAATATGGTTATCGCAGTAGATTTTGATGGGACCATCGTTACCCATGAGTACCCGAAAATAGGTAAGCCCATACCTTTTGCCATCGAGGCATTGAAACGCCTTCAGCAGGAAGATCACCATCAGCTGATACTGTGGTCGGTGCGAGAAGGCCATCTGTTAGACGAGGCGGTGGAGTACTGCGCCAAACGCGGACTAGAGTTCTATGCTGTCAACACCAATTATCCGGAAGAGAAGCCCGAAGAGCGCCCAAATAGGAAAGTGACGGCCGATATCTATATCGACGACCGCAATCTCGGTGGCCTGCCGGACTGGGGAATTATCTACCAGATGATTCATTCGGGCAACGGTAATCGTCCTGCCCCCGAGGCATACGATATGCCACGTAAGCGGAAGAAGAAGAGTTGGTGGCAGAAGCTGTTTGGATTATGATAAGACTCCGCAAAATAGAGCCCTCCGACTTGCCGTTCCTCTATCAGTGGGAGAACGACTCATCTTCTTGGGCGGATGGTGCAAACCATAACCCACTGTCACAGCGTGACTTACGCGATTATATCGAGTCCACTACCGGCGACATCTACAAAGATGGCCAACTGCGCCTTATCGTTGAAGTGGACTCCCTAACTGTCGGTTGTATCGATCTCTTTGACTTGGATATCCGTAACCGCCGTGCTGCTATCGGTATGTATATCGCTCCGGAGTATCGTAATCGCGGAATAGGGAAGCAAGCAGTACTTGCGTTGGAGGACTACGCTTCCAAACAACTGGACCTGCGCCTTATCTACGCCGTGATAGCCACGACGAATATCCCTTGCACACAATTATACAAGAATCTTGGCTATGAGCCGTCATCTGTGCTCAAAGGGTGGACGCTTGAGTCTGACGCCATTATCTGGCAAAAACTTTTTCATTAACAAATAGAGTAGAGTGGCCGTAGAAATGTGAACGGTCAAAAGTGGGTAGATTTGTTAACTTCACAAATCTGCAGGGTGCTTTGTATTCAAATCTGCACAAAAGTATAGAACACAACATCATCATTTGTGAATTGAGTATACGGCAGATTCCAGAAAAGCAGGACTGAAAACAAAGTTGTTGATTTTACACAAAATAAACACACGTAACTTGCAGTATATCAGCAGTTGTAACGATTGAGCAAAGTGCTGAATAGTAGTCTTTGCAGAAAAAGCTGAATAAACGTTTGTTTTTGTGAATTGACTACAAGAAAATTTGCGTAACTGCTTGATAATGAGCAGGTAACCATTATTTACACAAAGTATTATAGCGCACTCTATTTCGTCGTATAGTACGGATATTCACAATTGTGCGTCTGTGTAATGTTTGCAAATGTGAAAAGTAACTTTTTGGAAATTTTCTTCCGAAAATATTTGCAGGTGTGAAAAAGTTTTCATAATTTTGCAGCGTTTTTTGAATACAAAGATATTATGAAAGAGCGTGATCGATTAGAACAAGTCATTGAATCGGAGCAAATGACAGCTAAACAGTTTGCTGCAGAAGTTGGCATTCAAGCAGGAACTATCAGTAATATCCTTTCCGGACGCAATAATCCGAGTCTGGATGTGATGCAACGTGTATTGAATCGTTTCCGTACACTTTCCAGCGATTGGCTGATTCTCGGCGTCGGTTCGATGTACCGCAAGAACGGCGAAGGACCGGATAATGCGCTGTTTGATATTCGGCCTAATGAGCCTGTAATCCCTGTGGCAGAGCCTACTGACAGAAGACCGGACGAGTTACAACAGCCGCTTGGAGCTCCTGCTCAGAACAAAACGGTGGAGAAGATAGTTATCTTCTACTCGGATGGGACTTTTGAGGAGCGATAGGGGCAATTTTTCCCGTCTCAAGTGTGTAAAGTGCAGTTTTTTTTACGAAACTGCATTTTTTATTTGCATATATGCAAAAATTGTAGTACTTTTGCACGCTCAATGTGAAGTCTATACTAAAAATCAATTATATGAATTTATCTGAATTAACAAACAAAATCTATGCGGAAGGCGTAGAAAAAGGCAATCAAGAGGCTCAGCGCATCCTGGACGAGGCTAATGCGAAAGCTGCTCAGATTGTGGCAAAAGCCGAGAAAGAAGCTGCTGACAAAGTGGCAAAAGCGGAGAAGAAAGCTCAAGAGCTGGACGCTCACACCAAGGCAGAACTCAAACTGTACACCGAACAGGCACTTAATGCCCTTAAAACGGCCGTTGTGGACCTGCTTAATGGCGAGATCGTGAAGAACAACGTCAAGGCTGCGACCACGGACGCTAAGTTCATGCAATCGGTTATCCTGCAGATGGCTACATCGATGGCCAAAGACGGCGACGTGCGCATCGAGGCTAAGGATGCCGAAGCTTTGCGCAAGTACTTCGCTGCCAACGCGAAAGATGTGCTCGCAAAGGGCATCAAGATCGAGGAAGTGAAGGGTCTGAAGACCGATTTCCAAATCGTAAGCGAGAAAGCCGGCTACAAGCTCGCCTTTGGCGAAGCTGAGTTTGAGGCATTCTTCAAAGCATTCTTACGTCCGCAACTCATTGAACTGTTGTTCTAATTATGGGATACGAATATTTACTAACAGGTCTGCCCGATATTTCGGCTAACAGCACGAATCCGATGTCCATGGAGGCGTTGGAAGAGCTGTTGGACGAACAACTGCGTGAGAAAGACAAAGCGCAGCTGGCGAAGCTGAAGATGTATATTCGGCAGGGAGCATGCGATTTCGTGGTGGATTGGATTAACTTCAATCGCGACCTGAGTAACGTGCTGACGGCGGAAGTATGTCGCAAACACGGGCTCAAGGTGGACAAATACATCATCGGCGAGCTGCCGGACGAAGTGGAGCCGGAAGTGAAGGCTGTCAGTAAGATGGACAACCTCTACGACCGTGAGCGCCAAATAGACGCACTTCGCTTCGCGTGGTTAGAAGAGCGTACGCGTATGATTAGTTTTTCATTAGAGAACGTGCTCGCGTACTACCTGATGAACAAAATGCTCAATCGTTGGGCACCACTCACTACGGAGAAAGGCGAATCCATCTTCCGTGAGATGGTAGCGGATATGAAAAAAGGCGTAAAGCTTTAATTGGAATAAATTTTAACAAGATATGACAACTGGAAAAGTAAAAGGTATCATCGCTAACCTCGTAACAGTAGGGGTCGATGGTCCTGTAGCACAAAACGAAATCTGCTATATCAGCGTGGGTGCAACCAAGCTGATGGCAGAGGTAATCAAAGTGACCGGCGAGAACGTCTATGTGCAGGTGTTTGAATCCACCCGTGGACTGAAAGTCGGTAACGCGGTAGCGTTTACCGGACACATGTTAGAGGCCACTCTCGGTCCCGGTCTGCTCTCACGCAACTACGACGGTCTGCAAAACGACCTCGACAAACAAACCGGCGTGTTCCTCAAACGTGGTGAGTATAACTTCCCGCTGGACAAAGACAAACTGTGGAAGTTCGAGCCTATTGCCAAAGTAGGTGATAAGGTCGAGGCCGCTTCTTGGTTAGGCGAAGTGGACGAGAACCACCAGCCGCACAAGATCATGGTGCCTTTCGTGTTCGAGGGAACTTATACTGTCAAATCCATTGCGAAGGCAGGTGAATACAAGATTGAAGACCAAATCGCAGTACTGACCGACGCAGAAGGTAAAGACCACGTGGTGACGATGGTGCAGAAATGGCCCGTGAAGAAGGCTATCTTAGCGTACCGTGAGAAACCACGTCCTTTCAAACTGCTCGAGACAGGCGTACGTACAATCGATACCGCTAACCCGATCTGCGAGGGTGGTACGGGCTTTATTCCCGGTCCTTTCGGAACAGGTAAGACCGTGCTCCAACACGCTATCTCCAAACAGGCTGAAGCGGATATCGTGATTATCGCTGCCTGCGGTGAGCGTGCCAACGAGGTGGTGGAGACCTTTACCGAGTTCCCGGAACTCGAGGATCCGCATACCGGCCGTAAACTCATGGAGCGTACAATCATCATCGCCAACACATCGAACATGCCTGTTGCCAGCCGTGAAGCGTCTGTTTATACGTCAATGACCATTGCGGAATACTACCGCTCGATGGGTCTGCGTGTACTGCTCATGGCGGACTCGACTTCTCGTTGGGCACAAGCACTCCGTGAGATGTCCAACCGTATGGAGGAACTGCCCGGACAGGACGCATTCCCGATGGACTTGTCCGCTATCATCGGTGCCTTCTATGCGCGTGCAGGATATGTCTATCTGAATAACGGTCAGACCGGTTCGGTGACTTTCCTCGGTACCGTTTCGCCTGCAGGTGGTAACCTCAAAGAGCCTGTGACCGAAGGTACGAAGAAAGTGGCACGCTGCTTCTACGCATTGGAGCAAGCTCGTGCTGACCGCAAACGTTACCCGGCTGTGAACCCGATAGACTCCTATTCTAAATATATTGATTATCCGGAGTTCGAAGAGTATATCTCCAAGCTCATCGACGATAAATGGCTCGGCAAAGTCAACGACATGAAGACTTACCTGCAGCGCGGTAAGGATATTCAGGAGCAAATCAACATCCTTGGTGACGACGGTGTACCTGTTGATTACCACGAAGAGTTCTGGAAAGCGGAAGTGATAGACTTCGTTATCCTGCAACAAGATGCCTTCGATAAGATCGATGCCGTTTGCCCGTTGGAACGCCAACGTTACATGCTGGATATCGTGATGGATATCTGCAAGCACGACTATGATTTCGACGTGTTCACGGATGTAAGCGAGTACTTCAAACGCGTTATCAACCTGTGCAAACAGATGAACTACAGTGAGTTCCATAGCAAGGACTTCGAGGACTACGAAAAGAAACTCAAAGAGTTACTGGCCGAAAAACAGATTGCGTAATGAAAAAGATAGCAACCTTATTATCTATTATAGCGCTTAGCGTGTCGAGCTTTGCCGCTAACGTATTCCCGACCAAAGTGCCGGTTATCTTGGTGCAGTTCAAGGACGTTAAGTTCAATACGGCCAATGATGCGACCGCGTTTACGAGTTTCTTCAACGGCAGTAACTACAACTACAACGGCGCAACGGGGTCTGTGCAGCAGTATTTCTCGGAGCAGTCGTACGGCAAGTTCATTCCGCAGTTCGATGTGTACGGCCCCGTAACGGTCAACAGTAATCGCTCTTTCTACGGCAAAAACGACGCGTATGGTGACGATGAGCATGCGGAGGGTATGATTACCGAGGCATGTGAGTTGATTAACTCCAGTATCGATTTCAGCAAGTACGATGTCAATGGCGACGGATATGTGGATGCCGTCATCGTGGTGTATGCAGGTCAAGGAGAGACAACGACTAAATCTACGGAAGATTATGTCTATCCGATAGCAGGCTTCCTCGAGGACGAGATACGTTTGGACAATAAGTACATCGAGACCTACGCTTGCGTGCCCGAACTCAACGAGAAAAACAAACGTGCCGGAATAGGGGAGATGGTGTACCAGTTCTCACATATTCTTGGTCTACCAACTCTGAGCGATACCGATGGTGGTGATGATAAGACCCTTGGCGATTGGGATGTGATGGACCACGGATGTTATAATAACGGCGGTAACACGCCTGCTGCGTATAGTGCGTACGAGCGTTTTTATTTGGGTTGGGTTGAGCCTATTCTCCTTAACGAGCCAATGAACGTACGTCTGCGTGACCTGAACAGTTCCGGCGATTGTGCCATCATCACGAAAGGTGGTCAGACGAATCTGTTGGGCGATAATCCCGATCCGCGTAAGTTCTATATTCTGGAGAACCGTCAACAGTCCGGTTGGGACAAGAATCTACCCGGTCACGGCATGCTTATCACCGAGATCAACTACGTCAAGAGCCGTTGGGCAGCAGACGAAGTGAACGTGCAGATAAAAGGCAAAGCCAGCCATCTGGTGGACCTGATAGAAGCCGACGGCAAAGCTCCTAAATACAAAGCCGATAACCTGACCAACGGTTATTTTGGCAAACAAGGCGACGCTTTTCCATCCGGTGCAACGAGTAAGACTTTCTTCTCGAGCGACTGGACCTTAGACGGCGTGGCAGAAAAGAGTGGAGTGGTTACTTTCGCTTTCCAAGGCGGTGTAGAAACTGGTTGCGAGGTTACCTTTAACGCTGGTTCATACGGCAAAGCGAGCGTAAGTAGCGCCACCGAAGAGTCCGCTTTTGGCGGCGTGACGCTGCCATCTGTGACGCCGAAAGACGACTACACGTTCCTTGGCTGGACCACACGTAAGCATAGTCTGACAGCCGATGCAGGCAAAGCGGGAGAGAAATTCTACCCGATGTCTGACTGCTCCGTTTTTGCACTTTATCGCAACGACAAAGAAATCATCATCGATTATCCGACTTTCCGTGGTTTGACATGGGTAAGTGGTGCAACGAATAAAGCGGACCGCAATAAAGCGTTCGAGATCGTTTATGAAGCGGCAGAAGGCTTCCAAGTTCCGGCTGCCGGCACATGCTTCGTCAAAGTTATGTGCGGTAACGAGCAACTCTATAACTATTACTTCGAGAACGACCAGTTGATTATCCGTTTCACGGCTGCACAAGCGAAAGACAACGTGCTCATAACGCTTATCAACACCCGTATTCAGGACGAGAACGGCTGCGCTGACTACGACCATGCTTTCGCCATGAAGTGCGAAGCTGGTGCACAGACGTTGAGTGGTTACGACTGGAACGTGCGCTGCGAGAACCTGAACACGTTTATCGGTTATGACAAGAAGAAAGGTGTACAGTTCGGTTCTGGTTCGGAGCCTGCCCGCACGCTCTCTTTCTACACGGCAGAGACGACTTGTTGTGGCGTTAAGCGCGTAGAGGTGGACTGCTCGATGGGAAGTGGTGGCGACGCTACCTTAGATGTCTATCTGGCAGGTGACTTCATCGGCAACACCGAGGACCTGACGGATGCAACCGAGACTTATGTCTATGAGTTGGACGAGCCCCAAGCGGGTGGAGTAGAGATCGTATTCTCCAACACAAGCAAGGCCATCTACGTAAAGCGTATCGCTATCTTCTACGAGTATATCGACCCGATTACTCCGGTGGATCCGACGAGTATTGAGTCTATTTCGACACAAACGAATACTACTTGGCGCAAAGTGCTACAAGACGGACAACTCTACATTATCCGTGACAACGAGGTGTACAACGTCATGGGCATCAAACTGCGCTAATATATATAAGGAATAACTAAAACAATATATTGTAATGGCACAAGCATTTCAAAAGATTTACACACAAATCACAGCTATCACGAAGGCAACGTGTTCGTTGCGTGCTGAAGGCGTCGGTAACGATGAACTCGCGCTCGTGAATGGCAAACTCGCTCAGGTCGTTAAGATCTTGGGCGACGAAGTGACGCTTCAGGTCTTCCAAGGCACCGAAGGTATTCCTACCAATGCCGAAGTGGTCTTCCTCGGTAAGGCTCCGTCGCTTAAGGTGTCCGACCAACTATCCGGCCGTTTCTTCAATGCCTACGGTGATCCGATTGACGGAGGACCGGCTATTGAAGGTAAGGAAGTGGAGATCGGTGGCCCGTCGGTTAACCCGGTACGTCGTAAACAGCCGTCAGAGCTGATTGCAACTGGTATTGCCGGTATTGACTTGAATAACACGCTTGTTTCGGGACAGAAGATTCCGTTCTTCGCTGACCCAGACCAGCCGTATAACCAGGTTATGGCGAACGTAGCTCTCCGCGCGCAAATAGATAAGATCATCCTTGGCGGTATGGGTCTGACCAACGATGACTACCTCTATTTCAAGAACGTCTTCACTAACGCAGGTCTTCTCGACCGTATCGTTTCCTTCGTGAACACGACCGAGAATCCTGCCGTAGAGCGTTTGCTTATCCCGGATATGGCTCTTACAGCTGCAGAGTATTTCGCAGTAGAGAAACGCGAGAAAGTGCTCGTTCTGCTCACGGATATGACGCTGTATGCCGATGCATTGGCAATTGTAAGTAACCGTATGGACCAGATTCCGTCCAAAGACTCGATGCCTGGTTCGCTCTATTCCGACCTCGCAAAGATCTACGAGAAGGCCGTTCAATTCCCGGAGGAAGCAGGTGGCGGTTCCATCACGATTATTGCCGTAACAACGCTGTCGGGTGGTGACATCACGCACGCTATTCCAGATAACACTGGATACATCACAGAGGGTCAGCTCTACCTCCGTCGTGACTCCGATACCGGTAAAGTCATCGTCGATCCGTTCCGTTCACTGTCTCGTCTAAAACAATTAGTTGCCGGCAAGAAGACCCGCGAAGACCATCCGCAAGTCATGAACGCTGCCGTTCGTCTGTACGCAGATGCCGCTAACGCAAAGACCAAACTCGAGAACGGTTTTGATTTGACCGACTACGACGAGCGCTGCCTCAAGTTCGCTAAAGAGTACTCCAACGACATCCTCGCTATCGACGTCAACATCAACACCACCGAGATGTTGGATATCGCTTGGCACCTCTTTGCTAAATACTTCAAACCGGAAGAAGTGAACATCAAACAAGCATTGGTTGACCAATATTGGAACAAATAACCTATGGCAATAACATACCAATTTAATAAAACATCGCTGCAGGGACTGGAGAAGAACCTGAAGATGCGACAACGTACGCTTCCTACGCTCCAAAGCAAGGAATCTGCCTTACGCCTTGAAGTTAAAAAGGCTAAGGACGAGATTAAGGCGCTGGACGAAGAAGTGGACCGCCGCATCAAGGACTACGACCAGATGATTGCACTTTGGGGCGAGTTTGACACCTCTCTCATACACGTGGACGACGTGCGCATGTCTATTAAGAAGATTGCGGGCGTGCGCGTGCCTGTGTTAGACGAGGTTGTCTATACCACCAAAGCGTTCTCTATCTACGACTCGCCCAAATGGTTCTACGACGGATTCGAGCAGCTCAAAGCGATCGCCGATGTAGGTATTCGTCAGGAGTTCGTTCGACGCAAAGTGGACTTGCTCGAGTATGCGCGCAAGAAAACAACGCAGAAAGTGAACCTCTTCGAGAAAGTGCAAATACCCGGCTATCAGGATGCTATACGTAAGATTAAACGATTTATGGAGGACGAAGAGAACCTCTCCAAGTCGTCGCAGAAAATAGTCAAGGCAAAGCGTCAACGCGAGGCTGAAATGGCGCAAGAAGGAAAGGGGGCTGCCGTATGATTACCGCAATGAAGAAATACACCTTCCTGGTGTTCCATCGTGATTACGAGGCTTTCCTGACCGAACTGCGCGAGGCTGGGGTAGTACATGTTACTCAACGTGCCGCGGGATTGGTGGAAGATGCTGATATGCAAGCACTTATAGCCCGCCGAGCCGAGTTGCAACATATCCTCAAGCAGGGTGCTCCGGACCAACTGATTCAGGAGCAAGCCGATCTCGAACAACGTATCGCAGCGACTCTGAAAGAGCAAGCACGCGTCGCTATCTGGGGCGATTTCTCGTCCAAGACCATCGCTCAACTGAGCGAAGCCGGTTATACTCTGCACTACTATTCCTGCCCGAAGTCCAAGTTCGACGCAGAGTGGGGTATTCAAGTCACCGAAAACGGCGGTCTTATCTACTTCGTTACGGTCGGCGATAACTCCGCTGTTACGGAAGATGCTACCGAGATAACACTCACTAAGTCAGCTGCTGAACTGCAGGCTGATTTAGATGGTCTCAACGGCTTACTCGCAGCCCAGAAAGCACGTATCGAGGCTTGGGCTCTGGCGAATATCAACCAACTCAAAGACGAACTCAAATCCGTTGAGCAACAGATTGACTGGAAGGAAGTTACGCTCAATACTGAAAGTGGAGCTGATGGTGCATTATGCATCTTGGAAGGCTTCTGTCCGGTAGATAATACTGCCGCCTTGGACGAGCGTCTCAATGCCCTTCCTGCTGCGTTGTATTATGAGTCCGAAGACCCGCAGCCCGAAGACGCTACGCCTATCAAACTGCACAATAACTGGTTCGTTCGACTCTTCGAACCGCTGACCGGAATGTACGGTTGGCCTAACTACAATGAGTTCGACCCGACGCCTATACTCGGACCGTTCTTCCTGCTGTTCTTCTCGCTGTGTATCGGCGACGCAGGGTACGGCTTGCTACTCATCCTCGTCGGATACCTTATCCACAAGGGCAAACTCAAGATTGAGATGTTCGACGGCATGGGGCCAATTATTATGGCACTCGGCGTCGGTTCAACCGTTATTGGTTACCTCATGGGCGGTTTCTTCGGCATCAACATCTTCCAAGCCGAATGGATGCCGTCGTGGGCTAAAGTGGTGATGTTCAATAACTTAGGAGAGGGTACAACCGGTAAGTTCATGGTCGCAGGACAACCATACGACGTGATGATGGTGCTGGCTATCCTTATTGGTGTAGTACACATCTGCTTGGCAATGGTTATCAAGGCTATAGCTTATACCAAGCGTTTCGGCTTCAAAGAGAATGTGTCTACTTGGGGCTGGCTGTTACTCATCCTCGGTGGCCTTATTACCGCTGTCTTAGCCGGCTTAGAGCTTCTCTCGCCCGAAGTGACGAATATCGTGCTTATCTGCATTGGAGCCATCTCAGCGCTGGGAATCTACATTTTCAATAAGCCCGGCCGCAATCCGCTGATTAATATCGGCGCAGGTTTGTGGGATACCTATGGTATGGCAACGGGTTTGTTAGGTGATGTGCTCAGTTATATCCGTCTCTATGCCCTTGGTTTGGCAGGTGGAATGCTTGGTATGGCCTTCAACCAGCTTGGCGCAATGGTGCTGGGCGACACGCCTAATGTCGGCACATGGATTGGCTTTATCCTCATCGTGACCTTTGGTCACGTACTCAACCTGCTTATGGCGTGCCTGGGTGCGTTTGTACACCCGTTACGTCTTACCTTCGTCGAGTACTTCAAGAACTCCGGATACGAAGGTAGTGGAAAGAAATATAAACCATTTAAAAAATAAACAACTATGTTAGAACAAATTTTAGGTTATCTCGGCTTAGGCCTCATGTTAGGTCTTTCCGGTATTGGCTCCGCTTATGGAACCACGATTGCTGCCAACGCAGCAGAAGGTGCGCTTAAGAAGAACAAAGAGAAATCCTCTGCTTACATGATTCTCTCAGCGCTTCCTGCTACGCAGGGTTTGTATGGCTTTGTGGCTTTCTTGATGCTCAAGGGCCTCATTGCTACCAATCCGATTCTGCTCTTCGGTATCGGTATCGGTACGGGTATCGTCTTCCTGCTCTCTGCTATCCGTCAAGGTCAGACTGCAGCGAACGGTATCGCAGGTATTGCACAAGGTCACGATGTTATGACCAACACCATGATCTACTGCGCACTTCCTGAGTTCTACGCCATCTTAGCGCTTGTTGGTGCCCTCATGGCATAATCCAAGGTTAGAGTAGAGTAGAAGAAGGACGGCCTCAAGTCGTCCTTCTTCTTTTTCGTATGATTGGCTTTCTAAAGTACTTACGTTCTTATATGGTCCCGCTCAGCATACATTGAGCATACATTGAGCATACATTCAGCATATATTGAGCATACATTGAGCATACATTGAGCATACATTGCCACGCGGAGGGCAGGCGAAGGTCAAACGATATCATTACGGGACCATGTAAAGACTCTCTTCTCACGCCTTCTTCCGAAACGAAGTAGGGGAGCATAGCTCGTGTCGGCGGAAGAAAGCGCAGAAATGGCTTTGGTTCTTGAAACCGAGCATGTCGGCAATTTGCAGAACCGAAAATGAAGTGGACGAGAGTAGGGACTTGGCCTGCCGCATTAGCGCGCTGTCAATGCAACCATTCGGAGATAGACATAGCGTCTGCCTGATGGTGTTGGAGATATATTTTGGTGATAGATGCATTTTGTCTGCATACCATTCCACGGTATGCTGTTTGCGGCAATAGAGTTCCACAAGCGAGAGGTACTGCCCGCAAATCTGTTCTGCCCGTGAGAGTGCGTTTGGCTTTTGGGCATAGGAAGGCTTGCTCGATGTTCACGTTCAAGAACAAGGTCGGCACCGCCAAACAAATACTAATTGACCATAAACAGATAGTGCAATGAGAAAAGCGATGATATTAGCTATGACGATGATAGTCAGTGTGATAGCCTTGGCACAAGAAGACCAGCCCGTGCGCGATTATACGGTTCTCAAAGGTCTGAGTTTCGGAGTAGGTGTGCCTATTGAATGCCTCGATTTACCCGGCGCAGGTGTGACGGCTAACATCGGCTACGACCGCACTTGGCGCGTAAACGAGAACTTCGGTTTGGGTCTTTTCCTGACCGCAGGAGGTGGTCTGTGGAGCGAGTTCAAGCGCTACAGCGATGTGGACAATGAGCACGTCGTTTTTCGCCTTGCAGCAGGTCTGATGATGCAAATAGGCGACCCCGCTAATATACCCTGGCTCGTGGGTGTGACCCCTTGCACAGGCTTCGGATTATAGGTTTATGGGTCAAAATGCAGGCTGCGATAGGCCCGCATCGCCTATTTTATAAGGGCAGAGAGGTGGTTGAAAGTTTTCAGCACTAAAATCGACATCAAAAATTGCTCTATGGGTCACTTTGCAGGCTGAAAACTTGCCT